>NZ_CP157199.1:1372499-2058748 GCF_039954625.1 Pontimicrobium sp. SW4
ATCACAGACTTATTAATCTCATGCTGACGGTTAAAATTATCAATATCTCTTTGCCTTGTGTTTAAATATTCAGTAATAAGTTGAATACCTTTTAGCTCTTCAATCTTTTCATCAGTTAAATAGTGAATGCTTTTTGCTTTTAAAAGTATAGAACGCTTTATACGTCTTCCGCCTGAAGCTTGCATACCTCTCCAGTTTTTAAACGAATCAGATATTAATGCATAAGTAGGGATATTAGTAATGGTCATGTCAAAATTCTGAATTTGAATGGTTGACAAGTTTATTTCTATAACATCACCATCAGCACCATATTTTTCCATGGTAATCCAATCTCCAATTCTTACGGTATCATTAATTGCAACTTGAATACTTGCCACAAAACCTAAAATGGTATCCTTAAAAATTAATAACAAAATAGCTGATGCAGCACCAAGCGTTGTAAAGAATTTTAAGAACGATAAGTTTATTACAACAGCTAAACACGAAGCTATGGCAATAATCCAAACAAAAAGCATAACTACTTGTATATAGCTATCAATAGGTTTGTCTTTAAGTCTTGGTAAGGTTTTAAAATACGATTCAAACGTTTTTAAAACACTACGTATAATCCAAACAGTAAGGACTATTGCGTAAACTTTTAAAAGAATTATGATATACTTTTCAAATTCAGGGAAATCGTAAAAAACAACTGGAAATAATTCAATAGTTAAAAATAAAGGCACTAAATGGGCAATATTTCGTGGTGCTCTATGGCTTATTAAGAGGTTATCGAAATTTGTTTTAGTTTTTTGTGCAAATTTGCTAAATGCTCTACGTAGTATTTTTCGTGTAATAAAATCTGTTATATAAATAATTACAGCAAGAATGATAAGCAAACAAATCATATTCAAATACTTTGCTGTTGAATCTGGTATACCAGAAGCTATAAATAAATCGTAAAAAAAACACTGTAATTCTCTCATTAACGTGTTGCTTTATTATACTTGCGTTCTAAAATAAAAGTTCCAAATGGAATAATAGATGCTAATAAAACAAACTTAAAATTTTCTTTAAACCATGTGTTTTCTTGTTTTAACATAAAAGTAAGTATTATGTATAACATGAAAAGAATACCATGAGGCATACCAAGCATTTTAACATATTGTGGGTCGTCTCCAAAATATTTAATAGGAGTGGCTATAAAAAGTAATAAGAGATATGATACGCCTTCTAAAAAAGCGACAATTCTAAAAATAGATATAAGTGAAAACATTTGTTAGTTTTATTTCGTGCAAAGATATTATAACGCTTTTGCGTACCAAAGTATTTAACAAACAAAAAGCGCTACCTATTAAAGCGCGCTTTTTGATGTAATTTGAGGCAATAGAATTATTCTTCGACTGTCGAATCTGACATTAATGCGAAAAATTTATTAATGTTTGGCAAAATCATAATACGAGTTCTTCTATTCTTTGCTCTGTTTTCTTTAGAGTCATTATCAACCAATGGTTGGTAGCTACTACGTCCAGATGCAATTAACTTTTCTGGAGCAACATTATATTGATTTTGCAGCTTTCTAACAACCGATGTAGCACGTAAAACACTTAAGTCCCAATTGTCTGTTACTTTAGCATTATTTATGCTTCTAGCGTCAGTATGACCTTCTACCATAACATCAATGCTAGGTTCTGAGTTTATAACATCTGCTAGTTTTTGCAAAATGGCATCAGCTTTATTACTTACTCGGTAACTTGCTGTGTTAAATAATAACTTATCAGAAATAGAAATCATTACTACAGTTTCATCAATACTAATTGCAATATCTTCATCTTCATTAAGACTAGATGTATCAAGGGTTTTAGTTAAGTTATGTGAAACAGCAAGATTCATAGAATCTTTTAATGTATTTGCTTGACTTAGAAGCTCAGGGTCAACTTGCTTTAAAGTCTCACGCATTTTTCTTTTAGTATCGTTAGAAATTACAGCTACATTCTCAATAGTTTCAAGTTTAGCATCATTCTCAACGCTTAATTCTGTATTTAATTCAGACAAAGAATTAATTTTTTTGTTGTATTGATCTACACGAACTTGAATAGCACTAAACTTAGTTTCTAAATCTTCTTTTTCGACTCTAGTTTTAGTTAGTTCACTTTTTATTTGTCCGTTTTCAGTCTCTAATGCAACATACTTTTTTTTAGACACACAAGAGGTTAAAATCAATCCGCTTAATAATAGAATTGAGAGTTTTTTCATAATGATAGTTTTATGGATTAAATTGTTTAAGAGTATTTACGGTTATAATCTATAATTGGATTTTTTTAATACAGTTTTTTGTCAAAAAGTTGAAATGAGTTGAAAACAAGTCAAGTTTTTTGTATCTTAAATGCCCTCTTTTGTCTCAAAATACACTATGATACTTTATAGTTATTAACTAACAAAAATCATGTTTTTATTTACTAAATGTGATTAGTTTTATTGAGTAATTAAATTAAAGCATATGAAAGTATTTGATGACAAGCACATCAAAAATATAGTTTTTGTTGGCGCACATAATAGTGGAAAAACAACCCTTTCTGAGACCATGCTTTTTGAGGCTGGTCTTATTAATAGAAGAGGGAGAGTTGAGGATAAAAATACCATATCAGATTACCATGAGATAGAGCACCAGCGTGGTGCTTCAGTTTTTGCAACACCTTTGCATACAGAATGGAGGAATTACAAAATAAATATTATTGACACTCCAGGATTGGATGACTTTATTGGCGAAATCATTTCATCTATTCGGGTAGCAGACACTGTTGTTACTGTAATTAATGGTAGACAAGGAGTTGAAGTAGGTACAGAAATTATTTGGAATTACATAGACAAATACCATCGACCAACCTTATTTGTAGTAAATCAAATAGATCATACAGATACTAATTTTGAAGATAATTTTAAAAGTATAAAAAGCTTAGTTGGTAATAATGCAGTTATGATGCAATATCCAATTAAGATTGATGGCGCACAATGTATTATAGATGTATTAAAAATGCGTTGTTATAAATTTAAACCAGAAGGAGGGAAGCCAGAAAAAATTGATATTCCAGAAGATCAACTGGATAAAGCCAATAAACTACACAATGAGTTAGTTGAAAAAGCAGCTGAAAATGATGAGAATTTATTAGAATTATATGTTGATAGAGGGACTCTTAACGAAGATGAGATGCGCCAAGGGCTTAAAGCTGGAATGCTTAATCACGAAGTTTTTCCAGTATTCTGTGTGTCAGCACTTAACGATATGGGAACAGGTCGTTTAATGGGCTTTATTGATAATGTGGCGCCAGCTGCAGCCGATTTAAAGCCAGTACAAAGTAGAGAAGGAAAAACAATTGAAGCTAAAAAAGATGACGAAACAGTTTTATTTGTTTTTAAAACATTATACCAACCAAATTTAGGACAAATAAGCTTTTTTAAAGTAAAATCTGGCGAGGTTAATTTGAATGATAAATTAACAAATTCGCATACAAATGAAACAGAAACTATTAACCAACTGTTTATAATGGATGGTAAGAACAGGGAGTCGGTCTCTAAACTTTCTGTAGGTGATATTGGAGCAACTCTTAAGCTAAAACATACTAGAACTAATGATACTTTGCATAGCGGAAATACATCAATTAGTATAAAGTATATCCAGTATCCAGAATCTCGTATTACTAAGGCTGTAGAGGCTGTAAATAAAAATGATGATGAAAAGTTAAGCGATGCTTTAAAGCGTATACATAGTCAAGATCCAACTGTAGTTATTATATATTCTAAAGAATCTAAAGAACAATTATTGGGTTGTCAAGGAGAATTGCATTTAGCAACTATTAAATGGACTTTAGAGAATATATATGGAGTAGAAGCGAAGTTTAAGAAACCAAAGATTCAATATAGAGAAACCATACAGCGCTCATCAACAGCAAGTTATAGACATAAAAAACAATCTGGTGGATCAGGACAGTTTGCACAAGTGCACATGAAGATTGAACCATGGCATGAAAATATGCCTGAACCAGAAGGGTTTAACCTAAGAGGTAAAGAAGAGGTTAGCTTGCCTTGGGGAGGGAAGTTAGTGTTTTATAATTGTATTGTTGGAGGTGTTATAGACCAACGTTATTTACCTTCGATTATGAAAGGCGTATTGGAAGTTATGGAATCTGGACCGCTAACAGGATCATTTATACGCGATATTCGTGTTATGGTATATGATGGAAAAATGCACTCGGTAGATTCTAATGATATATCATTTAAAATAGCAGGAGCGCATGCTTTTAAGGAAGCGTTTTTAAATGCTAATCCAAAGCTATTAGAACCAACAAACGAACTGACTGTAAAAGTACCAGAAGAAATGACTGGTAGCGTTATGACAGACTTGCAATCAAGACGATCTGTAATTCAGGGATTTGAAAATTTAGATAATTATCAAATATTAAAATGTCAAATTCCAGCAGCCGAATTGTTTGGATATTCAACCGATTTACGCTCATTAACACAAGGTAGAGCAACATTTAGTTCTACATTTTCGTCATACCAACCTGTGCCAGCAAATATTCAAAAAGAATTAGTAAAAGAAGAAGTTTAACACATAATAAGCAAAACACATGCAAGCGAAAGTATCATATTTAAGCGACCTCAAGTTTAATCTAGAAACTTGGAAAAGAGAATTACGTTTTCATTTTAATGAAATGGACACGTTTGAAGAAAAGCTAGAAGAAATAGCTAGTAGAGAGTTTGGAAAGCAAGCAACTATTCCTCTAGAGAATTTTCAAAACAAAATAATGATTGAAAAAAATGCTATATCAAAACTAATGCACAGAATTAGAAATAAAATGGCAAATATTAATAATGCAGATTTTAATGAAACAATAGATGGTCGCTTACAAAACGAGCAGCATACATTAAAAGAAGATATGCGTACTTATATAAAAATGCATTATGATTTAAAAGAAGATATGATGGATTATTTCCGTGAATGGTTATAATACTTAATTATCTAGGTTAATACGAAAAGGTCATATTTATTTAATGAAAGTGACCTTTTTTATTTGCATTAAACTTATATTCATTTACAACTACATAATACTAATTTAAGAGAATTTTAAGTTAACTGTACATTCTTAATTTATATCTTGTAGTGATGAATTTTATAAAGAAATATTTAGTGTTGTGTTTGTTTCCAATGATTGGATATTCACAATACTCACAAAATGATTGGGCAGAAAGAGATACTTGGATGCCAATAGAAAAAATATTTGAGTTAGCGTCTATTAGTGAAGGAAGCCATGTTGCAGATATTGGTTGTCATGAGGGTTATTTAAGTATTCACTTAGCAAATAAAGTTGGGACAAACGGAAAAGTTTATGCTGTAGATGTAAGAGAAGACCGATTAGATCTTTTAGAAGAGCATTTAAAAACTAGAGAGTTAAATAATGTGTCTGTGATTTTAGGTGATTATGATAATCCAAAATTGCCTAATGTATCCTTAGATGTTGTTGTAATTATGGATACTTATCATGAAATGAAAGATTATATGACTATATTGGAACATGTCAAATTATCGTTAAAACCTGGTGGACGAATTGTGATTATTGAAAAGCAAAAGTTAAAAGTAAGAGATCAATCAAGAGCATCTCAAACTGATGCACATAGTATGTCAATAAAATATGTTAGAAAAGAATTGATTAATGCAGGTTTTAATCAACTTGTTCAAAAGAGTAATATTGGTTTTTGGCAGAATGATAAGGACAAAGTAATTTGGATGCTCATTGCTACTAAAGAGTAGATAGCAAGATAATTATTTGACATAATATAAATTATAGTACATTTTGTAATATTGGTTTATCGAGTGGATGAAGCAAGATTATAAGAATGATGGCGCGCTGGCGATTAACGTGCGTATTCTATGTAGCTATAATGATACTATGTAAAATAGAGCCTCTCGTATAAATTCAATATTCTGAACTATTGTATAGAAATTTTCAAATAAGAAATTCTCGTAAATTTAATATTTGCAGAAAATGTATCTATAATTTGCCGTTATGTAAAATAGCCGCTACCAAGCGCTCGATTGTTTTATAAAATCAAATTGCTCTGGCAATTTATTTTACACACAATTATCCAACGCTTGCCAACGCCAAAATAAAAGCTAACCTTTTTGCTGTTATTGAAATTTTAGCGTATTTGAATAATTGTGCATCATATTTTTTTCTACGCGATTCTCGTAAGCTTGCCATAAGAGCTTAAATTTTAAGAAAAATAAAATTTCAAGCACTTATTCTATTCTCGTTATTATTTGAACATTTTTAATTGGAACTATTAATATTATGTAAAATAGAAATTGAAGATTTGAACTACTTAAGTTTTGATAATATCTTTTTTTCTTGGATAAAAAAAGAAACAAAAAATCATGACTGCATATAATTTTGGAAACAATTACGGTTCGTTACGCTATATTTTAGGAAACATTGTAACTAACCAAGATTTCTGTAGAAAACGCTTTAAAGAGTTAAAAAACCAATAATAACAGTAACTAACTCCCTAAAATATTACGCTCCTCTCTCCTATTGTTTTAGCCAAAATTCTATGAGGTCGAGCACAAAACCGAATTGCTAAAGTATAGTCTAATAATCTTTACATTCCACTAATCAATTCCTTTGCTTTGTCCAACGTAAATGCTCCTTTAACTTCTTTCTTGTCAAAAACCATAAAATAAGAAAAGTCGTGTCCAGATTGTTTTTCCCATTCGTTTCCAAGTCTGCACTTTCCTTCGCTGTCAGAACCATCCAAATGGTCTCCTTTCGTTTCTATTAAAATTGTTTTTCCAGATTTAGTCCTCAAAATAAAGTCAGGATAATGATTGGCTTTAAATCCGTTGATGTAAAATCCTTTTCCTCTTTCTAAATTTCTATGCCAAAACACAATGTTTGAAGAAGTTCCTATTTCCATTATAACTTTCTCCTCAAAGTTGTTCATTGTTCCTTCTTTTTCATACAATGAGTTTCCGATTGAAGAACCAACTTTTCCAGGAACTATTTCCTTTCCTAATTTCCAGTTTTCTTTAGCTGTTATGCGTTTCGATTTAATTAAATCCATAAATCGAGTTTCTGCATAACTGTCAGCAAGTTGTCTGATTTTAGCTTTAATTTTGTCTGTATAACTCCATTTTCTAACCAAAATATCACGCATTTGTTCTGCGTTCATTCCTTTTAGGATTCTTCCAACATATACTTTTATTTCTTGGTCTGGAATTGGGTACATATTCCCAATAATTTGCATTATTTGATGCGTAATATCACTTATTTGAGCATCTTTTGGTTTTGCCAAAATATATTCTGCAATTGGGTCTTTTATTTGACTTTCCTCAATCTTCACCCAATCTGGTGTATAATTGCCTTTGACAGTTTCTGTTAAATCTACTTTGTATAAATCAGATGAAATTTGGTCAAAGTCGATTTTAATATCTTCATCAGAAAGTTTAAAATCTTTTAATAACGATTCTCTGTTTAGTAATTCTTCATCTGTGCCAAAAATGTCACTTGCTGTAACTTTTAAAAAGAATTGAGGAAAATTTATCTGTTCAATAAATTTTTTGTTCGCTTCTTTTACTCGATAGCGTTTTACTTTATCTCCCATTTCTCGAAAAATATTTTCGTCAACAGGTTGTTTTTCCTGTTCCCTAATTTGTTGTTCTAATTCATCATTTTCTTCTTTAGAAATTGATTCAATTTCTTGATTGAAAGGATTGTTTTTTATTTCTTCCTCACTGGCATTTAGGTCAAAAGAAATTCTTCCTTTGTCAATCGTTTCTTCTTTTTCTTCTACATGCTGTTCTGGAAATAGGAAAGATTCAACAGGATTTACAACTTGTTCTTCTTTTTCCTCTTCGGTCATTTTATCTGCAACTCTGTGTTCATTACCACTAAAACCAGATGCTTTTAAACCTTCAACAATGCTTTGTAAAGTTTCGTTGAATTTTGCAGAAGCAGTTAAAACGTAAGAAAGGTTTAATTGAAATGCTTTGTGTTTTTGAACATAAGGTTGACGTAAAACTCTACCCAAAATTTGTTCAACATCTACTGCACTTGATTTGTCAGCCAAGGAAGCTAAAATGTATGCAAAAGGACAATCCCAACCTTCTTTTAAAGCGTTGATCGTAATTATATATCTAACTTCACATTCTTTACTCTGTAAATCTGGAATTCCTTTAAGCTCGTCAATGTTAGCAGTTTTTATTTTGATTTGATTTTCTGGAATACCTAATCCTAATAATTGTTCTTTTAATTTTTCAAAAGTTGTGTTGTCATCTTTAGTTTTTGGTTGAGCTTGAAACAGAACAATTGGTCTAATATATTTTCCACCATCAGCTTCTTCTTTCTTTGCAAGAATTTCCAGTTTCCGTTGTAAATGCAAAGCATTGTTTATGACTTCTGTTTTATCATGATTATTGTAAACAATAACAGGAAGTTTAACCATATGTTCCTTTTTTAATTCTATTGCTGGAACAAGACTTACAATGTTGCTATTGTCTTTTGGTGTTGCTGTTAAATCTAAAATAAAAGATGGATTCAAATTTTTTAACATATCTACACTCAAATCACTTTCTGCGTTGTGGCTTTCATCAACTACCAAAACAGGATGTAAACTTCTAATTACATTGATTAAAGCTGTGTCGTCAACACCTTCCAAAAGGTGTTTTCTATTTGCATATTGAGGTACAAATGATGCTAATTGTCCGTTTTCTTGATATACTTTTCTGTCTTCTTTGTTTTTTGCTCTTAAACTCGCAAAACTCAAAACAAAAATGCTCAATTGTTCTTTTACAATTGTTGGATTGAAATTTGAACCTTGCTCTAAATCTGATTTTTCATAAATCTCGACTTTGTGATTAAAAAGTGCATTTAGCTTTTGACGATATGGATGCTCTGGATTAGATAACGCATTTACAGTTTGTTGTAATAAATTACTCCAAGGCACTAACCAAATGACTGCTTTAGTTTTGCTAGTGTCGTAAGCTGAAAAAATTGAATGTAAAGCATTGACAGCAATAAAGGTTTTTCCTCCAGCGGTTGGTACTTTTATACAAACGTGAGCTGATTTAGGAATGTTGTTTTTGTATGGTTGCATACCTGTATTATCCAAAGGATTGTATGGTCCAATTTTATCTTCCCAATACTGATTAAATGCAGTAGCGACATTTTTATGTTCTTGAACATATTCTAAATACTCTTCAAGATTTTCTATTACTTTTTGTTGATAGCTCTTTAGTTCCATAATTTAAAATCTTGTAATGTCTCTCGGTATTTTTTTGAAAATAATGTTGTTTTTTGCCATAAATTCTTTAGGTAATAAGCAATTGTCTGCATATATAACATATTGCTCTCCTTTGAATTTTATGAGTTCTAAAGCATCAAAATCTAATGTTGTTAATTGGTCTTTTTCGTAAATGAAATAGTAAATCGATTCTTCCTTTTTGCCTAAAAAGTAATTAGCTTCTTTTTGCTCTACAAAAGGTGTTCTGGTTTCTGAAAACCAAATGTATTCTCGTATTTTTTCTACTTCAACCTGTTCGTTCAAGTTTTGACTATCATCAAAAAGCGGTAATCCTAATTCGTAAAAATCAAATTTTCCATTATCATTTCCTGTTATTTGTTCACTCTTGTTATAACCATCAATTACTCTTTTAACTCTTTCTGCCGTAATTTTATTCGCATATTCCTCTAATTCAATTAGAATATATTGTCTTTTACCATTATCCTCAATATTTAAATCAATAACTGAATGTGCAGTTGTACCAGAACCAGCAAATGAATCTAAAATGATATCATTACTGCTTGTTGACATATAAAGCAAGTCTCGAATTAATCGTTTAGGTTTTTTTGCATTATCAAATTTTGTATTCGCTTCTTTAGCCACGTTGCCCATATCCTTATAATATCCAGACCACCAATCACCTCTAATTGTAGTTAAACCATATGTGGTGTTGAAATCATTGGCATTATTCACTTTTTCACCTAAAATTAATCTTTGGCGAATATTATCGTTAGAGTTTTTTGTTAACAAATATGACCTTGAGCTTTTATGTATTTTTTTTACGATTCCTTGTTCAAGTTCTAAATTTTCAAGACCAGATAAACTACTTACTTTATCGTCAGCTACTATAAATTCAGCATTCTTATGTACAAATTCTCTAAATTCTTCGGATACTGAATAGGCTTTTGCAATATTTTTATTTGATAGAGTGTATTTTCCTTTTTTCTCATTCGCAAGCTTTAAGTTTAGGAGATGTTGTAAAACATCCTTTTCATTTTCAATTATATGTTTTGATAATGTAATTTCTTTGAATGTATCATCATTTATTTGTTCTAAAAAGAGACTGTAATGAGTATCATAATCTTGCTTATTATAAAGAATATTTTTTGCAATTGCTTTGTTTCCATTTTTCCTATACACTAAAATATATTCGCCATTTTTTACAATGTTTCCTTGTTTGGCAAACTTTACTTTCTGGCCTTGAACAGAACTCATTTCTACGTGTAAAGTTGTGATGAAACTTTTTCGTCCAAAAATTTCATCCATGATGATTTTTAAATTTGCTTGTTCATTATCATCGATTGAAATAAAAATTATTCCTTCTGTTGATAATAGCTTATTCAGAAGCATTAATCTTGGATACATCATACACAACCATTTGTCGTGTCTTGTTAAATCGTCTCCTTCTTGACCAACTGTTTCACCCAACCATTTTTTAATTTTTGGATGATTAACATTGTCATTATATTGCCAGCCTTCATTTCCAGTATTATATGGTGGGTCAATGTAAATAGCATTTACTCTTCCTTCGTATTCAGGTAATAAACTTTTAAGTGCTTCAAGGTTGTCTCCGTGTATTATTTTATTTCCGCTTTGAGTTGGTTCAGTTTGTTCTCCTTTTTTAGCGGTAAAACCGTATTTGTGTTCCAAAACTCTGTAAGGCACATCTTGGTGATGGCTTGTAACTTTGTCTTTTCCTATCCAATTGAGTGTTGGCATATTTTATTCGAATTTTATATGTTCACCAATATGGCCAACAAGAATTTTATGATTACTTATATTTTCAAATCCTTCGTGAAAATAAATGCGATGTTGATAATATGTGTTATCTCCATTTACATCACTTGAAGATAGCTTCATATGAGGTTCGCAACACACGGGTTGCATTATTTTCTCATCATTTCTAAAATCATATGTAAAGTAAGGTTTTCTTTCAGCATGACCTTCTAAAGTTGCTGTTTCATCAAGATTACAATTCCCACTAAAATGATCAAGAACTTGAGTTCTGTGACGAATCCCATCTTCAGATTCTCTAAATTTATCATTTAATGCTGTTAAGTGATAAACTATCTTCTTTGGAAAATTATCTAAAATAGCTCCAATTGTATTTCTGTTATTCTCATGAAACACTACATTTGGAAAATACTTCTCACATTCATCCAAGAAAAAATTTTCATCCTTTGGGTATAAACCTAAATAATGTCTTCTAAATTGAAACCAGCCATTTAAATTATAAACAACTTGATATTCTGGTTCGACACTATCAACTGTATTAAAACCAATTAACCCATGACATTTATTTTCATCATGTTCAGGAAGTAAAACTTCTATAACTTCTTCAGAAGTACAAGTAGTTTCTTTTGATTCAATGATTATTTTTTTAATAGCTAAACGAACATCTCTATCAAGATTTTTATTCGCTATTTCTTCATTGAACATTAAATCTAAAAGAGGGATATCTTCTATAAAATTAACATTGTATATATCTGGGTGCACAAATAATTGATTAGTATCCCTATATCTTTTAATATATACAAAATCTTGAGCTAAAGATTTTACTTTGTTTTCAATTTCCTCTTTGGTAAAATTGGAATTATGCTCAAATGATTCAGCTATAATGTAAAATTCTGCAACCATAGAAAATCATCTTGAGAATTTAAAAATATCTGCTAAATCAATCTCTTGTTGGTCGAAAAAGCCATTCGGCCAATTAGCAATTTTCCCTTTTTCATTAATCTCAAGTTCTACTGAATTAAAATCTTCACTAAAATAATGCACTTTTAAATCGGTGTTATTAATTTCAACCTCCTTATTAAGTGCATTAACTCTTAAGCCATTCAAAATATGTTCACTATGAGATTCAATAAAAATTTGAACACCTGAAGAAGCCACTCTTGCGAAAAATTCTGCTATCTTGGATTGTGCTCTTGGATGTAAGTGAGCTTCAGGGTTTTCAACAATAATAATATCATTAGGTTTTGCAATTAAACCCGTCACAATTAGTGGTAAAATGTAACTATATCCAAAGCCAACATTTATTGGTTTATATTCATGACTATCACTTTTATTATTTAAAAGCATGTATAAAACACTACTATCTTTCTCTTTTCCTTTAATATTAATTTTAGCTCCTTCAAGAATATAATTTATCCATTCAGCAGTTTGTTGTATCAGTGATGCTGCGTCTTTACCTAAATATAAATTTGGCCTTACAGGTCCAAACTGAATAGAATTAGCAAGAATATTAATACAATGTTCTCCTCTAGGACCAACATGTGGAAAATCTGGAAGGTTACTTTTTTCAACATATTTAACTGGTCCTAACCTATCAGCACTTACATAATGGATTTTCTTTATTTTATTTGAAAAAAGATTTAACTCACTCGTGTAGTCGACTGAATCATTTTTTTGTGTTTGAGCAGTTGGTCCAATTTCAACTTTACCCAAGTTGCCAATTAATGGTTTATCTAAATTTTCATTAAATGCCAATTGTATGTTTTCTAAAAAAGGGGTATCATAAAATATTTTGAAATAAACACTTTCTCCTTTTGGTGTATCTCTATTTTTTATATCATCAAAATTTCCTAAACTAACCAGAGAGCCATTAATTATTAATTCATCAAATTTAAAATCTTCACGTGTAGATTGTGATAAAACTAATAAAGCTTGAAGCACAGAGGATTTCCCCCTTCCATTAATTCCAGTTAATAAATTTAATTTACTAAAGTTAAATTTTGTTGGTTCTTTAAAGCATTTAAAGTTTCTTAATTCAAGAGCAGTAATCATTGTGTGTTTTGGCTTAAGATATTGTGAGCAATTCTAAATCTATCTATTACTTTAGCTTTATTTCCTGTTGATTTTGTGACTGCTTGAAAATATTCATAATCTTTTATTAACAGTGAATAATTATTCTTAATTCGTTTCTTATTTCTTTTGAGAAAGTCATCATTTTGAGTAGATAAATAATTACAAACTGACTCCAAAATTGCTGTATTGATAGTTCCTCGTGTATATTCTGTAGGTATTCTGAAATTTTTATTATCCCAAATATCAAATGACCATTTCATAACCCTTTCAAAATCATTTTCAATTTCATTAATTTGTATATCCTGCATGTGATTTATTCTTTTCATTGCATTTTCAACAAATTCACTCATGTCTCCTGTATACTCATTTTCATAATCGAACCATCTGAATGCAATATATCTTAAAGCAACTTCTCTGTCTTTCATTCTTTTATCACTTACTCCCCACCAAATAGCCTTTTTATAATATTCTTCTTCAGAAAGTCTTTTTAATAATTTAGTAGCTTTACCAATATAAATACAGTTTCTTACCTCTTGCCTATTTAATTGTGTCCCACCAGTATTAATACGATTAAACAGGTCATAAATTACAACCATTGGAGTTGATGGTTTTAAAATAAAAACTGTTAGTTTTTTATCTTCAAATTTATATTGTAATGATTCTGGTAAGTCTTTAAATTTATATCCATTGTATTTAGGAATTGCTTCAATTCCTTTTAATGCAAATTCACCATTATAAAATTGACGTAATGCAGTAGACCTTTGTAATCCATCAATTACAATATAAGTCGACTCTTTTGTTTCATTTAGATATATAGGTGGTAATGGAAAATTTAAAATAATAGATTCTATAAATTTACTTTTTTGAGTTAAATTCCAAACTTGATTTCTTTGAAAATCGGGTTGAATAGTAATTTTACCTTTCTCAAGTTGTCTTAAATATTCGAAAATTGAAAAAGGGTCTTCTCCTATTTCAATATTTTCGTAAGCTGGGTCATAAGGATAAAGGCCTCCTGTTTTTCCATCAGCAGTCTTTGTATCTTTATCAAGTTCAATAATTTTAGGTTTTTTTAACTCCTCCATATTTATGCATGTTCACATTTCAAATATACTTTTAATTACGATGATTTGAAAATAATCGGATACGGCATTTTTTCAAAAGAATTCTTGTCATTTTTGTTAGAATTCCATCAGTATTTTAATTAATATATTTAGTCCTTAATGTCATTTCACACACATTCCACTCCTCTCCTACGTCGCTTCGTAAAAAGAGTGTTCCATTAACATCGTAGAGAAACATTTATCAAGAAAAAAATAAAGAAAATGATGTAACAACTTTCGCTTTTAACCAAAGCTCAAGTTACATAACGCAGAACATTATAGTACAAATGTATTGTTTAGTTGATAAGAGTGGTTTATCCATTTGATAGCTATAATGTAGTATTATGTAAAATATCCCAGAAGCATTCGTTTTCATAAGAATAATTGGAACTTGGGTCATTAAACTAATAAGCGGTTTGCTTCGCAGAGTTTTTAAAACATTATGTATCTATAATTAGCCGTTATGTAAAATAGCCGCTACAAAGCGCTCGATTGTTTTATAAAATCAAATTGCTCTGGCAATTTATTTTACACACAATTATCCAACGCTTGCCAACGCCAAAATTTTTAAGCAATTACTCACGTCTTTAATATTGTTTTGGACGTGTTCGTGAATGCTGCGCATTTCTCGTGGATTGCCACTAGAGCATAAATTTTAAAAAAAATAAAATTCTATGAACTTGTTTTTTTTAGTACTTCTATTAATCCTTGATTTTAATGTTTCATTATTATGTATTTTAAAAATTGATACTCAATCAATTCTTTAAAATAGTGTCTTGAAACACTATTTAGCGAAAACTAAATACCTAAAACAAAAATTCAAGGCTGCATAAACTTTTGGAAACAATTAACGGCTCATTCGCTATATTTTAGACTATTTGGCGTTAAGAAAATGTACAGTGTACATTTTTAGCTAAATACGATTTGAAACGTGATTTTAGTAAAGTGTTGTATTCAAATGCAATCATCCACAGGATAATTGCATTTGTATAGCCTAAAATATGGTCGCTCCACTCACCTATTGTTTTAGCCAAAGTTTTATGAGGTCGACTTTAAAAAGGAGTTTAGTATTAAATCAAAATTTAGTTAGAGGAAGTAGGTATTTTGATATAGCTATTATTGTACCATTTAACTTCTAAAGGTATTTTAGCATCTTTGATAGTTTCATCACTCACATCCTTTCCTGTTCCATAATTCAATTGTTCAAAAGGATGCTTATTTATATTTAACACTAATATTAACCTGCTTCCCTTTTTAATTTTCTTACTAGTCATTCTTACATTATTAAAAGGGATTTTAGTAATTTTATTTGGAGTTAATAATTCTCTATTTTCCCGATTTCTAGCAAGACTTGAACGACCAATATATTGAAGTGTTAGTTTAAAATATTTTCCTTCTGGAGTTTCTTCATATAGCACAATGGAACAATCCATATCTTTTTTATTAATTGAAATGCTTAATTCTCCAAGATATGAACCGTTTAACTCAAAATCTTTTGTAAAAATATCAGTTACAAATGAGAAACCATTTCCTATAGAGAGTGAATCATTTACTATAGAAGGTGCATAGTAGTTATTTTGCCCCTCCAATGTTCTATCTTTAAAATCAACACTTTGAGAAATAAAACCTTTTTCTTTGGGTTTTTCTGAAGCTAAAGTATAGTGGAAATCATATCCATTATTTCCAGGTGTAAATACTTTTGTAGTTTTAATATTTGATAATTTGTCACTTAAATAAAATGTTAGTGTATCATTGGCTACTTCCTTCAAAGAGGCAACGTGTTTCCATTGATTTGCTCCCATAACTTGGAAGTTTATTTTATCTTTCAGTATCTCAGGTTTTTTAGCTCCCTTGAAAATATAATCGAACCAATCCCAAATTAAATCAGTAATACTTATTTGTGCTACTTTATCTATTTCATAACCATTAAAATTATGTTCAGGTACTTTTTGAGCCCCAAAATGCCCATAAGGTCCAATCACTAAATAATGCTCTACATTTTTATTGTATTTATAGTGTTGTTTTAGGTAATACATTGCTCCTATTTGTCCACCATCATAGTAACCTGTTGTACTTAATATTGGAATATTTATTTTAGAAAATTCTTCTTTATAAGGAATCATTTTTTGCCAATAAGCATCATAGGTTGGATGGTTTAGTTTATTTTGAAATTCAGGATTTGGTAATCCATCTAAACTATCAAGGGAACGATAAGACGTTCCTTTCTCATACCAAGTATTGTTCAATTTCCCCCATCTTTGATATTGGTTGTATAATGTGGTGTCTAAATACTTGTTATTCATCACATAATGAAACCAAGAATATTGAAAATTCATATACACACCATTTTCCATTGGTTCTGCAATTCCTGGCGCAGAAGAAACTGATGGTACTATGGTTTTTAAAGCTGGATGCATTTTTTTTGTAGCTGCCCATTGTGTAAATCCGTTGTAACTACCACCATACATTCCAACCTTACCATTACTCCAAGGCTGCTTACTAATCCAATCAATAACAGCATATGTATCATTAGGTTCAAACTCTCGATGTACCATTTTATCTGGACTCCAAGCTTTTCCTCTGGAGTAGCTTACAATTCCGATATATCCTTTTTTTGCGGCAGTTTTAGCTTTTTCTAAATCTTCTTTAGGACGTGCATAAATTGTATGTACCAATATGCTTGTGTTTGGCTTTGTAATTTTTGTGTTTCTTACAACAATTGCCGCTATTTGTGCTCCATCTGGGGTTTCTATTAACAGGCTATCTTGTACTAAATATTGCTCACCTTGTTCGTTGATTATTTTGACTTTTGACAGCGAGTCTTTGGTACTACAAGAAGAGATACCTATAAAGACTAATAGAAATATTATTCTGAAATTATTCAATGTTTTTTTCATTTTTTCTTGATTATGTTTGGGCATAGGTATGCCATATAGTTGTTTTGAAAACAGCTATTATTAAAATTATTATATTGTTTGTATTATTTGCGCTCTATAAACTATTCCAGTTTTTAAAACGTACTGATTGTCGACTTGAAACATCAAATGTTTCACCAGTAGTAAAAACTATTTTCAGTCTATTTTTTAAATGTGGATATACGTCTTTTATATATTGTGTGTTGATAATTTGACTTCTATTAACTCTAAAAAACACAGTTGCATCTAACTTCTTTTCAATTGTATTTAGTGATTGTTTTAACATTGCTTTATTTCCATTAAAATGAAACCTAGCATAATTTTCCAATGAATCAATATATTTAATATCACCTAAAGGAATGAAATAACATTTTGCTCCATCTTTAATAAATATTTTATGCTGTATAGAAAAGGTTTTTCTTTCTTGTCTTATTTTAGAAAATTCCTCCTTAACTTTTTCTATACTTTTTATAAATCGCTCTTCTCTAATTGGCTTTACTAAATAATCTAATGCATTTACATCAAATGCTTTTGTTGCATATTCACTATACGCAGTGGTAAATATAATTTCAGGAACTGTAGTTAATTCATCTAATAAATCAAAGCCTGTTTTTTTTGGCATTTGGATATCTAGAAAAATAAGATGTGGTTTTTTTGTTTCTATAAGCTCTTTTCCGCTATCCGCATTATTTGCTTCACCTACAATTTCAAATTCTGGTAACGGTTGTAAATATCGCTTTACCTCTTCACGAGCCAACCGTTCATCATCAATAATTATTACTTTATATTTTTCCATAATACTTACTCATTTATGGGTATTATAATAGTTGCAACTACTATTGAATCAGAAGTTTCAACTAAAGTGAACTTTGCCTTTTCTTTATAATGTAATTGAAGCCTTTTTGTTAAGTTATTCAGCCCTAAACGCTCATCAGTGTTTTTGTTAACAATTAATTGACCAGGGTTTTTAACTTGTATTAATATACTACCTGACTGTTTCGACATATTGATTTCGATTGTTCCTCCTTTTACTGAGCTTTGAATTCCATATTTTACTGCGTTTTCAACTAAAGTTTGGATGGATAAAGATGGGATTTTATAGTTTAATACCATTTTATCTATTATCATTTTTAATTGTAACCGTTCTTCAAAACGAAGTTTTTCCAGTTCTATGTAATCGTACACTAATTGTAGTTCATTTTCTATCGTTATTAAACTGTCTTTAGTATAGATGGATGAACGTAATAAATCAGACAATAAATCAATTGATCGTCTAGCTTTAGAAGGGTTTTCTGAAATTAGAGATTTAACACTATTCAAAGAATTAAATAAGAAATGAGGTTTTAATTGTTTTGACAAATGATTTAATTGTTCTTGTTTGGCTAGAACAGATAATTTTGCACTACGCTTTGTTATTATTATTTGTTGTTTATAATAATGATATAAGTGATAAGCTAACACCCATATTGACATTAATCGTAAGCCTGTTATTAATGGAGGGTTCCAAAAAAATAATGAGTTTATAAAACCAAAATCTCTTTGTTGAATAATCACCCAATATATATACCATTTTACATTGTTAAGAAGCATAAATAAAATAGCCAAAATTATGATTGATACTCCTACCTGAATGAAAGCAAACTTCTTAAAAGGTATATAAGCTACTTTACTTACTGTTAATTTATATAAATGTGTTAAAAAAACACCAATGCAAACATCTAAAATGAAATTAATAGTGGTATGAAACATTGAATAATCTTGTATGAAATAGGCAATGTATGCCCAATATAAAGAAGCAAAGCTCCATCCTAATATTTGGTATCTCCAATATTGAGAATTTGTGTTTTTCAATTCTATATTTCCTTTTTGTATCATATTCGCGTACAAAATAACTAAATATAAATAGGTTTGAAAAGATAAAATACATAAGCGTCGATATAAGTTGATGAGTGTGATTTGTTTCCATTACACACACATTATGCTTCCCTCCTATGCTTCTACTTCGCTCAGCACAGGCTAGTCTCATAAAAAGAGTGTTTACTCGCACGAACTATTTTAATAAATAGGTGCTCGTGAACCGCAAGCGGTTTCATTAGCATTGTAGAAGAAACTTTTGGAGTAAATTTTTTCAAGAAAAGTAGTAACAACTTTCGCTTTTAATCAAAGCTCAAGTTACATAACGCAGAACATTATAGTACAAATGTATTGCTTTGTCTTTATTGTATATAATCGGACATAAAAGAAGTCGTATATCCATTGGAGCCAGTAATTTTAGTCCAATGATTTTGCGTTCTAAATCTAATTTTGATTGAATCACCATCAATTCGTGGTTCTTGGCCAATGATTGTGTTGACTTGTGCAAAAACTTCTCCTTGAAAAATGGTTAGGAAGTCGGCTTGCGCTACATGTTCAACTCGAACACCTCCCCAACCAACTCTAACGGGATATCCTTTTCTAACAGCGTCAATTAATTTTTACTTGCTTCCAAAAGTAGCATTTCCTGACTTATCATTTCTGTATGTCAATTGCCAGCCCCACTATTGTTTTCGTTTACTGTATCTAATTTATAATTACCATTGCATCCAATTATAATTGATGTAATAATTAAAATGAAAAATGCATTTAATTTCATATTTGTATTTTATTTAATTAAAAAATGGACTCGACTTTTCACTTTTTACATCTTTTACTAACCAAGTCATAACATGTCGTTGAGGGACACGCTTAATAACAGTATCTAGTTCCCTATCATACCATACTGCATCAAAAGTCCCCTTAGAAGTGATAACAACTCTCCATTCTTCTTTAAGCATTTTTGTATCACTATAATTGGCATCTAAACTATCCCAGTTAATGTGTGATAATACTTGTGGATCAAGATGTGCTACAACTTCTGTTTCATCCAGAATAGATAACCAAATTGGTACGGCAAGATGCTCTATAGAGTGATTAAGGCCTTTACCACCCCAACCAACTTTTATATCTACGCCATTTCTAATACTTGTTATTAGTTGCTCTTTAGAACCTGCTATCACATTTCCTTGCTTATCAGTTCTTAAGGCTATAACTATTTTAGTGCTTTTATCATTTTTATAGCAAGAGTTAAAAAGCATTAATGCTATAAAAATTAAAAGCTGCCTATTTATATAAATCACAAATAATATTTTTTTAATGGTTCAAAACACTCGAAGACATCATTATATAAAGTATTAATTATCTTCTCTCTTTCACAATTTCTTCTTAGTTCTTGAAGAATTACCCTTATAAAAAGAATTAATTTTTAAGTTTTGTAAAAGTGTACTCGTTACCTTCAATGCTTTCTATTAAAAGTTCAAATCGAATAACAGATTCGTTTTCTATAGTAAATGGAATTATTACTTCACCAAACTCATAATGTGAAAATTTGCATAAAAACTTATCCTCTCCTATATATTCTAATATACCAGTTATATTTTTTTGATTTTCCAATCTTATATGTAACTCATCGGATTTTTGAAAAATCATAACATTTCCATAAGCGTCATTGTTATAAGTACCTAGAAATTGTTTTGCATTATATCTATTCCGATTTTTTCGCACCAAAGTATTTAGTGAATCTATTTCTGCTGATTTTCTAGCTAACTCTTCATGATAGAGTTTTAAAGAATTTGACGAGTAATCTTCAAACGGCAAGCCTAAAAAAGAATCAACTACTACATTTGTTAAATCGATAAAAAAGTTATTTGTGTCATTATTAGTAAGGATAACAATTCCAAGTTCTTCTTCTGGAATAATTATATGATTTGCTGAGAATCCTGTTAATCCACCACTATGTTGATATGTTAAAATACCATTAATATCACGTACAAAAAAGCCTAATCCATATTGATAAAAATGGGTTCTAGCATGATTTGATTGATTAAATCCCTGAATGGAAAAAGGCCTTCTTGTAATTCTTATTGCCTGTCTAGCAATTGCTTGTTTGCTATTATATTTCCCTTCATTTATTTGAGCAATTAGCCAATGGCTTAAATCTTCAACAGATGAAAGCATAGAGCCTGCAGGCGATATATTCTTGGTTGTTGTATAATTTAACTCTTTTACTTCATTATTAATAACTGTATGAGGGAAAGCAATATTTGTATAATCTTCTTCATAATCGTAAACCATTTTTGTACGATTCATTTCTAAAGGTGCAAGAATTTTTTCTCGGACAGTGTTTTCCCAACTAGAATTGGTAGCAGCTTCTATTACTTCTCCAATTGCCGTATATGCCGAATTAGAATAACCATAACTATCGCGAAAACTTTTATTGATATCTAGCAAGGCCATGCTTTCAACGACTTCCTTTCTATTATAATCTGAAAAATAAGTTATCAAATCTCCTTTATAACTTTCAAAACCCGTTCTATGAGACAAGAAGTCTAATACATTTACTTCATTAGATATAAATGGATTCTTTAGCTTAAAATAGGGAAGCCATTTTTTGATATTATCTTTTAATGATAGTTTTTTTTCAGTATGTAAAATAGTTGCTGTGGTTGCTGTGAACGATTTGGTGATTGAACCAATTTGAAACAGCGTATTTTTGTTAACTTTTTGTGAGCTACTAATAGAAGAAATACCATAGCCTTTCATAAATAGCACTTCATCATTTTGAACTATTGCAATCGCTAATCCAGGAATGTTCCATGCTTTTAAGCCTCTTTTAATATAGTTATCCAAACTATCAGTAATAAAAATTGGTAATTCCTTTTTTTGACCATGAGAAATAGTAACAATTAATAATGTGCAAAAAATTAAAAGTATGTGTTTTAGTGTCATAATAAATTTAATAGGTATAAATGAAAATATTAGCTATAATAAATTATAGCATCAAATAAAGAGAATAATATGTAGAAAAAATTGGTTAATTGGGACAACTCAGGCTAGACTAAAATGTCCAATGAGGGCCATTAGTATGAATTTGTTTTGTTGAAGAGAAAAACTTTTTTGGATTAAAGCCTGTAAGAGATTTGAAATGATTAATAAACTCCGGTTGATCATAATATTGATTTTCAATCGCAACTTGAGTTAAACTTGGTTTTTTAACAGCTGCTTCGTACAGCGTAAGCGCTCTCCTAAATTTTACAACAGATTTAAATTCTTCAACAGAAAAACATAAATGCTTTCTAAATAATCTTAACAACGTTTTTCTGCTAATAGAAAGGTTACTGGCAAGTTCTTTAACTTTGGGGATTTCTGTAGCATTAAAAATAATATTCACAGCCTTAACAATACGCTCTTCTTCTATTTTTTTAAAGTGTGATTTAAAAAAAGAGTCTAATATTTCTCGTTTATTTTTCAAATTTGATTCCCTAAACGCTAAATCAGAAATAGTTATGAAATCTTTGCCAAAATAGTCAAAACGAGAAACTCGGTTATCAGTAACAACTTCACTCAATGGACGATTAATGAAATGATTGATTCCAAGGGGGTAGAAGACAATACCAATTTTATTAAAACTTCCTCTTAAACGCACTACTTTACTAGTTTTATTATTTATTGTTAAAAGGACTTCTGCTTGATTAGATTTAACAGGTATATACGTCCTTCCTTTTTCATTCAATACAACTCTAACATTTTTGTAAACATTTAGAGCCACCAAATAATGAGGGTGATATATAATATCTTTACTAAAATTCTCATTTTTTGATTCATGAAAATAATAATAAGCAATCCTCTTTGATAAATCTTTACACTTAGGTTGTATTGTTTTAAATGTATCCAATGCTTAAAAAATTATATATAGTTCTAGTAGTCTTTTTAACTTAAGCTTAAATTTTATGTCTGGCTAAAGATAATAACTCAGGAATTAATATTTATTGTCGCTTTACACCTATTAGTTTATCTCAATCAAATAATCAAAAGTATTTTCTATTTGTTATTTATTAAGGGTAAACTGGATATAGCTTTTTAATTCACAAAGTTACTCTTCTAATAGAGGCTTCACCTTTTCAAACAGATCTGTTATCAGATACTGAAGCGAATCTGGTGTTACCTCTCTAAAATAGCCTAATAAGTCTTGCGTTGTGGCGTATCTGTCCGTTTTTAACTTTAATGAACCATCTATAGTATTCCAATCTTCAAGAAAACACTTTAATGCTTTATTTACTCGCTCCTCTCCTATTGCTTTTTGAAACTCATACATATTGATAGCTCCTTTTGCATAATACACATAGTCTTGATTCTCCACCAAGGCAAGGGATGGTTCTTTTCCTGCTTCTCTATCTTTTCCTTTTGTATAAACCTCTTTTTGGGTTTCTAAAAACTGTAATACTTTTTCTTCGGAATACTTTTGCTTTAATACCATAATCGCTGCGTATTGCGACAAGGTTTCTAATATCATCAGTCGTCCCTTAACATTTGCTGCTTCTACTTGCATACCAAACCATTGATGCGCAATTTCATGAGCTGTTACGTAAAATGCCATATCTACATCTTTTTCATCATCTATATCCAAAACAAAACCGATAGCTTCTGAAAATGGAATGGTACCAGGAAATGATTGTGCAAATTCTGCATAACGTGGAAACTCCATAATACGCAATTGCTCGTATTGATATGGGTTAAAATTTTTACTGTAATAGTTTAGAGAAGCTTTCATAGAGGTTATCATTCTATCAATATTATAATCGTGCCCTTTATGGTAGTAAATTTCAAGATCTACAAATTTTTTTATTGAATCCTTATTTGAAGTCCATTTATCCTTCTTTATTTCATAGTTAGCAGATACTATGGAGTAAAAATTAATCATTGGAATCTCCATTTTATAATGAAAATAGTTACGTTTATTTTCTGTCCACTGTCTCAATAAATTCCCAGGGACTAAAGCTGTTTGATCTTTAGATGTGCCAATAATCATTTCAAAATGAATACCATCTGAATCACTACCAGACCTCGCATTTATAAGCTCATTTGCATCTTCTCTGTCTGCTTTATTAAATCGAATAGGTAAATTATAGTCTTCACGATCACTAGTATTGTTAAGTTCATATTTACGATTGTATCCTATGGTTGGTAAATCTGAATTATTGAAAAATGTTCCATTATTATTAATATTCACATTAGAGTTTCCCAATTCAAAACCTTTAGTGGTAAAGCTTTGCTTGAAATACATTTTTACAGAATCCCCAGACTTTAAAGCTGTATTTAGATTGAAAATGTAATAATCAAACTTTTTATATTGATTATCTAACATTGCTCCACCTTCAAAAGCTATGCTATCAATCATGGCATTCTCTTCAATAAGTTTTTGAATGTGAATGGATTTGATGTCTTCCGAATTGGTGTTTTTCAATATGTAATAGCCTTCAACTTTATAATCTCTAGTTTCAGGATACAGTTCTAATTGTAAGTTCACATCTATTAACTTAGGTTGTGGTATATATTCAAATTGCTTAAGCTCTTTTTCATATGCAACTCTAAAGTCAGTCGCATCTGAGTTAGTCCAATAGGTGTTTAAAATATTGGTATTGTAAAAGATAAAACTTCCAATAGTTATAAATGCTAAACAAACAACACTGACGAGTTTAAAAAGTGGCTTGCTTAACCTGTATTTGCTTGCTCTAAGACGCTTTACCAAGTTAGTTTCTGTACCTCGAACGATTACTAAAGATCCTATGATTAGCAATAGCATTCCGAAGAGAAACCAATACGATTTAATCCATAGATATGGTTTTAGAAAATGACCGTAACCATTCATATCTGAATATGCTCCTAAAGCGCTTCCACCGAAAAAGTATAAATCGTGATCAAACCCAAATAAGCCTAAAGCTATATTGACAGCAAAGAATATAATTACCAACATAACACCAACAAACTTATGATTAACAACAGATTGAATAAAAAATGCAACACAGGTATATAATGCTAAAAATGGTAAAATTTCTAGAAAGAATCCATTAAAGTAAACTTGAAATTTATATTCATAATAACCATTTACTGTTTGGAATATAATTCCTGAACCAATTAAAGCAAGCATTAAAACTACATAGATTAAGTTCAATCCAATAAACTTACCTAACAGCTTTATAAAGCTTGACATTGGTGTAGTATCATAAATAAGATCTAGTTTTGCAACTCGCTCTTTCCATACCAATTCTCCTGAATAAAATACTAAAAGGATAAGAAAGAAATACATGGAAGTTTCTTTAAGTTCTTCTACAATAAAATATGTAGCTGGATAACTATCCACTCCATATACAGTTCCTAGATTTACAGAATTAATAAGAATGATAATCATTCCACAAATAACAATTCCCCAAAAAGATGATTGCTTGCAAATACTTATGAAATAGAACCAAGAAAATTGTTTTAATTGGTTCCATTTAGATAGTAAACCATATTGCTTTTTAGCTTCAGGTATCACTACATTATCCTTTGCATTTGTATATTTAATAGCTAACGCTTGCTTTCTTTTAGATCGCTTTTCTTTAACCACATTAAAGTTGAATTTTTTATAACCATATAGCAACGCAACTATCCCAATAGACAACCAAAACAATTTGTTATACATAAGTGCTCCTATAAAAGGAATACTCTGTGTACTCTTTTCTAAAACTGACCAAGACTTTGTAACAAAAGTTGTTGTTGTCAATGAAAATGGATCTAGAATGGCTTGCCAAAACTCATTGGTAATAGATTTGGTTAGCATAAACAGAACAAATAAAAAGATGCCTTGTGTATATACGACAACTAGATTTCTGCTTAACGCTCCAGTGACAAAAAAGAGTGCTGCTCCAAAAAATAAGGTTGGCAAGGTTATCATTATAAATGTCTTTACATAAACCATGACATTAAATGCTAAAAAGTCTTCTGGATTTTGCCATGGCATAAATTCACCTAATATCATACCAAATAAAATGCCTGTAAATGCAAATAGTAACACAGTAAACGACCCTAAAAATCGACCTAATAAATAGTCTTTTTTGTTGATTGTCGTAGTAAACATCAATGACTCTATATTGTATTCAAAATCTCTTAACACAGAAACTCCCATAATCATAGAGGCTAAAATCATAAATATACCAGTAATTGCTCCCATCGTTTTTGCAATTACTATGGGTGAATTTTTTTTCATGAGCCCCATTTCTGAACCTTGAAAAATAAAGTCTACTCCAACAATTGAAAATAAAAAGAGAAACAGAAAGAACACATACGTGTCTGGTCGTTTAATTCGATATTGTAATTCGAATTTAAAAATAGCATACCACATAATTAGTTAGATTTAGAGTTATCATTATTAAAAATTTCTGAGAAATACACATCTTCTAATTCTGTATTAATAAGAGAAAAGCCATCTCCTGGATTCACATCACTTAAGACATGAATGGTTGGTTTTCCAAGAAATAGCTTTTCACTAATGACTTTATAATTTTGTTTATAAGCCTTTAATTCTTGCTTATGTATTGTTTTTTTATAGACTTTACCTTTTAGGTCTTCCAGTATTTGTAACGGATTTCCTTTTAAGCTAACTTCTCCTTGATTAATGATTGCCATATTTGTGCAAAGCTCCTTAACATCATCAACAATATGTGTAGATAAGATCACAACTGTATGCTCTCCTAATTCACTTAAAATATTATAAAATCGATTTCTCTCTACAGGATCCAACCCAGCAGTTGGTTCATCTACAATAAGTAATTTCGGATTATTAAGTAAGGCTTGTGCAATACCAAAGCGTTGCTTCATTCCACCAGAATAGCCTTTAAGATTTTGTTGTCGCACATCGTACAAATTAGTTTTATGCAACAATGCATCTACTAAATCTTTACGCTCACCTTTATGAGTAATTCCTTTTAGAACAGCAAAATGATTGAGTAATACTTCGGCAGAGATTTTAGGATACAAACCAAACTGTTGTGGTAAATAACCTAATACCTGACGCAATTCATTTTTTTGTTTTAATACGTCTATATCTCCAAGCGTAATAGATCCAGTATCTGCTTCTTGTAATGTTGCAATGGTTCTCATCAAAGTAGATTTTCCAGCGCCATTTGGTCCTAGTAAACCAAACATTCCTATTGGAATTTCTAAAGAAATGTTTTGCAATGCCTTAACACCATTAGAATAGGTTTTTGATAGATTGTTAATAATGAGTTCCATAATTGTTCGTTTTTTGAGTTACTATTTGACGCAAACTTATGCGTGTTTTCAACCTGACAAAAATGTTAGTGACACGAATAGATATATATGGGACAAACAGATTAAATTGATTTACAAAGGATGCTTAAATCACTTTTACATTAGTTTATCACGAATTACATATTGTTTATCAACTAATTTGTGCAAGGTGTTTTATTTAATTAATATTGACTTATGAAGTTTAAAATAACCGATAGAAAAAAGAAAATTATAAAGCGCATTTATAGAATAGCACTTATTCTTATTGGTATAATCATTATCATTTTCAATGACACCTTTGGTAAGCTTGAAGGGTTTGCAGAGTTTATACTTTTCTATTTTCTAATTTTAATTGCCACTATTTGTCATTGGCTTTTTATTCAAATCAAATCAATTATTCGATTAAAAAATGAAAAGTCTCAAACCGAACTCATGCACTTAAAAAATCAGGTAAATCCTCACTTCTTTTTTAACATGCTTAATAACCTTTATGGATTGGTTGAAAAAGACTCTAAAAAAGCACAAGAATTAATTTTAAAGCTTTCTGATATGATGCGCTATAGTATTTATGAAGGTCAAAATGAAACTGTATTATTATCTGAAGAAATAAGCTATCTACAGAATTATATTGAGCTTCATAAAATGCGCTATCATAAAGTTATTGATATGCAATTCAATATTGAAACAAAGGATAATGATTATGAAATAATGCCGCTACTTTTTATTATTCTTTTAGAAAATGCATTTAAACATGGTGTCGAAAATTTAAGAGATAATGCTTATGTGCATATTAATTTAGTAGCACACAATAATGAAGTGAAATTTGAAATTGAAAATAACTTTGATGCTATAGAAGATAATCAAGAATCTGGGATAGGTTTAAGAAACCTAAAACGAAGATTAGAGTTAGTGTATCCAAAAAATCATACTTTAACAATTACAAAAACTGATAATACCTATAACGCTAAATTGAATATTAATGGATTATGATTAAATATCTCATTATTGATGACGAACATATTGCACATGATATCATAAAAAAGTATTGTGATATGTTACCAAATTTAGAATTCAAAGCAGATTGCTATGATGCTATTGAAGCCATTGACTATTTAAGCGAGTATGATATTGATCTCATCTTTTTAGATTTAAATATGCCCAAGCTAAAAGGTTTTGAATTTTTAAAAACCTTATCCAATCCTCCGAAAGTTATTGTAACTACAGCATATAGTGAGTTTGCTTTGGAAGGCTACGAGCTAAATATTGTAGATTATTTATTAAAGCCATTTAGTTTTGAACGTTTTTTAAGTGCTATTAATAAAGTAACATCTTCAAAGACTAGCACATTAAAAAAAGAAAATAATGCAAACCTAAAACCTGAAGAAAAGTATATTTTTTTAAAGCAAAACAATAGTCATATTCAAGTAGATTTAGATACTATCTTATTTATTGAAGCCTCTGGTAATTATACCAAAATTATTACGAGTGATAATACCATAAGTATTCGTGAAAAAATATCTGATACTATACAATTGCTTTCTGATAATGATATTCTACAAGTTCATAAATCTTTTGCCATTGCAAAAATGCATATAAACAGTATTGAAGGTAATAGGATTTATATAGGAGATTATGTTATACCTATTGGCAAACTTTATAAGGCTAATGTCAATAAGCTTTTAACGTAGATTTGAATTGAGTATTGCTTTTTCATTCCACACACATTATGCTTTCTTCCTATGCTTCGACTTCGCCCAGCACAGGCTAGTCGCATAAAAAGTGTTTATTCACAAAGTTAATATTGTTTTAGAGGAGTTCATGAATCTCGTAAACTCGATTTCATTAACATCGTAGAAGAAATTTTTTAGAATAAATTTTTTCAAAAACAGTAGTAACAACTTTCGCTTTTAACCAAAGCTCAAGTTACATAACACGAGAACATTATATTAAAACAACATTGAGTTATAAATTCGATGTGTGTTACTATTTAGCTATAATTCTCTATTATGTAAAATATCCCAGAAACATCTGTTTTCATTAGAATAATTAGAATTTGGGTCATTAAACTGTTAAGCGGTTTGTTTCGCAGAGTTTATAAAACATTTGTATCTATAATTAAACGTTACATAAAATAGCTTCTTAACGACTTATATAGTGAGATATTGTTTTATTGGAATTATTACTTTACAAAGGCTGGGATAATAATCTCAGAAATTTGAGTCATTATTTTATCTTCTCCATCATGACCTGAAATTACAATAGTTAAATCAAGTTCTTCTATCACTATTACACGTTGTCCACCACCTCCCCAAGCAAATGCAGTATCATAACTTTTGTCACCTATCTTTACGAGTGTTTGGTACCAAAAATAGCCGTAACGATAGTCTTTAGGCATCCAATCTTGAGTAGGTTTCACAATTCCACTGGTGGCTTTGGCAAGATATTCTACAGAAATAAGCTGTTCGCCATTTAATTTACCCTTATTGAGAACCAAATTACCCAATTTGAGCATGTCGCGAGACAAGATACTTACACGCCACCCAGCTTCTGGAAAGCCGCTAATATGATTTGACCATTTATATTCTGTAATACCAAGTTTGTCAAGTAGCTCAGTTTTAATAAAGTTCTCAGCTGTTCCAGGGACAACGGCGTCAATGACCGTCATCACCAACATCGGATTAAAATTACCATATAAATACGTCTGAGACTCTTGGGTTATAGGTCCGCTTTGCTCCAGAAGCGTCTGAACCAGCCCCTGGCCTTTTAGTCGAACCGAATCTTTCTCAATGTCTTTCCATTTATCGTTATCTATAGTCAATCCTCCGTGCATGGTCAATGCCTTATGAAGTGTGATGCTTTCGGCACCTTTGGTGATTTTTTTTGGATCAACATCTTTTAGAAAACTAATCAAAGGTTTGTCTAAATCTTCCATGGATAGGTAACCCATTTGAATAGCTCTACCCAAAACCAAACTGGTATAAGCTTTTACTGCTGATGCTTGTCCATGAGGCAAGTTGATACGACCTTTTTTATAATAGGATTCAAAAACTAATTTGTTTTTGTGTGAAATGAGTACCGCATCATAGCTTCCATGTTTACCATCAAAAATCTCTTTTGACAGGTTGAGAATGGCCTTTTGATCATTGCTGTTTACCGATAATGTATCAACTAATATACCGTCGTTTCTGTCCTCTGGCGTTGTAGTGACAAATGCATTATTGAGATGCGGCATATCCCAGAATGAGACATCATAGTTTTCACTAGCCACAGGATTCATCAAGGATGACAACCAAGCGACACTACGAACTGCTGACATAGGAAATGCAGTTCCATGATTACCATGAATCACTTCTTTTAATACGGCTAAACCGTCATCTCTTCTATCCTTTAATAATTTAACAAACGCATCGATAGGTTCCACCATGTTTTCTTCTAATGAACCATGTGAAATGAATACATTGGCCTCCAGACTCGAGCTTCTATTTGAGGCCTCATAAGGTCCAAATTTAGTATTAAGTTCAGATAAATAATCAACTTCATCTTTAATCGTTGGACTACCAATAATGTAATTGTTAAAGGTATTAGGTTGCGTCATTAGTATATATGCACCAAATTCACCACTCAGTGAATACCCAAAATACGAGCGACTGTTTGGATTGGTTCTATAGGTATTATCGACATATTTAATGACATCATTGCGAATAAAGTCTAAATGTGTTTTGGCTTGACCCATTTGGTATTTTGCTTGAATTTCTGGCTTGCTGTGTTTGCTTATTGAGTAATCTCGAAACCGGCTAACATGCGCTCCTCTCTCTTTTTTTAGGTCTTCATTGATATCTAATTGCCAGGAAATTCCAACTAGAATTATATCTTCTAATATGTATTCTGTTGCCCCAGATAACATTTCGAGATGCCACATAGCATCTGTATAATAAAGAACAGGATAGGTTTTATTAGTATTCTCAGAATAATCTTCTGGCAATTCTATATAAAGCTCGTAGTTTCTTTCGGTCTTAGTATCTTTTATTGGGACGACCTGAATTTGTGGTAATACCAAGGAAGTTCCTTCTCCATTTGATGTGAACTCTTTTTCATTGCTTTCTTGTGCAAAGGCAGTGTTTAGCGATATAGCAAATGCCACTATTAGTAATTTAGTAATTTTCATGTTTTGTTATTTGTGTTTGCAATTTATAATTCCAACCCGCCAGCTAGCTCGTTTACTCTTTTCTATAAGTTCCGACCTATTTTGGTCTAAGTTTTTCAATAACTTCTGTGCTTACCCAATAGATATCTGCCAACCCAGGCTCAATATTTCTTTCGTCTCTGCCAAAAAACAAATACTTTCCATCTGGACTGATTCTTGGAGCCTTTTCATTAAGGATAGTGTTTATAGAATTTCCAAGATTTATTGGTTTTGTCCACGTTTCGTCTTTCTCTTTGAAATAAACATACATATCATTATCCTTTCTTCCATCTTCTTCGTTGTTCCGTTCAGTTACGATCAGGTAATCTTGAGATGGGGAAATGAAAGCATGATGACCAAATTCAATGTCAACTTCCCGTGCTTCGGGAAATTCGCCATTTTTATTGGGTGCATGATACATTTTGAATTTTGACAAATTGAAATAATAAAGGTCACCATTTTTGGCCTGATTAGGAAAAAACACAAGATCGTCGTTCACAGGTGAGTCGAGCAGCATTGCATCACTCCAAGAATCTTCTAAACGGTTTACATACCAGATTTTTTCATCTGCAAAAGCAGAGTCCATAGCTGTGAAATAAATCCTTTCACCATCAGGGCTAACAAATGGATGAAATTCTTCCTTTTTTTTCCCATTAGTAAAACCCACTCTTTTTATGGGAGTCCATTTATCATCTTCGAGTTTTGAGAAATAGATAGATGTTATCTCGGCTTCGTTTTTAGCTGCAAAATACATTTCAGTCAATTCAGGAGAAAACGAAACCGTGCCTTCAAACCTTCCATCAATTGAAACGATACCAGGTGCAAACAATTGAGGAATTAAATCTGGTGGTTTTTGATCAAAATAAAAACTTTCTTCTATTGAAGAGCCATCCTCTTTTGCGCTCGATTTTTCAGTTTTGCAAGCAATTAAAAATAATATCGATACTAGTACTGAGAATTTAATTATGTGGTTTTTCATTTCCTAATTTATTTTAGTTACTACCAACTCACCTATTGGTTATTTCATTCAAGATCAAACAGTCCAGATTTGGAAAGCTGTCGAGAAATGACATGAAGTTGATTGCTTTCCCGATCTGTATTGGCAGTTCCGAAAAATGCAATAACCAAATCTTTCGAAGGTGAGATATAAAGGCCTTGACCTCCATGTGCTCCTTTGTAAAAATCGCCATCATCGAATACGGCACCCCATTGATAACTGCTATATATCGTTTCTTTAAAATTCCGTGACATCGCCCTGAGGTTTATATTTACATTTCGGATTTTAGATAAGTGCGCATCAGAAATTATTGGATTGGCGCTCTTTCTTCCACTAGGTGTAAAAGCAAGACCAAATCTAGCAAGGTCTCGAAGTGTTGTTGACATGCCATCGGCATATGAAATAGAGGTCCCATTTTTATTGAATCCTAAAAGGGCACTATGTTCTGAACCTATCTTTCTCCATATTTCCTGTTCTACAAAATCGCGGAAGGTAAGACCACTAATTTTTTCAACTAGTAATGTTAATACCATAGCATCGGCATTCGACCATTGGAACTCCGTTCCTGATGGCTTAGCAGACTTTGCTTTAGCTAAATCTTTAATGGGGTCAAAACTTACCTCATAGTTCTCTAATGGGATGCGATCAATTCCGGAACTCATAGAAAGTATATCTAGTACTGAAACACCTTCCCAACCAGAATTTTTAAGGGCATCAAAGTAGTAATCTATAGGTTTGCTAGTATCGATTAAATGGCGATCCTCCAAAATAGCAATGGATGTACTAACAAAAACTTGGGTTATTACCATATTAATATGCAAATCGGTAGGAAACATTCTCGGATAGCCTTCAAAGACGATGTTGCCTTTATGAATTATAATTAACCCATTAACTTCTACTTGCTGTGCATAGTCGTTTAATGATAGTCCACCACCTTTTTTTAAATCTGTCGTGGTTATAAAATGTTTCACATCATCTCTTGGCGTTTCTTCAAGGATTTTTGGTGTATTTGACCTAAGTATGCGCGAGTGTTCCTTTATTTCGGAGAAGTTTAAATAATAATATCGTTCCAGATCACCATATTCGGTCCAATTGCCTCCTTCAAAAATGCGTTTATGGAATCCATAAATCTCTTCTTTTGTAAATCCAGAATAATTATACGTTTCATATTTTGGAGGTGCAATGCTTAAGGTATCGGAGTCATTTTTTGGATCGTTTTTACAGGCTAGAAAAAGAAGTATTAAAAGTAGTAGTCCTGTTATGTTTTTCATTATTTTCATAGTTTATAAAAGTTCGACACCATAATTAAATGTTGTATAAAAATATAGCATAATACATGCTTAAGACCTTAAATAGGACAAACCCAACAAATAAATGATAAAACCATTTCGTCATTGATATAACCCTTTTGTAAGAAATTAAAGAATATTGTTTTTGTAGATATTATCTTTATCAGATATTTAATAAAAGAGTTTATGATTAAAAAGACTTTTAAGGATACCATACTCCTTAACATAGGAGCTTTTGTATTGGTGCTCATCCTTGAACTATTAAGTGGATGGATGAGCATAGATCGATATGATTCACCTTTTTCTTTTTTTTTATGGGCACTTAAATATGCCATTAATATTATGGCAGTTATATGGGTAAATCATTTTGTTCTTATTCCTTATTTTTTTGATAAGAAAAGATATTTTATATACGGACTCTTGGTTATTGGGAGTATATTTCTTGTGGCATATTTAGAAGCTTATGCTAACAACAGTTGGCCTGGTGTTACTAAAACTTTTTTATTTCATTTTTATACTACAGGTACTGGAATGGCTGCCTTTTTTTTAAGAAGAAATATAATCATCCAAAGAGAAAATGCTGAGAAAGAAAATTTACAAAAGGAGATGGAGCTTACCTATTTAAAGGAGCAGGTGAATCCTCATTTTTTATTTAACTCCTTAAATAGTATTTATTCACTTGCCAGACAACAATCGCCAGAAACTCCAGATCTTGTCATGCAACTCTCAGAATTAATGAGATATCAATTAGAGAGTTCTAAAAAAGATACTGTTTTATTAAAAGAAGAGATTGAGTTTATAGAAAATTATTTGTTACTTGAAGAAAAAAGACTAAGTAAACGTTGTACTATTGAATTTTTAATTGGAGGAGATCTGTCGGAGTTAAGAATTGCTCCAATGTTACTCATCCCATTTATTGAAAATGCTGTTAAACATGGCGCTCAAAGCACTAACGAGCAGAGTACCATTGATATTTCTGTCTCTATAAAAAATTCTGTCCTTCATTTTTATGTAGATAATTCGAAGCCTCCCATGGTCTCTACATCTAAAAGAAAAGGTCTCGGTCTTGAAAATGTAAAAAGGCGTTTAAACCTTTTATATCCTAATTCTCACGCATTAAAAATTGAGGATACCGAAGAAGGTTATCATGTGAATTTATCAATAGATTTTAAAGTTTCAAAATTAAAAAATACAGTTAATGATTAAAGTAGGTATTGTAGATGATGAAATATTAGCGCGTAAAGTGCTAGAGGAGTATTGTTCTAAAATTGACAACTTAGAAATAGTACTAAGTACAGGGAATCCGCTTGAATTTATCAATTTCGCTCAACAAAATAATGTTGATCTCATCTTTCTAGATATTGAAATGCCCGAACTTAATGGTATGGAAATTTTACGCTCTATGATAAAACCACCTAAGGTTATTTTAACTACAGCTTATTCTGAATATGCATTGGAAAGTTATAATTACAGTGTTGTAGATTATTTATTAAAACCTATAAAAATTGAGCGCTTTTTAAAAGCCATCAACAAAGTGTCAGCTTCAAAAATAGCACAGCCAAAAAAAAATAGTAGCACTGATGAACTTCAAATAAAACATGACGGCATACCTGTGAATATCTCATTTAAGTCCATTCTGTATATTCAAAGTTTTGGAAATTATTTGAAAATTTTTACAGATTCAAGAATGTACCTTATATCTGAAACACTAATTAATATCACTACATTATTATCTGAAAATTTCCAACGCACACATAAATCATACATTGTCAATTTAAATAGAGTTTCAGAAGCAAGCAGAACACATTTGTTAATTGAAAACAAAAAAGTGCCAGTAAGTGCTATGTATAAGGTAATTGTATTTGAAAAATTGGAAGCATAAGCGAAATTATAAAATAGTTAATTTCCATTCTACATACCCTTTTTCCCTCCTACACTTCTACTTCACACACAGGCCATTATAGTATATTTCAACTATTTTATTTATCTTGTGGATAAAGCAATATTTAGGAAAGACAGCGCGCTGGCCAATGTGCATTCATTTCTATATCGCTATAATTCCATATTATGTAAATATCCTAGAAACATTCATTTTCTTATTAATAATTAGAGCTTGGTTCATTAAAATTTAATTACCCGATTCTCATGGGTTTTGATTTTTAAATTATATCAAAGACATCGTATTCATAGCACAATGCGCAATAATAACTGGCCATAGATTACGATCTAACTTCACGTAAGCGATTCCCATAATAATTCCGATTAAAGCTACAGAAATTGATCGTTCAGAGATATCATATGAATGTCTAAATCCCCAAATGCAAGCTTGAATTATTATGGCAATTACGGTTTTAAATTTTACATTTGAGAATAAGCCCTCAACCCAAGTGATTAGGAATCCGCGTTCTAATAATTCTTCTAAAGCAGATTGTAACCATACAAAAATGATAATCGAAAAGACATAGCCATAATCGCCATTACTCAAAGAATACCCTTTAATTGTACCTTTAGCAGCCTCACTACTTTCTTTAACTACAGCAAATTGATCTTGTATAATATTAAAAATAAGAAACGTTGCTATAACAGTAACAAAAATTATTACCGAACTTAATAGTGCTTTTTTTATGTTTTTGGGACGAGATAAACCTAAAATTTTCCAGGTTACACCTCGTCTTTTCATCATCCAAGTAGCGACTAATAAAGTAGTTCCTGAATATAAAAAACCTGTTACTAAATAATGTGTATTTGGAATGGATGTTTCCCTAATTAAAAACATTATTGCTATGTATGCAACTAAATCAATAAAATAACTTAACCTCAATTCCTTTTTTAGTTCTAACCTCATTTTATAAATCTTTACTTAGTTTTTTCTTAAATCTTTCTAAAGTAGATTGAAAAGAACTTAACAATCTGTGAGAGTGTTTTTTTGCTAACTCAACTGCTTTTTCGTAGTTTTTAAGTGCTAAATCGTATTGCTCATTTTTTTCATAAGCTTCACCTAAACTGTCATACATATTAGCCTCATTAGGAAATAAATGTGCATTTAGCTTAAATAGTTTAATTGCAAATTCTATATCATTTTCTTTAATAAATTCGTATGCAATACTATTCAGTCTTTGTGGGTGTTTTAACGAATAGTTATTTTTTGTAATGTACTCGGTAATATCTTCAAATTGTCTAAAAGCTTTTATCTTGTTTTTATTTTTATATATAAAAAAGCGTAATCTTTCTTTGGGTAATTGATATGCTTTATTATATAAAATATATTCAATATAATGCGCTATGTTTTTGGCTATCATATCGTAATTTGATAGTACAATGATGGTATATTTATCCTTTAAATATCTAGAGAAATACGATGAAAACCCAGGCATTCCTCCGCTATGACCAATAACAAGATTCTCTTGCCTGTTTTCTACCTGAAATGCTAAACCGTAGGTAACTTTTAGTGCTTTGAACATCTTTTTTTTGGAAGCTTCATTAATTAAGCTAGAACCATAAAGCGCTTGGTCAAATTTTAGCATATCTCCTACTGTAGATAGAATTCCTCCATCTGGATATGGAGAGCTACTTAGAAAGTAATTATTCTGATATTTACCTGAAATAGATTTCATATATCCTGTTGCTCTATTTTTAACTACTTCATCACCAAATCTCATTGCTGTGTTTTGCATTTGAGTTGGTTCGAGAATATTTTTAGTTATATATTCAGCATAAGATTGACCCGTAATTTCTTCAATCACTGCACCTAATAATACCATTCCTGAATTTGAATATGCAAATCGTTTACCAGGGATTGTAAACTCCATTTTTTGCTCATAAATAACAGGCAATAAATCATTTATGCTTTTGTATCCATGTCTGTTTGATCGATAATCTGGATGTCTCATATAACTTCCTACGCCTGATGTATGGGATAGTAAATGAAAAATTGTGATTTTATCTCCTAAAGGAAAATCTTTCAAATATTTAATAACAGGATCATTGATATTTAGCATCCCTCTTTCATGCAACTGCATTATAGAAACTCCGGTAAACATTTTCCCCATTGATGCAATGTTAAACTTAGTATCTATGTTGTTTTTTATCCCGTAACTCTTATTTGCATATCCAAAGGCTTTTGCGTATAATATTTTTCCTTCTTTAGCTAGAAGTACGGTTCCAGAGAATTGATCTAATGCTATATGTTCTTGCATCATTTCCTCAATCTTTTGATTGATTGTTTGTGCGTATATAGTTGAAGATAAGAAAATAATGGTAATAATTAATACTCGAATCATTGATGTATATTTTAAAATGAATACATCAAAATTGAATAATCTTACTTATTTTTTAAAATGAAATAGATATCTACAGAAGATAAATAGACGTTTAAGGGTATTTCATCTATTATTGAAAATCAGATTTGATGAATTTCAAAAAATTATTTTTATATTTTTCTGAAACAGGAATGTATTTATCTCCAAAAACAATACGATTGCGCTCAATAGTTGTAATCTTTTTTAGGTTTACCATAAACGAGCGATGTACACGCATAAACTGGCTTTTGGGCAATTCTTCTTCTAAAGATTTCATGCTTTTTAAGGTAAGAATAGGTTTTTCTGAATGAACAGTATAAAGCTTTAAATAGTCTTTAAGACCTTCAACATAAATCAAATCTTTTAAATCAATCTTAATTAATTTATAATCTGATTTGACAAAAATATAATCATCAATTGCCACTTGAGTAGAGCCTTGAAGTATTTGCAGTTTCGCTTTACTAGCAGCTGTGAGAAATTCGGGATAACTGATTGGTTTTACTAAATAATCAATGGCATTTACTTTATAACTTTCTAGTGCAAATTCTTCAAACGCAGTCGTAAAAATAATTTTAGCCTTGCTATTTAAAATTAATTTTGAAAACTCCATCCCTGATAAATTTGGCATTTGTATATCTGAAAAAATTAAATCAACAGATTCTTTTTCTAATAGTTCTATAGCAGCAATAGCACTATTACATTTAGCTATTAGCTTTAAAAATGGTGTAGCTCTAACATAATCTTCTAACAAGTTAAGCGCTAAAGGCTCGTCATCAATTAAAATACAAGTTAACATTATGCTTTATATTTAAGTGTTAGTTGTGCACTATAGGTACTATTTTCTTCTTTAGTAATCAAATTGAATTTATTTGGATATAAAATATCTAACCGCTTTTTTAAGTTTTCTAACCCAATTCCAGAATCTGTGATTTTTTCTTTTTCTGGAAAGGATGAATTGATTACTGAATAGTTTATGTGGTCTTTTTCAATTGTCAAATCAATAGTTATAAAACTATCTTTTATTGCATCAATTCCGTGTTTAAAAGCATTTTCTACAAAAGTAATTAATATCAGTGGCGCTATTTTTATAGGTTGATTCACAATTGGGAAGTTTTTCTCAAGGGTTAGATTAGAAGATACTCGTAATTGCATTAAATCTATATAACGCACTAGAAATTCTATTTCTTTAACTAGTGGAACTTTATTATTAGAAGCATCATGCAAAACATAGCGCATCATTTTACTCATAGTATGTATGGATTGTTTGGCTTTAACCGGAGATATATCAATCAATGCATATATATTATTCAGTGTATTAAATAGAAAGTGTGGTTGAACTTGATACTTTAAATATTTAATTTCTGCGTTTAATTGAGTTTGTTTTATTTGTTGCAGTAATAACTTATTTTTATTTAAATGTGCATTTACTTTCAACGCTACACACATACCAATACTTAAAATTATGGGTAAAATGACTTGAACCGTGGTCATTGCACCGCTTCTTATTTCGCGTAGTGGCTCTCCATTTAATGATGGATGAAATATAGCATTACCTACTATAAAACCTATTAAGATAAATAGAATTACAATAAGAAATACATTTAGTATATAAAATTGAAGCTTTTTATTTTTTAGAAAAAAATGTTCGACTAAAACAAAATAGTTAACATAAAAAGCTATAAAAATACTTGTTAAAGACAACCAATTTCTATAAATAAGATATTGATCATTTAAAGATGCCAACGGATAAATGAACAATATCAACCACAAAATAAAATGCAACCCTATTTTTAGATAATTTAATTTCATTTTTAATTTAAAAGACTAAAGTAATATAAAGAATGTTTGTGTTATAATTTAATAGATGATCTATAATTTATTATGGAAGTTTGATGAGCTTTTATCTACTAATTGGTGTAAAGTAGCATCCCAAAACTATAATTACATAATCACCTTACTAATAACAACATAAATGGCATTCCACATACATTGCATTATTCTCTTATTGTCGTTTCGTGTAATAAGTGTTCCATTAAGATTGTAAAAAAGCTTTGGAGAAGAAAACTCTTTAAAGATAAATTAGTAAATGAAACTATTGCTTTTGCCAAAGCAAAGTAACATAATGCTGACCATTATAGTACATTAACTTGAGAATAGTATCACATTTAAAATTGTATTATATTTACTAAGAGCACTTTATAGTTAATTAGCTAAATCACTTATACATTTTAAAAAAAATCTTTATGGCAAACCCCATAAATAAACCACATAAGTTTGGCACCTTTTTAGGTGTTTATACACCTAGTATATTAACAATACTCGGTCTAATTATGTATTTGAGATTTGGTTGGGTTGTTGGTAATGTAGGCTTTACTAAGACAGTCATTATTGTTTTAATGGCTAGTTCTATTACGTTTATTACTGGATTGAGTGCTTCAGCTATAGCAACAAATATTAAAGTTGGTGTTGGTGGCGAATATTTTATGATTTCTCGAAGTCTCGGTCTCGAACCTGGAGGCGCTATTGGTATTCCTTTATATTTATGTAGAACTTTAAGTGTTACATTTTATTGTTATGGTCTTTCTGAAGCAATTTTAGTATTATGGCCAGAAAGTCGAGGCATTTTGCCTTCATATGCCTTACAAGGGTTAACTATTGGTTTCATAGTTATAGTAACAGCATTATCTGGTAAAAGTGCTAAACTAGTGTTAAAATCACAAATTCCAATAATGATTATTGTAGGTGCTTCTATTCTTGCTTTAATAATAGGCGTACTTAGTAATGATATTCACATGCCAATTACTGAAGCAACCTATCAAACTGCACCTGAAGGGTTTTGGTATGTGTTTGCTGTGTTTTTTCCTGCAGTTACAGGGTTTACGGCTGGAATTGGATTAAGTGGTGATTTAAAGAACCCTCAAAAATCAATTCCAAAGGGGACATTGGGTGCAGTAGTAAGTGGCGCAATTATTTATCTTATCATTCCATTACTTCTAGCCATAACTGGAGCTTTAACTTTAGAACAAATAGCAGACCCAGAAGCAGGCGTCACTATTTGGACACGTTTAGCAATTTTTGGACCTTGGATTGTTTACCCAGCAGTTTGGGGAGCTGTTTTATCTTCAGCATTTGGAAGTATTTTGGGTGGCCCTAGAATTCTTCAAGCATTGTCTATGGATGGTATTGTTCCTAAGTTTTTATCAAAGCTTTCTAAATCAGGACAACCAACAATCGCTACTTGGATAAGTGGCATTATTGCAATAGCCGCTGTTTTTCTGGGTGGTTTAAATACAATTGCACAATATGTTTCTGTATTATTTTTAACACTTTATGTTGCAGTTAATGTGAGTGCAGCTACCGAGCAACTTATTAAAGAGCCTTCTTATCGTCCAAAGATTCATGTGCATTGGATGATTTCACTTTTGGGAGCTATTGCAGCAATGGTAGTTATGTGGTTAATAAATCCTTTAGCATTTTTATTTGCGCTTGGATTAGAAGCACTAATTTTTATTTATTTAATAAGCAAAAAACTAGAACAACAATGGGGAGATGCCTCAACTGGAATATGGATGCATATGAGTAGATATGCTTTATTACGATTAAACACAAAAAAGATACATTCTAGAAATTGGCGTCCTATTATCATATTATTTATTCGAGATATTAAAGAGCATATTCAATTAGTAAAATTTACTGAAATGCTAGGTCAAAATAGTGGTTTATTAACTATTTCTAAACTTGTAACAATTAATGACACAGTTGAATTTGAACGTCGAAATGAATTAGCTTTTGAAATGCAAAAAGATCTTGCCAAACAAGGATTGCAAGCTTTAACAGAAATAAATGTAGTTGATGATTTTAAACGAGGTATGTTAGAAGTAGCTACTTCACATGGTGTTGCTGGAATAAAAACCAATACTGTAGTATTTGGTTGGTCGAGTTCGAAAGAAGGGAAAGTTCAAGAATTACAAATTATTAACGAGTTATCATTAACAGGAAAGAATATTTTAATGGCACATTTTAATAAACCTTTTAATGATCGTGCAAAAAAACGTATTGACATTTGGTGGAGAGGTAAAGATAATAATGCTGATTTAATGCTTCTTCTCTCCTACTTAATTAAACTAAATAATAAGTGGAAAAAAGCTGAAATAAATATTTTCTCTATTGTAGATTCAGAAGAAGAAAAGCATAGAATGGATCAGTACATTCAATTTTCAACACGTGAAGCACGTATAGATGCTGAAATACATGTTTTAATTAAAAACAATGAAGACATAGTAGCCTTACTTATTGAAAAAAGTAGTAAAGCCGATCTTGTCTTTTCTGGATTAGCTCGTGGTAATAATAATTTGGATAAACGTATTGAAGTTTTGGAGCATATTGCCTCCAAATTAAGGTCTGTTATTTTTGTTCAAAATAATGGAATGGTAAACGAAATCCCGATTATTTTTAATTCTTCAAGAAATGATGTTAATTGAGTATTTATTAATCGTTTTTTAACCTTTTATTCATTTATTGACTCATATGATAATCCTTCTTGTTTTATCATATAAAAAGAAACTGCAATGCACAAGCGAATTGAAAGTGTTTAATAAAAAAATTACTTGATTAATGTTACTTTTACGGCATTCATACCTTTCATTCCTTTTTCAAGCTCAAAAGATACTTTGTCGTTTTCGGTAACTTCATCAATAATACCACTTATGTGCGTAAAATATTTTTCTTGATTTTCGGAATCTACTATAAATCCAAATCCTTTTGATGAATCGAAAAAAGATACAGTTCCATTTCTAACTGGATCTATTTCTTCTCTATCGCTTTCTAAAGTTCTAGGAATACTTATTTCTATGTGTTTTGCCTTTACTTTAATTTTTTTTGATGGATCTGGAGGTGTATCAGTTAAATTACCATTATGATCTACATAAGCAAACTCAATGCCTTTCTTCCCGCCTTCTTCTCTTTCAAGTTTTCGAGCTTCCATTTTCTTTCTCTTATCCTCACGCTTTTTTAAACGCTTTTTTTCTTTTTCACTCTTGTTAAATGTTTGCTGTGATTTTGCCATTTATATTTTTAAAATGTTTTAACTAATAATAGTCTTAATTCTTCAAAGATACCGCATACGCTAAAACTATGCAAAGAATAATGCAAACATATCTTTTATTTAAAGCATTGTTTTATGAATAATAATTATTGAAAATACTTAAAAATAAAAAGCCCATCTAATTATAGATGGGCTTTTGTAACATAGTTAAGCGTATATGTTATAAAACTTTTACGTTTACTGCATTCAATCCTTTTTTACCTTCTGTAAGATCAAATTCAACTTCATCGCCTTCACGAATTTCATCTATTAATCCAGAAATGTGTACAAAATGTTCTTTGTTTGAACCTTCTTCAGTAATGAATCCAAAACCTTTGGTATCATTGAAGAATTTTACTGTTCCTTTACTCATTGTTAAAATATTTAATAATTACTATTTAGTAGGCAAAGATAGTGCCAGAAAGTTTATAAAACTATTTTTTGTACAATAAATTCAAAATAGTCATTTAATCAACATGATACTTGCTATATTTAGTTGAAAGGATTCGTTGGTTTTATTACCAATTAAAAACGCAATTTCCTCCATCTTTTCCCCTTTATAATTTGGTGCATTTACTTTGTTACCTCTAAATTGAGGTATAAACTTCTTGAAAGGAATTATAATTGTTTCCCAGTCTCCAGTTGTTTCAAAGTTTGAAACATATGAATAGCGTTGACGCTTGTCGCTCTTTATTCTAAACTGATAAGGTATACCATCTCCTTTTACTCTAATCGCTATTTTATTAAAGGCTGAAACATCTTTTGGTTTGAATTGATATCGCAAAGAAGAAAAGCCACCATTATTTTCGGTTGTCACATCTCCATAATAAATTATATTTCCAGTTTTACTCATTTTAACATTCCCCCTAGATAAACCACCCATTACCCTATCATCTAGAATAAACCAGTTTTTTAGCGTTTTGGAATCCTTATAATCAAAAATGATATTTGAAGAAGTGTCTTGATTTAATAATATAAGTAGCACCATAAGTACATTTATTTTCATTTTGTTAAAAAATTAATTTAACAAAAATAACAAATCGTATAGTTTCTTTTAACCAATTTAACTGTTAGTTTTCTTCTTTAACGTTTTGGTTACGAGTAAAAAAGGCTTGTTGAAAAATATTGAATCTTTGTTATTGGGGTACTTAATTAGGTTTAAATGTTTATATATTATCCACTATTTAAATTTTTTGCTAAATTCGCATTCCTTACAATCCAAAATCTACACATTGTTTTACTACTGATTAGTTTTAGTAAATGAAATTAATAATTTATTCGTTTTTATTTTTTTGCCTGTCATTTAAGGCGTTTTCGCAGTCTAACATGAAATTTCCAAATGCGAAACCCATAGCAAGTATAACTATTGATAATGATTCACTAAAGAGTTCTTTTATAGAAAAATCAGCAAATACGATTGATATTAAAGGAGAATTTTGGGATACTCAGAAATTTAATCCTTTTAAAGATGAAGTTGTTAAGTTCCCGATACAAATTAAGTTTGAGGATAGCATATATAGGTCTCCTATACTCGATAGCATGGTTATTACTTCACGATTTGGATGGCGTAATAGAAGAGCTCATAAAGGTATAGATATAGATCTTATTACTGGTGATGATGTGGTATCAATTTTGGATGGCGTTGTACGTTTTACTAGATATAATTCAGGTCATGGAAAAACAGTAATTGTGAGACATTACAATGGTTTGGAAACCGTTTATGCACACTTATCTTCTTATGCTGTAAAAGTGAACGATTCTGTAAAACGTGGACAAATTCTTGGTAAAGGTGGTGCTACTGGAAATGCACGGGGTAGCCATTTGCACTTAATTGTGAACTATAAAGGTATAGCTATTAACCCTGAATATTTATTTGACTTTAAAGAGGCAAATAAAATTAGATCATCTGAGATATGGGTTACACGCCGATGGGCAACTCCGTATTTGCATAGTTCAAAGCGAAGAACTAAGCTAGAGCTGTTAAGCACTGAAGATGAAGCAAAAGCAAGTCTTGTTAAAGAGATAAAAATATATGTGGTTAAGCGTGGAGATACGCTTTCTCACATTTCAAGAAGAAACAATGTTTCAATTCGATCAATTTGTATCGCAAATAATATAAAAAGCACAACGCTTTTAAAGGTTGGGCAAAAGCTTAAACTAGAAATGTAGTCATACTTAAAAAGTATATCACTTTCTAATCGTACAAATTTTATCTTCTAAACCTTGAAAATATGGCCAATTTTTTCTTGGTATTTATAAAATAAACACCTGTCAACAACACTACTGCTGCGATTATAGACTGCATTGTAATTTGCTCATCTAAAAAATACCATCCTAAAAAAAGTGCTACAATTGGGTTTACATATGTTGAAGTCGCCACTTTTTCTGGTGATACAATCTTAAGTAAGTAGTTAAAAGATGTAAAAGCAACAATGCTTCCAAGTAATATTAATAATAGAATAGAAAGTTGTACTTCACTACTCCATTCCGTAGGTAATGACCAAGACTCACCAAATAATGCACTAACTATTAATAGCATTATACCACCTGTAAACATTTGATAACCTGTATTAATAAAATAATTGGAAGGTAAATCTGCTTTTCCAACAAACAAACTTCCATAAGCCCAACTCAACATGCACACAAAAATCATGAGCATGCCAATAATTGAGTTTTCTTGACCAATTATTTGCTTCTGACTTACTAACAAATAAATACCAATAAAGCCTAGAACTACTCCAATAAAGGACATTAATTGAATTTTCTTTCCTTGATGAATACGCATTAATAAAAGTATCACTAAGGGTTGAGCAGATATCTCTAAAGCAGCAAAACCACTATCTACATATTTAAGAGCCCAAACAACAATACCATTTCCAAATGTCAAAAACAAAAAACCAGCGATAGTCGCATTTATTAACTGCCGTTTGGTGATTTTTAGTGAAATTCCAAGTGCTTTAGCAATAACAAAAATGAACACTCCAGCAGTAACGAATCGTACTGAAGCAAGCATAAAAGGAGGTAATTCACCAACAGCAATTTTATTAAACAAGTACGTAGAACCCCAAATCACATAGATTGAAAAAAATGCTAATACTATTAAGAGCGTATTATGAGGTTTTTGCATCTATTCCGTTGCTTCTTGCTTAAGCTTATTGAATTGTATAACTAACTCTTCATATCTGTTTTTTGCTTCTTCTCCTGGTAATTGGTCTGCTCTACTTATCATATTCAATAAATATGAAATTTGCGATAGCATCATTTGTTGCGGATAAGCACCTTTTTTTTCGTTTTGCAATTGTTTTAAAACTACATTTATTTGTTCTAAACGTTCAACTTTAGCTTTGGCTTTTTTCTTTTTTAAAGATTTAGCCTCTTTTTCAAGACTAGCTTCTAATTTTCTAGCATCAGAAAGCAAATCCATAACTTTATTTTGCATAGTTATTTGCTCTTCTATATTTGTAGCTGTAATACCTTCTTTTTTGACTCTAGGATCCAAAAGAATTTCAAAACTTTGCTCAAACGACTGTTCTCCAACTGTTAATCTAGCTGTATATACTCCAGGAGCTACCATTGGCCCTCCTTTATAACGTCGTGCCTTATTTTTGTTCCAAGCTCCTTTTTGACTTAAATCCCAATCAAAACGATGTAGCCCAGGTTTTCCAACTAGTTTTTTATCAACAAAACGGAGTATTTGGCTTAAGTTCATATCTTCTACTTCTTTCACTGTAGATTTTAGTTTTGTACTATCACTTAATATTGTACTTATAACTTCTTTATTTGAGTTTAAAATTTCTAACTGCACACCTCCTTTAGTGTCTTTTGGAAGATAATAATCTATAGTAACACTTGTTCGTGGATATCTTGGAAATGAACTACGTGCATTTGGATATCTATAACGAATTGTATTATCTGGTTTGAATAAATATGGTGTTTCTTTTAGATTATTAATTTGGCTTTGTCTTAACGAAGTAATATTGTCTAAAATCCAGAATCCACGACCCATAGTACTAATAACTATATCTCCTCTAAAAATTTTAAGATCTGTTATTGGAGTTACTGGTAAATTTTGCTGGAATTTTTCCCATGACTCTCCATCATTAAATGATACGAATATTCCAAACTCTGTTCCAGCATATAATAGCCCTTCACGAACGGGATCTTCGCGTACAACACGCGTTGTGAAATCGGTAGGAATACCATTTTTATCGGTTGATAATAACTCCCATTTCTCACCATAATTATTAGTAACATAAATATATGGTTTAGCGTCTCCTAGCAAATGTCTATCAACAGCTATATATGCTTTAGCTGGATTAAATTGAGAAGGCTCCACAGATTCTACTCTACCACCTTTTGGTAATTTTTTTGGCGTTACATTTGACCAAGTTTTACCTCCATCTCTAGTAACAGACACAACACCATCATTAGATCCTGTCCAAATAAGTCCTTCTACTAGTTTTGATTCTCTAATAGAATATAGAGTGCTATAGTATTCTTCACCTGTAATATCTCTTGTAATAGGGCTTCCAGAAATCACTTGCTTATCTTCTTCAAAAGCGGTAAGATCTGGAGAAATGGTTTCCCAAATAAGTCCATCTGTTACCGTTTTATGTAGGTATTGTGATCCGTGATACACAACATTAGGATTATGAGGAGATACATGGATTGGTGCTACTCGCTGGAATCTATATTTTAAGTCTTTAGGGTTATGTCCATAAATATTTGATGCACCTACATAGTAACCTCGTTCAACACCAGTAAGTTTATTAAATACTCCGAAACGACCTTTACAATTCGCATACACAGTATTATGATTACCTGGTTTTGGAACAGCAGGTCCAGTTTCACAACCTCCTGTATTAATTATCCACCCTGTTCCTGCATTTTGAATGGCGCTAGGTGGAAAACTAGGGACAGCAATAGTAGACGAGTTATCTTGTTGTCCTGCATACAGCCAATATGGGTATTGATCGTCAACTTCTACTTGATACAATTCTGCTGTTGGTTGGTTAAACTGTGTCGACCATGTTTTTCCTCCATTATGAGTAACGTTTGCTCCACCATCATTTGCTTGAATCAATAAATCAGGATTATTTGGGTTTATCCAAATATCATGATTATCACCATGTGGCACACTCATACGCTTCCACGTTTTTCCTCCATCTATTGACTTTAATAAAGGGTTAGCATTTGAGTAAATAATATCAGGATTTGTTGGATCTAATTCAATATTAGTGTAATAAAAAGGTCTGTTTACTAAACCTATATTACTAGACACTTGCTTAAATGATTTTCCTTGGTCAACAGATTTGTATAGTCCACCCTCCTTTCCAGGGGCTTCAATTACTGCATATAAAATACTTGAGTTTACAGGAGATACAGCTAAATCTATTTTACCAATTAACCCCTTAGGCAAACCCTTTTCTAGTTTAATCCAATCTTTTCCTCCATTAATTGATTTGTAAATTCCACCTTCATCGTTATTCCCTCCAGAAATGATTGTCCAAGGTTTGCGTTCAGCTTTCCAAGCTGCTGCATAGACTATATTTGGATTTCCTGGAAGTAGTTCTAAATCGGAAAATCCCACTTTATCTGAAATAAAGAATACTTTCTCCCAGTTTTGACCACCATCTGTCGTTTTATAAATTCCACGTTCTTCATTTGCTTTAAATGCATTTCCAATAGCTGCAACCCAAACTACATTATTATTCGTTGGATCTATTTCTACAGCACCAATTTGTCCAGTTTCTCTTAAACCAATATGTTCCCATGTTTTTCCTGCATCTATAGATTTATAAACACCTTTACCACTAATGACGTTGCTTCGTAATCCGTCAGATCCTGTACCAACATAGACAATGTTTGGGTCATTAACTGCAACTTCAATTGCACCAATGGATGGTGTTGCAAAAAAGCCATCAGATACATTATTCCAAGTAGTTCCATAATCGTCAGATTTCCATACACCAGCACCAGAAGCACCTAAATAAAATGTTCCAGGTAGCATTGGTGTACCAGTTACTGTGGTAACTCTTCCACCTCTTTCCGGTCCAACTGTGCGGTATTTAAAAGCCTTAAAATCTTGGGCGATTAATGCACTAGTAATAAAAAATGATAATAGAAATTGAACAGAATAAAATCGAGTCTTCATACGACAAAAAATTGGTTGGTTAGAATCCAAAGTTAAGTAAAATTAGTGCTATATTTAATGTTAAAATTCAACAAATGTTTTTATTCATTTTTACTTATGGAATTTAGAAAAGAAATTGACTTATTAGGTGAATTAGATATTCATCAAGACAGCTATTATGGAATCCATACTCAAAGAGCTATTAATAATTTTAATATATCTAACTCAAAAATTGGAGATTACCCTTTGTTTATAAAAGGTCTGGTTATTACTAAAAAAGCCTGTGCAATGGCTAATAAGGAAATTGGAGCCATAGCAGATGATAAAGCAGACATGATTATTAGTGCATGCGATGAGATATTAAATAATCTTATACAATATTCAGATTATTTTCCGACAGACGTATTTCAAGGAGGTGCTGGAACTTCAGTAAATATGAATACGAACGAGGTGATTGCAAATGTTGCTCTTGAACTTCATGGTTATAAAAAAGGGAATTATAATGTTTTAAACCCAAATGATCACGTTAACAAATCACAATCGACAAATGATGCCTACCCTACTGGTTTTAGAGTTGCTACATATTTTTACATTAATAGTTTACTTAAACATATTGAACATATTGTAATTCAGTTAGATAAAAAGTCTATTGAATTTTCAAAAGTTTTAAAAATGGGAAGAACTCAATTACAAGATGCAGTGCCCATGTCACTTGGTGATGAATTTAAAGCTTGGGGAGCAAATCTTACTGAGGAAATTAAAAACCTTAAAATGTGTCGCGATTTAGTTTTAGAAGTTAACTTAGGAGCTACAGCTATTGGTACAGGACTTAACGCGCCAAAAGGATATTCAGAGAAATCTATTGAGTATTTAAAAGAATTAACTAATGCAAACTTTATTAAAGCAGAAAACTTAATAGAAGCAACTTCTGATTGTGGTGCTTATGTTATGATTTCTGGAGCATTAAAAAGAACAGCCGTAAAATTGTCAAAAATTTGTAATGATTTAAGGTTACTATCTTCTGGTCCAAGATGTGGATTTAATGAAATAAATCTTCCAGAAATGCAAGCAGGTTCTTCTATCATGCCAGCAAAAGTAAATCCTGTTATTCCAGAAGTTGTAAACCAAGTTTGTTTTAAAATTATTGGTAACGATGTCACTATCTCTTTTGCTGCAGAAGCTGGACAATTACAATTAAACGTTATGGAACCAGTAATTGCACAATCATTATTTGAGTCTATAGATTTACTGTCAAATGCATTTGCTACATTAACGGATAAGTGTATTATTGGTATAACAGCAAATGCTGAGCACACTAAAAATATGGTTCTTAATTCTATTGGTTTAATTACTTTTTTAAACCCGTATATTGGGCATCATATGGGTGATGTTATTGGTAAAGAAGCTGTGCTTACTGGCAAAACAGTTAAGAAACTTGTATTGGAAAAACAATTACTGTCAGAAGAAGAACTTGATGAAGTTTTAAGTTTTGAAAATTTAATGCACCCTCAATACAAAGCTCAACTCTATAAAAAATAGTAAACTAATTTTAACATATCATTAACCTTATTCGTCTTAAAATCAATTTATCAATCTTATTAATTCAATTACCTTTACTAAAATTTAATAAATCCAACCAAAATGTTTAAAAATCGTTTTAGAGCCATAGCATTAATGGCATTTGTAGCAACACTAGTTATTCCTTTCAACTCAAGTTTTGCACAAGACAAGTTAAAAAGGATGCCAGGGTATGAACAATATCAAAAAATGGCACCACAAATTCGTAGCTCTGTTAAGTATGGAAGCTTATCTGCAACCTGGAGTGAAGATGGTAATTCTTTTACCTATAATCAAGATGGTAAGCAGTATAAATATGATGTAAAAAAGAAGAAGGCTACCGAAATAGGTGATGCCCAACCAAGACCTAGAAGAAGTTTTGGGAACAGACCAGCAAGAGGACGTCAGTATGCTTCAGCTGAATCTCCAAATAAAAAGCTAAAAGCATTTACTAAAGATAGAAATATGTACATCAGTAATCCTGATGGTACTAATGTAATACCTATCACAACCGAGGGTAATGATGATAACCAAATTAAGTTTGGAATTGCAACTTGGGTATATGGTGAAGAATTAGGACAAAACACTGCGATGTGGTGGTCTCCAGATAGTAAGAAAGTGGCTTTTTATAGATTTGAAGAAAAAGATGCTAAAAAATATTATGTTATTTACAACCAAACAAAAATTCAAGATTCTGTAGAAATTGAAGCCTATCCAAAAGTAGGTGCTAAAAATTTACCTGTAGACTTAATAGTTTATGACTTAGATTCTAAAAAGACGATAACGCTAGATATAAGAGATGGACAACCTTATAACGATGGAGCAATCGGAACTTATATCTACAACATAGATTGGTCTCCTGATGGTAAAGAACTATTATTCCATAGCACAAATAGAAAGCAGGATATTATGGAGTATAAAGCAGCAGACCCAAACACAGGAAAAACAAGAGTTGTGGTTCGTGAGGAATGGCCAGCAAGTTTTACTAGAAACTCTCCAGAAATGCGTTTCCTAGAAGATGGAAAACGATTTATTTGGGCGTCAGAAAGAAACGGATTTAATAACTACTACTTATACAATATTGATGGTACATTAATAAATCCAATAACAACTCATAATTATGAAGTCTCAAGAATTATAGATGTTGACGAAAAAAATGGATATGTATATTACTATGCTAGAAGTGGTGATAATCATATGAAAATGCAATTACATCGTGTAAAGCTTGACGGGACTCAAAATACGCGATTAACAGATCCTGCGTTTAATCATAGCGTTACTATTTCCCCTAATGGCAAATATTTTGTTGATGTAGCTCAAACACACGATATACCACCATTTACTAGTTTGGTAAATTCAAAGGGTAAAGTAATTGATGAGCTTACAAAAAGTGATATGACGAAGTTTAACGAACTTGGTTTAAAAAAGGTTGAAGCATTTACTTTTACATCAGCAGATGGTGTTACAGAATTACATGGGATGCTACACTTCCCTTCTAATTTTGATCCTAATAAAAAGTACCCTTCGATTTTAGCTATATATGGAGGTCCTTCAACTAATGGTTTTAGAGAAAACTTCACACTGCCAAATGCTATGACTGAATATGGTTTTTTAGTTGTAAATCTTGATGGTAGAAATGTTGGTGGAAGAGGAAAAAAGATGTTAGATAAACTATATGGTAATTTAGGAATTGTTGAAATGGACGATTTTGCCGAAGGTATTAAATCGCTACATGATAGGCCATATTTTAATAAAAACAAAGTAGGTGTTGTAGGAACTTCTTATGGTGGTACAACCGCAGCTACTAGCCTATTACGTTTCCCAGAGGTTTATCATGCAGCTGTTGCAAACTCTGCTGTAACGGATTGGAGAAACTACGACAATGTATATACCGAAAGATATATGAACCTTATTGAAAATAACAAAGAAGGATATGATGCTGGTAGTATTATGAAGTATGCAGACAATCTTAAAGGTGAATTAATGATTTTCTACGGAACAAATGATAACAATGTACATCCTGCGAATTCATTACAATTAATTCAAGCATTACAAAAAGCTGGTAAAAGCTTTGAAGTACAAGTTGGTCCTGATCAAGGACATACTGCTGTGAATAGAGATCGCATGATGGAATTTTTTATTACACACTTAGTAATTAACAACTTTACTCCAGATGTAAATCAAAGTAAAGCTGATCAATTTAAGAACTAGTTTAAAATATTATTGATAATAAAAAAGGGAAGCATTATTGCTTCCCTTTTTTATTAGTCTTTAGATTTGTTTTTCAATCTACGTTGTTGTTCAGCATAAGGTATTCCTTCTGTCATCCAATCTTCTGCTGGTTCGTCTTTTAAATAATGTCCAAACCATTTTAATATACGTTGCTGATAATCTATTCTGTTTTTATCCTGACGCAAACCATGTCCCTCTTTTGCATACACAAGTAGAACAAAAGGTTTAGCTGCTCTTCTAGCTGCATTATAATAAGCTATTCCTTGAAACCAATTGACATTCTCATCATTATCACCAACTTCAAACATGATTGGTGTATTTAGTTTTTCAATATTCATCACAGATGAATTTCTTAAATAACTATCTGGAGCTTTCCATGGCGCAACTTCCATACGTTCTTGACTTACTTCAAAATGAGCGTTTTCTGGCGTACCTCCAAAAGCAGGTGTTACAGCTAAGTTCATACTAATAAGCTCTGTTAAACCAGCACCAGCGACACTTGCCGCAAAAATATCTGTTTGCGTTGGCACAAAACCAGCTTGGTAACCACCCCAAGAATGTCCAATTAAACCAACTTTTTTAGCATCAACATCACCTTTTTCAATAATAGATTTTACCACATTCTCTAAGTTCTTAGCAGAAGAAATTCCTGGGTCTCCAGCGATAAACTCAATATCTGGATTCAATACAAAATAGCCATTTTGGGACCATACTGTAGTATTATAGTAATTCGTTTTAGACGGATTAATATAACCATGAAATCTATCTGATAACTTCTCATATATATAAGTTATCATAGGATATTTTTCCCCCTTTACATAATCTGCCGGATAATACAAAATTCCTTGAGCCTCTTTCCCTAATGCATTTGTGTAAGTAATTAACTCCGCTTTTCCCCAAGCATAATCCTTCTGAAAAGCATTGGTGTTAGAAATTTGCTTTGTTTTTTTAAATGACGTATTGGTTAAAAACAAATTTGGAGATTGTGTATACGTTTGTTCCATAAATGCAATATCATCAGATTTCTTTGCCTTAATAGTTCCAGAAATCATAGTATCCTTATAGATTAAGGTCTTCATCTTTCCTTTAGATAACACAGCCATTCCAGAGTTTTTATTATACCTCCCAAATAATCTAAAATAAACTGGGTTTTTAAAATCTATGCTTTTTTGTGTTCTGTCAAAATTTTGATATCTGTAGATTATATTATCCTCCTTTCCATTAGTTAGTCGCTTCGGACTATTACCATCAGTGAAAAATTGCCAAACATCAAACTCAGAATTAACAAGGTAAGATTTACTATCACTACTCCATCCAGCAAACCCAAATGCTGGTTTTTGAGCCATTGGATGATCATTGTCAACATCTATAAAACTTGCATCTATGTTTTTTGAAATATTTATTGATTCTTTAGTATCTATATTGTATAAGTACAAATGATCATTACTTAAATATATAAAGTGCTTATTATTTGGGCTTACATCCCAATATCTACTGGCTTTAGTAACTACTTTTTCTAATGCACCATTTAAAGTGTTTACGGTATATAAATCATAATCAGGTCTTCCAAACATAACTTCAAAATCATAAGGGGTTTGATCTTGACCAATACTAATTGAAGTTTCCGTTTGTATTCTCACACGATCGATTACATCGCTTTCTAATTGATAATACTTGTCGCTATTTGTATTCCAAACTGATAACTTAGAACCATAGTTTACATTTTTCTTTTGAGCTGGAATAATATCTACATCTCCACTATTCCATATCTCCACTTCAGCAGCTTCATCGTTAGTCTCATTTTTATCGTTTTTCTCTTTTGGAGTTTTACTAACTCTAAAATCTGTGCTAAAAAATATGCTTTCACCATTATCTGAAAACGAAACACCTCTACTCTTAATTTGTGTGTTTTTTGGAAAATTTGTGTGTTTAATATGATTAAAAACTTTAGTCGAATTATTAACATTAGAATTATTTAATCCTTTCCATAACAAAATATCAAATGAATCATCTTTATACAGTGTGTCTTTGGCTGTTCTCAAAACCAACAGGTCTGAACTTTTTTCTCGCCATAGTAAGCCATTGTAAACTTCTTCTTTTTGATCTAAAACCTTTAAATTTCCAGTAATAGGATTATATAATTGCACCGAGTTTCCAACCTTATCATCAGTATTTATTATCATTGACAAAAGTGCTCCTTTGTCCTGCCATTCATATTGCTTAACGTTTCCAAAGGTAACTTCTAGACCACTCTTTAAATCTTTTACAATTAATGTATTTGCTTTATCTTTTTCTCGCTTCATCGCAAGGAATGAATTAACGCCACTAAACTTATAATTAACAACATCAATAAATTCTAAAGAATCTCCTGTAGATAAATTAACAACACCCATTTTTTGTGGAGCTTTCTTTTTCGTCTTCTTTTGTCTATTAGAGATGTCTAGCTTTTTTTGAGCCTTTCCTGTCAGTACTTTTTTATAAGCCATCCAGTTGTTATCCGCAGAAAAAATAGCAGCTTCAGCATTTGTTATTAGCCTTGATTCTTTTGTTTTAGTATTTACTACTGTTAATGTTTTATCATTATCATTGGTAATTATACCAAATTGAATCCATGAACCATCTTCAGTAAAAGAGGTTCCCCAATTAATACGTTCCCATTTCCCGTAATCTTGTTCAGGAACAGGTTTTAATTGAGAATCTTGAGAATTTACAATTAGTGAAAAACATATAGTAATAACACTGAAAATTAATTTGGAATACTTCGAGAAAAAAGAAATCATGTTAAACGGTTTTATATAATTATGTGTTTAAAAACTAAAAGTAATAAATTTCATCTAACTAAAACTAAGAGGTCACATAAGTATTCTATAATTCAATTTATTATTCATAAATTTAGTTTTTACTTAAATCATGCTTCAAATAGCTTTATTTAGAAGGTTTACAATAATAATCATCTTCACCAATTTTGGATGTAAAGAAACTAATCAATTAGATATACTTAAAACAGATATCGAACAGCAAATTGGTGAAATAGAAGGAGATATTGCTGTAGCTTTTCTTGATTTATCTAATGAAGAAAACTCAATTCTCATTAATGTTGATGAAGCGTTTCATGCAGCAAGTACTATGAAAGTTCCAGTAATGATTGAGCTTTATAAACAACAAAAACAAGGTTTAATCAACTTAAGCGATTCTATTGTATTAGTTAATGAATTTAAAAGTATTGCGGATGGAAGTCCCTATAAAATGGATATTGGTGACGATAGTGATGATGTTATCTATAGTAAAATAGGCACGAAACAAACGTTATATGATCTTATGGTACCAATGATTACTGTAAGTAGCAATCTAGCAACAAATGTGTTAATAGAAATTGTTGATGCGAAGAAAACCACACAAACTATGCGCGATTTAGGAGCTAAAAACATTGAAGTATTACGGGGTGTTGAAGACCAAAAAGCGTATGATTTAGGGTTGAGTAATTCTACAACAGCAAGAGATTTATTGGTTATTATGGAAGCTATTGCTAATGGAAAAGCCGGAACAAAAGCAGATTGTGAAGCAATGTTAGAGATACTTAAAGACCAACAATGGAATGATCTGATTCCAAAATATTTACCAGACAATGCTGAAGTAGCTCATAAAACAGGTTCTATAGCAGGTGTGCGTCACGATGCAGCTGTTGTTTATCCACAAAATGGAAAAGATTATGTACTTATATTACTATCTAAAAACCTTAAAAATTTTGATGAAGACACAGATAAATTGGCTAGAATATCTGAGCGAATTTATAATTATGTTGATACTCATTAAGGCTTTTTGACAAGAATTTATAATACAAAATGCAACTCACTACATAAAAAGTGTAATTCACTACATTCTATTTTTTAGAAGTACTATTGTCATATACATTTGCCTCATAAATCAAAAAACGAACAATTATGACAAAATCACTCATTAATCAAAAGCACTTTTTTAGTTTGCTATTTTTCGCATTGCTTTTAGCTATGCCAATCAATTCATATGCTCAAACCAATACAAATATTTCTAACAACAATGGTAAGAGTAGAATTAGCATCTCCAATAATGGTAAGGACTTTAAAATAGAATATGAAGGGGATATAACTTTATCTAATGATGACACAGATATTGTTGCTATTTCTAGTGGTGGCTTTATAGAAATTGAACGCTCTTCATTTGGAAATAGAAGACGTATTGTTATTGAATCTGATAGAAATGGTAACCTTATTAAAAAATATTTTGAAGGACGTACGGAAAAAAACTTTACACCAGAGGGTCAAAAATGGCTAGCTGAAGTTTTGCAAGAAATAGTTAGAACTACTACAATTGGCGCGGAAAGTCGTGTTAATCGTTTTTATAATAATGGTGGTGCTAATGCTGTACTAACTGAAATTAAAAGAATAGAAAGCGACTACGTAAAGGCAGCTTATTTTAAGTTATTATTAAATAAAACCCTAAATAACAACGACTTAGTTAATGTTATTGATACAGCAGGTAATGAAATAGAGTCAGATCATTATTTGGCAAGTATTCTTACTAGTAATCAAAAAGCTTTTTTATCAAGTAATCAAACTATAACAGCCTACATTAATGCTGCTAAAAGTTTAGAGTCTGATCATTATATAACCAATGTTCTTAAAAAAGTAATAAATGATAAATCTATAAGTGATAGCCAAATGGATAGCTTGCTTGAAATTGCTACAAATATTAACTCCGATCATTATGTTACTCAAGTTTTAACCGAAGTAATGGATAGTAGAGCGTTGAACTCTCAAAATATTTCGAAAATTATTTCTTTATCTAAAGACATTCAGTCTGATCATTATAAAACTCAAGTACTTAAAAAAGTGATTAATGATAAGAGCTTACCAAGTAATGCTTATAATGAATTTTTAAACACGTTAAGTGATATTAAATCTGATCATTACATATCTATAGTTATTAATGAATTAATTGATAATGTTGGCTCAAGTAGTGGCAGATATTCTTTAAATAAGTTACTAGATGTTGTAAAGAATAGTGTTGGGTCAGACCATTATGCAGCTACTATTTACATGAAAATAGCTAATCAAAACCTGTCAGATGATCAGTTAGTTTCGGCACTTAATTCTTTAACTCATATTCAGTCGGATCATTCTATGTCACAAGCTCTAATGGCTTTTGCTAATAAAGTTAAGAATTCACCAGAACGCGTAAAATCAGCTTATAGAGCAGCTGCAAAATCAATAGGATCAGACCATTATTATGGTCGTGCAGTAAAAGCTATAGACTAACCAAACAAATACCAAGGTAATTAGTTATACTAAGTCTTAATTTTAGTGTAGATTGATTACCTTGGTTATATGATTTTAACTAACCAGCTCAATAATCCAAAAGTGAAAAAGCACCTGCTCATCACAGTATTAGGTATTCTATTTGGGATATTACTTTATAACTATTTTGATGCTAGCATCCATTTAATTGAACAAACTAATAATTCACTAGAATTAATATTAAGTGCTTTTTGTGGCATATTATTAGCCTATCTTATTTATGCTATTTCAAAAAGGTTAGATAAATTAATTCCTTGGATATCTCAATTAACCAATAGGTTTATAATTGGTATTGTTACTTTATTTACCTGTACTTATGCTGTAGTGCTTTTAGTTGTACTTATATACAACAAGCTTACCAATCAAGTAGTATTAGAAAAAGAGTTATACCAAAGCAACCTTATTAAGCTAGGCATTATTCTGTTTATACTGATACTTATATATAACATTTTTTATTTTGCACTTTACTCATACCACACCTATTCCAAACTTCAAATAGAAGCTGTAAAATATGAACGAAAACAATTCGAATTTCAGTTAAAAGCTTTAAAGTCTCAATTAAGTCCTCATTTTTTGTTCAATAATTTAAATACTATTTCATCATTAGCTTTTAAAGATGAGGTGCAGGCTGAAAATTATATTAGAGAACTTGCAAAAATATACAAATATACACTCAATAGTTATCATACTAAATTGGTAAACATTGACAAAGAATTAGAAATAATTAAAGCCTATCTATCTTTATTAAAAACAAGGTTTGGTAATGCACTTAACTACTCTATTAATGTGTCGGAAAATAATTTTGCAAATAAAATCCCGCCATTAAGCATACAAATGCTTATTGAAAATGCGGTTAAGCATAATCAAGCTACCGAATTAAATAATTTAAACATAGAAATATTTCAGGAAAAAGACCAGTTAGTTGTTAAAAATAATATTTCTGCAAAACCAAAAAATGTAGAGTCTTTTAATATTGGATTGGGCAATATAAATTCTAGGTTTCAGCTTTTATTTAACAAGCAAATATCAATCATTAAAGACGATAATTTTACAGTAAAACTTCCAATAATAGTAGACAATGACTAGGTTGTTTATACATAATCCGTTATTTAGGTTATTCAGTCCTATCTTTAGTGGCATTGTTGTGTATTTACTTATTCTTTTAATTAATAATGATGTAGAGCAACTTCAGGAACAATTTTTAGGTAAAGAACTATATTTCTGTATTGGTTTATCTTTTGTCATACAAGAATTTTCTAGACTCTTGCTATGGGTTTTTAATAAATTGCCATCGAAGTTATCTTCTTCTTTTAAATTACTCATACAAGTAATTGGCTCTATGCTACTTTGTGCTATTTTAGTAACGATTGCCATTGTTGTTTACTATAAGGTTATACTTGGGTTTTCACCTAGCACAAACGAATTATGGCTTTTTAATAGTATTTTTTGTAGCATTACATTTATATACGTAATGTTACATTTAAGTCATCAATATCTATATAAGGAAAATACTAAAATTCTTAATAATGAGTATATAAAAAAGCAACTTATAGAAGATGATTTTATACAATTTGAAAAAGGAATAAATCCTAATTTGCTTTTTGAGTGCTTTGAAGCTATTATTGTACTTGCTAGAAAAAAGTCTGATAATGTTGACGACTTAATTGACCATATTGCGATAGTATATCGTTATATACTTTCAACGAAGAATAAACAGCTTGTAACTTTAGGTGAAGAACTTAATGCAGCAAAAGAATTAGTACAATTATTTAATTATTTGCCTTATAGAGTCATAACGTTAACTACTCAAACTTATTCTAACTTTTTAATTGTACCAGGAAGCCTGTTAACAATCCTAGAGGATGTTATTAAAAATACCATAAATAGTAGCGACTCTTTAGACATTGAAATTAATGAAACACATGATAGCTTAGCGCTAAGCTATGTAAAGAATGATAAAATTAATTCAGAATTTAATTCTAGCTTATTAAGCGATATTAAAAAGCGCTATACGTTTTATAGTAAACAAAAATTAACTATTAAAAACATTCAAGATAAGCGCATTATTAGTATTCCAAAATTAATAACAAAACCCAACCTATGAATGTAGTAATTGTTGAAGATGAAATTCCAGCATTAGAAAAGTTAGAACGCTATATTCTAAAATATGATAATACTATTAATATTTTAGCAAAACTTACTAGTATTCAAGATACTGTTACCTGGTTGCAAAGACATAAGGATTCAGTCGATATGCTTTTTTTGGATATACAATTAAGTGATGGACTAAGTTTTGAAATATTCAATCAAATTCAGCTGGAAAAACCTATTATTTTCACGACAGCATTCGACGAATTTGCTATTGATGCATTTAAGCTTAACAGTATTGATTACATATTAAAACCAATTACATTTACAGATGTTTCCAAGGCACTTACAAAATTTAAGAATTTTAAATCGATACTATCAAGCAACACTTTAAAGAGTGTATCAAATGCAATTGTAAATAAATTATTTAAGGATAGATTTTTAGTGCGTCTAGGAAATCACATCCACTCAATCAAGACAAATAAAATAGCTTTGTTTTATGCCGAAGGACGCACAGTATTTTTGATAACTAACGATACCAAAAAATTTGTTTTAGACTATAAGCTAGAGGATTTAAACCAAATATTAAGCCCTCAAAACTTTATGAGAGTAAACAGAACCTTTATTATTAACCTTGATGCTATAAAAGATGCTATCGTTTATTCAAATAGCCGATTAAAGCTTAAATTAAATGTTAATACAGATAGTGATATTATTGTAAGTAGAGACCGTGTTTCAAGGTTTAAAACTTGGTTTGGCGGTTACTAATTAACGTATATGACTTCCTGCATTCACGTCAATTGTTGCTCCAGTAGCATGATCCATATCGCCACTGCACATTAATGCAACTAAAGGTGCAATATCACTCGGCTTTGTCAATTTGTTTAAAGCAATTTCATTTAAAACACGCTCTTCACCATGGGTTTCAATAAACGATTCTGCCATTTGCGTTCTGGTAAATCCAGGTGCAATAACAAACGATTTTATGTTCTCTTTTCCAAAAGATCGTGCTACACTTCTTGCCAACGATGTTAATCCTCCTTTTGACGCTGCATATGCCAAGTATTCTTCTGTTTCACCTCTAAACACAGCACGACTTCCAATGTAAACAAAGCGTCCTCCTTTTTGAATTCTAAAGTGGTCAATTCCTAGTTTGGTCATCATACCAACCGAATCTAAGTTAATTGTTATAGTAGATTTCCAAACATTTAACCAATCTTCAAAACTATCTTTAATTGAATGTTTCAAAAACACGCCAGCGTTTAAGATAATAGTGTCTATATGTCCAAATTCAGCGACAACATTTTCAAATAAATTGATAACCTCTCTCGTTTTACTTAAATCTGCTTGAAATGCTTTTGAATTGGTCTCTGGATACTTTAAAACTAAAGCTTTAGCTGATGTTTTATCCGAATTATAATGTATAGCTACCCTTGCTCCCATCTTCATGTTGTACTCAGCAATAGCTTGTCCTATCCCTTTAGAAGCACCAGTAATTAGTATGTTTTTATCAGCTAAATCTATATGTGTCATTTACAGAATATGTTTAATCCAACCTCCATCAACAGCTAAGGAGGTACCAGTAATATAACTCGCTCTTTCACTTGCTAAAAAAGTGACTGCTGCTGCGAATTCTTCTGGATTACCGAAACGTTTAAGAGGAATTTCATTAATGGCTGATGCAAATGAAGGATTGCTATCAATTAAAGATAAAAGCCTATTAGTCTTTGTGTATCCAGGCATCACATTATTTACTGTAATATTGTGTTTCCCTAATTCGCTTGCCAAAGTTTTTGTTAAACCAGCAACCGACGCTCTAACGGAATTTGACAAAATTAAATTATCAACAGGTTGTTTTACTGCTTGTGAAGTGATGGCAATGATTCTTCCCCATTGTTGCTGTTTCATACCAGGGATAACAGCTTTTATTAATGACACAGTACTTGCTAATAATAGCTTGTAAGTGTTGTCCCAGTCGTCCATCGATAAATCTTCAAATTTTCCTGAAGGTGGCCCTCCAGTATTTGTTATTAAAATATCAACTTTCTTATGATGATTAAAAACAGTTTTTAAAACGGAAGCTCTTTCCTTTTCATTAGCTAAATCACCAGAAATAGCTAGAACTTTAGTTTGAAACTTATGCTCTAATTCATTTCTGGTGGTTTCTAATTTATCTTTATTTCTACCATTAATAATGACAGTTGCACCTTCCTTTGCTAATTCTACAGCAACAGCTTTACCCAAACCGTCACTAGACGCAGCAATAAAGGCTATTTTACCTTTTAAACCTAAATCCATTTATTTTCGCAAATAATCGTCCGTACCATCTAGCCAATCTTCACGTATTGGTGACCAAGTATCAATTTCTTCAACATCACCAATCATTAGGGCTTCATGTGGTACATGAGCTGGAATCACTACAGAGTCTCCTGGTCCTAAATCCATAGTTTGCTCTTTATTGGCACCAAACCAAAAACGTATTGTTCCAGAAATTACCTGTGTAACTTGCTCGTTATGATGCTCATGAAGCGGCACTAAAAACCCATCTTTAAATTTCATTTTTGCAACCATAACCTTATCTCCATAAATCATTCTACGTTGCATTTTATCAGTAACCTGTTCTACAGGTACATCATCCCAATTAACTTTTTTAACCATATTATCTTTTATTTAATTAACAACAAACGCCAAATTCTCGTAATATAAGTGCAATTCCAATCATAATAAAACCTATTCCACCAGTTCTTATTTTGAACTCTCAACTTCCCTTTGATTCTCTATTCTTAATTTTTACTTCATAAAAGTATATTAAAGCTATTCCAAAAATAATGGATACAAAAGCAAGAATAATATTCAATAAAGAACTTAACGTCATTAATTCTTTATCAATTCTAAACCTTGGTTAATCCCTTTTTCAATAGCTGGAACTCCTCTTTCCATCCAAACTGGTTTTGGAGCGCCTTTTAAATAATGATCAAAAAATTGTTGCATTCTAATATTGAAATCTTTTCTGTTTTGCATTTTTAATGGCCAATGTCTTGCTCCGTTATAATTTAATAACCATGATGGCTTTCCTAATCGTCTAAGAGCGGTAAAATATTCAATACCTTGATACCATGGTACATGGCCATCTTTATCATTATGCATAATTAATAATGGAGTATTTACTTTATCCATATTATAAATTGGTGAGTTTTCTACATAACGTTGTGGATATTCCCAAGGCGTTCCTCCTATTCTACTTTGCGTATGCTCATATTGAAATTGACGACTTAAACCAGAATCCCATCTAATTCCTCCAAATGCACTAATCATATTAACTACTGGAGCGCCAGATTCAGCTGCTTTGAAAATATCTGTTTTTGTTACTAAATATGCTATTTGATATCCACCCCAACTGTGCCCTTGGGTTCCAATATTGTCTTTATCTACAAAGCCTTTTTCAACTAAAGATGTAATTCCAGGAATAACGCAATTAAAAGCACTTTCACCTGGGTAACCTTCACGGTAATACACATCAGGGTTAAAAATTAAATATCCTCTACTTGCATAAAAACTATAATTAATTGATGATCGTCCTGGAGATGGTGCTTTATGTCTATAAAGTCCATTTGAACTCTTTTCATAAAAGTTAACAATCATTGGGTATTTTTTATTTGGATCGAAATTTTCTGGTTTAATAAGCATACCTTCTAATTCCATACCATCTAAAGATGTCCATTTAACTATCTCAGCAGTTCCCCAATTATATTCACTTTGTTGCGGATTAGCATTGCTAATAACTTTGCTATTTTTAAAACTTAAATCGGAAATTCTAATGTTTGGAAACTCTTCAAAAGATTGTCTTGAAAAAATTACTTTATCGCTATTTCTAGCTTTAATAGGTCTAGAATATGAATAAGGTCCAGACAGCAATTGTTTTCCTTTTCCATTTTTAGCATTGTATTCATAATAACCAGAGTTCTTATTGTTTTCATCAAAAGTCGTTAATAGCCACTCGCCAGAATCATCAATAAAATCTTCATCAATATCTAGTCTTACATAACGATAGGTTACTTTTTGTTCTCTTCCTTTAGTTAATCTAATACTTGAACCATTGCTTGGATTGAACTTCCAAATATCGTATCTATCATAAATTAGCACAGACTCATCATTTTTAGTCCAACCAGCAGAACCATAAGATCCTGGATAGTTAGGAGAATCGTTTAACTCGTTATAAAACACTTTCCCTTTTGTTAAATTTATGCGCTTGTTTGTAGCTAAGTTATATGCTATCCAAGTACTATCTATTGAATGATAACCAAACACATACTTCCCTTTTGGGCTCAAGCTCATCGATGAAGGAGCATTGGTTAGCACTTGTTTACTAGTTCCACTAGTTACATCGATAACTGCATAATCACTATTTCTTCTTCCAGTCCATTGACTTTCTAACATATATGGCTCAGGATTACTTATTAATGCAATTGATGCATTGCCTTTATCTGTTAATCTAGCGTTCGGAAATTCAGTTGTAGCAAGTTGCACAAGTTTTTTATTGTTTAAGTGCACAACTGTTTGGTATGATTTCTTTTGGTCATTTTTTACTTGAATCTCTTGAACTGTATACAAACGCGGTTCGTCATAAGTCCAAACTTCTACATCCACTATTTCTTCTTTTAAAAGTGTGGTATCTTTTACAATTGGAGGTGTTGCTAAGCCAAAATATAATTTAGAATCATCTTGCGAAAAACTTATATTACCATCAGACGATACACGATAGCCTTTTGGAGCAGAGATGTCATCAGCAATTATAGATGCTTTCGCTTGCCCTTCACTCCAATGGTATAACTTATTTGGTCTCACAAGTGTTTTAGTTGTATCGGTATCAACAACGAAACCTAAGTTTTTACCAGAATCGCTAAATTGTAGTTGATAATATTTAGCTTTGTTATTTGCTTCAAATACATTAGAAATACTTCCATTATCAAAGTTCTTAATATAAACACCTGAATTTGCTTTATTATCCTCGCCTGTGGTTACATAAACTAAACGCTTACCTTCTTTAGCAAAACTAAAATCTGTTACATACTTTAACGTATCCTCTTTACCGCTTACTAAATCTCTAACGACTAAGTGGTAACCATTATCTTTACTTACTTTTTTAGTTTTCTTTTTGCTAGTATTCTTTTTAGTATCACTAGTATCTTCAGATTTTTCTTTCTTTATATCTGTTAAATAATAACCAACTACATCTGACCATTTACTAGGTGCTTTATAAGATTTTACATTAGCAATTTTTGTTAAAGACTTAGTTTTTAAATTAAAAATACCCAAGGTATCATTTGGCATTTTATCTTTTTTCACTTTACGTCGTTTCATTTCTGTAATACTATCTTTCCATGCTTTTATAGTGAATAATGCATAGTTAGAATCGTAGGTTAATCGCCCATTTTCTGAACGTTCATGCTCAAAAATTAATGAAGCATTCGCATCTTTAATTTTTAAATGATTGTCTTTTTCTCCTTTTTCTAAGGTGTATACAACAAATTTACCATCAATAGAAATTGCTTGATTCTTTATGGTATTCCAAATATCAAAATCTTTGTGATCTAATATTTTTTTTTGAGCAAATGAATTAACTCCAATAAATAATAAAGTAATGTATAGTACTTGTTTCATCTTTTAAATTTTGCTTTTATAAATTTTAAAAGAGCTACTAGAATAGTATTAGTAGCTCTTTAATATACTATTAATCGTTTTTCATTCCTTGCCCTTCAATCCAAGGGGCACCAGTAGCCTTTAAATCTCGTTCAATTTCTGGTAGTGTGTTATTAAGAACAGTTTTGAGTTTAGCCTTGACTTTTTCTAACTGACTTTTTACTCTTTTCAGCATCGCTTGGTGTTCATCTGTAGGTCCGTATGTGTTTCCTGATGCTCTCCAACCAAGAGAATTTCCTTCACTAGCTCTTGGGTTAGATCGTTCTCCAATCTCTCCTTTAGTATCATCACCATTCAGTTCTTTATCAATATCTAATAAAACAATACGCGCATCATTAATTCTTTTGAATAAATCATCATTTGGCTTTTCTGCTTTATTCAATGCTCTTTCCATAGCATCAATTGTTTGAATACTTCTTGATAATGCAACATTAGTTGCGGTTAAATCCTGCTGGAAAGCAAAAGCTTCGTTTCTAAAGGCGCTCATTTCTGCATATGATTTTCTCTTTAAAGCACCATCATACATAGGTACTACTTTAAAAGACTTTGGTCCTTCTAGTACAGTATTAATACCATCTACTCGTTTTACAATAGTTAGGGTATAATCTCCAGGAGTAGCCATAACACCACCTCCACCAAAACCGCTACCGCGAGATTGTAATCTTTCACCACCTTTATTTGGATAAGTAAGAGACCAATTAACTCTATTAAATCCTTTTCGATTTGTTCCTTCTACAGTGTTAACAACATTTCCATTCGCATCTTTTATTATTAATAAAATGTGTGGTCCCTGTTGCCTGTTCTCCGTTTCTATAGCATCCCAACTAGGGAAATCTGTATTGGTTTTTTCTCTAGCTTTACGTTCATCCTTTAGAGATTTTACTTTATTCGACATATAATAAGTAAAAATTGCACCAAAAGGAGGGTTTTTTGCTGAGTATTCATTATCTCCTTGACTACCAACTCTACTATTAGGACTGTACCAAAGCGCATCTTTTATTGGAAATAAAGTTGCTTCTTTTGATAACATAGAATCTTCAAATTCACGTAAAGGAGTAATATCATCTAAAATAAAAATTCCTCTACCAAATGAAGCTGCTACTAAGTCATTTTCTCTTCTTTGTATAGTAATATCTCTAATTGCAATTGTTGGAATACCACTTTTAAGTTGCATCCAATTTTTTCCGCCATTTCTGGTAAAGTAAACCCCAAATTCAGTTGCTGCAAATAATAAATCTTTCTTTATATGATCTTGAACTAAACGCCATGTTAACAATGTTTTTGGCAAATCTCCATTCATGAGTGTCCAAGATTTTCCTTTATCAGTACTTTTAATTAAATATGGTTTATAATCCCCATACTTATGATTATCCAAAGCCGCATAAACAACATTGGCGTCAAATAAATCAGCTCTTACATCATTAACAAAAGCTGTTGATGGTACCCCTTTGATATTTCCTAAAGCAAATTTTTTCCAATTTGCACCACCATTTTCAGTCACTTGAATTAATCCATCATCAGTCCCAGCATATAGCAATCCTTCTTCTTTTGGAGATTCAGCTAAGGATGTTATTGTATTATAATTTGACATGGCTCCAATGTCCCATGCATTATCCCAACTTTGCTGTTTGTCATCATAAAAAGGCAATGTTATTCTTTCTTGATTTAAAGTTAGATCTGATGAAATCGGTGTCCAACCATCTCCTCTATTTTCAGATTTCCAAACCCTTTGTGATGCAAAATAAAGTCTTGTTGGATTATGCGGGCTTACTAATATTGGCGCATCCCAATTAAAACGCTCAAAAGGATCACCTTCTCTAGCTTGAGGTTGAATAAATACTGTTTCTCTAGTAGTTTGATCAATTCTCCATAAGGCACCTTGTTGGAACTCTCCATAAGTGATATTAGGATTTCCAGGTTCAGTTGCGGATTGATGACCATCTGCTCCTAAGGTTTTCCACCAATCGATATTTTTTATTCCATCAGCAAACACTGTTCTAGAAGCTCCTCCTTGAGAACCATTGTCTTGTGTCCCTCCATATACTTTATAAAAAGGCTCACTATCATCTACAGCAATTTTAAAGAATTGTGTAATAGGCAGATTGCTAACATATTTCCAGCTATTAGTTAAATCGAAACTTTCATAAAGTCCTCCGTCTGTTCCAAACAAAACATAATTAGGATCAGAAGCTTTAAATGCCATGGCATGACTATCAACGTGCTTATTGCGTTCGTTCATTCTATTAAATATCTTACCATGATCATCGGAAATTAGCACCGTATTGTTCATCAAAAACAATTTACCCTCATGATGCGGCGAAGCATATAACTCTTGGTAATAATGAGGTCCAGTACCACCAGAAACAGTATTAGATTGTTTAACCCATGATTCTCCTTTGTTTTCAGACATATAAAAACCACCTTTTTTTCTATCTGTTTCAATTACAGCATAAATAACATCCGAATCAAATGGAGATATAGCTAATCCTATTTTACCCAAATTTGAACCAGGTAATCCTTTTTTTAGTTTTGTCCAAGTATTCCCTCCATCAGTACTTTTATGAATTCCTGTACCTGGGCCTCCACCCATATATGCAGCAACTGTACGATGTCTTTGCCAACTAGCAGCGTATAAAATATCTGGATTGTTATGATCTATTACAATGTCTGTTGCTCCTACCCATTCACTATCTCCAAGTGTGCGATTCCATGTTTTTCCACCATCAGTAGTTTTATAAACACCTCGTTCTCCTCCTTTGCTCCAAAGAGGACCTTGAGAAGCAACCCAAACTATGTCTGAGTTTTCTGGATGAACGATAATGGTTGAAAGATGCTCTGATTTTTTAAGCCCCATGTTCTTCCATGACATTCCATCATCATGACTCACATAAATACCATCACCAAATGCAACATGTCGACCACCTACGTTTTCTCCTGTTCCAACCCAAATAGTGTGAGGGTTAGATGGATCGATAGCAATACTACCTATTGAATATGATGTTTGGTTATCAAAAATTGGCTTCCAAGTTGTTCCAGAATTAATTGTTTTCCAGACACCACCAGAGCCAACAGCAACATACCAAACATTTTCGTTTTCTGGATGAATAGCAATGTCTGCTATACGTCCTGAAGTTAGAGCTGGTCCAATATTTCTAAAACTTAACCCGCTAAAAGTAGATTCATTAATTGTTTGGGAATTTCCTGTGAAAATCATTCCAATTAAGCAAAGCCAAAGAAATGATCTTTTATAGATAGTCTTCATGAATAAAATATTTTTTTAGTTTTTTACTAACTACTTTTTAGTAATTGGAATACGTATTTGAGAAGGGTGTTTACTTGAGTGGTGTACTATATTATGCGCAACCACACCTACTTTTTCATCATAGTTGTTTCCTCCAGTATTTAAGTTTCTTGCAAAACGCGGAAAATTACTACTCGAAATTTCAATACGAATTCTATGCCCTTTTTTAAACAAGTTACTAGTTGACATTGGTGTTAGGTCAACTTCATAAACTTTTCCTTTCTCCATAAACACTTCTTTATCGTATCCTTCACGGTAACGCACACGTTGAATAGTTTCATCTAAATTATAAGCTGTTCCATCTGGATACACATCTATTAGTTTAATAGTAAAATCGGTGTCCTTTACATCTGATGATACAAATAATTTTGATTCAATAAATCCAGTAACTTCTGTGTCTTCCGTTAGGATATCTGTAGTATAGACTAAAATATCATGCCTTGCTTCCATATCTTTCTGATCCCTAGCTCCACCTCTAATAGCGTTACCAGTACAACAAACATTTCCTCCATGAGAAGGTACAGGCGCCATTGGATCATAAGTAAATCCATCTGGATTATCTTTTCCTGCTTTTTTAGTAGATAATTTTCCATCGCCAAAACGACTATTTGCTTTTCCACCACTATTTAAGTAGTAAGTTACCATTTCGGTATTTGCTGGTGGCCAAACCTCAGAAGATTGCCATTCATTGCTTCCCATTGTATAATACTGTACTCTAGGTGTTGTTTCTTTAAAATCATTATCGTCTCCTTTTAACCAAAGATCAAACCACTTAGTTATTTGTTCATCGTAATTTAAGCGTGCATCTCCAACACTACGCTCTCCAACAATAGTGTTTTCGGTTGCTCTAGTATAAGCACAGTGTAAGGTTGGTGCTATTACGAGATATTGATTCTCTCGAATAAAAGCATCTTTAGAGTTATTTCTTGCATGATTAAAAAGTTTGATGTTTGGAGTAATAGATACATCATACCAAGATGCAAACCAAAAACTTGGTGTGCCTATGTCTTTATCATCATGATAAATTCCTCCTTTAAACCAATCTGGGTGATTTGGTTTGCGACGAATCATTTTATCAAAAATCTCATGTTTACCATTAATATTCTTAAGTATATCTTGAATTGGCAGATGAGTTAAAGCTTCAGACATATCTACAGGTGGATTTTCAGGAGCTAAATCATAAAATCTTGAAATTCTAATCAAATCTTCCTGTGTTGCTCCTTCTGGAATTCTTGGCTTGAATTTATCATGTTCAACACCATATAACCAAGAAAAGAATAGCATTTGTTCAGCACCTCCACGATACCAATTTCCTTGTTCATTAATGTCTCCTACACGTCCAACTCCAGCACCAAAGCCTTGAGGTACCATAGCTGCATGTGATGGATGGTCTAGTGCAGATACTGCCATTTGCCATTCGGCTGTTGAAGAACATCCAAGAGTTCCAATTTTCCCATTTGACCATGATTGGTTTTTCATCCACTCAAAAGCATCATAGCCATCAGTAAGTGGCGTACCCAAAATATCCCATTCACCTTCAGAGTAATAGCGTCCGCGTTCATTTTGCACTACGTAAACATATCCTTTTTTAATATACTCGTATGCACGTTGATAATTGCGTGTACGTTCTTCTCCATCTCCCCAGGAATTAAAATTATATGGAGTTCTGGAAAAAATTACTGGGTATTTTCCATCTCCTTTTGGTCGATAAATATCAGTGGCCAATCTAATACCATCACGCATTGGCATCATGACCTTTTGGTCTACAATGGCTATTTCATTAAGTTTTTCTAAAATATCTTGCTGTGCCTGTAATGCAGAAAAGCTTACAAGGAAACAAGCAAGAGCACTGAAAAGAGTAATCGCTCGCTTTTTCATTATATAAATATTGGTTGGTTAAATAATTGACTTAAAGGTAGGAAATTGTAGTAATAGATTAAAGCTTGTTTTAACTTTTAACAATTTTAAAAGAAATGAAATATTTAATTATGAGGATTAAAACAAAATTAAATTCATTTTTTTTACTTTGCAACTCTTATAAAATTAAACTATTTGTGAAAGTCTGTATTGCCGAAAAACCAAGTGTTGCACGCGAAATTGCTATTGTTCTAGGTGCAAATACAAAACGTGATGGTCATTATGAAGGTAATGGATATGCAGTAACTTACACCTTTGGACATTTGTGTACCTTATTTGAGCCTAATGATTACAAATCGTATTGGAAACGTTGGGATTTGAATAATCTACCTATGCTTCCCGAAAAGTTTAATGTGAAAACTGTAGATAATTCAGGAATCAAAAAACAGTTTAACATTGTAAAAGATTTATTTGATAAAGCCGAAGAAATAATAAACTGCGGTGATGCTGGTCAAGAAGGAGAGCTTATACAGCGTTGGGTGATGTCACTTTCAAATTATAAAGGAAAAGTAAAGCGTTTATGGATTTCGTCATTAACAACCGAAGCTATTAAGGAAGGGTTTGAAAATTTAAAACCAGCTAGTAATTACGATAATCTATATTATGCAGGGTTTTCTAGGGCTATTGGTGATTGGCTTTTAGGAATGAATGCGACAAGATTATATACGCTTAAGCATGGTGGTTATAAACAAGTACTATCTATTGGGCGTGTACAAACACCAACCTTGGCGATGATTGTTGAAAGATATAAGAGTATTGAAAACTTTATGCCTCAACCTTATTGGGAACTACAAACACTTTATAGAAACACATTGTTTAGTTATGAAGAAGGACGCTTTCTAAATAAAGAAGATGGTGAAGCTCTCGCTAATAAAGTAAAAGAGAGTGACTTTGAAATTGTATCCATTACTAAGAAAAAAGGAAAAGAGTATGCTCCAAAATTATTTGACTTAACAGGATTGCAAGTGTATTGCAATACTAAGTTTGGTTTTTCGGCAGATGATACTCTGAAAATTGCGCAAAAACTCTATGAACAAAAAGTAGTGACTTATCCAAGAGTTGACACGACTTTTCTACCAAATGATATATATCCAAAAGTCACAGGAATATTAAAAAACTTAACTAATTATAGTATATTAACACAGCCGCTTTTAGGAAAAAAAATAAAAAAATCCACTAAAGTTTTTAATGACAAAAAAGTAACCGATCATCATGCAATTATACCTACTGGAATTCAAATTAATTTACAGCAGAATCAACAAAAAGTATATGATATTATAGTTAAACGCTTTATTGCAGTTTTTTATAATGATTGTCAAGTTGCTAATACTACCGTTATAGGAAACGCCGAAAACGTTTCTTTTAAAACTACTGGAAAAGAAATTGTATCTAAAGGTTGGCGAGTTGTTTTTGAAACTTCAGCTACGTTAAATGATTCAAATAGTGATAGCACATTACCCTCTTTTGTTAAAGGAGAAAAGGGCCCACATGAACCTTCCTTTCTTGAAAAACAAACTAAACCACCCAATCAGTTTACAGAAGCTTCGCTCCTTCGTGCTATGGAAACAGCAGGGAAACAAGTTGACGATGACGAAATGCGTGATTTAATGAAAGAAAATGGTATTGGCCGTCCATCTACTAGGGCAAATATTATTGAAACGCTATTTAAACGCAATTATATAAAGCGTAATAAAAAGCAAATATTACCAACTACAACTGGGATTCAACTCATTGATATTATTCAAAACGAATTATTAAAGTCTGCAGAATTAACTGGTCAATGGGAAAAACAATTAAAACAAATTGAACAAGGTACTTATAGTGCTAATCAATTTATTAAAAACATGAAGCAAATGGTTGACGATTTGGTTTATGAAGTTAGAAGTGAAACTACTAAAGCTAATATATCTCATGAAAATACTACAATTACCAAACCTAGTAAAAAACCTAACAAACCATCAGGTTTAATAGGAAAGCAATGTCCGAAGTGTAAACAAGGAGTACTTATTAAAGGTGCTACTGCATATGGTTGTAGTGCTTATAAATCGGGATGTCGCTTTGTGCTTCCATTTACTTTTAAAAGCAAAAAAATATCAGAGAAGCAATATTTAAGATTACTAGAAAAAGAGTCGACAGTAAATCTAAAAGGATTTAAAGTCAATGAACAAAAAGTTGAAGGGTTGATTAGATTTAATGATGCATTTGAACTAGTACTTGAACAGAAAATTCCAAAAACAATTAATTGCCCAAAATGCAGAATTGGAACAATCATAAAAGGAAAAACAGCTTATGGTTGCAGCAATTATAATAATGGTTGCGGTTTTAAGTTTCTATTCTCAGATGTCAAAAAAATTGCTGATGGACAAACTATTACTAAGAAAATGGTCTACGAAATTTTAACAAAAAACAAGTCCTAAAATTTAGCTAAAATGCATTGCATTGTAATATGGTTGTGTTATTTTTGTTTTCCATTAAAATTGCATGAATTCTAGTACAAAAACAAAAAAAAACAGGTTAAGGTTACTGCATCAGTATTATACATACACTGGATTTTATAGGTTTATTGGGCTCAGTCTTAAAAAATCAATTATTCCTGTTGTAGTTTTTATTGGTATCCTTCTTGGTATTCATTATTTTGTTATTGACATTAATACCGCTTTAACCACTATTACCGAAACCTTTCGTACTACTAGTGTTTTGACAGTATTTTTTCTTTCTGAATCCATGTTAGGACTTATTCCTCCTGAAATTTTTATTGCTTGGTCTAAAAAATTACCAAATCCTATTTTATATTTATCTATACTCGCATTTCTATCGTATTTAGGTGGGATTATTTCGTATATCACAGGCGTTAGTATTACCAGAATACCTAAAGTGCGTTACGCAATAGAACATAAATTATCAAAGCATATTAATAATACTAGAAAATGGGGAGGGTTTTTAATTGTAGTTGGTGCTTTGTTTCCAATTCCGTTTGCAATGACAAGTATTGCTGCAGGATTTATTCGATATGAATTTAAAAACTACTTGCTTTTTGGTTTATTACGATTTGCAAGATTCTATTTATATGCTATTGCCATTTTTAATATAGTACAATAAGATAGATTTATTCTTCTGGAGGTCTTCCATGTATTTCTTCAAAAATCGTATCAAAATTTTCTCGTAAATATGCTCGCAATTTTTTGCGATAGTCGTCTTTTAACCACTCAACAAAATTAAAAGTACTCTTACTAATGCATTTCGTATAACGCCCAATTCTATGGTCAATGTCATCGCTTAGCAGTTTTACCAATGTTAAGGCGTCAAAAACATCTTCACTATTTTCAATACAAATTTTGGCATGATGTTTAATAGATTTTTCAAGCACTGTCTTTGTAGATTCACCATTTCTAATACTTGCAACATATATTTCACGAATATCTAAATACACCTCTTCGGAGTTTTTAAATTCTTCACGAACTTCTGGAGGCATTTCATATCTAAAATTATTTTCAATTTCTTCATCATTCAAAATACCATCCAAGTAATAATTTGGAGACTTAAATATTCTTTGCCAATCTAAATCACTTCCCCAAGGACCAAAACGATGAAAGTTATTACCAAGGTCTACCACTTTAAAAGTGTCTTTGTTATCTAAAATTCTTGAGCCACGACCTATCATTTGGTAATAAAGCGTTAATGATTTTGTTGCTCTATTTAAAATAATAGATTGCACAGTAGGCTCATCAAAACCAGTAGTTAGAATACTCACCGAAGTTAATATGGCATCAGGTGTTTTTTTAAACCATTTTAATATGAGTTCTCGTTCCTTTTTTGAATGTGTATTATCTAGATGTGCTACAGGGTATCCTGCAGCTCTAAAGGTATCATATACATGTAAAGATGTATTAATACCATTATTAAAAATTAACGTCTTTTTACCTTTAGAAGTCTCTTCGTATGCATGTAACAACTTACCAAGCATATCGTGATTGGTATATAAATCTTCAGAAGATTTTACAGTATAATCACCATTTGCCCCTACAACAAGCGATGTTAGTCCAACATTATACGAAAACGTTTCAGCTCGTGCTAAAAACTTATTTTCTATTAGCGATTCAATGGTTTCACCAACAATTAATTCATCATAATTATCAGTCATTGGTAAGTTGATATTCGAACTTAAAGGTGTTGCTGTAACGCCTAACAAAAATGACTTATGAAAAAATTTGAACAGCTTAGTAAAGGAATTATAATGTGCTTCATCAATAATAACAAGCCCAATATCAGAGATATCTAACTTATCTTCATTCAATCTGTTATTTAAAGTTTCAACCATAGCAACAAAACAAGAATAGTCACTTTGATCGTCTAGCTTAGCTTTACTATCAATAACTTTATTTTTAACATTAAACTCAGAAAGCATTTTCGAGGTCTGCTTGCACAACTCAATTCTGTGAGTCATTACTAGCACCTTTTTGTCATGATGTTTTAAATATTGCCTAACAATTTCAGAGAAAATTACTGTCTTTCCACCTCCAGTTGGTAATTGATATAATAAATGGTAATCATCTGGAGCATCATCAAAGGCTTTAAAAATCTTATCAATAGCTCCTTTTTGATAGCTATATAATTCTTTACCTTCTTTAGTTTCCCCCTTTAATGTTGTTGATGTAAGCATTAATGCAATTATTATTAAGTTGCAAAAATAGTGTCTTTATTGAGTTTTTTCTATGTTTTGCAAAAAATGTTTCTTAAAGTTTTCAAGGATTATTAACAACTTATAGGTTCAATCAAGCATCAAACTTTCACAAGATATTTGGTTTATAGAGGGTTTCTACTTAAATTGTTATTACATAACTATATGTAAAACACTATTTTACTAACTAAAACTAATAATTATGTCAGATTCTAATAAACCTGGAATTGTCTTTTGGATTATAGGTGTAATTGCTCTTTTATGGAATGGAATGGGCGTTAATGCCTATTTACAGCAAGCTTTTAAAACAGAAGCTTCAACAGCTGAACTTAATGCTGAACAAATCGCTTTAATGAATGATCTTCCTGCTTGGATGACTGCTTTATTTGCAATTGCAGTTTTTGCTGGTGTTTTGGGTTGTATTGCATTACTAATGCGCAAAAAAATTGCTGCGACATTATTTGTAGTCTCTTTTATTACCGCAACTGTACAACAATTATACTGGCTATTTGGTACAAATGCTCCAGAAGTATTTGCAGATATGCAACCTTATTTATGGCCAATACTAATAATTGTAGTGGCTGCTTTCTTAGTATGGTATTCTAGAGATCAAAAATCTAAAGGTACATTAACATAACTAATTAACTTATAGATAGTTTAAAAGCCAGAACCTTAGTTCTGGCTTTTTTTTTGTGGTATCATTTTTGAGTTTAACTTTTTATTAGCATTTTAAAACTTTAATTATGAAAACAAAAAAAACAGCACCAAAGCTCAATGCTGGTTCTATGGCAGACATTGCCTTTTTGTTACTAATTTTCTTTTTAGTAACAACAACTATTGCTAGCGACAAAGGAATTCAAAGAAAACTACCTAAGCTATGTGAGGGCAAAGATTGTATCATCGATGTTCATGAACGGAACATTTTAAGAATCTCATTAAACGGAAATCAAGAAATTATGGTTGAGGATGAAATTATCGCAATTGGAAACTTAAAAGATATCGTGAAAGCGTTTGTAGATAACAACGGTGACGATAGCTGCACTTATTGCAATGGGTTTAAAGTCACAACATCTTCTGACAACCCATCAAAAGCTATTATTTCGCTTCAAAGTCACTCACAAGCATCTTATGAGTTATTTGTAAAAATTCAAGATGAATTAACCAAGGCTTATTACGAACTTAGACAAACTTATGCTAAAGCTATTCTTGGTAAATCTATTGATAATCTTAATAAGGATGATAAAGTTTTGTTAAAAAAAGCATATCCATTTATTATCTCGGAAGCACAAACCAAGTAGATTGCTTTTTATTATTATATTTGGTTGAATAATTTTAATAACCAACCAATTAAGTAATGAAAAAAAATAATTTAGTACAAGCTTTTAAATCTAGTTTGATTTACAAGCTTGTTTTTTTATGTGTAATCCTCTTGAGTGTTTCTTGTAAACAAGAAGAAGAAAAACCAATGAGTGAAGAGGATTTAATAGCCAAAGCAAAAGATATTCACGAACGAGTAATTACACTTGATACTCACTGCGATATCAATGTAAATAATTTTACCGACTCTATTAACTATACACAAGAGTTAGACAACCAAGTAAACCTTCCTAAAATGAAGAAAGGAGGGCTTGATGTTGCATGGTTTATAGTTTACACAGGTCAAGATACTTTAACAGACGAAGGTTATGCAAAAGCATACGAAAATGCAATATCTAAGTTTAATGCCATTCATAAATTAACCAAAGAAATTGCTCCAGATCAAATTGAATTAGCAGTTACGTCTGATGATGTTAGACGTATTGATGCCGAAGGTAAAAAAGTAGCTATGATAGGTATTGAAAATGGCTATCCAGTTGGAACAGATATAAATAGAGTAAAAGAATTTTATGATCTTGGAGCTAGATATATGTCTTTAGCTCACAATGGACATAGTCAATTAAGTGATTCTAATACTGGAGAGCGTGATGGTGTTTGGTTGCATAATGGTTTAAGTGAATTAGGAAAGCAAGTTGTTGCTGAAATGAATAAGTATGGAATGATGATCGATGTTTCACATCCTTCAAAAGAAGCCATAAGACAGATGGTAGAATTATCGAAAGCACCGATAATTGCTTCTCATTCTTCTGCAAGAGCTTTATGTGATCATAGTAGAAATTTAGATGACGAGCAATTAGAATGGATGAAAAAAAATGGAGGCGTTGTGCAAACGGTTGCTTTTACTAGCTATGTAAATACAGAAAAAAATAATGCACGCAATGAAAAAATGAGAGAAATTCAGCAACAAGTTGCTGACTCATTAGATGTAAAATGGATTTCTAGTAGAGCTGAATTTAGAGCGATGTCTGATGAAGAACGTGAAGCATATTCTACAGTAAGAAAACAGGTTTCAGATATTGTAGATGCAAAAATTAAAACTATTTCAGATTTTCCTGAAAAAGTTAATGTTTCTGACTTTGTAGACCATATTGATTACTTAGTAAAAAAGATAGGATTAAAACACGTTGGAATTAGTAGTGATTTTGATGGTGGTGGTGGTGTTGAAGGATGGAATGATGCTTCAGAAACCATGAATGTTACTTTAGAGCTTGTAAGACGAGGATATACAGAAGAAGAAATTGGGATGTTATGGAGTGGTAACTTGTTAAGAGTGCTAGACGAAGTTCAAAAGATAGCTCAAGATATTCAAGCTGGCGAATAAAATTAAGATATAATATATTTAGAAAAGTCAGCAAAATGCTGACTTTTTTATTTAATCACTTTTCTTAAACCCATAAAATAATTGTCTAACAAAACCTTTAGGCATTTTATTATCGCCTTTATAACCAAGCTCTATCTCACCACTCTCTTCTGGGATATAATTGGTTTTAAAAATATAATCCCACACACTCAAGCTAATGCCAAAATTCACACCATGAAATCTATCTTTTGGTAATGCATAGGCATGATGGTATAAGTGCATAACAGGATTATTAAACACATACTTCAAAGGACCGTAACTAAGTTTAATATTTGCATGATTTAAATGACCAATAGAGATGGCTGCAAAATGTACTATATATGCTTGATTAGGCTCAAAACCACCAATTAACATAACTACTAAAAGTTTTAGGGGCTTGTATAAAACATTTTCCATCCAATGGTAACGCAAATGTGCGGCAAACCCCATTTCCTTCACCGAATGATGCACTTTATGGAAACGCCATAAGAAATTAAATCTGTGTAGTAACACATGCGTAAACCACTGCACAAAATCTGATAAAATAAAGAAAATCAGTAATTGACTCCACATTGGAAGTTGTTTTATATCTATAAGTGCTAACGGTTTAATATCAACACCAAAAATATCTAGAGAAAACAACTCAAAAATTTTATAAAAACCACTAATAACAATAGAGAAGATAAAAAAGTTGAAAAACATATAGAATACATCTAACCAAAAGTCTTTTCTAAAAACTGATTGGTTTTTCCGCCAAGGAAAAGCTACCTCAAGTCCCCAAACTACTAATGAAATAAGTATCAGTCCCCAAAAGTAATTATTATACCAATCGACATCAAAAGTTATAGAACGCCAAGTCCAATCCAGTGTTCCTTTCATAGCATTGAAAAAAGTCTCTAAATATTTCATTGGAACTAAATTAGTAAGCTAAAAGAGCCTTAAGCTCACTTTCAAATCTGTTTTTTGGTAAATACTGTTCTTCTAATTGATTTATAAACGGAATAGGTGTTTCAATACTAGCCACACGTTTTACAGGAGCATCTAAATACTCAAAACATTCTTCCATAATCATAGAAGCTATATCAGAAGCAATGCCACCAAACAACGAATCTTCTTGTAATATTATTGCACGACCAGTTTTTTTAACCGAATTAAAAATAGCTTCAGTATCAAGTGGCTGCAAAGTTCTTAAATCAATAACATCTGCGTTAATATCTTTATTGTTATCTAACGTTTCAAGAGCCCAATGCACAGCTGCTCCGTAAGATACAATAGTGACATCTGTTCCTTCTCGAAGCAATGAGGCTTTTCCAAAAGGTAATGTAAAGTAATCTATTGGAACTTCTTGACGAATACTTCTATACAAGGCTTTGTGTTCAAAGAATAATACAGGATTTGGATCGTTAATTGCAGTTGCTAATAAGCCCTTTGCATCATATGGAAAAGCAGGATAAACTACTTTTAAGCCTGGTGTTTTTGTAAACCAAGCTTCATTAGTTTGAGAATGAAATGGACCAGCAGCTACACCTCCACCACAAGGCATTCTTACCACGACATCGGCATTTTGATTCCATCTATAGTGCGACTTAGCTAAATAATTAACCACAGGGTTAAATCCAGAAGTTACAAAATCTGCAAATTGCATTTCAACAACGCTTTTAATACCAACAATAGATAACCCCATTCCAGTTTCAACGATAGCCGATTCGCAAATTGGAGTGTTTCTAACACGCTCTTCTCCAAACGCTTTTAAAAATCCATCAGTAATTTTAAAAACACCACCATAATCAGCAATGTCTTGCCCCATAATTACTAAATCTTTATGCTTTTGCATTGATTGTTTTAAGCCTTCGGAAATGGCATCAATAAATCGAACTTCTTCAGTTTTTTCTTTTGGGTTAACTTCTTGATATTTAAATTCTTTATAAACATCATTTAACTCATTGGTTAAATTTGGAATAATTGCATCCTCAGCATAAGCAGTTTCTAAACCATCATGAATTTCTTTCATAATAGTCTCCTTTATTTTCACTTCCTCTTTTTCAGATAAAACACCTTCCTCTTTAAGATACGCCTGATAATTTACCAGAGGATCCTTTAAAGCCCATTGATCCATTAAATCTTTCGGTACATATTTTGTGCCACTAGCCTCTTCATGACCACGCATTCTAAAGGTCTTAAATTCAATAAGTATTGGTCTTGGGCGCTTTCTAATGCTTTCTGCTAGTTTTGAAATTTTAGAGTAAACATCTAAAATATTATTTCCATCTATTATAAATGATTCAATACCATAACCTTTCCCTCTATCTGCTATGTTTTTACAATTATATTGCTGAGATGTTGGTGTAGATAGGCCATAACCATTATTTTCTATACAGAAAATTACTGGCAGCTTCCATACAGAAGCCACATTTAAAGCCTCATGAAAATCACCTTCGCTTGTTCCTCCTTCTCCCGAAAATACTGCTGTTGCTTTGCTATTCTTTTTTAAAAGGTTAGCTAGCGCAATACCATCAGCAACACCTAATTGTGGACCTAAATGAGAAATCATGCCAACTATATTGTACTCTTGAGTACCAAAATGAAATGAACGATCTCTACCTTTTGTAAACCCACTAGCTTTTCCTTGCCATTGCGCAAATAATCGGTACAATGGTATGTTTCTTGTTGTAAATACACCTAGGTTTCGGTGCATTGGTAAAATATATTCATCTTTTTGCAAAGCCATTGTTACGCCAACAGATATAGCTTCTTGACCAATTCCAGAGAACCATTTTGATATTTTTCCTTGCCTCAAAAGAATGAGCATCTTCTCTTCTATCATTCTAGGCTTCAGCATATTCTTATATAATGAAATAAGTGTATTTCTACCTAGACTCTTTTTGTCGTAATTTATATTTCTTATCGTATTTGTTGTCTTACTCATTTCAAAAATTTGTTAATCAAAAGTAGCAAAAATAAGGTAACAGTAGTAAGTTTTTTGCTTTTGCACAAATTTCATCGATTATCTAGTTTTTAACAAGTCATAAGGTAGATAATTGTTAAGACAAACAATATTTACTAACCAATTTCGCTATCTTTGTTACTCTATTATATTTAATTATTAAGACGATGAATAAGATACCAAGTGTAAATCTTAAAGATTTTCTTTCTGAAGATCCTCAAACAAAGCAAAAATTTATAAATGATATTGGAAAAGCTTACGAAGATATTGGATTTGTAGCACTAAAAGGACACTTTTTAGACGATGAATTAGTTGACAACCTTTATAAAGAGGTAAAAAACTTCTTTAATCTTCCGATTGATATAAAGCAAAAATATGAGATTCCTGGCATTGGAGGTCAGCGTGGCTACGTGTCTTTTGGAAAAGAAAGTGCAAAAGGAAAAAAAGAAGGTGATTTAAAAGAGTTTTGGCATTTTGGACAGTATGTAGAAAATAATCCAGAGTTAGAAGCTGAATATCCTGCTAATGTGAATGTTGAAGAACTTCCGGAATTCAATGATATTGGAAAGAAAACTTATAGAATGCTTGAAAAAACAGCAAAATATGTACTTAGATCTTTAGCGCTTCACTTGGGTTTAAAAGAGACGTATTTTGATGAATACATTGTTAATGGAAATAGTATTTTAAGACCTATTCATTACCCTCCTATTACTGAGGAACCAAAAAATGCCGTTAGAGCTGCCGCACATGGTGATATTAATTTAATTACATTGTTAATGGGTGCTCAAGGTAGAGGCTTGCAAGTCCAAAACCATAAAGGAGAATGGTTGGATGCCATTGCTGAAGCCGATGAACTTATGATTAATGTTGGCGATATGTTATCTAGACATACAAATAACAAACTAAAGTCAACAATTCACAGAGTAATAAATCCACCAAGAGAACTTTGGGGAACGTCACGTTATTCTATTCCATTTTTTATGCATCCTATTAGTAATATGAAGTTAGACGTTTTAGATAGTTGTATTGATGAAGATCATCCAAAACAGTTTGAAAATATTACTGCTGGCGAATTTTTAAATGAACGTTTAATTGAATTGGGATTGATTAAAAAGTGATGGATTTACAAGAACAATTAAAAAACCTATTTCCTGATCACCAAGCACCTGAATCAATTGAAGAAACTAACAAAGAGGATGCTATTTGGCTGCAAAACGACCCAATAATTTGTAAATACGAAAAACGTAAAGGAAAACCAATTACCATTCTAGAGGGCTACAATGGAGCAGTCGAAGACTTTAAAAAGCTAGCAAAAGAACTAAAGACAAAGCTAAGTGTTGGTGGAAGTTTTAAAGATGATAAAATAATTATCCAAGGTGATTATCGTGACAAAATAATGACCATTCTAAAAGAAAAGGGCTTTAATATTAAGCGTGTAGGTGGCTGAAAATGGCAAAAAGTATTCTACATATTACAAATGGCTCTAGCCTTACAAGTTATTTAAAAGAGTTAAATTTTTCAGGAGATTTTATGACATGGCATGAAATGCTTTGTGAAGGACCAACTGTTGAACAAATAGACACACTCGATTTTATTAAAACAAGACGTGCTTTTCTAAATAAATTCTATAATATAGACATTGATGAATATCAATTTCATAGTGAATTAGAGATACTTGATGATGTAAAGAAATATTCTGAAATAATTTTATGGTTTGAATATGATTTGTTTTGCCATATAAATCTTCTTGCTGTTATTAGTTTGTTACAACAAAAGCAAGTCACTTTACCTTTGTTTTTAGTTTGTAGCGGCAGAATTAAGGGAGAACAAGATTTTAAAGGGTTGGGTGAATTAAATGAAAACCAACTAATTAATCATTATGAAAATAAAACAGAATTAAAAACTTCAGACATAGAACTTGCAAGTTCTATTTGGGAGATTTACTGTAAAAACGATCATAATTTATTAAAACCATATATTTTAAAAAGCTCCTCATTTAAATATTTAAACAGTTGTTTAAAAGCGCACTTAAAACGGTTTCCAAATTCTAGAAATGGTTTAGATAGACTTGAAGAGCATATCTTGGAAATTACTAGAGACAACAATATAAAATCCAAACATCATCTACTTGGCTATGTACTGAACTACCAAGGTTATTACGGTTATGGGGATATACAAATAAATCGTATGATTAATAATTTAGATATTTTCTTTAACGTAACAGATGAAAGGGTAGAATTAAATCGTAAAGGTCATGAAGCGTTATTGAATCAGCATAATTTTTCAAGTGAAATACATAATGATATTCAATTTGGAGGTGCAAAACGCTTAGAGTATCAATTTAATAAAAAGCAAAACAAACTTATAAAAACAGTATATAATGCCAATTAAAGAATCTGAACTTATTCTAAATCCTGACGGTAGCGTATACCACCTTAATTTAAAACCAGAGCATATTGCCGATACCATTATTTTTGTAGGTGATCAAGATCGTGTTTCTAAAATATCTAAATATTTTGATACTATCGAGTTTAAAACTCAAAAGCGTGAGTTTAAAACACACACAGGTACTTACAAAAAAAAGCGCTTTACAGTGATATCTACAGGTATTGGTCCAGACAATATTGATATTGTAATGAACGAGCTAGACGCCTTGGTAAATATTAATTTAGTAACTAGAAAACCGAAAAAAGAACTCAAGTCACTAAATATTGTGAGAATTGGAACCTCTGGTTCGCTTCAAAGCAATGTTCATGTAGACTCTTTCGTTTTAAGCACTCATGGTTTAGATTTAAATGGAATGCTACACTTCTATCAAATAGAAACAATCAGCAACCCTTCACTCGAAGATGCGTTTATAAAGCACACCAATTGGCATAGAAATAAAGCAAGACCAATAATAATTAGTAATAGTAAAACTCTGGAAGATCTTCTAGATAGTCCAAAAATGTATAAAGGTATTACTGCTACAGCTGGTGGTTTTTATGGACCTCAAGGGCGCGTGCTTAGGCTTCCTTTATTCGACAATGAGATGAATTCTAAAATGGATTCATTTAATCATGATGGGGTTAATATTACCAATTTTGAAATGGAAACTTCAGTTATTTATGGTTTATCAAAACTATTAGGACATAAGGCATGTTCTTTAAACGCGATTATTGCTAATAGAGCTAACGGAACTTTTAGTAAAGACCCTAAAAAAGCCGTTGAAGAACTTATAAAATATACCCTAAACAAATTAGTTTCATAAATGAGTGACGATTTTAAAACTGTAAGAATCGGAGGAGTTCCTGAGCATTTCAATTTAGCGTGGTATTTAACTCTTAAAAATAAAGAATACACAAAGGAAGGTATTAATTTACGATGGAAAGATTATTTTGGTGGTACTGGTCAAATGTGTAAAGCATTACGCGATAACGAAATTGATTTGGCGGTTATTTTAACCGAAGGTATTATTAAAGACATCATAGCAGGAAACAAATGCAAAATTGTGCAAGTTTTTGTTAAATCACCTTTGATTTGGGGAATTCATGTAGGGCAAAAATCCTCATATAATAACCTAGAAGATATAAAAGGTAAGAAGGCTGCAATAAGTCGTTATGGATCTGGATCACACTTGATGGCATATATAAATGCTCAAAATAATCATTGGAATTTAGAAACCGATTTGCATTTTGAAGTTGTTAAGAACTTAGACGGCGCGGTAGAAGCTCTCACTAATGAAACAGCAGATTATTTTTTATGGGAAAAATTCACAACAAAACCATTAGTAGACGATAATATTTTTAGGCATATTGATGATTGCCCTTCGCCTTGGCCTTGTTTTGTGATTGCTGTAAGGGAAGAATTCTTAGAAAATCACAAAGAATGCTTAAAAACTATTTTAAGTATTATAAATACTACAACTAGGGAGTTTAAAGACATTCCTTCTATTGACGTTACTATTGCAAATAGATATGATCAAAAATTAGAAGATGTACAGAAATGGTTGAAATTAACTGAGTGGTCACAAAGCAATTTAGACATCGAGACAGTAAACAATGTTCAAGAGCAACTTTTAGCTTTAAACATTATCCCGAAAAAATTACCTTTTAACCAATTGGTAATCAATATTTAACGTTTTTAATCTTAAAAGTAGGAGTTTTTAACGAATACTTGTTATATACGTAGTTATACGTATTGTTTCATGTTATTATTTTATTTACCTTTATTAACATATGTTAACATGGTTTTTGCATTTCATCGAATTTATTTGTATTTTGCCGAAACAATGTTACCCAAATCCCTAGTATATGATTTATAAAATTACATTAATCCTTTTAATTTTAGTAGCAATAAATTTTGTTTTATTGTTTTTTAGTACAAATAAAATTAAGAGATTTTCGAAACCTAAAAAAGCTAAAGTCAGTAGACCACTAGAGCTTAAAAATGCACCAAAAACTATTACCACAAGACAGGTTCCAAGCCGTTTGTCTCCAACAGGTAGTTAGTTTTGCTAAAGTGTTTATTACCAAACCAATACCCTCTATTTGCACTTAATGGAGAAGGATGCCCTGACATTAAAACATGATGCTTTTTAGTGCTAATGAGCTTAACTTTTCGTTTAGCAAAACCACCCCAAAGTAAAAACACAACATCTTCTTTATTTTTTGAAATTGCTGTAATTACAGCGTCAGTGAATTGCTCCCAACCTTTATTTTGATGGCTTCCAGCTTGATGTGCCCTAACTGTTAGTGTAGCATTTAACAATAATACACCTTGATCTGCCCAATGGGTTAAATCTCCACTTTTTGGGTAAGTTTTTTTTAAGTCCTCTTCTAATTCCTTAAAAATATTGATTAATGATGGAGGGTGATTTATACCATCTTGAACTGAAAAGCACAAACCGTTGGCTTGATTTTCACCATGATATGGGTCTTGTCCAATAATAACTACTTTTAAATTATCAAATGTACAATGATCAAAAGCAGCAAAAATTTCTTTGCCTGGAGGAAAACATTGATGTGTTTTATATTCTTTCTTTACAAAATTGACCAGGTCAGCAAAATAAGGCTTAACAAATTCGTCTTGTAAATGAGTTCTCCAACTTTTGTGAATATTAACGTTCATAAAATATTAAAACAACGTAATCTGCCCTTCATCATCAATATCAAGGCCTTTTGATGCTTCACCATTGCTAGATGGTTTTATATTGGAATCACCTTCTTTTATATCATTATCGATAACCTCTTCATCTACGACCTCTATGTCATCTGCAGGAATATCCTCTGGTGCTTCATAAGGTAAAGAATCTAATAAATTAATTTGATTTATCTTATCTTTAGTTAATTGATTTCCAAGTGCATTAATTCCTTTTATTGCAATAAATTCTTCAAGATTTATTTCTAAATTATCTTTTCTGTCCTTACCTCTTTCTTTAGCAAATACTACTTCAGCCATTGGTCTCCAATCGGTAGATACTATCTCTAATTGTGAATTATCATTTTCGGTGATAAAACTTTCAATTTTATTCTCATTTTCTACTAAGAATCGCTTTACATAGTAACGCTCTTTGTCACCATCATAATAGATAACAGAAATTGGCTTCTTAGGAATCCATTTTTCCATCACGATCATATCACTATCAAAACGAGCAGTAATTTCTGGCATAATTGTTTTTACTAATCCTGCTTGCGTGATGACAAGTATTCTATCCTCACCTCTAAATTCACCAACAAGTTCACCTCTGCCATCGACATTTAAACGTTGTATAGTATCGTCAAACCATATTTTTCGTGGTTTTAAGGTGCTAACGCCTTTCTCTTTAAGTTCAATACGTTTTACTGTATATTTTGTAACTAGATTCCCTTTAGAAGCACGTCCTTTAATAATAATATCAGCAAAATCAATATCCCATTTAAGTTTCTTGATACTTCCCGCTTGTCTCAACATCACAGTTACTACTTCAGCTTCACCATTTGGATTTGCAGAAAAATAATGCACTATTGAGTTGCTACTTCCATTTGTTAAATCATACTCTCTATCTCTAGTTATAGAAGTTACTGCAAAACGTTTAATATACGATGGGCCTCCTTTACCATCACGATAAATTAAATTGTATATAGTACGTTTGTCTTTTTTCTTAAATACAGCTACATGTATGATGTTTTTACCCACAAAGGTTTTTGCGTCTACCTTTGTAATCATCATTTTACCATCATTAGTAAATACAATGATATCATCTATATCACTACAATCACATACATATTCATCACGACGCAAGGATGTACCAATAAAACCCTCTTCCCTATTCACATAAAGCTTCGTATTCCTAATAACTACTTTTGTGGCATCTACGTCATCAAATACACGAATTTCTGTTTTACGTTCTCTACCTTTACCGTATTCCTTTTTTAATCTGGTAAAATAGGCAATAGCATAATCAATTAAATTTGCTAAATGATGTTTCACCTCTGCAATTTGATCTTCAAGAGCGTCAATTTTTTGTTGCGCTTTATCAATATCGAATTTTGATATACGCTTGATTCTAATCTCTGTTAATCTAGCAATATCTTCATCGGTAACAGCTCTTTTTAAATGTTTTATATGTGGCTGAAGCCCTTTGTCTATTGCTCTAATAACGCCTTCCCAAGTTTCCTCTTCTTCAATATCACGGTATATTCTATTTTCAATAAATATGCGTTCTAAGGACGCGAAATGCCATTGTTCTTCAAACTCACCGAGTTTTATTTCTAGCTCTTGTTTTAATAACTGGACTGTATTGTCAGTCGAGCGACGTAACATTTCAGTAACACCAACAAAAAATGGCTTATTGTCTTCAATAACACAACCTAAAGGCGAAATTGAGGTTTCACAATTTGTAAAAGCATATAAAGCATCAATTGTTTTATCTGGAGAAATCCCTGAAGGCAAATGCACTAATATTTCAACATCAGCAGCAGTATTGTCTTCAATCTTTTTAATCTTGATTTTTCCTTTATCATTCGCCTTTAAAATAGAATCTATTAAAGATGAGGTATTTGTTCCAAAAGGAATTTCGGTAATCACTAATGTGTTTTTATCGTATTGCGAAATCTTCGCTCTAACACGTACTTTTCCTCCTCTTAAACCATCATTATAATTAGTGAAATCGGCTATTCCAGCTGTTGGAAAATCTGGTAATATAGTAAATCGTTTTCCTTGAAGGTGCTTTACTGAAGCATCGATCAATTCTATAAAATTATGTGGTAAAATTTTGGTCGACAACCCAACTGCAATTCCTTCTCCTCCTTGAGCTAAAAGCAATGGGAACATCACAGGAAGGTTAACAGGCTCTTTACGCCTACCATCATATGAAGCCTGCCATTCTGTGATTTTAGGATTGTAAACAACGTCTAAAGCAAATTTTGATAATCGTGCTTCGATATAACGTGATGCAGCAGCCCTATCTCCTGTTAGAATATTTCCCCAATTTCCTTGAGTGTCTATTAATAAATCTTTCTGACCAATTTGAACCATAGCATCGGCAATACTAGCATCACCATGAGGATGATATTGCATGGTATGACCAACGATGTTTGCTACTTTATTATAACGACCATCATCCAAATCTTTCATGGAGTGCATAATACGTCGCTGTACAGGTTTAAAACCATCTTCAATGGCAGGAACTGCACGTTCTAGTATAACATACGATGCATAGTCCAAAAACCAATCTTTGTACATTCCTGTAACTTTGGTAATGGTTTCTTGGTTGTCCTCTGGTATATTATTTAAGTTGTCTTCTATCATTTTTAATTTTCTTCCTCAACTAAATCTAGCTCAACTTTTAAATTATTGATAATAAATTCCTGTCTTGTTGGTGTGTTTTTTCCCATATAAAAAGAGAGTAATTCTTCTATTGACATTTCTTTATCTAACATAACAGGATCTAAACGTATATCTTCACCAATAAAATGCACAAACTCGTCAGGCGATATTTCTCCCAAACCTTTAAATCGTGTAATCTCAGGTTTTGGCTTTAGTTTTTCAATTGCCTCTCTTCTCTCTTCTTCAGAATAACAATAAACAGTTTCTTTTTTATTTCTAACCCTAAATAATGGCGTTTGTAAAATGTACAAATGACCTTCTTTGATTACTTCAGGAAAAAATTGAAGGAAGAATGTAATTAATAACAACCTAATATGCATACCATCAACATCAGCATCTGTTGCTATTACGACATTGTTATAACGTAAATCTTCTAAAGATTCTTCTATATTTAAAGCAGCTTGAAGTAAGTTAAATTCTTCATTTTCATAGACAATTTTCTTGCTTAGTCCATAGCAATTTAAAGGCTTTCCTTTTAAGCTAAAAACTGCTTGCGTATTCACATCTCGCGATTTTGTAATACTTCCAGAAGCTGAATCTCCCTCAGTAATAAACAAAGTCGTTTCAAGGTTACGCTCGTTTTTAGTGTCTCCAAAGTGTACACGACAATCTCTCAGTTTTTTATTGTGTAGACTCGCTTTCTTAGCTCTATCTTTTGCTAACTTTCTAATACCCGATAATTCTTTACGCTCACGTTCGGCTTGGAGAATTTTTCGTTGAATTTTTTCAGCTATATCAGGATTTTTATGCAAGAAATTATCAAGCTGCGTTTTTAAGAAATCATTAATATAGGTTCTAACTGTTGGAAGATCACCTCCCATATCAGTCGATCCTAATTTTGTTTTTGTTTGACTTTCAAAAACAGGTTCCATCACTTTTATAGAAACTGCTGAAACCACCGATTTTCTAATATCTGACGCTTCGTAATTTTTCCCATAAAACTCTCTAATGGTTTTAACCAAAGCCTCTCTAAAAGCCGATAAATGCGTACCTCCTTGAGTTGTATTTTGACCATTAACAAACGAATGATACTCCTCACTATATTGCGTTTTACTATGCGTTAAAGCAACTTCAATATCATTTCCCCGTAAATGAATAATTGGATATAATCTATCAGACTCATTTATGTTGTCGCTTAATAAATCTTTAAGACCATTTTCACTGTAAAATTTTTCACCATTAAAAACAATGGTTAATCCTGGGTTTAAGTACACATAGTTTTTGAGCATTTTTGCCACATACTCATTTCTGTACTTATAATTTTTAAATATAACTTCGTCAGGAATAAAAGACACTTTTGTTCCTTTTCTACGTGATGTATCTTCCAGTAAATCTTGATTGGTTAGATTCCCTTGTTCAAACTCGGCAGAAGCAGATTTTCCTTCACGTGTAGATTCTACTCTAAAATAGGTAGAAAGCGCATTTACAGCCTTTGTACCCACCCCATTTAGTCCAACAGATTTCTTAAATGCCTTGGAGTCATACTTTCCACCTGTATTCATTTTAGAAACTACATCAACAACTTTTCCTAATGGAATACCTCGACCATAATCTCTCACAATCACTTTGTTACCTTGAATGGAAATCTCAATAGTTTTTCCAGCTCCCATAACATATTCATCAATAGAATTATCGAGAACTTCTTTTACAAGAATATATATACCATCATCTGGCGAAGACCCATCACCAAGTTTACCAATATACATCCCTGGACGCATTCGGATGTGCTCTTTCCAGTCGAGCGAACGTATATTATCTTCGGTATATTTGGTTTCTTGAGACATAAATTTGTTGAGAAATTTGACAGGCTGCTAATATAACACAACACTATAAAAAATGAAACAATGAAGTTACAAAGTAATTAACAAAAAACAGCCAATATTGTTGAGAACATTGGCTAATTCAGTTTATTTTATAAATACAGTTCTAAACATTAAACAAGAAATGCATTACATCACCATCTTTAACCACATAATTTTTTCCTTCAACACGCATTTTTCCAGCTTCTTTTACTTTTGCTTCACTTCCATAAGACACATAATCGTCATAGCTTATAACTTCGGCTCTAATAAAACCTTTTTCAAAGTCTGTATGAATTACTCCTGCTGCTTGAGGAGCCGTAGCACCAATATCTATAGTCCAAGCACGAACCTCCTTAACTCCAGCAGTGAAATATGTTTGTTGGTTTAATAGCTTGTATGCAGAACGGATTAACTTGGAAGATCCAGGCTCATCTAATCCTATATCATCCAAAAACATTTGACGTTCTTCGTAATCATCTAATTCATTAATATCTGCTTCAGTACCAACAGCAAGGACTAAAACTTCTGCGTTTTCATCTTTTACAGCTTCTTTTATTTGATCTACATAGGCATTTCCAGAAACAGCAGCTTTTTCATCAACATTACATACATACATTACTGGCTTATCTGTAATAAACTGTAAGGGTTTTACGTAAGTTAGATAATCATCTTCACTAAAATTCAAAGCTCTAATAGATGTTCCTGCCTCTAAACCACTTTTTATAGCTAATAAAACAGCTTCTTCTTTTTGAGCATCTTTATTTCCAGTTTTTGCTGCACGCTTAACTTTGTCCAACTTCTTTTCGGTAGTTTCTAAATCTTTTAATTGCAATTCGAAATCTATAGTTTCCTTGTCTCTAATTGGGTTTATGTTTCCATCTACATGCACAATGTTATCGTTATCAAAGCAACGCACAACATGTAAAATCGCATCTGTTTCCCTAATATTTGCAAGAAATTGATTTCCTAACCCTTCTCCTTTACTTGCACCTTTCACCAAACCTGCTATATCAACAATCTCTACAGTTGCTGGTAAAACACGTTCTGGATTCACTAGTTCTTCTAACTTTTTTAGTCTAGGATCTGGAACATTAACAACACCAATATTTGGTTCGATAGTGCAAAAGGGAAAATTAGCACTTTGCGCTTTTGCATTGGATAGACAATTAAACAATGTTGATTTTCCAACATTTGGTAACCCTACGATTCCAGCTTTCATATATTTAATTTTGAGGTCGCAAATGTAACTATTTTAACAAGAATTTTAAATACTAAACGTTACAAATACGTAATTTAATCGTCTACTTTATAAAACCATCAATCCTTACATGAAAACTTATCTTTCAATTATTGCTGTATTATTTGTTAATCTTATTATTGCTCAAAGTTTAACGGCTAAAGTTATTGATGCTAACAATAACCCTATTCCGTTTGCGACAGTCCAAACTGCTGAAAATTCTGGTGTCATAACTAATGAAGAAGGTGTTTTTACAATTAACCTTGAGGATGTCACTTCCAATGAAATTACTTTTAGTTGTTTAGGATTTGCGTCACGAACTATTTCCATTGAATCTATTAAAAACAATGGTAATACTATTGTTTTGGAAGAGTATATTGACGAACTAGGAAAAGTGTTTTTAAGCACTACAACACCTAATGCAGACGATATCATACAGAAGGTAAACAATAACCTTTCAAAAAATTATAGCAATGAGAATCAAACAATTCAATTTTTTCATCGCAATACAGCTTATGCAGATTTTGATAGATTTGAAGCAAAAATAACAAAGGCTTCTGGTATGAGAAGAAAGCAGCATCAAGGCTTTAATAAAAGTTTGGACTCCTTAACAAAAACCATTGTTAACAGTAACACAATGTATTTTCAAGATTACTTGGGTGATTTAATGATAAAGAACAGAAAAGAAGCTAAATTAAAAATACATAAGGCTACAAGTTTAGTAGACAACAGTAAGAATTTCTCATTAGATAATGTGCAAACTAAAGCACAAGATTTAATTTTAAGATATTTGGATACTACCCTTACTTATAAATTAAAAACTGGAATTATTAAAGTTGAAGATTCTATGTCCTTAAAATCAAACAATGATAAAAATAAGGATAAAGAGAACATATATGATGTAAAAAACCTGAAAGGCGAAACTCATGGTTTATTGCATGATGCGCAAACGTATAATGATTCATTTTTAAAGAAGATTATAAACCCAGAATCATACAACTATGAGTTTATTAATGTTACTAGTTTTAATAATGAATTAGTCTATATTATTGGGTTTAAACCTAGAAAGGCTAAATCTAAATATGCAGGAAAACTGTATATAACAGATGAAACTTTTGCTGTTATTAAATTAGATTACGACTTTGGTAAAGGCAAAAGAGGTGAGAAATTCAATTTAAAATTATTACTAGGCATAAAATATGTAGAAAACATAAATAAAGGCACTATTATCTATCAAAGAAATGCTGATAGCACCTACAGTCCAAAATATATGAATCAAGAAGAAGGACGTTACTTTTATGTGAATAGACCAATAAAGTTCATCGAAAACAGTAGAGAAAAGAATAAAGTTAGTTTTAATTTTCTAATTGAAGGGAGTGCCAAATCTAAAATAGAACTGTTTATCATTAATAAATCACCTTTAAATGCAAGTGAATTTACCTCGTATACTGAGCTTGAAGATGTACCATATCAAAAATTAAAACAGTATGACCCTTCTATCTGGAAAGCTTATAATGCTATTGAACCTTTAGAAGAAATGAAACGTTTTAAGAGTAGTGAAGATAATTAAAAATTTTGAACGAATTTTTGGTTTCGTATAACGGTTTGTGTAAGGAAAGTTCGCAAACAAAGCACTGACCTTTGATTAAGCACTAAAATAGTGTTTTCCTACAGAATTGATTTTTAAAGCATCAAATTAACAGTTGCGCTTCGCTTTGATTATAAGGCATATGAGTGAGATTTTTTTCTTTTTAGAGCCCAGTGAGTAATCTGCGCAAGCATCTCCATATATGGTAATTGTGTGATTAAGCAACTAAATTAGTGACGATTTAAACAATTTTTCCACACAAATTCCTTTCTATATCTTTTAGCATAAATAGAACAACTTCTCCAGACATAAAAACTTATAAATACGTTATATTTCTTGGAGAATATAAATATAATATTAGAAAAAAATATTATATTTATATTGTCAGGAAAAATTTTGCATAAAAAACTATGATAAAATTCAAAAAAAATATGAGTAATTTTGATAGACTTGTAAGGTTTATAGTCTCTGTATTATTATTATCATTGTTTTTTATTGGAGAAATTAGAGGTGTTTTGGGTGTTCTATTAATTATAGTTTCATTTATGTTTTCTTTTGCTAGCATAACTGCTTTCTGCCCTTTTTACAAAAGCGTTAACTTTAAAACAAATAAATCAGACGACTACTTTTAATACCAATTAAAGATCAAAATGAAGCATAGAAAACGATATTGCTTTTTATTTTTTATTGCAGACTTGGTTTTTAAAGCACAAAATTATGGCATAACGAAAATCAGCCCTCAGTAGCATTTGCATTCTGTTTGGCATTAGTTCGTTTTTTGTTTTTTAAGTATTTTGATTTGTCGTCAATAAGGACAGTCGTACGTAACAGTTCCTCTTTACTTTGGTCAGAAGGCGTATGAGTAAGGTTTTTTCACTTTTTTAAACCACTTTTTAGGTGATGTTTATTCAATTTGTCCTAGCTTTCAAGTGTATAAACTTTTTTAATTGTTTATACACAACATAATACGAAGTTAGTTTTTATTAATATTATCTAAGCATTAAACACTAAAACTTATAAACAAAAAAATCCTAAGCAAAAGCTTAGAATTTTTGTATAATTAGAAATCGATTAATCTTCTGGATGCATAAAACGTTGTTTACCTAATAAAACATCTTCAGTTTCAACATTATCTTCATCTGGCACACAACAATCTACAGGACAAACTGCTGCACATTGTGGCTCCTCATGAAAGCCTTTACATTCAGTGCATTTATCTGGAACTATATAGTATATTTCATCACTTACTGGCTCTTGAGCTTCATCAGCATCAACTTCTTTTCCATTTGGCAATATTACATTCCCCTTTAAGCTGGTGCCATCATTATATCTCCAATCATCAGCACCTTCATATATAGCAGTATTAGGACATTCTGGTTCGCAAGCCCCACAGTTTATACATTCATCTGTAATTATGATTGCCATAACAATTTTTCTTTTTAGTTTGCTTAAATTTGCAGCTGCAAAAATAAAGCCAAAACAATTCATAACCAAACGTTATAATGAATTTAGAACAAAGAATAAATGCCTTTACCGAATTAGGTGTATTCCTTAGTCAATTCTCTAAAGAAAAAATTGAAAAAGCAAAAAATGCTAAGCATAATGATTTGTTTTTTGATGGGTTTAAACATCAAATCAAATTAGCAAATGAACATAATGGATGGTTTACAAACGATAATATTTTATTTGCAATTGAAGGATGGTCTAAGTCATTATTAAACAGCAACATTAAGCAATGGTTAGAAAACTATAACTTTAATAATTGTAAAAACAAAAATGTTGCCATAATTATGGCTGGAAACATTCCTCTAGTTGGATTTCATGACTTTATTTCTGTATTAATATCAGGCCACAATGTTTTGGTAAAACAATCGTCAAACGACAAACATTTATTGCCCTTTTTGGCAAAGTATTTAGAGTATGTTGAGCCAAATTTTAAGAATAAAATAACATTTACAGAAGAGAAACTAGAAGGGTTTGATGCAGTAATTGCAACTGGAAGTGATAACACTGCTAGATATTTTGAATACTATTTTAAAGATAAACCATCAATTATTCGAAAAAACAGAAACTCAGTAGCAGTTTTAAAAGGTAATGAAACTAAAGAGCAGCTAGAAAAGTTATCTGAAGACATTTTTAGATATTATGGTTTGGGCTGTCGCAATGTATCTAAACTATTTGTGCCAAAGAACTATGATTTCAAAGACTTTTTTGAAGCAATATATAAATGGCATCCAATAATAAATCAAGCGAAGTACGCCAACAATTATGACTACAACAAAGCAGTATACTTAATGAGTGAGTTTGATATGCTTGAAAACGGATTTTTAATGATTAAGGAAGACTTAAGCTACTCCTCACCTATTGCAACCTTGTTTTATGAGTACTACGACACAGAAACAACTTTAAAGAACAAACTAATATCAGATAAAGGAAAAATTCAATGTGTTGTATCTAATAGTTTTATTGATGATGAAATTAATTTTGGAAAAACTCAAAATCCAGAATTATGGGATTATGCAGATAACATAGACACAATTGCTTTTTTGTTAAATATTTAATATAAAATTTATCAATTTCTTACCAAATAATATATAATAAATTTAGACCTTTAATGCAGTAAAAAATATACCAATGAAAAAACATAATTTTAGTGCTGGCCCTTGTATCTTACCTCAAGAAGTGCTGTTAAAATCATCTACAGCTGTAATGGATTTTAATGATAGTGGATTATCTTTAATAGAAATATCGCACCGTAGTAAAGACTTTGTAGATGTTATGGAAAAAGCTAGATCCTTAGCCTTAGAACTATTGGGTTTAGAAGGTAAAGGCTACAAAGCTTTATTCTTGCAAGGTGGTGCTAGTACGCAGTTTTTAATGGTAGCTCTCAATCTTCTTGAAAAAAGAGCTGGTTATTTAAATACTGGTACTTGGAGTGACAAAGCTATTAAAGAGGCTCAGATTTATGATGATATATATGAAGTAGCATCTTCTAAGAATGCAAACTTTAACTATATACCAAAAGGATATGATATTCCTTCGGATTATGATTATTTTCACTGCACCTCAAACAATACTATTTTTGGAACACAAATGAAGTCTTTTCCAAATTCACCAATACCAATGGTATGTGATATGAGTAGTGATATTTTTTCTCGTGAACTAGATTTTTCTAAGTTTGATTTAATTTACGCTGGAGCTCAAAAAAATATGGGTCCAGCAGGAACAACGCTTGTAGTAATTAAGGAGGATGTTTTAGGGAAAGTTTCTCGTAAAATTCCATCAATGATGGATTATAAAGTGCATATAAGTAAAAGTAGTATGTTTAATACACCTCCTGTTTTCTCTGTATATGTATCTATGCTAACCTTAGAATGGTTAAAAAATTTAGGAGGCATTTCTGCTATAGAAAAAGAAAATAATAAAAAAGCTCAGTTAATCTATTCTGAAATTGATTTAAACCCATTATTTAAAGGGTATGCAACTAAAGAAGATCGATCTAATATGAATGCAACTTTTAACTTAGTAAACGAAGATTTAAAGGAAACCTTCGAAACAATGCTAAAAGAAGGTAACATAAATGGTTTAAATGGACATAGAAGTGTTGGAGGCTACAGAGCCTCTATGTACAATGCTTTACCTTTAGAAAGTGTACAAGTATTAGTGGAAATAATGAGTGATTTAGAAACAAAAGCATAATAAATAAATGAAGGTTTTAGCAAACGACGGTGTTTCACAAAGTGGAATTGATGTTTTAACAGCTGCTGGTTTTGAAGTAAACACAACAACAGTAGCACAAGAACAATTAGTTAATTACATTAATGAAAATACAATTGATGTATTATTAGTAAGAAGTGCGACAACAGTTAGAAAAGAAGTAATTGATGCTTGCCCATCTTTAAAGATTATTGGACGAGGTGGTGTAGGTATGGATAATATTGATGTAGATTATGCTAGAAAAAAAGGTGTTCATGTTATAAACACCCCTTCTGCATCGTCAAATTCAGTAGCTGAATTAGTATTTGCACATTTATTTGGAGGTGTACGTTTTCTTTACGATTCGAACCGAAATATGCCATTAGATGGTGATACTAAATTTAAGAATTTAAAGAAAAATTACGCAAAAGGAGTAGAATTAAGAGGTAAAACTCTAGGTATTATTGGTTTTGGGCGTATTGGTCGTGAAGTTGCCAAAATTGCCTTAGGAGTTGGAATGAAAGTTATTGCTAGCGATAAATTTGTTGGTAAAGCAACTATTAAAGTTGAATTCTATAACGGTCAATACATAAATGTAGAAATAGAGACAGAACCAATGAAAGATGTTCTTAAGCATTCTGATTTTATTACCTTACATGTACCTGCGCAAAAAGACTATGTAATTGGTAAAAAACAATTAGATATGATGAAAGATGGTGTAGGTATTGTTAATGCAGCTCGTGGAGGAGTGATTGATGAAGTTGCCTTAGTTGCAGCTTTAGAAACTGGAAAGGTTGCTTTTGCAGGATTAGATACCTTCGAAGAAGAACCTACTCCAGCCGTACAAGTACTAATGAATACTAAAATATCATTAACACCTCATATTGGAGCAGCTACTAATGAAGCTCAAGATAGAATTGGCGAAGAATTAGCTTCGCAAATAATTAGTATTCTTAGGTAGAAAAAAATTATATGTGACCAAAAAGGTATATTTGAGTCCTAACTATAGATGTTAGGACTTTTTTGTACCTTAACACATTATCATTAACCATATTAAATTTAAATTATGTCAGGAATTTTAGACTTGCTAAACAGCGATTTAGGAAAAACAATTATTAGTGGAGTATCCAACCAAACTGGACAAGATCAAAACAAAACAAGCGGATTATTAACAATGGCTTTACCAGTATTAATGCAAGCTATGAAAAAAAATGCTTCAACACCAGAAGGAGCTCAAGGGCTTTTAGGAGCACTCGATAATAAGCATGACGGAAGTATTCTAGATAATTTAGGAGGTCTTTTTGGAGGTGGCGTTTCTAATGATGTTATGGACGATGGTGGTAAAATATTAGGTCACGTTTTAGGAAACAAACAACGCAATGTTGAAAATGCATTGAGTCAAAAATCTGGTATAGATGCTGGTTCTGTAGCACAAATTTTAAAAGTGGCAGCACCAATATTAATGGGTGTTTTAGGTAAACAAAAAAGAGAACAACAAGTTACAGACTCTAGTGGTGTAGAAAGCCTTTTAGGCGGTCTTTTAAAAGGAAATTCACCTCAACAGGAGCAAAGTTTTCTTGAATCTATGCTTGATGCTGACGGTGATGGAAGTGTTATTGATGATGTAGCAGGAATGGTTTTAGGTGGTAATAAAAAGAAAGGCGGACTTGGAGGATTACTAGGAGGCCTTTTCGGAAAGAGATAATAAATAATATCATTATTTAAAAGCTAGGTATCTATTTGATATCTAGCTTTTTTGTGTTAAAAAGTCAAGAGTTATGGAACAATTTTTGTAACTTTAAGAGAAAACAAAGAAAATGAAAAACACTCTTTTAATCCTTTTAATTTGTTTTGGTGTAATAAGCTGTAAAACTTCAAAAAAAGTAAATTCGAATAAGGAAATTTCAACGATTGAACAAGACACAATACGAATAGCTAACGATGAGTTAGAATATGAAATAATTATCATTGAACCAGGATTTAATACATGGTTACTTAGTACAGCAAAGCCTGAGGGTTACTACTCTCAACAGTTTTTAGAAACTAGAAATCAACTCTTTGTTTCCGAATGGAATAGTAGAGTTTTACAACCTCACAGGTATAATCCTAGTTTGTATGAAATGCAAATAGATTATCAGCCAAACATTAATTATGGCTATGAGGTTAATTATAAACTTTATAATTATTTTATCTATTTCCAATTAAATTACAAACAACAATTAACAGGTTTTACACCAAGAATTTAATAGAACACTTATATTTGTGGCATATTTTAAAAGTGTCATGAAAAAATTTAAAGAACGTTGGGAAATAAAAAAAAACTGGCAACTCATTTTTCCTTTTTTAGCTGTAGTGTTACTTGCATATAGTTCTTACAAATTATCAGGAATCTTTTTTGATAGACACAAAACACCTAATATCTCTTATCTAATAGCACTTTCTTCAGTACTCTATTTTTCTTTGCTGAAGTTTTTTATTTTTTGCTTCAAAAAACTAGAAAACAAATGGATTGTTGACTATAAATGGGAAATGATTCGTATTTTTATAGTTTTTGCTATTACAGGAACCTCATCCGTTTTTGTTGGCAGACCAATTATTAAGTTATTGGGAATTACTAAAGAAAACCTAAATGTTTTTGTCTATTGGTTTCTTTATATTATTATTGGCCTAATTTTCTATCAAATCCTATTAGTAACTATTGGTTGGCTTTTGGGTCAGTTTAAATTTTTCTGGGATTTTGAAAAGAAAATGCTAAAGCGTTTCGGACTCAAACGATTTTTTAAATAATGAGCAGGTATAAAAAAAGTATAATTTTTAAAAGCGTAATCATCACTTTAGTGATAACGCTTTTAGTACCTTCTTTTGTAAAACTAGCTCACGCATTTGAAAATCACAAACACGAAATCTGTGTAACCCCACAAAAATCACATTTTCATGAGTATAATATAGATTGTGAATTCTATAAATTTAAATTAAATAAGTCATATTATAGTTTATACGAATACAATGAATTGGTTATTAAACCAGTATCCTTAAAGATAAACGCTTCATTTTATAATTTTCAAAATAGTCACAAAAAATTATCTTTCTCTCTTCGCGGGCCGCCAGCGTTAGTTTAATTATAAAACATTTTTAAACTAGAAATCGACACCATGAAATACTATTTATTGCTGCTAATTTGTTGTTTTTACAACACAATTAGTAGTCAAAATTGCAACTCCAATTTTTCAGGAGTAGTTCAAGACTTTCATGATGGTACTCCAATAATAGCTGCTACCGTCTATATAGAAAGTCTAAAAAAATATACAACCACAGATAATAATGGCAAATTCTTATTCGAGAATCTTTGCGATGGAGAAATTGAAGTTATTGTTTCCCATATATCATGTGAAACAAAGCGATTGAATATTGAAATTAAAGGAAACTCTTACTTTAAGGTCAGTTTAGAGCATCACATCGAGGAGCTTGGAGAAATAAAAATTGAAGGGAAGTCTAATAATATACTAACAAAGACATCCCAAGAAACACTATTAAAGTCTGAAAGCTTGGAAAGATTTAGTGCTTCTAGTCTTGGAGATGCCTTAAAACTGGTAAGTGGTGTATCTTCTATTAATACAGGAAACTCTATTGTAAAACCTGTTATTAATGGATTGCATAGTAGTAGAGTTGTAGTAATGACTAATGGTGTACGATTACAAGACCAAGAATGGGGAATTGAGCACGCACCAAATATAGACCTTAATACAGCTGGAAGTATTAATGTAATAAAAGGTGCTAATGCATTAGCTTATGGTGGAGATGCAATTGGTGGAGTTATTGTTTTGAAGCCCTCAAGAGTTAGCTTAAAGGATTCCTTATATGGAAAAACAATAATTAGTGGTCAAACTAATGGTCGAGGTTTTAGTGCTAATTCTTCATTAACTAAAACTTATCAAAAGGGATGGTTTATGGGAGCACAAGCATCTCTTAAACGCTTCGGAGATTTTGAATCTCCTAAGTACAATTTGACTAACACAGGCTTAAATTCAAAAGGGTTTTCGTTAAATGGAGGCTACAAATCTTTTGAGCAAGGCTTTAACGTATATTATAGTTTTTTAGATAATGAAATAGCTATTTTAAAAGCATCGCATATCGGTAATATTGAGGATTTAGTTAATGCTATTAACAGTCAAAATCCATTGGTTATAGAGAAGTTTAGTTATGATATTAACCCTCCGCGCCAAGAAGTTACACATCAAATTATAAAAGCTGATTTTTATAAGCGGTTTGAGAATTTTGGTCGTCTGGAAGCTCAATATGATTTCCAGAATAATCAACGATATGAATATGATATTCGTGTAGGAGATGATAAAAATAAACCTGCAATTGACTTGACACTAAAAACTCACTCATTTAGAACAAGTCTAAAGGTAGACTCTAATAGTAGTAGTACTTATGAGTTTGGTTTTAATGCTGGTTTTCAAGATAATTTTGCTAACCCAGATACTGGTGTTAGACGCTTAATCCCTGATTATGACAAATATGATTTTGGCGTCTTTGCTATCACTAGCCTAAAACCAAATGAAAACACGAATATTGATTTTGGAATTCGCTATGATTTTAACAGAATTGATGCAAAAAAATTCTATTTATCCAGTCGTTGGAGTGAAAGAGATTACGATAAAGATTTTTCTGATATCGTGATTGATGATTTGGGGACACAATTGTTAACAAACCCAATTTTTAATTATCACAATATATCAGCTTCAATGGGTGTGTCTTATAAAATTGATGAAAAAAGCTCAATGATTTTTAATTATGGTCTATCTAATAGAGCGCCAAATCCTGCTGAATTATTTAGTGACGGTTTGCATCATTCGGCTGCTAGAATTGAACTAGGTGACTTACGTATTAAACAAGAAACATCCAATAGGGTTTCTGGGGTTTATAGGTATGAAAACAACGCATTTTATATTAATATTGAACCATTTTATAATCATATAAAGGATTATATTTTTATAGAACCAACATCTACTGAGCAAACCTTACGAGGTGCTTTTCCAGTTTGGAGTTATAATCAAACAAACGCCTCTTTATATGGTATAGATATAGCGTCAAACTATAAGTTTAATCAACAATGGTCTTTCAATCATAAGTCTTCTTTCATAAAAGGAAGAGATTTAAAACAACGTATTGCATTAATAGATATGCCTTCTTTTAAAACAGTTAATATTATTAGCTATTCAAATAGTAAATGGCTCAATTTTAATTCTGAATTACAAAGTGAGTTAATATTAAGGCAAAACGATTACCCAAATTATAACTTTGAAGTATATGTACCTACTACAGAAGAGTTTGTAGAGGTAGATGTAAGTACGCCTCCACCTACTTATCATTTATTACACTTTCAAAGTGATATAACTCTTAATCTATCAACAAAAACAGATCTAAACATAGGTCTTAACATAACAAATGTTTTTAATATATCGTACAGAGAATATCTAAATAGATCGCGATATTTTTCTGATGATTTAGGAAGGAACATCATGTTACAATTAAAATTAAATTATTAATAATTAAAAAATATAAAAATGAAATTATTTAAAAAAATATCAATAGTATTATTAGCTACAATTATATTCACGGCATGTTCTGATGATGACAATCCAACTCCTGTAAATGAAGAAGAAGTAATCACTACGTTAACTGCTACGCTTACACCAGTTGCTGGCGGAGATGTAATAACATTACAAACTAGAGATTTAGATGGAGATGGTCCTAATGCTCCTGTAGTTACAGTCTCAGGAAATTTAGCTGCTAATACAACTTATAATGGAAGTTTAGAATTGTTAAATGAAACCGAAAACCCTGCTGAGTCTATTAATGAAGAAATTGAAGAGGAAGATGATGAACATCAATTTTTCTATCAAGCAACTAATAGTATCGCAACTTTTACTTATTCAGATACTGATGGTGATGGAAATCCTATCGGTTTAGAGTTTCAATTAGTTACTTCCACAGCTGCTACTGGAAATATTACAATTACTTTACGTCATGAGCCAAATAAAGAAGCTGCTGGTGTGAGTGATGGCGATATTACTAATGCTGGAGGAGAAACTGATATACAAGCAGTATTTCCAGTTACTGTTCAATAATAGTATAAATAAAAAAACTCTTTCAAATTGAAAGAGTTTTTTTTTATTTAATTCTAATTACTTCTCTTTTACAGTAAACTTAATACATAATCTTATAGCTGAATTAGTATTGGTTAAACATCTAGAAAAGACAACTCTTTTCTATAAAATGATGTGGACTATTCTCTTAACTCTCATCCAATTATTAAGTGTATTAATTAAGCTGATATTGAGGTTAAATAATATAAAATATTATGTTTAAAAAAATATTAATTACTATTCTATTTGCTAATCAAATAGTTACTTACGGACAATCAAGCCTAATAAATGTCCTTGAAGAAAAAATTAAAACACCATATGAAGAAACCAGTAATATAAGTAAATATAGATACGATAGTATATCATATGAAGCTACAAGAAAACAAAACGACTATATTTTCGAAAGTTTCAAATATAAAAGTGATAACCTTAAAATTGAAGGTTTTTTATGTAGACCAAGAAATGTTAGCAACAAAAAAATACCAGTAATAATATATAATCGTGGAGGTACAGGCAATTTTGGTAAGGTTACTGAAGAAGACTTTCCTGATTTTTATGCTCTAGCCAAAGAAGGATTTGTTGTATTTGCATCTAACTATAGATATGTTGGAAAAAATGGGTTTTATGATCAATTAGGAGGAGATGATATTAATGATGTAGTTAATTTATATAAAACTCTCTTGAAAATAGACTATGTAGATACTAATAACATATTCATGTTTGGCATTTCCAGAGGTGGATTAATGACCTATAAAAGTTTAACAAAAATCAACGTTAATGCAGCTGTAGTAATTGGCGGTGTTGCAAATTTTGAAGAGGGAGCTAAAAAACGTCCCATATTCTTAAAAGGTTGGTCTGACTTATCAGAAGAGGAAAACTATAAAGGATTAGAAAATATTTTACCAAATTTTGATAAAAAACGTGTAGAATACTTAAAAGATCGTTCGGCAGTTGAATGGGCTTACAGAATAAACACCCCCATTTTTATACTACACTCAAGACAAGATGGTAGGGTTCCTGTAGAAGGCGCTCTACAACTTGCTTTAGAATTTCAAAAATACGATAAACCTTATAAGCTTAAGGTTTATGATAAAAAAAGCCACTCCTTACCATATTCAAAGTTTGATTCTTTTAATGAAGCTATTAAATGGTTTAAAAGTTATATGAAATAACCTTATAAACTAAAACTATTTTAAGTGTTAAGTTCGTATAGATACACATAACTTAATACAAATTTACACTTAAAATAGTTTACTACTTTACTTCAATAATCTTCTCTTCATTTTTAAAAACATAACTATACAACCACATTAATGTAAAGGTTGGCACAATGTCTAGAAAAGGCATTGCTTCTTCTATAAATACAATAGCTCCAGCTATTTTACCTGTTTTACCTTTGTAAAGTTTAGTCATTAAATAACCTGCTAATGGTGCCCAAATAATATCAAATGGTGGAAATACAAACGATACATATCCCAAGGCATCAAATACCAAGCAAAGAGCAAGTTTTTTATATTTATTCATAGTAATAAAGTATTTACTAAAATTATAACAAGAAACATACCAAGTTTATTATAGTGTCAAAAACGGTATAGGCTCTCTTAAACTAGTATTAACACTAATTTTTTGTTTTTAACGTTTACTTATGAAAAAGCAGCAAATACTCTTTTAATTTTACAAAATGTAACATTCGAGATTTTTGTTAGTCTTTGTAAAGAACATACATCTAATCAATCAAAAAACAATGAAAAACACACTTTTTGTGTTGGTTGCATTTTTATGCATCTCAACTATCTCATCACAGGAAAAAAAATTCGTAAACCTTAAAAGAGCCAAAATAGCACCTAAAATTGATGGTGTTTTAGACGATCAAGCTTGGCAAGAAGCTGAAGAAGCAAAAGACTTCGTACAATTTAGGCCTGATGTTGGAGTTAAAGAAACTCTAGATGAGCAAACTATTGTAAAAGTTACTTATGATGATAATGCTGTTTATTTTTCGGCATTTATGCGTGACGATCCTTCAAAAATCATGAAGCAGTTTACAACACGTGATAATTTTGGTCAAGCCGATTTTTTCTTAATATCAATAAATCCAAACAATGATGGACAAAATGACACTGAGTTTTTGGTATTTACTACTGGAACGCAAGCCGATGCAATAGTAACTTCCAATGGTAATGAAGATTGGGGTTGGAACGCAGTTTGGGATAGTGCTGTTAAAATAGTTGAAAACGGTTGGATTGCAGAAATCAAGATTCCCTACTCTGCATTACGTTTTTCGAACCAAGAGGTACAAACTTGGGGAATTAATTACCATAGACGTTATATGAGAGACAATCGCCAATATACATGGAACCCTATAGATCTAGCTTCTGGAAAAAAAATTGGTTTAATGCATGGCGAAATACGTGGTATTGAAAATATAAATCCCCCAACAAGATTAAGCTTGTATCCATTTGCATCAGCGATAACAAGAAGTTTTGATGGTGAAAACGATAGTGATGCTAACTTTGGTATGGATATAAAATATGGCATTACCGAAAATTTCACCCTGGATGCGACATTAGTTCCAGATTTTAGTCAAGCAGGTTTTGATGATGTAGAGCTAAACCTTGGTCCTTTTGAACAAGAGTTTTCAGAACAACGACAGTTTTTTACTGAGGGTGTAGACCTCTTCAGTAAAGGTAATCTATTCTATTCTAGACGTATTGGTAATAGCCCTAGCGCATACCCAACACTTGGCGCTAACGAAAGCGTTACTAAATATCCAAACAATGTAAAAGTAATAAATGCATTAAAACTCTCTGGAAGAACAAAGGAAGGTTTAGGAGTCGCATTTTTTAATGCCATTACCGAGAAAACCGAAGCGACAATTAAAGACAATACCTCTCAAAACACTAGAAAAGAAGTAGTTGAACCTCTTGCTAACTATAATATTTTAGTGGTTGATAAACAGTTTAATGGTAACTCATCCGTTAGTTTAGTAAATACTAATGTAATGCGTGATGGAGGTTTTAGAGACGCAAATGTTACAGCTGGGTTGTTTGATATTAATAATAAGAAAAACACGTATAATTATGAAGGAGCGATAAAAGTTAGTAATGTAAATTATAAAGGAATAGATGAAACAACTACTGGTGTGAGTGGTGGTTTAGGATTTAATAAAATTAGTGGTAATTATAGATTTGGTGTTGATTACGAAATGGCTGATAAAAAATTTGACATCAATGACATGGGAATTCAATTTAGAAATAATTTTAGCAACTTTTCTACTTACGCCTCATATCAAACATTTAAGCCTACCGAAAAGCTTAATAATTATAGAATAAATATGTGGTTTAACTACGAACGCTTATTTAGACCAAGCACTTATACAAACAAAAATTTAGGTATTAACTTTAATGCACAAACCAAAAAACTGCTCAATTTTGGTGGAAATATGAATTGGCAAATTGGAAAACAATTTGACTATTGGGAGCCAAGAACCGATGGTCGCTATTTTACTTTTAACAACGGCTTTAATATGAATGCTTGGATTGGCACTAATAGAGCAAAAAAATTCTCATTTATGACGCGTCAAGGATTTGCAACACTTTTTGATAAAGATCGCAATGTGTTTGTCCACTTTTGGGCTGTAGACCCTACAATTAGACTGACTGATAAATTTAGTTTGAGTTATTCGTATCAATATGATCGTGGTAATGGTGGACGAGGCTATGTAACAACAGCTAACAACGACGACATTATCTTTGGGGAACGTTTGCAAAAAACGATTACTAATAGTATTTCTGGTAATTATAATTTCAATTCATTTCATGGCTTATCGCTAACATTTAGAAATTATTGGTCAACTGTAGATTACGATTACGACTTGTATACCTTAGAAAATGATGGAAGCACCATAAATACTAGTGGTTATAATGTAGATAATATTGGTTTTAACCCTAATGTAAATTTCAATACTTGGAATTTAGATTTTAGATATTCATGGCAATTCGCTCCTGGAAGTCAGTTAACAGCTTTATATAGGAATTCGTTATTCAATTTTGATAATATGTCAAAAGAAAACTTTTTTAATAGTATAGATACACTTTTCGATCAGCCAATAGAACATATATTCTCACTACGTATGGTGTATTATATAGATTATAACAATATTAAAAACGTATTCAAAAAGAAGAATAGTTAACAATCGTATTTTTTTCTGTAAAAAAAGACCTGTCATTTTCTTATGGCAGGTCTTTTTTTAACATTTACTTAGTACAATACTTATGATAGTAAATGTAGTTTTGAAGAAATTTTGCATTTTTAAGAATTTAAATGTGCAAAAAAACTAAACTATACTAATCATCATTAAGAAATGAAAAGAGCACTCTTCTTTTTATCTATTTTCTGTTGTGTCCATTTAGCAACTGCGCAAGAGAAAAAAACATTAAACATTACAAAAACTACTGTAGTCCCAAAAATTGATGGCGTATTAGACGACCCTATTTGGAGTACTGTTGAAATTGCAACCGATTTTGTTCAATACGACCCAGAAATGGGAGTAAAAGCATCAGAAAACAAAAAAACCGAAGTAAGAGTTACCTATAATGACCAAGCAATTTTTATTGCAGCTTACTTACATGACAATCCTGAAGATGTTTTTAAAGTCTTTTCACCTAGAGACGATTTTGGTCAAGCTGATTATTTTGGAGTAACATTTAATCCAAATAATGATGCCCAAAACGATATAAAATTTTATGTAATGAGCTCAGGGACTCAAGCTGATATTGTAGGAGGTTCTAGTGGACGAAGAGGTGGAGGACCAGGACCTAGAGGAGATAGAGGTTGGAATGCTGTTTGGGATAGTGCTGTAAAGCATGTAGACGATGGTTGGATTGTAGAAATGAAAATTCCTTACGCAGCTCTTCGTTTTTCAAATCAAGAAGACCCAGTTTGGGGAATTCAATTTTATAGAAAATATAGAAAAGATGGCCTTGATTATAGTTGGAGCCCAATAGATAGAACAGTTGGAAGTCAAGGAATTTATGATGGCGAACTTAGAGGTTTAAAAAATATAACCCCGCCTACTCGATTAAGCTTTTACCCTTTTGCGTCACATACTGTAGTTACGCAAAGTAATGAAACTGTTAGCAGTACAGGTTTTGGAATGGATGTAAAATATGGAATTACTGAAAGTTTCACATTAGACGTAACCTTAATTCCAGATTTTAGTCAAGCAGCTTTCGATAAGGTAGAATTAAATTTAGGACCTTTTGAACAGAGATTTGATGAGCAACGACAGTTTTTTAAAGAGGGTGTTAATCTGTTTAGTAAAGGCGATTTATTCTACTCTAGAAGAATCGGTAATGCTCCAGTTGGACGTTATGACATCTATGACGATTTAGTTGATGAGATAGATGAAGTTGAAGAAGTAGTAGATAATCCTAGTAGCGTAAAAATGCTGAATGCTATAAAGGTTTCAGGTAGAAATAAAAACGGTTTGGGTATTGGTGTTTTTAATGCTATCACTGAGAAAACAAGTGCTAGAATAAAGAATACAAAATACGATCTTGATATAAATGATGAGAAAATTGACTCTACAATAACCTATAGAGAACAAACCACAGAACCTTTTACGAATTATAATATTATAGTTTTAGACCAACAGTTTAATCAAAACTCTTCTGTAAGCTTTGTAAACACTAATGTTACTAGAGAAGGGCATTTTAGAGATGCAAACGCATCAGCCCTATTATTTAGTTTAAATGATAAAACCAATACTTACAGGGTTAGCGGTCAAGGTAAAATGAGTCGTCTTAATTTAGTAGGTGATAATTCTACTGGTTTTGATGCAGGTTTTGAAATTGGAAAAGTGAGTGGAACATATCAATATGGTTTAGAAGGTAGCATTAGAGATGATAAATATGATGTAAATGATTTAGGGTTTGGTGTTAGAAATAATTTTAAAAACCTACAGGGTAAATTCAGTTATCAAATATTTGAGCCTTTCGGAATTTTTAACAGTTTTTCTATAAGAACAGAAAGCGAATTTAACTGGAGGCATAGTAATAATGATTTTACTGGTAATAGAACGAGTTTTAATGTAAATGCCAGAACAAAAAGCCTTATGTTTATAGGTGGAAACATTACCTTGATGCTAGGTGAACAACGTGATTATTTCGAACCTAGAGACCAAGAAAACGATCGCTTTTTCTCATTTAAAAATTGGGTTCAAGGCAGGATGTACTTTTTTACCAATAGTAACAAAGCGCTTTCTGCAAGTGGAAATTTAAACTATGGTAAATTATTTCAAAAAGATTTAGATATACGTGAATACGGTATTAGATTTGGTCCCGAATTTCGTTTTAGCGACAAATTAACCATAGAGTATGATCTTGAATATCAAAGAAAAATAAACGATAGAGGTTATGTTAGTAACATTAATGATGGTGAAATTATTTTTGGACAAAGAGATGTAAAAACTGTTGAAAACTCTATTTCTGGTTCTTTAAACTTTAATTCATTAAACTCTATAACATTGTCCTTTAGAAATTACTGGTCCACAGCTACTTATGATGATAGTCTTTATACTTTACTTGAAGATGGCGATTTAACAACTAGTACAGGGCATACTATTACCAATCTAGATCTTAATCCTCATAGAAACTTTAACATCTGGAACCTAGATCTTAGCTACGAATGGCAATTTGCTCCAGGAAGTCAGTTAGTAGCTTTATATAGAAACCAGTTGTTCAATTCATCTTCAGCATCTAAAGATTCTTTTAGGGATAGTTTAAAAGATTTATTTGATCAGGATATTCAGCATACATTTTCTGTAAAAATGGTGTACTTCTTAGATTATAATTCATTAAAAGGAGTTTTCAAGAAAAAAGACTCAGCAATTGGAGCTCCATAAGGAAAAATCAATAATGTTTAAAAATTATAAAAAGGTTAGATATCAATTCTTTATTTTTACTTTAGAACAAATTATATGATTAAAGTAAAAAACATTCATAAATACTATGATGATTTACACGTATTAAAAGGTGTAGACTTAAGTATTAATCAAGGTGAAATTGTCTCTATAGTTGGTGCATCTGGTGCAGGAAAAACTACATTACTGCAAATTTTGGGAACTTTGGACGAACCATCAAAAAAAGAACCTCACGAATTATTTATAGACAATACATCAATTACAAATCTTAAAGAGAAGGAATTGGCAAAGTTTAGAAATGAGCATTTAGGCTTCATTTTTCAATTTCATCAATTACTACCAGAATTTACGGCTTTAGAGAATGTGTGTATTCCTGCATTTATAAAAGGAACTCCAAAAAAAGATGCTGAAAACAAAGCCAAAGAGCTTCTTGAGTTTTTAGGTCTTTCTTATAGAGTTGACCACAAACCCAATGAATTATCAGGTGGCGAACAACAACGTGTGGCTGTTGCTAGAGCATTAATAAATAATCCAAAAATTATTTTTGCAGATGAACCTTCGGGTAATTTAGATAGCGAATCTGCAGAAAACCTTCATAATCTATTTTTTAAACTTCGTGACCAATTTGGTCAAACCTTTGTTATTGTAACCCATAATCAAGAATTGGCAAATATGGCAGATAGAAAGCTTGTAATGGTCGACGGCAAAATGGTAAATAACACTTAGTAACATACATTATATGAAAAAAATGGCATTGCATTGGAAGATTCTATTAGGAATGCTATTGGGTGTTGTTATTGGTCTAATTGCTATTCAATTTTCTTGGGGGCAAGGTTTTGTCACCGATTGGATAAAGCCCTTAGGACAAATTTTTATAAGCCTTTTAAAACTTATAGCTGTACCACTAGTTATTGTATCGCTTTCAAAAGGAATTACAGATTTTAAAGATTTATCCGATTTATCAAAAATTGGAGGTAGAACCATTGGTTTTTATTTGTTCACTACAGTTTTAGCTGTTATTTTAGGGTTGTCTTTGGTTAATGCTTTTGCTCCTGGTTCTAATGTAAATCCAGATGCCTTAATAAATCTGTCTGAAGGGTTTACTGCAAGTATGAGCGATAAAATTGCCTCAGCTGATATTGGAAATAAAGGGCCTTTAAGTTTCTTTGTTGAGCTTGTGCCTCAAAATATGTTTAATGCATTTACAAACAATGCAAGCATGTTGCAAGTTATTTTTGTGACCATCTTTTTTAGTATATGTATGCTTTTAATTCCGAGTAAACATGCCAAACCAGTAAAAAAGTTGATTGATTCAATAAATAAAATCATGCTTAAAATGGTGGATGTTATCATGCTTACTGCTCCTTACGCAGTTGCTGCTTTAATAGCGACGCTTATCGCAGAAACTACCAATGCCGAATTATTTATTGCTTTATTAAGATATGCTGCTTTACTCCTATTTGGCATGTTGTTATTGATTGGTGTGTATGTGTTACTAATTATGCTATACGCCAAAAAATCACCTAAATACTTTTTAAAGGGCATATTACCAGCGCAACTTACGGCATTGACTACAAGTTCTAGTATGGCAACATTACCAGTAACCATGAAATGTGTTGAAGAAAATTTAGGCGTTGAACAAGAAATAAGCAGTTTTGTATGTCCTGTTGGCGCTACCATAAATATGGATGCTACAAGTTTAATGCAAGCGATTGCGGCTGTTTTTGTATGTCAAGTTTTGGGCCATGATTTAACTTTAACCGACCAATTAACTATTGTACTAACGGCAACGCTCGCATCTATTGGCGCAGCAGCAACACCAAGTGCAGGTATTATTATGTTAGTGATTGTTTTAGAATCTGTTGGTTTTCCTTCTGAAAAGTTAGCTGTGGCTTTAGCTATGATTATGTCAGTTGATAGACCTTTAGATATGGCTCGAACGGTTGTGAATATTTCTGGTGATAGCTGTGTTGCTGTTCTTGTAGCTAAGTCTTTGAAGAAACTTAAGTAGTTTCTTCAAAATTAAACGACATTTACCTATTAGTATTCATACTCTAAGACATTTATTATTAGTTTTATTTTTTAGCAAACACAGCAGGTAAAATATATTCTGTCATCATTTTGTCTGCATCGGTATGTGCATATGGTCTACCATAATTAGAGCTAGTAATAACTACTACAAAAGGAATATCTTTAAAGACAAAGATTTTATTACCTCCATTACCAGTACAAAAAGATACTTCGTAGTCTTTACCATTTACTCTATACACTTTATTCCAGAAAAGGTAACCATAATATCCGTTTTCTATTCCAGCATAAGCTTGCGATACTTGTTTAGCTAAGCTTTTTTCTACCCATGCTTCAGGTAGTATTTGTTTTCCGTTCCATTTGCCTTTGTTTTTATAGAGTTGCCCATATTTAGCAAAGTCTAGAGCTCTTAGTTGAATACCTCCAGCTGTATTACCAACACCTTGTGGTGTATATTGCCATCTATAATTCGTGATTCCTAATGGTGCAAACAACTTTTTATCGGCATAAGATTCGAGGCCTCCTGGTACAGATTTATGGATAATATCTCCCAAAACAACGACTCCAGCTGTAAAATAAGTATAGTCTTTATTCATCTTTTTATTTTTATCTATAGGCAAGTCTAAAGCGAATTTTACCCAATCATCAGTAGGATACATATATTCTTCATTCCCTGGGTTGCTCATATCTGAATCGTCACCAATCATTCCAGAACTCATAGTTAGTAGCGCTTTTAAAGTAATCTCTTCTTTCTCTGGACTATAGTTTTTGAATTTTTTAAGATCATAAAAATCTTTTAATTGTTGATTCTCATCTTTTATATACTTTTCTTCTATGGCAATTCCCATGACAGTAGAAGCAATTGTTTTACCAACAGACCTTGGGTTGTGCAATGTATCTCTTCCTTCTCCATTAAAGTATTCTTCTATAAGTAGTTTACCCTCTTTTATCACAACGATACCATCAATATTTTCAAACCTCTTTTGAGAAATCTTTTTGTTAAGCGCTTCTATTTTTGCTGTATCGTAATAATCGTTGGAGAGTATCCATCCACTATTGGGTTGTATAGGTTGTACTGGCACTTCATGAGCTTTGAAAGGAGCTTCAGCTACGCTATAATTAAAGCTTCCTTTTGCTAAAAGAGAACCTGTTTGTATAGCATCAGATTTTAGATAAGTTCTTACTTCTATAGTTATTTTATGCTGATCTACTAGCAAATCTCTTCCTCCAGACATATAATAATACCTAGCCCATAAAAACCACATCCAAGAATCTTGTTGTTCTATTGAAATAAGTGGTAATTTATATAGTAATTGTTTGGTTTTTGTTTCGTATGTTCCAGCTCCTTTATTTAGGTTTTCCTTAAAGACTTCTTTGTCATTTACTAATATTGTAAATTGAAAATTTCCATTCTTTAACAACTCTTCTTCTGACATATTAGAATCTATATCTTTCAGTATTTTTACTAATGGTTTCTCTAAAGTAAATTGTAGACCTAAAAAACTATCTCGATTCATAGTAAATTCCTCTGTAAATTCTGTATAAGGATCTGGCGAAAGATAATCTTTATCTTTAGTGAATTGTATTGAGTTGTTCTCTAGTTTGGCAATATTGTTTTTTGAGTTTTTACATGAGACTACAATACTCATAAGTAGAATTGATATGATGAAATTTTTCATTGAAATTATTTTATATAAACAAAAGTCTAACTTTCAAAAAAAGGAAAATTGTATATTCTTAACATTAAGAAATAAGCCTTAAAAATTTAGTAGGCGGCACCTTATAAATAGATTTAAAATTTGATATAAAGTGACTTTGGTCATAAAACCCGCATTTGTAACAAATCTCAGTCATAGAATATTGTTTAGTTAATATTAATGCAATTGCTTTATTCAATTTAAGTTGTCGAATATATTGCCCTAGCGTAGATCCAAAATACTTATGAAACTCTCTTGATAAATGTACTGGATGTATATTTAACTCTTTACTAAGATATGAAAGTGAGTAATCTACTTCAGTGTCTATAATAAGCTCATAAAGCTTTTTTACCCAATTCGGTTTTTTTGAATTTGCCTCCAATTGCACATTCTTCATTTTATTAAAAATATCAAGAATTAGCAACTCAATACTAGATAGACTATGACTGTCATTTATTTTGGTTTCTAAATATACCTTATTCATTAAACACTTAATGAATGGATTTTCCAAATGTAGACTTCCTTCAATATCTATTGATGAAACATCATATTCTTTTAACCATTTTTTTTCAAGCTCTAAATGGAATCCGCCTGCTTCTTTTGAATGTTTTTCTCCATAATGAATTTCTTGCCAATTAGTGAACATCAAGTTCCCTGGACTAAGTAGTGTTTTATTTTTTTTGTTTACATCTATCATGTTTCCATACAAAACAAACATAAAATATGGGTTTTCGTGATAATGCCAAGGAGTTCTATCTTCATTGTAATCATACTTAGTCAATAATATATCATTAAATGACATCTCTGAGTTTAAGCTACCATAATATTTACCTTTACTTGAAATTTCCATTTTTAACGCTCCGTTCTTTAACTAAGACGATAGTTACACCAAGATTGTTACTCTAAATCGATATATTGTTAAACGTGGTTTATTAGTATATGTAATTATACTTAGTGAGGATCGTTTTTATACTTATAATAGGTAATAAGTGAAGTTATATTTTTATTTTAGTCTTTTAATACTAATACTACATAAGTTATTCCATTTTTAAACACGATAGAACTTAAAGATTTTCTAGACTCGAAAGTTGTGCAATACAATAACCAAAAGTTTATTGAGAGCGACCCTATTCAAATTCCGCATCACTTTAGTAAAAAAGAAGATATTGAAATCGCTGGTTTTCTAACAGCTACCATTGCTTGGGGAAATAGAAAAAGTATCATCAACAATGCACAGCGAATGATGCAGTTGTTAGATAATGTTCCTCACGATTTTATAATCAATCATCAAGACAGTGACTTAGAAGCTTTTAAACCATTTGTACATCGCACATTCAACGGAAACGATTTTATACAATTCATTAAAAGTTTACAACATATTTACAATAAGCATGATGGTTTAGAAAATGTGTTTTTAAAATATACCAAGCAAGATTCCTTGCAAACATCTATTCATCATTTTAAAAAGCTTTTCTTTGAGATTGAACATTTACCTCGAACACAAAAGCATATTAGCGACCCTTTAAAAAATTCAGCAGCAAAGCGTATTAATATGTTTTTACGATGGATGGTTAGACAAGATAACGCAAGCGTTGACTTTGGTATTTGGAAGACCCTCTCTCCTAGTCAACTCTCTTGTCCTCTAGATGTGCATTCAGGCAATGTCGCACGTAAATTAGGATTACTCCATAGAAAGCAAAACGATGCTAAAGCATTAAACGAGTTAGATAGTTCACTAAGAATATTGGATAGCAAAGATCCTGTAAAGTACGATTTTGCCCTTTTTGGACTAGGTGTATTTGAAGGTTTCTAATAGTTAATAACAATTAATAATTATTTATTACAATTACCAGTAAAATAGTACTTTAGTAATATTCAAAATAAACCAACTAAATTTTTTGATTCATGAAAAAAATAATTACGCTTTTATGCATTGTGGCAATCACAACATCGTTTGCTCAAAGTAGAACAATTCCAGTAGACACTTTAGTAAAAACAACCCATAACACAACTATAAAAGGTGTGAGTATGTCTTATACAGCCGAAACTGGTACACAACCAGTTTGGGATGCTAATGGAGACCCAGTCGCAACATTATTTTACACCTACTATACTAGAAATAATATAAAAAACAGAGCTTCTAGACCACTAATCATTTCTTTTAATGGTGGTCCAGGGTCAGCTTCGGTTTGGATGCATGTAGCATATACAGGTCCAAGAATTCTAAATATTGATGATGAAGGCTATCCTGTACAACCTTACGGATTTAAAAGTAATCCTAACTCCATTTTAGATGTGGCAGATATTGTATTTGTAAACCCTGTAAATACAGGTTATTCTAGAATGGTTCCAGGAAAAGATGGAAAAATGCCTGATAGAAAACAATTTTTCGGAATTAATGAAGACATCAAATACTTAGCCGAATGGGTAAATACTTTTGTGTCTCGAAAAAACCGTTGGGAATCTCCAAAATATATTATTGGAGAGAGTTATGGAGGCACTCGTGTTATGGGATTAGCAAACCAGTTGCAAGGGAGCCAATGGATGTATTTAAATGGCGTGATTTTAGTATCCCCAGCGGATTATAATGCTTATAATACTGATGGTCAACCTGAATATTCAGCTTTAGACTTACCTTATAAAGCTGCTGCTGCATGGTATCACAAAATGTTACCTCCTACTTTGCAAAACAAAGATTTAACAGACATGCTGCCAGAAGTTGAGAGTTATGCTATTAATACATTAATGCCAGCAATTGCGAAAGGAGGGTTTATAAGTGATGATGAACGCAATAGTGTTGCTGAGAAAATGTCGCAATACACTGGTTTAAGTAAAAAAGCGATTTTGCAACACAATTTAGTAGTGCCAAATAATTTTTTCTGGAAAGAATTATTACGAGATAAAACTGGACAAACCATAGGTCGTTTAGATTCACGCTATTTAGGTATTGATAGAATGCAAGCAGGAATGAGTCCAGATTATAGTGCCGAATTAACATCTTGGTTACATTCGTTTACGCCAGCAATTAACCATTATATAAAAAATGAACTGAATTTCGACACAGATGTTAAGTATAATATGTTTGGCCCTGTGCATCCTTGGAATAATGATAATAACAATACCAGAGACAATTTACGTAAAGCAATGGCAACAAACCCTTATTTACATGTATTAAACCAATCTGGTTATTACGATGGTGCTACTACGTATTTTACAGCAAAATACACCTTATCACAAATTGACCCAAGTGGAAAATTAAAAGATCGCATGAGTTTTAAAGGTTATAGAAGTGGTCACATGATGTACCTTAGAAAGGAAGATTTAATTAAAGCCAATGAAGATATAAGAGAGTTTATTAAAAAATCTTCTGCTAATGGTAAATCAGCTAAATATTAATATATGAAACATCAAATTCTATTTAGTGCTTTATTGTTAACCCTTTTTTCTTGTGATACAAAGTTAGGAGAGGTAGTTACTTATGTTACTGCTCCTAATAGTTTAAATGGTTCAGAGTCTAGTTTGCATAAATCTGATGATGGTACTATTTACATAAGTTGGATAGAAACTGGTACTGATAATTCTAGTAAACTCTTACTATCAAAATTGGGCAACAATAATACTTGGTCTGAAACACAAATCATTGCAACTGGTAATAACTGGTTTTTAAATTGGGCTGACTTTCCTTCTGTAGTATCCTTTGGAAATAATCTAGCAGCACATTATTTGGAAAAAAGTGCTAGTGATACATATGCTTATGATGTTAAACTCGCCATATCCAATAATGATGGTAATAGTTGGAGTACTGCTATAACACCTCATACTGATAGCACAAATACCGAACATGGTTTTGTTAGCAAAGTTGCTATGAATGATGATTCATTTTTGTCGGTTTGGTTGGATGGTCGCCAAATGGCTTACGCAGAACAAGACTCCAGTATTGCAAAACAAATGACGCTTCGAGGAGCTGTTTTTGATAGCAACGGAAAAATTGAAAATGAATATCTGCTAGACGGTCGCGTATGTGATTGTTGTCAAACAGATGTTGCAATGAGTGAAGATGGTCCAATTGTTATTTATAGAGACCGTTCTGAAACAGAAATTAGAGATATTTATTATGTGAAACAAATTGATGGCATTTGGACTGAACCAAAAGCCATTTATAATGATAATTGGAAAATTACTGGTTGCCCTGTAAATGGACCAGCAATATCTACCAAAAAAAGTACTGTGGCTGTGGCTTGGTTTACCGTTGCAGATAATTTACCATCAGTAAAAGTAATATTCTCCAATGACAATGGTCAAACATTTAATGAACCTATAGAGATTGGAAATGTTGCTCCTTTAGGTCGTGTAGATGTTGAAATGCTTGAGGATAATTCTGCGCTTGTAAGTTGGATGGACACTATTGAAGGTAAAACAAGTATTAAGTTGCAACGTGTTGCTAAAAATGGGAAATTAAGTAATATTATAACTTTAGCAGAATCATCAGAAAGTCGCTCGAGTGGTTTCCCAAGAATGGTTGTAAAAGACAATCTAGCGTATATCACTTGGACTAAGGTTAATGACGGAAATAAATTATCAATTGAAACTGCAATTGTAAATACAGATTTAATAGAATAAACTTTTGAATATCTATAATGAATATATTTGCTCACGTCAACCTGAACTTGTTTCAGGTTCTCATTACAAATACATTGCTCACTGCCTTATGTGATTCCGAAATAAATTCGGAATGACGCTAAAAACAATTATTAAAGAAAGAACATATATAAATTTTAATTATAGACAAAACAAAAGGGGTTGAATAAAAATTCAACCCCTTTTGTTTTAATAGTATTTAAACTTATCCTTTTAACCAAGCGTTTCTCAAGTCCACTTGCGCCTTTGTCGCATCAGGTTTTGCTTGTAGCTTATTTCCAACTGTATAACCTTGAGTTAATGCTGTTTTAATAATAATTTCCTCTCCATTTCTATCCAATTTAACTTCAATCTCTTTTCCAGGTTGCCATCCATATACTTCTTGGAAAATTGAGTTTGCATTTTGAAGTGTTACTTCTTGCCCATTTACCATTTTAATCACATCATTAGCCTTAACACCTTGTTCTGCCCAAAAGCTATTTTGTTCTGCTAAAGCAGTAAAAAAGATGGTTCCTTTTTGTCCATCACCAGATACTATTGGTGCTCCATTAATTAATAAGTAGTTTGCTTTAACTTTAGATTCAGCAACATGCAATCCTACTTTTTCAAAAAATTTATTGTAATCAATAGGTGTTGTACCAACAACGTGAGCATCAAAAAACTCTTTTAAAGAAGGATACGTCATTGCAACAATTTCATCCAGAATTTTATCATCTTCAAAAGGTTTGTTTTTACCATACTTAAGAGATAGCTCTTTCATTAATGATAAAATTCCTCTATTACCGTTGCTACCTTCACGCATTAAAATATCAATACACATACCAATTAAAGCACCTTTTTGATATACATTGTAATACTGACTAGCATATGGCTCTTCTAAAACATTTTCACTCATTTCGGTAAAACTCATTGAGTCATTCATTGCTCTAGATGTTTGTATTTTACCCATTATCTTGCTGTAAAATTCATCTTCAGACACCAAATCTTGGTCTACTTGAAATAAGCTTGCAAAATATTCTGTTACACCTTCGTACATCCATAGATGCTTAGAAAATGTAGGATTGTTATAGTCGAAATAATGAACATCTTCAGAATGCACACTTAAAGGCGTTACAATATGAAAAAATTCATGTGATACAATATCCACCATTTGTGTAGCTAAAGCTGCTTCTTGCATAGATTCAGGCATAACCACAACAGTAGATGTGTGATGCTCTAAAGCACCAAATCCTTTTGGAGATTCTGGCTTTCCTTCAGATAAGTATACATAGATATCATAACGAGGTGTTGTGTTTACATCTCCTAAGTATGCTTTTTGTCCTTGCATCATCTTATACATCGTTTCTTTCATTGATGCTGCTGAATGAACTTTGTTTGGGGAATATACGCTTAAAACAATTTTAATATCACCAACCATAAACTCTTCAACATCTAGTTTCCCATACATCATTGGATTATCAGTAATATCGAAATATCTTGGTGCCAAATAACTAGAAGTTATTGAACTACCATCAGTACTTGTTGTACTTCCAGCTTGTTGTAATGCTGACGTGCGTACAAAATCAGCTGGAGCAGTAACATCTAATGTATATTGATTGTTCTTTAAGGAATCAAAATAACCAATAAATCCGTGTAAGTTTAACACATAATTATCTGGCTCAACATTAGTTCCAGCTGGTGAGAATGGTGTATCACCACCTATTCCTCCTGAGGTTTCAACATCAAAAGTATCATTTACGTTATAAGTGATATAATCCAACTTTGTAGCGTCATTTATAACCCAAGTATTAGTATCACTTTTACTAAAAGTTAGTGCATTTCCATCATAATCAACTGCTTTGAAATCATCAATGTATTTCCCGAAATCACTTACTGAATAAGTTCCTTGGACTACTTTTGGCAATCTGTAAGTTACAGTTTCAGCTGTAAATCTTCCTGGATTTATAGTTACCGGAGCTTTGTCTGCAACAACTTTTGTTAAATCTATTTTTGTGACAATTGGATTGCTAATCGCTAAATCGTTTGTTTTTTTTGCAGAGCCACATCCTAGTAACAATCCACAAACACCTAACATTAGTGTGATTTTTTTCATGTATATTTTTTTATAGTGCAACAAAAATAATATTCCATTTTATATTTTATAGTAAATCATTGTTAATTTGTGTTAACAGAAGAGTTTAATATCTTCGCCTTATGCAACAACCTCTTATTAGTATTCTAACGCCTTTTAAAAATACCTCCAAATATCTAAAAGAATGTTTAGACTCAATTATTAATCAGACCTACTCCAATTGGGAATTGTTGATTGTTGATGATGGTTCGACTGATGATAGTTACAGTATTGCTTCCATATATTCAACAAAAGATCCTAGAATTAAACTCTATAAAAATGATGGCTCTGGAATTATCGAGGCTCTGCGGTTAGCATTTCAACAAAGTTCTGGTGATTTTATTACAAGAATGGATAGTGATGATATCATGACGTTAAACAAACTTGAAGTGATGATAGATTTGTTGAGTACATATGGCAAAGGTCATCTAGCCATTGGTTTGGTTAATTATTTTTCAGAAGAAGGCATTAGTGAAGGTTATGCAAATTATGAACAATGGTTAAATAAACTCACAAGATTAGGAAGTAATTACTCTGAGATATATAAAGAATGCGTCATCCCTTCACCTTGTTGGATGGCTTTTAGAGAAGACCTTATAAAATCTGAGGCATTTATACCAAATCGTTATCCTGAGGATTACGATTTAGCGTTCAGGTTTTATAAATATGGACAGAAATGCATTCCAACTGAAGAAATGCTTCATCATTGGCGAGATTATCCCATTAGAACATCTAGAATACATGAGCATTATGCACAAAATCATTTTATCGATTTGAAGTTACATTACTTTTTAGAGTTGAATTATGATGCCTCAAGACCCCTAACTATTTGGGGAGCAGGACTCAAAGGAAAGACAGTAGCAAAATCATTAGCAGCTAAAAACATTCCCTTTCATTGGATTTGCGATAATCCAAAAAAAATAAACAAGCATATTTACGACCAACAACTTAAAGAGTTCAAGTATTTGGAGCACTTAAAAAATCCTCAGAGTATCATTACTGTGGCAAATAGCGATGCTCAAAAGGAAATTAGAGACTATTTACACAAACAAAATATGAAGACAATGATAGATTACTTTTTCTTCTGCTAAACGTTAAAATTCTCAGAATAGGGAACTACAAATCTCATTTCATTTTCTATCTTTACTTCTCGAAACAATACTAAATAATGCAGTTTAAACACCCAGAACTTCTTTACGCGCTTTTTTTACTGCTTATTCCAATAATTGTTCATCTTTTTCAGTTACGTCGTTTTCAAAAAGTACCATTTACTAATGTAAAATTCTTAAAAAACGTTATTACCCAAACACGTAAAAGTTCTCAACTTAAAAAGTGGTTAACGCTTGTGACACGTATGCTCCTTTTTGCTGCCATTATATTTGCGTTTTCACAACCTTATTTTTCCAATTCTACAGGATTAAATGTAAAAACAGAAACACTAGTATATTTAGACAACTCTTTTAGCATGCAAGCTAAAGGGGGTAAAGGGGAACTACTTAAGCGGAGTGTTCAAGACATTTTAAACGCATTAGATGATACAGACGAATTAACCCTTTTCACAAACGATAACACGTTTAGAAACGCAACTCGAAAAACGCTCTCTAATGAATTGCTTGAACTTAGTTATTCATCTAACCAACTAGATTACGACGCGGTAATCCTTAAAGGAGAAAAATTATTTAGTCAAGATGCGACATCAACGAAAAATCTAGTGCTTCTTTCAGATTTTCAAACAAACAACAAAGCAATTAGTGATTCTGAAAATAAGGAATATGCTTTAAATTTAGTACAGTTACAGGCAGTTACTAATAAAAATATTAGTCTGGATAGTGTATATATTTCCAAAGAAACACCTTCGAATTTTGAACTTACAGCAACCATTTCTGGAAGTGATAATTTTGATAATCTCTCTGTTGCCTTGTATAATGACGACTTGCTATTAGCAAAATCTGCAATAAATGATTCGAAAAAAGCTTTATTTACACTGCCAACAAATACTGTTATTAATGGAAAAGTCGCTATTGAAGATTCTGGTTTAAATTTTGATAACACATTATACTTCAATATTAATAACAGAGAGAAAATAAATGTGTTGACTATAAATCCATCTGAAAATAATTATTTAAAGCGCATTTTTTCAGAGAATGAATTTAATTATAGAGAGACAACTTTAGAACAATTAAATTATAATGAGATTGATGAGCAGAACTTAGTGATAGTAAATGAAGTGGCAAATATTCCTATATCACTCACAAACTCTCTAAATAGTTATAAAAGCAATGGTGGTAATATATTAATTATTCCTTCAGATGATATTTCATTAAATTCTTATAATCAATTATTTAATTATAATTCAGAAAAGAATATTGTAGAAAAAAAGATAACAACTATTAATTATTCTCATCCGCTTTTAGATCAAGTATTTGATAAGCAAATAAGTAACTTTCAGTATCCAAAAGTTAATAGTTTTTACGAATTAGGCTCAGGCTCAAGTATACTTAAATTTGAGGATGGTAAACCATTTTTAAATCAACAAGGAACTATTTTTGCATTTGCATCTGCCTTAAACACCACCAATTCTAATTTTATAAACTCTCCACTTGTTGTCCCAGTAATTTATAATATTGGAAGACAAAGTTTAAAGCTTCCAAACATTTTTTATGTTATTGGTGCCGAAAACAACTTTGATGTCAATGTTGTTCTCCAACAAGATGCTATTCTAAAATTAGAACTTGAAAACGAAGAAATCATTCCGCAACAGCGATCATATAGCAACAAAGTTGCTGTTGTTACTACAGATTTGCCAACAAATGCAGGTATTTATAATGTTAGTAACAATGGTAATATTTTAAAAAAAGTGAGCTATAATTACAACAGAAATGAAAGCAATTTACAGTACATGAATTTAACTAATTTTAAAAATGCCACTGTAACAAACTCTATTGAAGAATTATTTACCTCCATAAAAAATAAATCAAATATTAATGAGCTATGGAAATGGTTTACTATTTTTGCACTAGTCTTATTAGTTATAGAGATGCTCATATTAAAATATTTTAAATGAACGTACTTATAAAGTCTGCTACAATACTTGATCACAAAAGCGATTTTCACAATCAAACACTAGATATTTTAATTGAAAAAGGAATTATTACCAATATTTCCAAACGCATTAAAAACCCAGGTAATTACAAAGAAATTCAACTAGACAACTTACACATCTCTCAAGGATGGTTTGATAGTAGCGTATGTTTTGGAGAACCAGGTTTTGAAGAAAGAGAAACGATTGTTAATGGTTTAAAAACAGCAGCAAAGTCTGGATTTACTTCAGTACTATTAAATGCCAATACGCATCCTGTGTTAGATTCAAACTCGGACATTTCTTTTGTAAAATCAATGGCTCAAAACAATGCTGTATCCTTACATCCAATTGGAGCTTTAACCAAAGATAGTCAAGGTAAAGATTTAGCTGAATTATTCGATATGACCAATGCTGGAGCTGTAGCCTTTGGAGATTACAAAAAACCTATTAGCAACCCAAACTTAATGAAAATTGCTTTGCAATACGCTAATAGTTTTAATGGCTTGGTATGCTCTTTTCCACAAGAAAACAACATAGCTGGACATGGTGTAATGAATGAGCATGTTATAAGTACCACTATTGGACTTAAAGGAATTCCAGCACTAGCTGAAGAATTGCAAGTTGCAAGAGACTTGTTTATTTTAGAATATACTGAAGGTAAGTTGCATATTCCAACCATTTCTACTGCAAAATCGGTTGAATTGATACGAGAAGCAAAAAAGAAAAAATTGGATATTACTTGTAGCGTTGCAATACACAATCTAGTGTTTAGTGATGAAACATTAACAGGTTTTGATACTGATTTTAAAGTATCTCCTCCACTTCGTACCAAAAATGATATTGATGCTTTAATAAACGGTTTAAAAGATGGTACCATCGATATGGTAACGAGCGACCATAATCCTTTAGATATAGAGCATAAGAAATTAGAATTTGATTATGCCTTAAACGGCACTATTGGATTAGAAAGTGCTTTTGGAGCATTAAATACAATTCTTCCAACTAAAACAGTTATAAAACTATTGACTAAAGGAAAAGAACGATTTGGGATTGAAGATAGTACCATAAACATTGGAAATAAAGCTACTATAACACTTTTTAACCCAGATATTTCTTATGATTTTTCAAAAGAACATATTGTTTCTAAATCAAAAAACGCTATTTTTAAAGGATACACTCTTAAAGGAAAAGTGTATGGTATTATAGCCAACAAAAAAATAATCTTATAATTTTTAAATTATGGATAATCAAACAGTAGAAGAAGGTCGAACTATCGCGATTATTAGTTATCTGACATTATTTGGAGTCATTATTGCATTTTTTATGAATAATGAAAAGAAAAACCGTTTTGCAGCCTTTCATCTTAGGCAAGCTTTGGGTTTATGGTTAACTTTTTTTGCTTTAGGATATTTTGTTGGTCTTTTTGATAATTGGCTTATAACTATTGGGTTTTGGATTTTCTTTGGAGTATTATTCATCTTTGGATTCATGACAGCAGTTACAGGTCGTAACCAACCTACTCCAATTTTAGGAGAATTTTATCAACGTATTTTTGCAAGCTTCGGTAACTAAATGACAAGTACTAATCTTTCTTTAGAGCATATAGTAAGACCTTCGTCTTTAGCAAAAAATGCATCTTTAGTCATTATGCTTCATGGCTATGGTAGCGATGAAAATGATTTGTTTTCATTCGCTTCGGAATTACCAGAAGAACTTTTTATCATTTCTGCTAAAGCACCTTATGCGATGCAGCCCTATGGAAATGCTTGGTATGCAATAAATTTTGATGCAGAAAAGGGTAAATGGAGTGATAATGAACAAGCAAAAAAATCTAGAGATTTAATTGCTAAGTTTATTGATGAAGCTTGTGAAACTTACCCTGTAAATAAAAACAATGTTACATTATTAGGCTTTAGTCAAGGTACTATTTTAAGTTATGCAGTGGCACTCACCTATCCTGAAAAAGTTAAAAATGTAGTTGCTTTAAGCGGTTATATCAATCCAGATATTATTCCTAAAACATTTGATAAGTCTAAATTATCTAATTTAGACTTTTATTGCTCACATGGTAACGTAGACCAAGTAATTCCTGTAGAATGGTCAAGACAAATACCAAAAATTCTAGAATCGCTAGAAGTTAAGCATCAGTATGCCGAGTTTCCAGTTGGTCATGGTGTGGCACCACAAAATTTTTATGATTTTAAAACTTGGTTAGACGAACGTATCTAATAGCTTTGTGGAGGATATAAAAAGTGCTCAACCAATCTATAAGTTAGCTGTTTATCTTTAGTGATTTCATAAGTTAGGAATAATTCTCCCCAATATTTACCATCAGAAAAATCAGCAATAATCCACTTGTGATTTAAGAACTTGATGTTATTAATCATCATCTTTCCATCTGTCATCGAAACGTAAGGAACTAAAGGGTGCTCCCCTTTTACTTCATTAAGTTTATACAATTCATCCTTCAGAAATGGTATTAAAGATGTCACATCTATTCCTTCATTTTCAAAATAACTTATAGCATCTTCATTATGCTCTAAGTTAAAATACATAAGATCAAATTTTTCATCTTGAATCGTAGTCAAAGAATCTTTATAAGCTGTAATTCGTTCTTTTGCAATAGTAATGTCCTTATCATACTTTTCTATAATGCTTTTAGAATTAACGTACATAAAAAGTACTAACAACAAGGTAAACACAAATAGATATAAATAAATTTTACTTTTCATAATACTTAATTAAATAGTTAATTCTAAATTATCATACGCCAAAAAAACGTTTTTTGGCAACGATTTTTCAACAACATCATGAAAACCTAATAAAGAGCTAATATGTGTTAAATAGGCTTTTTGGGGATTTACTTTTTTAATAAATTGGAGTGCTTCTTTTAAATTAAAATGTGATTCGTGTTGTTCTTCTCTTAAAGCGTTTACAACCAATACTTCAACCCCCTTTAATTTCTCTATTTCATCTTCTTCTATAGTTTTCATATCAGTGAGATAAGCAAAGTCTTTAAATCTAAACCCAAAAACTTGCAATTTATTATGAAATCCGTTAATTGGAATAATTTCTAAATTACCTAACTCAAAAGGTTTATTTTCAATAATATTTTTTTTTACACTTGGAGCACCAGGATACTTGTTTTCAGCTTCAAAAATATAATCAAAACGCCTTTCCAGAGAGCTTAAAACCCTTTCATGAGCAAAAATAGGGATATCACCTTGTCTAAAAAAGTATGGTCTAATATCGTCTAATCCAGCTGTATGGTCGGCATGTTCGTGCGTAAATAAAATACCATCAATTCTTGACACGTTTGTACGAAGCATTTGTTGCCTAAAGTCTGGCCCACAGTCAATAACATAAGCATAATTATCCCACTCAATTAAAACAGATACACGCAAACGTTTATCCTTTATATTCTTACTTAAACAAACTGGATGGTTGCTTCCTATTACAGGAATACCTTGAGATGTTCCAGTTCCTAAAAATGTAATCTTCAAAACTGTAAATTTTATAACAAAAGTAATGTTATTTTTTTCATTACGTCTCTATATTTAATACCTTTGTGCTGCACAATAATTTGATACAATTGCTATGGAAATCACGCTAAAAGGAGACATGGATATTGAAAATATTCCTTCACTAAAGCAAAAAGCACTCCGAATAAATTTAAACGAAAATATTTATGGGACTTTTGCCGAAATTGGAGCTGGACAAGAAACAGTTAGGCAATTTTTTAGAGCTGGTGGTGCTTCCAAAACTATTGCGAAATCTATGTCTGCTTATGATAAAGATTTTAGTGATTCAATTTATGGGATTGAAAATGACAAACGTTACGTAACTGAATCAAGATTGCGCAAAATGCTTTCTCATGAAATTAAGCTTATAGAAGAGCGAATTACTAGAGATAAACATCCTAATAAAATGTTTTTTGCGTATGCAAATACAGTTACCACTATTGATTTTGCAAAAAAATTTAAAGGACACGGATGGGTTGGTATTAAATATCAAATAGATCCTGATCAAGATTATAATGAAATTATCTTGCATTTTAGGTTTAAAGAGAATGATGCACGTTTACAACAAGAAACATTAGGAAAACTTGGTACGAACCTAATCTATGGTGCCTTTTATAAGTATAATGAGCCAAAAAAATTATTACGCTATTTATATGATCATTTAGACAAGGATCAATTGGAAATTGATACTATAAACTTTTCTGGGCCAATTTTCGAAAATGTCGATAATCGCTTGATGAGTCTACAATTAGTAAAAAATGGTATGACAGATGCGGTAATGTTTGATCCAGATGGTCATAATGTATTACCAGCAAGAGTCCTTTACAAAAAGAATATTTTAGCGCTTAGAGGTAGTTTTAGACCTGTTACTAAAGTAAACATGGATATGTTTGAAAAATCTTATCAAATGTTCTTAAACGAAAACAGAGTTGATAAAAATAACACTCAAACATTATTTGAAATTACACTTTCTAATCTTCGTGCAGAAGGTGAAATTGATGAACAAGATTTTATGGATAGAGCAGATTTGCTTTGTTCATTGGGGCAAACTGTGCTAATATCTAACTTTCAAGAATATTACAAATTAGTAGAATACTTCTCACAATACACAAAAGCACGTCTTGGGTTATCAATGGGAGTGAATAACTTAGTAGATATTTTTGATGAAAAATATTACAGACATTTAAGTGGAGGTATTTTAGAAGCGTTTGGTAAGCTATTCTTTAAAGATTTAAAAGTTTACTTGTATCCCTATGGTTGACAAAGCTTCAGGCGAATTAATTACAAGTAAAAATTTAAAAGTACATCCTCGTATGAAAGAACTATATAAGTTCTTTAAATACAACGGAAAAGTTACTGATATTGAAGATTATGATCCAGAAACTTTAGATATTTTCTCTAGAGAAGTATTACAAAAAATTGCATCAGGCAAAAGAGGTTGGAGTAATATGCTACCAGAAGGAATTGCCGATTTAATAAAAGATTATAGAATGTTTGGTTTTACAAGAAAACCAATAGTCATTGGCCAGAAAAAAGTAAAAAAGTAAAAAAAGCGACTATAAAAGTCGCTTTTTTTATTATCCTTTTAGTATTTGGCTTGTGTGCTCTTTTGTTTTAACCTTGGTAATAACATCTTCAATAACACCATTTTCATTAATTACAAATGTAATACGGTGGATTCCATCAAAAGTTCGTCCCATAAATTTCTTTGGTCCCCAAACTTCAAAAGCATTAATAACAGATTTATCTTCATCTGCCAATAACGGATAAGGGAAATTATATTTATTCTTGAAGTTAGATTGTCTTTTTTCACTATCAGCACTCACACCAAGAATATCGTAACCTAAAGCCTGAAAGCGCTCGTAGTTATCTCTTAAATTGCATGCTTCAACAGTACATCCAGGAGTACTTGCCTTTGGGTAAAAAAATAACACCAATTTTTTGCCTTTATAATCATTAAGCGAAATAACATTTCCATTTTGATCTTTCGATTGAAAATCTGGAGCCTTATCTCCTATTTTTAGAGTCGTCATATTTAGTATCTTTGATTTTTACAAAGATAAGTCAATGACCAAGCAAGAAAAAGTAGATTTTGTTATAAAAACCTTAAATAAACTCTATCCAGAAATTCCTATTCCATTAGACCATAAAGACCCTTATACATTACTTATTGCAGTACTTATGTCTGCACAAAGTACCGATGTACGCGTCAATCAAATTACACCTTTGTTATTTGCTAAAGCTGATAACCCATACGATATGATAAAGCTAACTGTAGATGAAATACGAGAAATAATAAAGCCTGTAGGGTTATCTCCAATGAAAAGTAAAGGTATTCATGGATTGTCGCACATACTTATAGATAGGCATAATGGTGAAGTACCTCAAAGTTTTGAAGATCTAGAGAAATTACCAGCTGTTGGACATAAAACAGCTAGTGTCGTGATGTCTCAAGCATTTGGTGTACCAGCATTTCCTGTTGACACACATATTCACAGATTAATGTATCGTTGGAATTTAACCAATGGTAAAAATGTCGTACAAACAGAAAAAGATGCTAAAAGATTGTTCCCAAAAGAATTGTGGAACGATTTACACTTACAAATAATATGGTACGGTCGAGAGTATTCTCCTGCTAGAGGTTGGGATCTTGAAAAAGATATCATCACTAAAACTATTGGAAGAAAAACAGTAATTCAGAAATATTATGACGCAAAAAAGCCCTAATAATTAAATTAGGGCTTTTTTTCGCCAAAGTTTAGTTTAAAAGCGCTTCAAACTTTAATTCATTATGACTGATAACACTTAAAGCTTGAGAATAATTCAGAAGAAAATTAACCGTCTCTTCCTTCGGTTTTAACGTTTCAAAATGTTTTGAATCTTCAATGTAAAGTTTTGCCATCTGACTAAATTAGTTGTTAATATATTAGAGTAACGTGGCATAACTTTATTTATTGTATTAATTAGTCAAAACAATATTATGTTTATCTATAACCTTTCTTAAATTAATGAGTGCATAACGCATTCTACCTAAAGCAGTATTGATGCTAACACCAGTGTTTTCGGATATTTCCTTAAAACTCATATCATTATACATACGCATTACCAATACTTGTTTTTGGTCTTCAGGTAGTTCTTCAATTAAGCGTCTAACATCCTCTTGTACCTGCTCTTTAATAATTGTTTTTTCTGCATTTAAAGAAGTATCACTTATTACCGAAAAAATATTGAATTCTTGTCCATTGTCAAATTTTGGCATACGACTATTTTTTCTAAAATGATCAATAACCAAATTATGAGCAATACGCATTACCCAAGGAAGAAATTTTCCTTCCTCATTATACTTTCCAAGCTTTAACGTTCTAATAACTTTAATAAAAGTATCTTGAAAAACATCTTCAGTAACGTCACGGTCGTAAACCTTAGAGTAAATAAAACTGTAAATTTTTTGTTTGTGTCTGGTAATTAAAACTGATAAAGCGCTCTCGTCGCCTTTAATGTAGTTGCTTACTAATACAGCATCTGTGATAAGTTCTTTTTTCATAATCATTACTTTTTCTTGCAAAGAAGTATCTTCTCTGTTAGGGGTTAAGAATTTAAAAAAGTAATGTTATGCTATAAGCTAATAGTTTAATTTGCTGATTAATATGTTTCAAATATAACAACAATCATTCCGAAAAAACAAAAAAAAAGTGTTTTTTTCCTAAAAATTCGATGAAATATCCATTTTAAAAGCTAAGATAGAAGTGGTATCTTTGCCAGATTATCGCTAAAAAATGTCCAAAAACACAAGTATTATAAACGTAGATCCTAAGAAAAACATCATTATTAAAGGTGCAAAATTGCATAATTTAAAAAATATTGATGTAGTTATCCCAAGAAATAAATTAGTAGTAATCACTGGACTTTCGGGATCTGGAAAATCTAGTTTAGCATTTGACACCTTATATGCTGAAGGACAAAGACGTTATGTTGAAAGCTTATCGAGCTATGCACGTCAATTTTTAGGAAGACTCAATAAACCTAAGGTTGATTACATTAAAGGCATTGCTCCAGCTATTGCCATTGAACAAAAAGTGAATTCTACGAATCCACGATCAACAGTTGGAACAACTACTGAGATTTATGATTATTTAAAACTGCTATTTGCCAGAATAGGAAAAACCTATTCTCCAAAATCTGGTTCAGAAGTAAAAAAGGACACAGTTTCAGATGTAATTAATCATGTTAAATCATTTACAGAAGGCGAAAAACTATTGCTCCTTGCTCCTATTCATTTAGAAGAAGGTCGAACAATGAGCGACAAACTTAAAGTATTGTACCAACAAGGATATGCTAGAGTAAAGGTAAATAATGATGTGTTACGTATTGAGGGTTATATTCAAAAAATTAATGACAAAGATTCTATACATTTAGTAATAGATCGTGTGATAGTCAGAAATGATGAAGATTTCTTTAATCGCCTCGCCGATGCCATACAAACAGCATTTTTTGAAGGTAAAGGAGAATGCTTTGTAGAAACACTTATAGATAATAAACAACAACATTTTAGCAATAAATTTGAACTAGATGGTATTAGTTTTTTAGAACCAAATATTCATTTATTTAGTTTTAATAATCCTTATGGAGCTTGTCCAAAATGTGAAGGCTATGGAGATGTTATTGGCATCGATGAAAACCTAGTGATTCCAAATACAGGACTGTCTATTTATGAAAATGCTGTTTTTGCTTGGAGAGGTGAAAGTATGAGCTGGTATAGAGATCAATTAGTTAATAACTCACATAAGTTTAATTTTCCTATACACAAACCTTATTTCGAATTAACAGATGAGCAAAAACAACTTATTTGGACAGGAAATGAACATTTTGAAGGCTTAGACAGTTTCTTTGCTGAGCTTGAATCAAAAGCTTATAAAATTCAAAATCGTGTCATGTTATCTCGTTACAGAGGTAAAACAAAATGCAACGTATGTAATGGTAAGCGTTTGCGTCCAGAAGCAAATTATGTAAAAATTAATAATGCAACCATTACCGATTTGGTTGAAATGCCATTAAATAAACTTGTTGTCTTTTTCCAACAATTAGAGCTAAACGACTATGATACGGAAATTGCAAAGCGTTTATTAAAAGAAATATCTAATAGATTGTCATTCCTAACCAATGTTGGATTAAATTATTTAACGCTTAATAGAAAATCTAACACACTTTCTGGTGGCGAAAGTCAGCGAATTAATTTAGCAACATCGCTTGGTAGTAGTTTAGTAGGTTCTATGTATATTTTAGACGAACCAAGTATTGGCTTGCATCCTCGTGATACTGAACGATTAATTACAGTTTTAAAATCTTTACGAGATCTTGGTAATACTGTCATTGTAGTAGAACACGATGAAGACATCATGGCGGCGGCTGATGAAATTATTGATATTGGCCCTGAAGCTGGAACTCTTGGAGGGCAAGTTGTTGCCACTGGAAGTTATAATGATATATTAGACTCCGATTCTTTAACTGCGAAATACCTAAATGGTACTTATAAAATTGAAGTGCCCAAAGAGCGGAGAACCTCAAAGTATTTTGTTGATATTAAAGGTGCCAGAGAGCATAATCTAAAAAATATCGATGTCACATTCCCTCTAGGTATGCTAACAGTTGTTACTGGAGTTTCTGGAAGTGGTAAAAGTACTTTGGTTAAAAAAATACTCTATCCTTCTTTATTAAAGGAGATTGGAAGTTATGGTGATAAACCAGGAGAGTTTACTTCCATTTCTGGTAATTTTAGTAATATAAAACATATTGAGTTTGTAGACCAAAACCCTATTGGGCGTTCATCACGTTCAAATCCTGTAACATATATTAAAGCTTATGACGATATTCGTGCACTCTATTCAAAGCAAAAATTAAGTGCAATTAGAGGTTATCAAGCCAAACATTTTAGTTTTAATGTAGATGGAGGACGTTGTGAAACCTGTAAAGGTGAAGGCGAAGTGACTATAGAAATGCAGTTTATGGCAGATGTGCATTTAGAGTGTGAAACTTGCAAAGGTAAACGCTTTAAAAAAGAAGTACTAGAAGTTACTTTTGAAGGACAAACAATTGATGATATTTTAAATATGACCATCGATAATGCTATTTCATTCTTTGAAGACACTGGTCAAGCAAAAATAAAGAACAAATTGCAACCTTTACAAGATGTTGGCTTGGGTTACGTGACACTTGGTCAAAGCTCTTCTACCCTTTCTGGTGGCGAAGCACAACGTATTAAACTAGCTACCTTTTTAGGAAAAGGAAATACTAAAGAAACTGCTTTATTTATTTTTGATGAACCTACAACAGGATTGCATTTTCACGATATTAAAAAGTTACTAAAATCTTTTAATGCTCTTATAAAAAAAGGACATTCTATTATTGTTGTAGAACACAATGTAGAGCTTATTAAGTGTGCCGATTATATTATCGATCTTGGTCCTGAAGGTGGTGAAAATGGTGGGCAACTATTAGCTTCGGGGACTCCAAAAGAAGTCGCAAAAAGCAAAGCATCATTTACTGGTAAATACTTAAAAGATAAGTTATAGTACTATTCCAATTGTACACATAAAAAAGTTTACGTCAGTTCGAGTGATTTTGAGGAACGAAAAATTGTATCGAGAACTAAATGCAAGCTGAAATTCTTTTTCTCGATACAAATTTCACTAATTTCCAATCGTAAAATTCACTCGAACTGACGAATTTCATCAAAAGTCCTATGAGTTTATAATATTATTTTTTTGCTATCTTTAAACAGCAATTCTTCCTAGCATTTATTAACGATTAAACCATTTGAAATGAAAGCCATTAAAACCATTCTTTTACTTTTTGCAATTGTAGGTAATACCTATGCGCAAACCGATTGTAAACCTTATGTACCAACTAATAAAGGGGCAACTTGGGAGATAACAAATTACAATGCAAAAGGTAAAATTCAAGGCGTAACAAGCTATGAATTGTTAGATAAAGTAGTCTCTGGAAATGATGTAACCTTTAAAATTAAAGCTGTTTCAGTGGATAAAAAAGGGAAAGAAGCATATACTAATGAGTTTGAAGCCGTTTGTAAGGATGGCAAATTCGATTTTGGTATGGCTTTTAAAATGGATGGAAACCAATTACAAGCCTATGAAGACATGGACGTACAAGTAGATGCTTCGAAATTTGAAATTCCAAATATGGATGCTCCTGCTGGAACGACCTTAGATGATGGCACACTTGCAATAAATGTTGATACAGGAATGATAGCAGTAAAAATGAATATTGAAATCACCGACAGAAAAGTTGAAAAAAGAGAAGAATTAACCACAACCGCAGGTTCCTTTGATTGTATTGTACTATCGCAAACCATTAGCACAAAAATGATGATAAAAATAACAGCCTCTTCTAAAGAATGGTATTCTGAAAATGTTGGCATGGTTCGCTCTGAATCCTATAATAAAAAAGGGAAACTCATGGGTTATAGCGAATTGACGAAATTTAGTAATTAGTAGAATAAGAATCCCAAAATAAGCACAATCATAACGGTCATAGGCGCTACAACCATCATATATATAAATGTGAGCATAGAGGATTTAATTAAGCTAATAAAAAAACCTTGTTCATAATAATTTCGTAGCGCAAATACTAAATAAAAAAACGTTGAAAGTAGTACTAGAAAATCTATCCAATCTGGGATTTCAACTATATAGTTTATTCCAAATATAATGCACATAACTGTAAACAAAAATGAGAAATAGTAAAAGCTAAAGACCAAATGATGTGCAAAACGGCCTCGTCTCCAATAGAATATTTTTAACAGCAATGCAAAAATTGGTAATAAGAAAAACAAAGAAATTGGAACACTATCAAAAAGCGCCTGCACAATCCCTCCTCCTTTATTTTTATGAAATTTTATTAATTGTCTAAAAAATTGTTTTTTAAAAAATCCTGCGTCGTCTTTCATTCCTACTGCTTTTAATTGCTCTTTTTCTGGAGCATCAATAGCAATTAAAGAGTCCAATTTTGCTGTATCGTATCCAAAATTGAAATTATTTTTTAAGTTCTTTGGGTTTGATGCCGCAGTTAGTATAGAATCAAACTCTTTTTGTTCTTGTTCAGATAGTCCAGGTACTAAATTTTTGCCCTCTAGCGGCTTTCTCATTTTTGCAATAGCTGAAGAATCAATAGGGTTTATGTTAATAGAATCCTTAGATTTTTCCATCTCAAAGCCCTTTTCTAAAGCCTTATCAAAATTGGCATTATACTCTCTAATTTTAAACGAAAATAAAAAGAAAAATACCACCGAAATAAATAAATACATTTGCGCTGGATGCAAATACATTAAACGCTTTCCACTTACAAATCGCTTTGCTAAAATCCCAGGTTTGAACACTAAAGGAATAAAACTTCTAAAAAATCTTGCATCAAACGAAAAGTAATTAGCAATGGTATTATAAAACAACACGCCTACCGTTAGTTCATCATTAGTTTGTTGCCCACAATGAGGGCAAAACTTAAACTCAGTATTATGTTCCTTTTCGCAGTTTTGGCAAATCGTTATATTTTGCTCTAATGCAAAATCTACATTTTCATCATTTTCTGAAGGAGTTGTTATTTCGGTATTTTTTGACATCGATGGTTGGTTAGCGACTTTTTTGTCAGTCATAAATTTAATAAAAAGAAAAATACTTCCTTATAATAATGACGAGTAATACGCTCTTCTTGTCACAAAACATTACTACTCACTGTATATCAATCATTTACAACTTTGGCACGATAAATGAAAACTTCATTAACAAATAGCGTAAGCCGAAAAGCTAAATGAGTAGGCATTAATCTTAAATACTTTTACTATGAGAAAAATTACTTTAGTATTAGCAACTATGTTACTAGGTGTAACATTTGCAACAGCAACAGAACAAGTTTCTGAATTAGACAGTAAAGATTTAAGAATTACGAAACGCTATCGTTTTACGCAACCTATTTTGTTTGTGGAGCGTGGTGTGGAATTCTTAATCTTTCCAAATGGGGAATTCGATTTTAATACAGATGCCAATTATGGACATTTTGGCGATTCTTATTACCGAAAATCGAGAACTAAGCGTGGTAGTATTAATGCCAATTTTGGAACACCAGGAGTAAGAATTAACTATAATCGTCCACGTGGTGTACAAATATCGCATGATAAATATGGTCGTGCTCGTAGAATAGGCAATGTGTTTATTAACTACGATTATCAAGGGCGTGTAAAACGCATTGGCTCGGTATATATGCAATATCGTTATGGTCAACTTAAACAAGTTGGTGGTTTACATATACAATACAACCGTTGGGGTGATATAGTTGGTACTCGTGGAAACGTAAATAGAAGTAACCAAGGTTGTGGCTTTTGCGGAATGACAGGTTGTATAACGGATCATTTTCATAAAGACAACGATTGGTATGATGATAGATGGGATGGTCGTGATGACGATTACTACTATTACAGAAAAGGTGATAAAAAACTGAAAAAGAAAGCGCTTACTAAAAGGCGCAGCTATTAACCTATTGTTCGTAACCTACTAAATTGGTTATTTAGAAACCTCATTAGTTATTTCCCAATGACTTTTGGGGTTTCTTGCTTTTTTTAGGTTCGTTTAACGTGTTTGTGTATGGTTAGCTGCGTGGTTAAGTAACTAATTTAGTAAACAAATGCGAACCCGAGAAAATTCCGAAGGAATTTTCCAAATAAGCATTTGCCAAAGCAATTAATTATACACGGTGTTAGCTGTAGTTATTTTCATTCACAGTAATTAATTCAGCCAATTTCTTTGCAACATTTTCCATTGTATCCTCTTGTGTATCTAATCCATTTCTTGACCCTAACAATGGACTCACATCTCTCAATTCATCATAAGTTGTATTGTGCACAATAGGTACAAGTTGGTCAGTAGCAAGTAAAGCAGATAATTCTTTTTCGGCTACACCTTCGTTCTGTACTCTTTTCAAGAAGCTAGGTGTTACTAAAACAATTCCAATTTTAGATTTGGCTAAACCTTTATCGATTTCCCGAAGAAATGAAGTTCCTAATGGTATGTCTTTTTCACTGAACCATACATTTACACCATTTGATTCTAGTAAGTTGTATAATTCTAACGCAGATTCTTTTCTGTCATCCCAAGCGTGGCAAAGAAAAATATCTCTAATATCAGGTTTTTCAGCTCTTTTTTCAACGACTTTTCTAACAGGTGTAAGTGTATTTATCTCTGCTGAAGTATAATAAATAGTAGAACCAGATCTTGACCAAGAAGCTTTTCGAGTTCGACCTTTTGAACTATTATAATTTCCAGATGAAGATGTTCTTCTGCTCGAAGTATAAGAGTTATCATAAGATGGATATGAATATCCAGAACTATATCCACCATATCTACTACTACACGCAGGGCAATTTGCTCGTCCACTTGCTGTTCTATGTCCTCTCGAAGGTGCTGTACATCTTGCCATATTTTTTATTCTTTTAGGTTGACTAAATTATTAGTTTCCTTTCATCTTCATTTACGGAAAGCCGTATTCGAAATATTCTAACGTTTTTTTAATTACAGCTAACTTTTAGTGTTTATGAAATCGTTTTAATGTTTTATACACGACGTTAAACGAAGTTCGCTATTTCAACTTTAGAATACAAGAAAAATCTTACATAAATAGAAAACTTATTAACAACTAATAAGCTGAAAATCAAAACTTAGCACATATATAACCTATTGATTATCTACTTCCTTAATAAACTTAATCAAGCCTTCAAAATAGATTTCAGCATTATCATAGATTGCTAAATGACATAAAGAAATTCTAATGTTTAATAAACTTTTGACTTTTATTTGAGTTTTCAAGTTGTAAAAAATACATGCCTTTAGAAATATTTTGGATATTAATTGGCTTTGTTTTGCTAACAACACCTTGCTTAATTAATCTTCCAGTTATAGAATACACATTATATTTTTCTGAAGTCTCCAAATTTGCGATATTAATAATATCTGATGATGGATTAGGAAAAAGAGAAATTTTATTTAGCTCTTTATCATCATTTGACAAAACATTTAATGTCCAAGAAAATGCATCCAATGCCATATAATCCAAATTTCCAGTACTAGAAATAACTAATTCATCAATAGCAATATTAGCAAAATTTGATGCTCCTTCTGTTGCGAAATCTATAAACGTAAATCCATTATTTGGCGTAAATGTAACTGGGCTTGCAAATCCAGAAGATTTAGAGAAAGAAAAAACTTCTACTCCTCCTTTATTACCTGTAATAGTTAATGTACCAGTAGTTGCAGCTAAGGATCTTGTTGAACAAAAAAGATACAGTGATTGCACAGTCATTTCAATTCCAACTGGAACAATTGAGAAACTGCTTCCATTGTTATCTCCATCATAATTACCATTACCTGTATTATCAACAAATTGTTGGTCTGGAGCAGAACCACTCCAACCGCATCCAGTACAACTATCTGTTCCTGGTCCAATGCCATTTACTGTTCCATGAAGAAAGACATCATACCCTTCAGCAGAAACTATATTAAATGTTTGTCCATTATCAGTAAAGGTAGTTGATTTACCAGCTTCTCCATCAAAAACTTCTGTAGATTGAGCTAGAATTGTCTCTACGCTTATAAAAATTAAACAAGTTGCAATACATTGTATAAAGTAATTTTTTTTCATGTAAATAATGTTTTGATTAGTTATATGTCTAAGGTCGGAAATATTTATAATTTCATGTAGTCATTTCATACATTCTTTATAAACTTATTAACACTAATAGTTGAAAATTTCAATTTCATCAATTCAATATCTATAGCTTTTTATTTAAATACATTTTTTTGGCACGATGCTTGGTAAGTATTAAGTATCAAGAAAAAAACGAATTGTTTTGTAGTACATGTTTGTTGTACTGCTTAACGCAAAAATCAAATCAAGATGAAAAAATTACTATTATTTTTTGCAGGTGTACTCCTCACAGGAGTCTCTGTTAGTGCGACAACAACCACCAACAGTTTAGATATTAATGCTCATGCATCAAACAATTTTGTGAGAAATTATGGTAATTCTTTCATTTTTGTAGAACAAGGTGTGGAGTTTTCGGTATTTCGTGATGGTCAGTTCGATTTTAACGTGTTAGATTACGGTCCACGCTTTAGTGCTTATACCGATTTTAATGGTGTAAGCATTAGCTTTAATACTGGACATAGCTACGATGCTTATGTACAATATGATGACTATGGTGCTGTTGTACAAATTGAAAACATTCCAATTTATTACGATTATTATGGACGTATAGTTCGTGCTGGCGATGTGCGCATAAGATATAACAATTACGGTTATGTAAATCGTGTTGGAGGTTTATATGTACACTACAATGCTTATAATAGATATTCGCACTGCACAGGATTTATTAATGTATATAACAGAAGTTATGTATATAGACCATGGCACACATATTATAGTGCTCCATTAATTGACTTTAGAATTGTATTCAACAGACCATATAGAAGATATTATGAACCTGTAAGACATACATATTACAGACCATATAGAGATAATTACAGACCTAATGTATCTTATACTAGAAGTAGACGTGGAAACTCAGTAGCTCAACGCTCTTCTACAAGACAAAGTGATAGATATGCACAAACACGCTCTTCAAGACGTGGTGATGTTACAACTACTAGAAGCAGCAGTCGTATTGCAAGTACAGATCAAAATTCTAGAGCGACTAGAAATAGTAGTACTACAAGATCTTCTACCAGAAGAAATACAGATGTAACTACTAATAGAGCTAGATCATCTAGTGATACAAGAGCAACAAGGTCAAGAACATCAAATGATGCAAGAGCTACACGTTCAAACAGAACAGTAGATAGAAACGATAATGTTAGTAGATCCCAAAAAAGAACGACAACACAGTCACGATCTCAAACAGCAAGAAGAGATACAAGTACAAAGCCTAGAGTACGTACAACGTCTAGAAACACGTCTAAGCCTAAAGCTACTCAAAGAGCCAGTACGCAACGTAAAACACAAAGTGTAAAGCAACGTTCAGGACGTAGTAAGAGTTCTCAAGCTAGTAAGAAAAGAACACCACAAACAAGACAAAAGTCTAAGTCTAACTCTAGAAGTAGTAAAAGACGTCAATGATATTATAATTTTGGTTAGTTAGTTGGATGATCCTGCAAGATGAATGCTTCAAAGCACCTTGCGGGATTTTCTTTTTAAAGACCTGTTACTTCTTAAGAAACTTGTTAAAGATTACAGAAATATCTTCGGATAAATTCATTCTATAAACAATCAAACCATAACAAGCTCCTATTAGAATAGATTTTAGTCCAATATTAATAATTGGATGAAATGGAAATTCCCAGAAATAAAAGACTCCAGCTAGAATAATAATTAAGGCTAACGTTTTTAGTGTATTAGTACAAAAAGGAGACATCTTAAATTTATAATAGACAAATGCTACTTTAGCAAAATTATAAACAATCACAGACATAAATGTGGCGAATGCAGCGCCATTAATACCATACTCTGGAATTAATATAGCATTAAAAACCACAACCATAGCAGCTAACAAGACACCTAAAGCCAAAACTACTCTATAATAATCACTATTGAATAAAATAGCATTGTTATTGCCAATAATATTATCGGATAATTTAGCAACGCTTATTAAGAGCACAACTACCAATCCACCTGTATACTTATCTGGAATAAGCTCGTATAGCTGATTAATATTAAGTATGATTAATAAAAATACAAATCCACTGATAATGAATAGATTAAGTGAGCTTTTTTTATATAATACTTTAAGTTTATCGCGTTCGCCTTTGTTTAATAACTCTGCTGTTAATGGATTGGTTATTTGATGCATTGAACGTGCAGGAACACCAATAACAGTCGCAATATAAATAGCAACGCCATAATAGGCTACTTTTTCAATCTCGATGTACTGGCCAATCATAAACTTATCAATTTCCAATATGATATTTGCCACCGAACCTGCAATAATTATTAAAGCTGAATACTTTAAAACTGCTGTTGTGTTTGGTAACTTTCCAAATCTAAAAATTGGTCGCCTCACATAATAGGCATACAATTTCATGATGAGCATCCTCAAAATATATACACCAACAACAGCATACACAAAAGTCTCAATTGTTATAACATTAAAGTATAAACAGAATAATAGCACCATTACTCCTGCTCTATGAAATACTTCTTTCATAAAGTTTCCAAACACACTATTCATGTGTACTTTGGTCCAAGAATAGAATACTTCAAAATACGAAAACGCTATGGCTGCAACGTAAATAAGCCATACATAATCTTTAATTATAGGATTTGTTTCAGATAGAAAATTACTAATTAGCTCAAATGCTACATAACCAATTAATCCTAGAGGAATAATTAACAATAATGGTAGAAATAGCATCCATGTTAAAAAACTATTAATGTTATTTCTAGATTTATATGACGAATAAAATTTAACCAGAGTATTGTGAGCTCCAAACGCCAATAGAGGCATCATCACATAAGCTGTAGATAATATGTAAGTTACGAGTCCATAATATTGCTCAGACATGAACTCGGTATATAGAAATAAGGTATTAATCGCTCCTATACCAAAACCAATATAGGTTGTGATAGTGTTTTTAAACGATTGATTTTGAACTATTCCCATTAACCGATTTTTAGTTTATTAGTTCAGCTAACTTTGAAGTTAGCGTTTTTCTACTATACTGCTGAAGTCCAATGGCGTTGCTTTTTAACTCACCAGATCTAAAAGCTTGAAACATATCTAAAACAACTTCTTTTATGGCGTCATAGTCATTATACAAAAAGTAGTTCCCAGTGTTTGTAGACCTTAAAATATTGTCTACATCAGACCCTTTTGGTCCAATCGCCAAAATAGGTCTATTAGACACCATATACTCAAATAATTTTCCTGGAATGATGCATTTAGTTTCTTCGGAATCAATTTCAATCAATAATAAAACTTGTGATTTTTTTTGATGTGTTATAGCTTCTGAATGTGGAACATAACCAATTAGATTTACATACTGAGAAAGATTATATTCTTCTAAACTTTTCAATACATCTTTACTCACAGAACCAACAAAATTGAGTTGCAACATGGATGCAAATATTTTATTGGTTGTTATAAGTTCTTTCAAAACCTTCCAAAGCACTTCAGGGTTTCTATCTGACAATAAAGAACCAATATGTGCTAACGAAAATTTGGTGTCTAAATCAACATTACCAACCGATTCATAATCATAACCGTTTGTAATAATCTCGATAGGTTTTTCAGTTAATGATAAAAAGTTTTGCTTAGTATTATTACTCGTTACAACAATTGTATCAGCAGTATTTAAGACTTTAGATTCTAAAAACTTATGCTTCTTCCGAGCCATTGGCGTAAGCTTTAGCTTTTTATGATACCCAATAGTTGTCCAAGGATCTCTAAAATCTGCAATCCATCTAATATCATGTCTGTTTTTAAGTTGTTCACCAATAAGATGCAAACTATGTGGAGGACCAGTAGTGATAATTGTTTCTATATTATAATCCCTAATATAGGTTGACAAATAATTAACTGAAGGTTTTACCCATTTTTTTCTAGCATCAGGAATAAAAAAATTACCTCTTACAAACAGCATAAGCCTTTGCATGACACTTTGCTTTTTTTTATTTGGAATGATGCCTTTACTAATTGTATCTGACTGTCCTTTTGAAAACTTACTGGCTAATTTATAAGGTTCTACTATTGGTTGCCTAATAATAGTTAAGTCTTTTGGAATTTCATCTACTAAACTATTATCAATAATTGGATAATTTGGGTTTTTAGGAATATATACTATAGGTTCAATATTAAACTCTGGTAAGTACTTAATAAATTTCAACCAACGTTGTACACCTGGACCTCCAGCAGGTGGCCAATAATAGGTTATAATAAGCACTTTTTTACGCACTTGTGGTAGTCTTTACATTATCTTTCTTAAACTGGTAAAATAATCCTACCAATAATAGCAATACAACTATTAAACTCGTGCCTAAAGCAATAGTGCTTCCCGTTTTTACTACTTGTGGTTCAAATCTAAACTCTATCGTATGTGTTCCTGCAGGAATCTCCATACCACGTAACACATAATTTACACGAATATGTGACATTTCTTTCCCATCAAGATAAGCTTGCCAACCTTGTTGGTAGTAGTTTTCAGAAAATACAGCAAATCCATCATTAGCATTATTTGATTCATATTTTAAATAGTTTGGCTTATAATCTATTAATCTAATACCAGCAAGAGAATCTACTTGATATGTTACATCTGGTATAATATTAAATTGTGCTTTATTTAAAACAGCTGTAGTCTTAGTATTTAAACTATCTAGTGCCATAATTTCTTCATTAGCAGTATCTACAGCTTTAAAAGATTCAATAAACCAAGCATTTCCATTGGCATCAGTATTTGTGAATACTTGAGGTTGATCATTTTCAGCTGGAGCAATAATATATTTTGTGTTTAACATATTGAGCGTTTCCAAATGATTTCTTCTAATATAAAAATCAAAAAGCTCATTAAATCGCTTCATACGTGCTGCTGTATAACCATTTAACGAATTATGAAAATAAGATGGTTTAGTATTTCCAGTAGTTAAATCATAGACCCTATAATGCGAATTGTCTTTTAAAATCTCTTGGTCTGCAGCATTAGCTTGATATGGCTTTTGTACCTGAATTGCTGAAACAAAATCATCGTTATTCACATAACGTCTATCAACCCCAACTAAATCGAATACAATCAATACAGCAAAAGCGATAACTACTAGTTTTTCGGATAGCTTTTCTTTTAAAAATAGCCAAATAATTCCTGCAGATAACAACACAAGAACTAAAGATCTAATTGTATCAGTATTGAAAATGGCTTTCCTATCTTCTTTTAAAGCATCTATATATGATTGCCCATAAGCTTGCAAGTATTGTCCATCTCTAATTCCTGAAAAATCAAATAAACTGCCTTTAAATAGCAAAAATATTAGTGCAATACCAGCAGTAATAGCCGTTGCGTATTTTAAAGCTTTAAGCTTTGCTTCTTTTTGTTCAAAATTGTTAAACAATCTAACAAGTGCAAAGATTCCTAATACTGGAATACATAGCTCCAAAATAACTTGTATTGAGCTAACTGCTCTAAATTTATTGTATAATGGTATGTAGTCTATAAATAAATCGGTTAGTAATCCAAAGTTCTTGCCTAATGATAGTAACCAAGACATTAAAACACCTCCAACAAGCCACCATTTTAAACGTCCTTTAACCAAAAAGAGTCCAAGTACAAACAAAAATATAATAACCGCACCAACATACGCAGGTGCTTCTACAATGGGTTGATCTCCCCAGTACGTTGGTGTTTGCTTAACTTCGTTTAAAGCCTGTATAGGTGTTGCTCCCAAATTTATAAAAGCATTATATACATTAGAGTCTTTACCTAATTTCTCAATAGTTCCTCCACCCACAAAACGTGGGATAAAAAGGTTGAAGCTTTCGGCGACACCATAACTATATTCGGTGATATATTCTTTATCTAAGCCATTGGTAACTTCTTTTGGAGACCCATCAGGATTAATGGTTAATTCACTTTTCCCTCTATAACTTTCACTCACGTACTCTTGAGTAGCCATAATGTTTGTAGCATTTAATCCAATAGATAAAATAACAGCAGCAACTAAAATACCTACAGATTTAAAAAAATGCGGTAATTCTTGTTTCTTATAAGCATCAATTAAATAGACTACTCCTAACACTATTACCAATAATAGAAGATAGTACGTCATTTGAAAATGATTTGCTACAATCTCTAACGCCATAGCAATAATGGTTAGCAAAAACCCCAAAACATATTTCCGTTGAAATGTGAGCAATATTCCAGATAAGACTAATGGCATATAAGCAATGGCATGCGCTTTACTGTTATGACCAACACCTAATAAAATGATTAAATAGGTAGAAAACCCAAAAGCTAAAGCACCCAATGCAGCAAGTTTAAAATCGACTTTAAGTACCAGAAGTAGAATATAAAACCCTAAAAAATAGAGAAATAAGTAATCTGCTGGTCTAGGCAAAAATCGCAAGGCTAAATCTAATTTTTTTATATAGTTATGAGGATATTTTGCTCCTAATTGATATGTAGGCATTCCTCCAAACGCACTATTAGTCCAATAGGTTTCCTCACCTGTACTCGCTCTAAAGTTGTTTTGTTGTTTTGCCATTCCAGTGTATTGCATAATATCGCTCTGGAATATTTGTTTGCCTTGTAAAACTGGGCTAAAATATATTAAGGAAGCTACCACAAACGCTAAAAGAACTAGTATGTGTGGTATGATTTTTTTAAAAGAAAAATTCATGGATTAATTCAGTAAAAATATTTCTAGAAAATTAATCAATTTCTTCGTAATCTACGTATTCGCCAACCTTTTTATTTGAAGATGTATTCTCATTTGGCATTTTATCTATAGATATTTCACCCTCTTTCTTTTTTTGAGGCTGAGGCTGTTGGTGTTGATTAAATTGTCCTCCAAATTTCTGCTCTGCTTTTTTAGCTACATAGCGCATTAAAACAGGCGCAAATATCCTAGAAAGTATTTTTATTCCGTACCAAATCAACAGAATTATTAAAATTGTTCTTAAAAAACCTACAAGAGAAGCGTATTGCAACATAAAATAAAATTTATTCAAAAATACAATTCTTCCAATTTAAAATCCGTTTTAAGTTTATAAAAAAATAATAAAATCAATATATTTGGTAAATAACAAATCGATTATGAAATCAATAAAAACCTATTTATTCTTACTAATTTGCCTTAGTTTTTCTATGAATTCATTTGGGCAATACACCGAAGTCATTAACTCAAATCGCCCAGGAGTGTCACGAAGTGCCTTTTCAGTAGGTACTAATGTGGCTCAATTTGAAATTGGACCATATATGATAAAAGAAGAACGAACTCCAGCTACTAGATATGAAGTTTCAGGATTTGGAGCTGATTTTGCTGTTCGTTATGGTTTACTATTTGAAGAGTTAGAACTAAATATTGAAGGGACATACCAAAACGATACTAAGACATATATCACTTCTTTAAGTTCAGACCAAGATAGAGCAAACTTTAAAAGTTTAGTCATTGGTGCCAAATACATGTTTTTTGACCCAAATAGAAATGCCGAAGAAGACAAACCAAACATTTATAGCTATCATGCTAACAGAAAATTTAAATGGAACTCTTTAATTCCAGCTATAGCTATTGGAGCTGGAATGCATTACGATACGAAAAACAATCCCTATACTGCTCCAGAAATTGAAGGGATTAGTCCACGAGTAATGATTGCTACACAAAACAACTTTTCTGGTGGCTGGGTATTTGTAATGAATTTTATTAAAGAACGTATAGGTACTGAACAATCTGATTTTCAATACATTTTAACATTAACACATTCATTTAGCCCAAAATGGGTAATATTTGCTGAAACTCAAGGAATACAAAGTGATTTTTATGCCGATAATTTGTTTAGATTTGGAGGCGCATATTTATTAGGTAAAGATTTTCAGTTAGATTCAGCTGTTACATTCAATACAAAAGATACGCCATCAGTTTTTAGTGTAAATTTTGGAGCTTCATATCGCTTAGATTTCCATAGCGATAAAGAGCAATAGGAATAAGATTATATGATCGAAATTAAAGAAGCACTCTCTAAGAAAGACTTAAAGAAATTTGTAAAATTTCCATTTTCACTTTACAAAAATTCAGAATTTTGGGTACCTCCAATTATTAGTGAAGAATTAAGGACATTCAATAAGAAAATAAATCCTGTATTTCAAGATGCCGAGGGACGCTTCTTTTTAGCTTACAAAAATGGGGAGATTGTTGGTCGTATTGCTGCTTTAATTAATTGGATTGAAGTCAAAGAGCAAAGCATAAAAAAAATGCGCTTTGGTTGGTTTGATGTGATTGATGATAAAGATGTAACAAAAGCATTGCTTGACAAGGTTAACGAAATTGGAAAAGAAAACAACTTAGAGTTTATAGAAGGACCAATAGGTTTTTCTAATTTAGACAAAGTAGGTGTTGTTTATGACGGTTTTGACCATATAGGTAGTATGATTACTTGGGAAAACCACCCCTATTATGTTAATCATCTAGAAGCTTACGGAATGACTTTCGGGAAAGGATATTCTGAAAATAAAATGGCTTTTGGTGATATTAAACGTGAGTATTTTTCTAGAATCCAGGAGCTTGTAAAAAAACGTTATCAATTAAAAGCCTTAAATTTTACTAGCAATAAGGAGATATTACCTTATACGAACCAAATGTTTGAGGTATTTACAAAATCGCACTCAGTATTATCATCTTTTGTTGACATTAATGATGCACAAAGGGAATACTTTAAAAAGAAATTTATTGGATTTTTGAATCCTGAATATGTAAAATTCGTTCTAGACAAAGACGACAACCTTATTGGATTTGGAATTGTAACTCCTTCCTACGCTGAAGCTTTACAAAAAATGAATGGAAAGCTATGGCCTTTTGGTTTTAAGCACTTATTACATGCTAAAAAGCATAGCAAAACGGTAACATTCTATCTTATTGGTGTTTTACCAGAATATCAAAATAAAGGCGTTACTGCTGTTATTTTTGAAGAGTTTCATAAAACTTTTACTGAAAAAGGAATAACAATGTGTATTCGTGGTCCAGAGCTAGATGATAACACTGCTATACAAAAGCTATGGAAAAATTTTAATCCTCAAGTATTTAAAAAACGTTGTACTTACGTAAAAGATATAAAATAAAAAAGAGCCACTCAATATTGAGTGGCTCTTTTTTATTATTAGTTTCTATTCTACTATTTACTCACCCATGGCAGCAGTAACTGCGGCAGATAAACGTTTGTAAGTTCCGTTTTCTAATCGCTCTCTAATTGCTGAAAAAGCATTTAAAGTTATTTCAACATCCTCTAAAGTATGTGTAGCTGTAGGTATCATTCTTAGTAAAATAATCCCTTTAGGTACTACTGGGTAAACCACTATAGAACAGAATATTCCATAATTTTCTCTTAAGTCTCTAACTAAAGCCATAGCCTCAGGAATACTTCCTTTTAAATATACAGGAGTTACACAACTTTGTGTTGTTCCAATATCAAAACCACGTTCTTTAAGTCCAGATTGTAATGCATCTACGATTGTCCAAAGATTATTTTTAAGCTCAGGCATTGTTCTAAGCATATCCAATCGCTTTAATGCGCCTACTACCAGCTGCATTTGCAATGATTTTGCAAACATTTGTGAGCGTAAGTTATATTTTAAATAATCAATGATTTCTTTATCTGCAGCAATAAATGCACCTGTACTTGCCATTGATTTAGCAAACGTTGCAAAATACACATCTATATCGTCTTGTACACCTTGCTCTTCTCCTGCGCCAGCACCAGTTTTACCAAGTGTTCCAAAGCCATGTGCATCATCAACAAATAATCTGAAGTTAAATTTCTTTTTAAGATCAACAATTTCTTTTAAACGACCTTGCTCTCCACGCATCCCAAACACACCTTCAGAAATCACTAAAATTCCTCCACCAGTTTGCTCTGCCATTTTAGTAGCACGTTCTAAGTTTTTCTCTAAACTTTCAACATCATTATGCTTGTAAGTAAATCGTTTTCCCATGTGAAGACGAACACCGTCAATAATACAAGCATGTGCATCAACATCATAAACAATAATGTCATCTTTAGAAACAAGAGCATCAATAGTTGATACCATACCTTGATAACCAAAATTTAGTAAATATGCAGCTTCTTTATTAACAAAAGCCGCTAATTCATTTTGTAATTGCTCATGAAGTGACGTGTGCCCTGACATCATTCTAGCTCCCATTGGGTAGGCAGAACCGTAAGCAGCTCCAGCTTCGGCATCAACTTTACGTACTTCAGGATGATTTGCCAACCCTAAATAGTCGTTAATACTCCAGGTGATAACTTCTTTACCTTGAAACTTCATTCTGTTACTAATTTCACCTTCAAGTTTTGGAAATACAAAATAACCTTCTGCTTGTGAAGCCCATTTTCCTAATGGTCCTTTGTCTTTATATATCTTTTCAAATAAATCCTTCATTCAGCTATTAGTCTTAGTTAGATGCAGCAAAATTATGGAAATTAATCTTTACTACATAATTAATTTATACACTATATATTTATATACTATGTATATAAAAAAACCCGTAACACTTGTATGAAAAGCATTACAGGTAGGTATGGTTAGTTATTTTGGTTATTTAATATATTGTGCCTTTTTAATAGATACTTCATTTTTACTATCGAAAAAGCCTTGATCTTCCATCCATTTATCACTATATATTTTACTCATATAGCGTGACCCATGATCTGGGAAAATAACTACTATTTTATCATCTTTTTTAAACTCTCCATCTTCATTAAGTTGCTTTATTGCTTGCATTGCTGCTCCACTTGTATAACCAACAAATAAGCCTTCTGTTCTTGCAATCTCACGTGCTGTATGCGCACTTTCTTCATCTGTTACTTTTATAAATTTATCAATTATATCAAAATCTGTTGCCGTAGGAATTAAGTTTTTTCCTAAGCCTTCAATTCTGTATGGATAAATTTCGTCTATATCTAACTCACGAGTTTCGTGGTATTTTTTAAGTACAGATCCAAAAGCATCAACACCAATCACTTTTATATTAGAGTTTTGTTCTTTTAAATATTTAGCCGTACCAGAGATTGTTCCTCCTGTACCACTACAAGCAACTAAATGCGTTATTTTACCTTCAGTTTGTTCCCAGATTTCTGGTCCAGTAGTTGCATAGTGTGCTTGAAGATTAAGCTCATTAAAATACTGATTGATATAAACCGATCCTTTTGTTTCTTCGTGTAAACGTTTTGCTACTTGATAATAAGAACGCGAATCGTCTGCACTAACATGTGCAGGACAAACATATACTTTAGCTCCCATAGTACGAAGCATATCAATCTTATCGGCCGATGACTTAGAACTTACTGCTAAAATACAATCATACCCTTTAATAATACTTACCATAGCTATACTGAAACCAGTATTTCCAGAGGTAGTTTCTATAATGGTATCTCCTGGCTTTAGAATGCCTTTTTTTTCGGCTTCTTCAATAATGTAAAGTGCTATTCTGTCTTTGGAAGAATGACCTGGATTAAAAGCTTCTACTTTTGCTAAGTAATCACCTTTAAAGTCTAAGGTCATTTTATTAAGTTTGATTAGAGGTGTATTTCCTATAAGGTCTAACACATTATCAAATACATTTTTGCTTTGTTTCATAAATGTAATTTAAAGTTACATTAGTAACTCTTCAACTTGGCAAAAGTACAAGTTTTTTTTTAATTAGCTTACAATCTCTTCTAAATCCATTAAAAATGCGAACTCGAGCGCATCTTCTTTTAAAGATTCGAAACGACCAGAAGCTCCACCGTGTCCAGCATCCATGTTTGTTTTAAGTAATAAAAGCGTACCGTTTGCTTTATGTGTTCTTAGCTTTGCAACCCATTTAGCTGGCTCCCAATATTGTACTTGACTGTCGTGTAATCCTGTTGTTATTAATATGTTCGGATAGTCTTGATTTGCAACATTATCATATGGCGAATATGATTTTATATAGTTGTAGTAAGCCAAGTTATTTGGATTACCCCATTCGTCATACTCTCCAGTAGTTAAAGGAATAGAATCGTCTAGCATGGTAGTAACTACATCTACAAAAGGCACCTGAGCAACTATGCCATTATACAAATGTGGAGCCATATTTAAAATACTTCCCATTAACAAACCTCCAGCACTTCCTCCCATAGCATATAAATGACTAGGTGACGAATAATTTTGTGCAATTAGATGTTTTGTGCAATCAATAAAATCGGTGAATGTATTTTTCTTTAGTAATAATTTACCTCCTTCGTACCAAGGCCTACCTAAATATTCACTCCCTCTAATATGCACTATCACATAGATAAAACCTCGATCTAAGAGCGATAATCTTATCGTTGAAAAATATGGGTCTATTGTGTGTCCATACGATCCATAAGCATACATTAATAAGGGTGTTTCTTTGCTTTTTTTAGTGTTCTTATGATGAACAACCGACATTGGGATTTTTGTACCATCCTCTGCTGTTGCCCAAATACGTTCGGAGATATAGTTTTCTTTTTTAAACTTTCCTCCTAAAACTTCCTGTTCTTTTTTTACTTCTTTGGTTTTGCTAACCATATTAAAATCAATAATAGAAGCTGGTGTTGTCAATGCATTATAACCATAACGCAAAATGGTTGTATCGAAATCTACATTAGTACTCGTGTAAGCAGTATAGGTTTCATTATCAAAAGGTAAATAATAATCGTCAGTATTATCCCAACGCTTAATTCTAATATTATTCAGTCCATTTTCACGCTCACTCATCACTAAGTACTCCTTAAAAATGTCTATTCCTTCAAGCATCACCTCTTTTCGGTGTGGAACCACTTCTTCCCAATTCTCAATAGCAGTATTCTTAATACTGGTTTTCATGAGTTTAAAATTAGTAGCATTATCTAGATTAGTAAGTATGTAAAAATGATCTTCGAAATGAGAAATACTATATTCTAAACCTCTCACTCTTGGATGAAATAGTTTAAAATCACCATTTGGTTTATCGGCTTCTAAAATTTGAAATTCATCAGTTAATGTACTATTGCTTGCAATGATAATATACTGCCTAGATTTTGTTTTATAAACCGAAACATTAAATGTATCGTCTTTCTCTTGATACACCATAATATCCTTGTCAACACTAGTGCCTAAAATATGTTTGAACACTTTTTCTGAACGGAGTGTTAGCTCATTTTTAGATGTGTAAAACAACGTTTTATTGTCATTTGCCCAAGTTGATGAACCTGTTGCATTGGTAATTTGTTCAGGGAAAAGCTTATTGGTTTTTAAATCTTTTATATGGATTGTGTATTGACGTCTTCCAACAGTATCTAAACCAAACGAAACTTTTGAATTATCTGGGCTAATACTAATTCCTGTGAGTTTAAAATACGAATGACCTTCAGCCATTTCGTTACAATTAAACAGCAACTCATCTTGAGCATCTAATGATTCTTTTCGTCGTATATAAATAGGGTAATTTTTTCCTGTTTCAAATTTCACGATGTACCAATAACCATTGTATTTGTATGGTACAGATTCGTCATCTTCTTTGATACGTGCTTTCATTTCTTCAAACAAGTTCTTCTGAAATTGTTCGGTATGCTTCATCATGCCATCACAATAAGCATTCTCTTGCTCTAAATATTTAATAACTTCTGGATTATCTCTATCGTTCAACCAAAAGTAATTATCTATTCTAATGTCATTATGAGCTACTAATTCTTTAGGAATTTGTTTTGCAACTGGAGGGAATATGTTTTTTTTCAAGAAATTGTTTTTTACACCATATTAAGCTTTCAAAAATATAAAAATTAAATAGCTTTGCATTAGAAACCAAAAACTAAAAATTATGTTTGGAGATTTAATGGGAATGATGGGAAAACTTAAAGAAACCCAAGCGAAAGTTGAAGCCGCAAAAGAGCGATTAAACTCGGTATATATTGATGAAGCAAGCTTTGATAACTTATTAAAAGTAACACTTACTGGAAATAGAGTTATTAAATCTATTGAGATTGATAACCAGCTTCTCCAAGATAAAGAGCAATTGGAAGATTACTTAATTTTAACGCTAAACAAAGCGATTGAAAAAGCTGGTAATGTACACGAAACTGAAGTGGCTGCTGTTGCTAAAGAAGGTATGCCAAATATCCCTGGCATGGATATGTTTAAATAATATTTTTAGCTAATCTACTTTTATAATTCTTGAATCTGCTCTCAAATTTTGATGTGTAATATCTGCATTTCCTTTATAATAAAGGGTGCAATCTGCTACTGCATCAATATCGATAGTTTCATTTACTGTTAGATACGCTTTGCAGTCTGCTGACATATCAATTTTTAAGTTATTTACTATTAAATCGTAATCATACATTTTAGAATCTGCTGATAAATCTAAATCAAGATTATCTACAAATCCGTATAAATCTGCTTTCGTATCTGCAGATCCAGAGAACTCTAAATTATCTACGTTTATTTCTCCCGAAAAATAACTATCTGCTGCTAATCTAATTTTTGCATTATTTGCAATAAGTACATTTTGTAAATAAATTTTAGCATCAGATGATGCTTTAAAACTATTGATTATCCTTGTTGTAATGTATACGTTAATAGTAGCAGATCCTTTAATATTTACATTATTCTTTACTTTTACTTTTAGTGTATTATCATTGTTTGTTACGATGATATGTTCATGCAGATTATCATTCGCTTCGATTTTGATACTTTCTTCGGTATCAGAAAATGTAACATACGCTTTGAAACCATTTGCGATTTCTATAGCATCGTAATTTGTATAACTAATCTCTCTAGAAGTTATGGTGTCGTTGACTCTTATATTGTCTACATTACATGATGATATACATAAGGCTATTAAAATAATATATAGAATGTTCGTTTTCATAATAATTGATTTTGATTGATGTTGTTTAATACTATTGTTTTGATTAAAAACAATTTACTTATTCATACTTCTTTGCAATTCTAAAACTGGAATCCATTGAAAATTGATTGGAAACCATTGTTCTTTACTCCTATCTAATTGAATTAAAACTTCATTATCTTTAGAGTAAATAAATTGAGAGCTTATCTCAATCTTTTCTTTCTTAATTTTTGCGTTTTTATCTTTTGTGTTCATACTTTTTGTTTAGAATTACCCTTTTTTCTTGTATCTATTTCTTCCCATATTAAAAACACCAACTTTAACACCTATACCAGCAGAAAAGCCATTAATTCTTGATAAAGACGAATTAGCTAAGTTGACTCTACTAGAAAATCTATGCTTAAAACCAGCTTCTAATTGTATGTATCTATTTATATTATATAATAAACTAATTCCTGGTTCTACAACAAAAATGGCTTCCCAATCGTCATCATATACATAACTATCAAAATCATCTTCTAATAAAACAATAGCACCTCCACCAATGAGTACTGGAAATGATATATTAAATTTTGATTTTCCAAAAATGATAGGCTCTAAGTGTAAACCTCCATACGCTCCAGCAAGATCATTTACATTTGTAGAAAGGCCTTGCTCATTTATATCTGCATAAAGCCCTGTAGCAACAAACCCAACTTCAAATTGTTGATTTGCCACATAAGCAATTTTAAAATTTGCAAAGTAACTATCCTTATTGTCTATTTTTCCATAATAAGTTCCAAGCCCTAAATAAACTCCATGGACTGTGTTTTTGCGATCATTAAACTCTATATAATCTTCAGGTTCTTGAGCATTTGTATATAATGACATAAAGCCAACAAGAAGTAGTAAAAGTGTGATTTTAATTTGATTCATGATTTATTTTGATTAATTATTCTATTATTAAAGACAACCCAAATAGTCATGGGTTGCATTAACTTGTACTTATTTTTGTGAAAATTTCTGAATTTAAAAAATTACCTTATTCCTTTAAGGTTATAACTCCTTTTTTACCTGTAAATGTGAACGTTCCAGTAAGTGTAGCACCGAAAGATGCTTTGATGTTTCGAAGTCTTTTTTCTTCATCAAGAACATTGTTCTTGATATTATAAAACGATTTAGACAGTCTTAATAATCCTTGTTCAAGTGTTGCATCAAACTTGAAGGAGAGTTGCGATATATTGATACTTATATCTGAAGATTCTTGATTTATTGTAACTTGTGCGTCTTCTTGATTTATTCTTAAAACCTTAAAGTCTGCAACTTTCATAGTAAGGTCTATATTTTTACCTATTTCTTCAACTTCAATGTTAGAAAACCTAATATCGCCTTCTAATCTTTCAATATATCCTATTCTAGCTTCATCTTTACTAGATGTAAATTTTAGAGTATTAACCTTATCAATTTCAATATCTGCACCACTTGTTTTTAATACCAAATCTTGAGATTCTTCAATATCTATGCTTCCGTTTTTTAAACTAATGGTTCCGTAAGTCATAGATTTCGTTCTCAATTTACCAAACTTCATTTCTACGTTTGCATTGACAATAGATTCATTAATCCATAAGTCACCATGCTCTATATTGGCATTTAATTTACCTGTCCAGTTTTCAATTATAACATCACCAAATTTATTTGTAATGTCGAGCTCTGCATTTATTGGTAAGTAAACTGTAAAATTGATTTCTACATTTCCTTTATCAAATTCAAAAGGATTTACCTTATTAAAATACCTAGAGAATAGACTGGTGTTTTTATCTGATATTTCTGAAATAACGCTAACGTAGTTGTTTGCTATTCTAAAATTTGGCTCTATACGGTCTATAAGGCTTTTAGCATTTTTCTTTTTCTTATTGCTTACCTTAACACTAATAACTATTTCAATATTATCTTTCTCCCAACCATTAATAGCAATTTTACCATACTTATTGTTGATATGCAATTCTCCTGCATTAGTCATTTCAAAGGACTCTTTTATTTCTTTCGTCAATGTTTCTTGAGAGAACATTGATAGGCTTAACATAAATATGATAAGCAATGCGATGTTTTTATAGTACATATTCATTATTCTCATTCATTTTATTAGAGTCATTGATTTGCTCTAATAGATTTTCTATTATTTCAATTCTCTTCTTGTAATTAATAACTATAGCCTCTAAGACACGCTCTGTGTCTAAATTTTTGTGCAACTCTAACTTTAATAATTCGTATTCTTCATCTAACTCATCCATAAACAAAAGGAATTCTTTCTTCTCATCTTGGGATAGTTTTGTGTTACTGTTTACAAGCTTAACTTGATAAGAGACTAAACCTTTATAATGCATATCTATGTCTACAAGTTCTTGATTAACAAGCATGTTTTCCTTAGTATTATTTGTAGTAGCAATTGTAACTAATGAAAACAAACCAAGCGCAACTATAATAACCGCAGCTATTTTAAATACTGGAGATTGCCATAATTTCACAACTTTTGTCTCAGAGTTAGGTTTTTTATCCAATTCAGATTCGATGTTAGCCCAAAGCTTTGCTCTATCTGCTTTATGCTCGTCAAAGAGTTCCTTGTTATTTTTTATGTGCTTTTCGAAATTATCCATTATAATTCGTTTATCATTTCTATTAATTTTTTCTTACCTCTATGGTATTGAGATTTAGATGTTGAGGTTGCAATTCCTAAAATTTCTCCTATCTCTACATGATCATAACCTTCTATTAAATACAAATTAATTATCTGCTGAAAGCCTGAAGGCAAAAGACTAATGCTTTTAATAACTTTTTTAATATTCACTTCTGGAGGGTTATAATCAACATCGTCTCCTATCTTATAGATTTCATTTTCTAATGGAACAACAGCGATTTTTTTCAACTTTAAATGATTAATACTTTTGTTAATCACAATACGTTTTAACCAAGATCCAAAAGTGCTTTCATATCTAAAAGACGACAAGTTTTTAAACACTTCAACAAAACTATCTTGCACGATATCTTCAGCATCCTCCTTTGTTTTAACCATACGCATAGACACATTATACATAGCATCAACATAAAGTTCATACAATTGATATTGTGATTTTCTATCACCTAACTTACTTTTCTCAACAAGGTCTTTGTGAGTATAAAGGATATCTGCTTTCAAATAAATTTACTAACTGTAATTTTCTTAAAAATAGTTTTTATTTCTTGTCTAATATTATAGACAGGTAAAAAAAGAAAGGGTTGCATTTATTGGAAAAAAATAAAAACATAGAGTCTATTTTTTACCATGAGGACTGGATGTATAATAGTCTTTAAAACTAAATTTTCTATCCTCAAAGGTCGTGTGAAGTATTTTAAAATGTTTAATTCGATCTATTCTAAAGGCACGCATGTCTTTACGCAAGTGGCACCATGCTATTAAAATCCACTTATTATCTGTAGAATACATAGCGCATGGTTCAATTTTTCGAAATGAAATATTTGAGTCATTAATTTTTTTATAATTAATTTCAACATAATTAAAATTAGTAATAGCCAATTGAATTTCTGATAAAATATTACTTTCTATACTTTCATGCTTTGTATTGAACACCACAATTTTATCGTTTAACAATTCACTTTTTTCTTGAATGGAGGTTCTGAATACTGATTTTATCTTAATCATAGCTTCATTAAATTCCTTTCTAAATGAAGTGTCTTTAGATTGATTTGCCAAATGCTGCGCAGTAATCAATGCATTAGCTTGTTTTTCAGAAAACTGTACTGGAGCTACTTGATAACCTTCCATAAGTGTATAGCCTCGACCTTCCAAAGTAATAATGGGCACACCAGCGGTTTCTAATTTACGTATGTCTCGGTAAATAGTTCGTACACTTACCTTATATCTATCAGCGAGTTCAGTAGCGGTAACAATACGCTTAGATTTTAAGAGCGTAAGTATAGAAATAAGTCGCGATAATTGATCCATAAAGATTCAAAGATAGTGAATCATAGCATGACCCACTATCTTTACAAATTAAGATTAGTTCATAGAATGAAACGCTACTTTATTGCCTTCGGTATCTAAAAACTGAGCTATAAATCCATCTTCTCCAATAGCCGTTTTTGGCATCACAATTTTGCCTCCTGCTCGTTCAACTCTTGAAAGTGGTAATTCTAAATCTACACCTCCATTTAAGTATACTAATGAGCCTTCTTGAGAAGGTGCATATCCATCCATTTCAACAATTCCACCACCAACACCTTGGCTTTCCTTGTCATGTGGCAATATACCATATTTCATACCTTCCATTGGAGCATCAATTACTTCTTCTCCCAAAATAATTGAATAGAACTTTTTTGCTCTGTCGAAATTTTTTACTGGAATTTCAAACCAGTTAACTGCATTTGTCATTTGATTGTGTATTTATTTATTAAACATATTACAAATGTAGTTGCTGTTTTGTCACAACATGTCAGGGGTTATTGGAATTAAAATTTTAGTGATATACTACTAAGTATACTAAACATTCCTGAAATGTATATATTCAAATAGAATCTTTTACCTCTAGACGATACTTTATTGTTAGTTTTTTGCGTCCCCATTCTCTAGCAGCTTTTACATCATTTCCCATATAAATATCAATGCGGTTTTGCCAACGTCTATTCATTTTGTCTTTAACGAGGTAAATACCTTCTAATCCCTCAATAGTAATTAGCGTATTGTGCTTTAAGCCTAAAGCCAATAAATCTCTAGACACAGCTATACATTTCATTGCTGGTTTTAAAGAATCACCAAATGCTGTAATATTTGGTTGCGAACTTGTTTGATATGCTAAGGAATTATAAGCAGTAGCAGTCACTTCTCTAGTTTGCCAAATGTACTTTTTGGAGTCTTTCTCGTTACAACTTATTAGAAGTCCAATAACACATAAAAAGTACAAACTATTTCGCATAAACTAGTGTTGTAGTTTATTGAAGATACGAAATATTCCAAAAGTAGTTTATAGAGCCTATAAATTGCTAATGGTTGAAAGCAACTTCTCATGCATCACATCAGTATAATCTAAATGCGTGACTATGCGTAGCTTTCCTCCTCCCATACCGATAATGTGAATGTTATTATCTGCTAATTTTTGAACAAAGTCTGTTTCGCTAATATCAGGATATAATTCAAAAATGATAATATTAGTTTCAATAGGTTCAACAATCTTTACAGCAGAAAGAGAACTTAACACCTCTCCTATCTCTTTCGCTTTTTTATGGTCTTCAGCTAATCTTTCAATATTGTTATCCAATGCATATAAACCAGCTGCTGCCAAATAACCTACTTGACGCATGCCTCCACCAAATATCTTTCTAATTCTAATAGCACCATTCATGAGGTCTTCATCACCAACTAATACTGATCCAATTGGACAACCCAAACCTTTGCTTAAACACACCGAAATTGTATCGAACACTTCACCATATTGCTTTGCTGTTTCACTTTTTGTAACCAAAGCATTCCATAAACGTGCACCATCTAAATGATAGCCTAAATTATGGGTATCACAAACTGCTCTTATTTTTTTGATTTCCTCAAAATCCCAACAGGCCCCACCACCTTTGTTTGTCGTATTTTCAACTGCCACTAAACTTGTTAAAGGACTATGGTAAAAATCTGGAGGATTTATAGACTCTTCTACTTGTTGTGCAGTAAACATGCCTCTGTGTCCATCAATGAGTTTACACGACACGCCACTATTAAAAGACGCGCCTCCACCTTCGTAATTATATACATGTGCATATTTATCACATATTACTTGTTCCCCAGGATTAGTATGCAATTTAATGGCAGCTTGATTTGCCATACTTCCTGTAGGGAAAAACAACGCTGTTTTTTTACCAAACATTTTTGCAATACGTTCTTCTAACGCATTAACAGTTGGGTCTTCTTTATAAACATCATCCCCAACTTGCGCATTCATCATAGCATCGAGCATGCCTTTTGTTGGCTTGGTAACTGTATCACTTCTTAAATCTATAATCATGCATTAAAAATAATTATTTAAAAGAAAAAGACGAATTAAAATTCGTCTTTTTCAAAAATCATATATTCAATTTAACTTTAGTCTAAACCATTGTAGTTGCAAATACCACTACCAATTGGAGAACCATCAGGAATTCCAGGTGATGAAGGTAATTTGAAATCATTTGGATTATCACCAAACTGCTTTATCAATAACATATATTGCATTTTATATGTTTCGGTACTAAATGACATCATTGCAATATCTCTAACAGCTTTATTCGCAATCGCTTTTACTTGAAAGAATGATTGGTCACTTGTAGCAAGATTCATTATATACTTTAAGACATTTAGATTAATCATTTGTTGAACTTCACTTAAATAAGCATCCTTATGAGTTTTCTTAAATGAATTATCTATTAATGTTTTTAATAATTCATCAAATCCTAATTGCTTGCTATCTAAACTTTTTTGTTGAATCATTCTGTTTGCACGTTGCGGATGCAACAGTAATTTCAATGTCATATCACTAGCTGTAGACGCTGCACTTAAAGGATCAAACGCAACTCCTGTCATTCCATTAAAAGATTCTCTACTTCTTCCATACCCAGCTGCTCGTGGTGGAAATAAACTAAGCTTACTTTTTGGAATTGCCAAGGTATTGGCATCAATCGTTTTTAATAAAGCATTTAATGCTGCTTTTTGTGAAGAAATGTCTATGCTTTTAACCGTTAATTGTCCATCACCTTTTACAGCATAATTATAATCTAAACCTCCTACAACTTTCGATGCAGCTTCAGCTTGATAACGATGGAAAAAATATAGTGGTACAAATACATCTTCTAGCATAGAATAAGGCTCATTAGTACGAATATTATCTACTGAAAAATTAGAGATTGCTTTTTCTCTTACTGCTAATACATTATTTAATTCTTCTGATGCGCTTTTACCATTATCCCATAAATGCGCTAAAGCATGTGCACCTCCTTGCGCTCTTGCATCACTATCGGTAATAAAACGAAGTCCATCGCTTTTAGCTTTATCTAAAATCTTGTTTAATTCTGCTCTTTCATTAGCGTTTTTATCAAACTCTGAATGACTATAAGCTACAGTTACTTTATCCCAATCGCCAATTCCAACTGCATAAGCATTACTTAAATCTACTTCACCATTTTTTAACGTAACTGTTGGATGCGGATAATCCATTACTGAAGCTCTTCCATTAGTACTTGCAGCAAAATTATGTGCAAAACCAATAGTATGTCCAATTTCATGCGCGCTTAATTGTCTAATTCTGGCCAATGCCATTTCTAACATTGGTTGGTAATTATCATCACGATCAGCAAATGGTTTATTTAATAGTGCTTGAGCAATTAAAAAATCTTGACGCACTCTCAAGCTTCCTAAACTTACGTGACCTTTTATAATTTCTCCGGTTCTTGGGTCAGTAACACTTCCTCCATAACTCCAACCTCTTGTAGAGCGATGTACCCATTGTATCACATTATATCTGCAGTCCATAGGGTCTGCATCATTTGGTAGCATTTTTACTTGAAAAGCATTAATAAAACCTGCAGCTTCATAAGCTTCATTCCACCATTTAGCACCATCTAGTAAAGCAGAACGAATAGGTTCTGGTGTACCATTATCTAAATAATATACAATTGGCTCTACCACTTCACTTTTTGCAGCTCCTGGATTCTTTTTTTGTAATCTATGACGAATAATGTAACGCTTTCTAATTTGCTCTTGTACTGGTGTTGAATAATCCATATAAGACATAGAAATAGCGCCACTTCTAGGGTCAAATTCACGAGGTTTATAATTGTTGTCTGGAAGCTCAATAAAAGAGTGATGTTGGGTCACTGTTACCAATGAAGCTGTAGGTGTAACGCTTCTAATATTTCTTCCAGTTGGTCGCCCACTAAAGGTTAACATCACATCAAACTCAATATTTTTCGGAAATGCTTTTGTGCGCTCCATATTTAAAGCACTCTTGCTTTTGTCTAAACTATAAGTTCCTTCTCCTCTTAATCTTCCAGCTACACCATGTGTGTCTTGCATTAAAAATGGTGTAATATCTATTATATAACTATCATCTCGAGTCTCTTCTATTTTAAAGCCATAAATAACAGATTTTGCAAAGGCCTGCTCTATACTTTTTCGTTCTTGCTCATTATCTGTAAGTGCTCTATAACTTTGATTTGGTTGAATTAACATAAGCTTGTTACCCATTTTAACAAACTTTACTACACGATCATTTCCTAATTGACCTCTATCTAGACCAATATCATTGGATCCAATACCGCTTGATAAGGAGTTTACATATAAAAATTCTTTATCCAAATCTTTAACCTCCAAATACATTTTATCCTGAGATTCTTCGTAGAAAAAATTAAAATACCCATTGAAATTTTGAAGTTTTTTTTCACTAAACGACTGAGAAAATGCTAAACTTGAGCATAAAAACAGCATAAATAATACACTATATTTTTTCATTAATATTGGTTTTTAGTTAGCTACATTATAGAGCTAACATGGTTGGTAATTTACTCTAATTGAGTGTTTTTTTGATATTATAAGTACATAAAACTACATAATTATCTTATTACTAAAAAAGAGTATAATGCTCTTTTAAAAACTTTAACATTTTAAAATATAGTCACATATATTTTGTCTAACCTATTTAAATTATATTTTTGCCTTAAATAGCAAAATTATGGTAACATCTGACCAAATAAAAGATCTCAACACACGCCTTGATAAACTAAGGCACTATCTTTGACATAGATGCCAAACTTATAGAGATTCAAAACGAAGAAGAGCAAACATTTGATCCTAATTTCTGGAATAACTCTAAGCAAGCTGAAATTGTTATGAAATCTCTTCGTGAGAAAAAAAGTTGGCTACAAGAGTATAAAGCCTCAAAAACTTTTGTGGAAGATCTCGAAGTGATTTACGAATTTTTTAAAGAAGACGAAGCCTCAGCTGAAGATGTCGAGAACAGATACAATAAAGCCCTAGAGCAAATTGAAAACCTAGAGTTTAAAAACATGTTGTCCGATGAAGGAGATAGCTTAAGTGCTGTATTACAAATAACCGCAGGCGCAGGTGGAACAGAAAGTTGTGATTGGGCACAAATGCTTATGCGTATGTACTTAATGTATGCTGAAAAATGTGGTCATAAAGTAAAAGAGTTAAACTACCAAGAAGGTGACGTTGCTGGTATAAAAACTGTAACCTTAGAGATTGAAGGTAATTTTGCTTTTGGATGGTTAAAAGGAGAAAATGGTGTCCATCGTTTGGTAAGAATTTCTCCATTTGATAGCAATGCAAAACGCCATACAAGTTTTGCTTCAGTTTATGTATATCCTCTAGTTGATGACACTATTGAAATTGACATAAATCCGGCAGACATAGAAATTACAACTGCACGTTCTAGTGGTGCTGGAGGGCAAAATGTCAATAAAGTTGAAACTAAAGTACAGCTAACTCATAAGCCAACAGGTATTCAAATTTCATGTTCAGAAACAAGATCACAGCATGATAATAGATCTCGAGCTTTACAAATGCTAAAATCTCAGCTTTATGAGATTGAACTTAAAAAGCAATTGGCGCAACGTGAAGACATTGAAGCTGGAAAAATGAAGATTGAGTGGGGAAGCCAAATACGTAACTATGTCATGCATCCTTATAAATTAGTGAAAGATGTACGAACAGGTCACGAAACTGGTAATGTTGATGCTGTTATGGATGGCCATATAGATGCCTTTTTAAAATCTTACCTCATGATGATGGGACAAAATACAGAAAGTAAAACCTTATAATTATGATAAAAATATACCATAATAATAGATGTAGTAAATCTCGATGTGGACTTCAAATATTAGAAGACTCTGGTAAAGAGTTTGAGGTTATAAAATACTTAGATGATTCGCCAACAGCAAAAGAACTGAAAAGCATAATTAGCTTATTAGGTATTTCACCGTTAGAGTTGGTTAGAAAGAATGAAGCTATTTGGAAAGAAAACTATAAAGGAAAAATTCTCTCCGACGATGCCGTTATAGAAGCAATGATCAAACATCCAAAACTTATAGAGCGTCCTATAATCATTAATGGTAATAAAGCTGTTATTGGTCGTCCTCCCGAATGCATTTTAGATATCTTATAAGGATATCTTATAGTTTGATAATGTGTTATTTTCTTTTAACAAAAGTTTAACCAAACCAAGTTAAACCTTACTCTAATTTTGCGGTCTAAATTGCAAAAAATCACACATGAACAAACTATCTCTAACCATCCTTTTCATAGGATTATTTGTAAACAATGCAATTGCACAACAAAGACCAAGTCATACAAATGTGCTAAAAGATGTCAAAATAACTGGTAAGGTTATTGACAAAGTAACTAAAGAACCTCTAGAATATGCCACAGTAGCTTTTTTTAGCAAACAACAAAATAAAATAGTTACAGGTGGTATTACCGATATGAAAGGAAGTTTTAGTATTCCAGTTCCTGCTGGAGTCTATGATATTTCTATAGAATACATTTCGTTTAAGAAAATTACCTTAGCAGATCGCCAGTTACTGGAAGACTTAGGTCTAGGAACTTTCGAAATGGAAATCGATGCACAATCACTTGGCGAAGTAGAAGTTATTGCAGAAAAAACAACCGTTGAAATTCGTTTAGACAAAAAGATTTACAACGTAGGTAAAGATCTTACCGTAAGTGGAGGTACCGTAAGTGATGTTTTAGATAACGTTCCTTCGGTCTCAGTAGATGTTGAAGGTAACGTAGCTTTAAGAGGCAATGATAATGTGCAAATTCTGATTAACGGAAAGCCATCAGGACTTGTTGGATTAAACTCAACAGATGCATTACGTCAATTGCCTGCAGAATCAATAGAAAAGGTAGAGGTAATTACATCGCCATCCGCTCGATATGAATCAGAAGGAACTGCAGGGATTTTAAATATCATCTTACGTAGAAGTAAATTACAAGGATTCAATGGCGCAATAACATTAAATGCTGGCCATCCAGATTCGTATGGCGTTTCAGGAAATGTAAACTATAGAACTGGAGATTTAAACATTTTTAATACCTCTGGATATAGATATAGTGATTCTCCTGGAGATGGGTTATCATTAACAGAATATTTGTTAACTGGTAATTTTATGGATGAATTTAGAGAAACCGAACGTGTTAGGAAAGGATTTAACACCAATTTTGGCGTAGAATGGTATATCAACGATTCGGCATCGTTAACTAACTCTATTGTATATAGAGATAGTGATAATGAAAGTAGAACACTTAACAAAACTTTTTTCTATGACGAAAATAGAGTTTTAACAAGTCAAGGGTTTCGCTTAGACCCAGAGTTTTCAGATAGTAAAACTATACAGTACACTAGTAATTTTACAAAAAACTTTAAAAACGATGCTAAGTTCACTGCTGAGTTTCAATATGAAGAAAGTGATGAAGATGAAGCATCTGATGTAATTGCTAATGATGTTAATTCAGAAAAAGTTGCAACCTTGAATAATCAAAACCGTATTTTATTACAGGCTGATTATGTATTACCAATTGGCGAAAACACACAGTTTGAAATAGGGTATCGTGGCGGTTTCCAAGATAATATTACAGATTATACTGTAGATTCTTTAGATACTAATTTAAATCAATTTGTAAAAGACCAAAACTTATCAAACGTATTAAATTATAAAGAAGATATTAATGCACTTTACACTCAGTATGGAACCAAACTAAGTAAGTTTTCATTTTTACTGGGTTTACGTATGGAAAACACAAGAATAACAATCGACCAGCCGACAAGTGGAGATTATAAAAAGAAAAATTATACAGGTTTATTTCCTACGGTTAATTTAAACTTTGAAATAAGTGAAAAAGAAAACATTACGTTAGGATATAGTAGACGATTACGCCGTCCACGTTCAAGAATGATTAATCCTTTCCCTTCAAGATCTAGTGTTACTAGTATTTTTACTGGTAATCCAGACTTAGACCCAACCTATTCGGGGACTTATGATTTAGGCTACTTAAATCGTTTTGGAAAGTTTGTATTAAGTACCTCTATTTATCATACACACTCTAAAAATTCATGGAACTTTATAAGTTTTGATTCTGGCGAAACTGTTGAAGTTAATGGCGAATTTGTAAACGTGATTCAAAGGTCACCAATAAATTTATCAACAAACGATCGTTACGGTTATGAATTTAACTTAACATATAGTCCAAATAGAGATTGGCGTATTAATGGTGATTTTAACTTTTTCAAATCTATAGATAGAGGTGATTTTAATGGACAAAATTTTGATAATGAAAATGTTAGCTATAGAGCACGTTTAAGTAATAAATACACATTACCATTAAAAATAGATTGGCAAACTACTATATCATATAGAGGTCCTAGCGAATCTGCACAATCTAAGAGTAAAGGTGTTCTTTCTACAAACATGGCATTTAGTAAAGATGTATTTAAAGGTAATGGATCTATCTCAGCTAGAGTAAGTGATTTGTTTAATACAAATAAGCGTCAATCTGATACATTTACGCCAACATATAATAGCTACAGTGAATATAGATGGAGACAACGTAGTTTTAACTTGTCTTTTACATATAGATTTAATCAGAAAAAGCAACGTCAAAGAAGTGGTGAAGATTTTGGTGGTGGTGATGAAGAAATGATGTTCTAGAGAAAGCTAGAATTAGAAAATATATGAAACTAAAAAAGGAAGCCAATTGGCTTCCTTTTTTTATATGATAAACACAAAATTATTGTGTTAATGCGTCGCGTTTTGCTTTCTTTTCGGCTTTAATTTCTCTAAGACGTTCTATTAACGAGCCTCCAATCCAATAAGGGATTACGAACGTTAATAAAAATATCATTAACCAAAAACCTATGGTTAAAATGGTTAAAAATGCTAAAAATCCTAAATATTGGTCAAATTCAAACATAATTGTGGTGTCTTGTTTTAAACTGTGTACAAAGATAAGTTAAGAAATATTGTTATACAATAGGAAATTTCAAATTTATTAACAGGATATAAACCGATAATTTTTATTGAATATTTTAATTTTAAAAATTTCGAATAACCTTTCCTTATCAAAAACTAACTGTTCAACTTTATAAGTAAATGATATTACTTTGGTATTATGCGTATAGCAGATTTTAATATTGTATCTTTAGCATAGTATTATTTATCTCTTCGCATCACTTCAGCGAATTGTTGAGGCTTTGTTTCTAAACCCTTATTTTTTGATTAATGCAACACTAGTTAACAACTTAATGACTGTTTACTAGAAAGTAACTATCTAATAGTAATTTTAATCTTACGCTTTGCTAATGTCATTAGTCTGCAATCCGTTTTAACTAAAAAACATATGGCTTTATTAAAAATGGGTGTTATTGGAACTTCAAAAAAAGAAGATGAAAGACGTGTGCCTATCCACCCTGAACATTTACAAAGACTTCCAGAGTACATTCGTAGACAACTTATTTTTGAAGAAGGCTATGGCTTACCTTTTAATATCGAAGACAAGGAAATTAGCAACTTAACTGGTGGAATTGCGGCACGTAGCGAAATATTATCTAATATAGGCTCAGCTATTATTGCTAAACCTATTTTATCTGATTTAGAAGATTTGAAAGATGGAGGCACTATTTGGGGTTATCCTCATTGTGCACAACAAATGCAAATTACACAAACAGCTATAGATAAAAAATTAACCTTGATTGCTTTTGAAGATATGTATGTATGGCATCCTAATGGCCAAATGGGGAGACACACTTTTTACAAGAATAATGAAATGGCTGGCTATAGTGCCGTAATACATGCATTGCAACTAAAGGGAATAGATGGTCATTATGGAAATCAAAGAAAGGTGATCATTTTTAGCTTTGGTGCAGTAAGCAGAGGTGCTATTTATGCTTTAAAAGCACATGGTTTTAGAGATATTACGATTTGTATTCAAAGACCAGATCATGAGGTTAGAGAAGAAGTTTTAAATGTACACTATGTTCGAGTTAGAAAGGGACGTGGAAACGAGCCACGTCTAATTGTAGTTGAACATGATGGTTCAGAACGACCATTATTAGATTTAATACATGAATCTGAAATAATAATTAATGGTACCTATCAAGATACAGATAATCCTATTGATTATGTTAAAGAAGATGAAAAAACGATGCTTAAACCTGGAACTCTCATTATAGATGTTAGTTGCGATGAAGGCATGGGATTTTATTTTGCTAAACCTACATCTTTTAAAAAGCCCATGATAGAGATTGATAATATTCATTACTATGCTGTAGATCACACACCCAGTTACTTTTGGGAAAGTGCTTCTAGATCTATTTCTGCTGCATTGCTTGTACATCTACCATCTGTGGTGTCTGGTCGTGATAGTTGGAATGAAAATAAGACGATTAAAAATGCTATAAATATAGATAAAGGAGTCATCGTAAAAGATAACATTTTAAGATTCCAGAATCGCAACTCCAATTACCCTCATACAATAAATGAGCTAGTAAAGTAAGAAGAGTTATTTGGTTTTATGTGAACAGAAAAACAAACAATGATTATAGATATAGAAATAAACAAGCCAAAACCTATTGAAATAGATAAAGCAATAAAATTGTTTAAATATGGAACAAATGTCAAGTCTACTATTAAAGCCTTAGAAGCTGGTAAAACTATATTAATAACAGAGTTTTATAATAATGGAATATCTCTTCTTCAAGATTTACACAAGTATTTGAAAGTAAAGCTGCCAAACAAATCTTTTCAAGAGCAACGTGAATACCGTTCTGCATATCAGAAACTTTCAAATCTTATTTTAATTGAAATTATTGACCAAAAATTGTTTGTAAAAAAATCTCCAGCAATTGGTTGGTTAGAAGAATTTTATCCTGATAATAATAATTTCTTATTAACCTTTCCTCAAATACAAGGACTAAATAGTGCTTGGCAATGGTACAAAAATGGAGTTTCAATTCCTGTATTACGCAATAAAATACATCCATATTACGGAACATACTTTCCTACACGCTTCGATCATTTAAACCTTTTTGACAAATGGTTGAAACGCTATAAAGGACCAAAAAAAACAGCAATAGATGTTGGTTTTGGTTGTGGAGTACTTTCTCTTCAAATGATAAAGTATGGTTTTCAAAAGATATTTGGAACAGAAATAAATTATAATGCGGTTTTTGGATTAAAAGAATCTATGGGAGATACAAAGTTATCTCGGAAAATAGAATTAGATTTTGGATATCTTTTTGGAAAGTTTGAAAAGCAGACTGAACTAATTGTTTTTAATCCGCCTTGGTTACCAGAATCTCATAATCTAGATGCTATTGATAAAGCTATTTATTACAATGAAAACCTTTTTCCTGATTTTTTTGCAGATGCGAGAAAGCGACTTTTACCAGAAGGAAAACTAGTACTCTTATTCTCAAATTTAGCTCAAATAACCAATGTCAAAACAGAGCATCCTATAGAAAAGGAACTAGCTGAAGGTGGGAGATTTCAATTAGAAAAATGCTTTAAAAAAAGAGTGCAAGTTGCATCAAATAAAACGAAACGCAACCAACATTGGCGTTCTTCTGAACAAGTTGAGCTTTGGGTTCTTACGAATAAGTGAGTTTTTGAAGTTTAAAAATCTATGTGTTTGTATAAGGCTTGGCGACTAAGTCAATAATTTATCTATGCCTACTAATTTATTTTATTAGCATATAAAATTTAATCCGCAATTTTACAAGGCACCAATACAGTAGGAAATTTCAAATTTATTAACAGGATATAAACTAATGAATTTGAACTTACTTTTTTTAGATAATTAATTTAGAACATAACCTTAGTTATCACATGATTCAACATAGGAAGCATAATCATCCTTGCACCAACCTTTATAATTTTCCACATCACTTGACGGATAAATAGCATCCATATCATCTACTTCTATACATTTAAGATATTCATTTCCGTGAGCAAACATAGCTCGCATCTTAGAGTTGTTCCCATTTTTTAAGTTTAAACTTGTCAAGCGATTATTATAGCCATATAATACTTCTAAATTGCTATTCTTAGACAAGTTTAGACTTGTCAATAAATTACCTCTGCAACCTAAAACCTTAAGTTTTTTATTGGCTATTAAGTCTAGATTTTCAATTTGATTATCATAGCAATAAAGCGTTACAAGCTCTTTATTATTTACAACGTCTAAATTTTTGAGTTGGTTATCGTGACAATCCAATTTTTCTAGATTTACAAAACCTTCAATTCCTTCTAAAGATTCTATGTTCTTTGAGCTAACATTCAAAAACTTTACACTTTCAATTTCATTAATCTGAATTTCATTATCACCATTTAAATCAATTGTTGCATCTCCCTTACCATCTCCATCTGTATCTACATAATTAGAACTTAATAATGCATTTTTAAAATTAATATCTGGAATAATAACATTTCTTTCATTACATGATACTATTAATAAAGTAAATACTAAAAAAAGATAGCTTAGTTTTTTCATTTCTTAATGGGTTTAATTTATTTACGAAATCACAAAATTAGTTCTTAGTCTTTCTAGGCACCATCGCTTCATTTTCAGATAACTTATAAATTGTCCAAGCTAAAATAACCGCATTCTTCATAATATCCTCTTCTGGCACATATTCTAACACGTCTAATTGTGTATGGTGCGTCACATTATGATATGCTAATTCATCTTGTATAAATTGAAATGCTGGAATGTTATAATGATCAAATGTTTCATGATCTGTGGACAAGGTGTTTTCAATGGTTAAAGCACCTTCACTTAAGTTAGCGATAGGTTCAAATACATTTTCAAAAACTGGTCGTGCTAGTTCATTTTTTTGTAAATACAAGCCTCTAATAGCTCCTGCTCCATTATCTAGATTTAAATACGCTGAGATTTTCTTTGAAGCATTATTTGGTTTTTCTAACAAGCCACCAAAATGCTGTCTTGCATAAGCAGCCGACCCTAGAAAGGCTTGCTCCTCTCCTCCCCAAAGCCCCATTTTTAGGGTTCTTTTTGGTTGATAACCAATAGCTTTTAAGATACGTAATGCTTCAACTAACACTACACTATTTGCGCCATTATCTGTTGCTCCTGTACCCGAATGCCAAGAGTCGAAATGTGCACCAATTAGTATCGTTTCAGACTTTAATTTAGAATCGGTGCCTGTAATTTCACCAATAATATTGACGTTGTTTTCTGGTTCATTATAAAATTCGGTCTCTAGATTCAATCGAACTTTTGGAATAACGCCTAGTTTTATCATTCTTGCTAATCGTCCAAAATGCTCAGGCATAATAGCAAAGTATGGTAAAGGTTTTAAAACACCTTCTTGATAATAATATGTGCCATCAGGATGTAATATTCCCAATAAAATAGAACGAGATTTTAACACAGCTAGAGCTCCTTCAGCTTCTACAAATTCTAAAAATTCTTTATCATAAACATCACTTGTTTCCCATCCTTTAAACAAATCTGGTAAAGGTGTTTGCTTAGTTTGTGGAACCAGTTTGTCTTCCATTTTATCTAACTCCTCTTGAGTATAGCGTTTAGATACATCTTCAGTTAGCGACTTCCTTGTTGGTTCAGAGCCTAGTAAAATTACTTTCCCATTTAATTTTCCTGCGTATTGCTTTCTTATGGCATCCATACTTCTAAAACTCTTAATATGTACCACTTCTCCTTCTACTATGCCATTACTGCTTTTAGCCATTGCTAGTGGATAAGCATTAATGTTCATAAAATTTGGTGACGTCATTTCTACATTAAAACTCTTCATACTCCAACCTCGACAATTATCGCAGTAATTTTCAAAATGTACATTTTGTAACCCTAATGTTTTCATTTTATTAGAAATCCAAGTTGCAGCAGCAAAATACTCTCTAGAACCAGTTAAGCGATGTCCATAAACTTCTGTAAGCTCTTCTAGCATAGACATAGCTTGTGTATTTAAAAAGCCTTCGGTTCTTATTTGAGCTAAAACTTTTTCGTCGTTATTAGTTTGAGAATAACCATTAGCTATTATTCCAATAAATATTAGGATGAAGAGAGTGTTCTTAAATTTCATGATGAAGTTGATTATCTGTTTTTAATTATAAAGCCGAATATAAGCTAATATTTATTTAATGCACAATATCATTTTATGATTATAGTGTTTAAAACTTTATAAATATATCCATAAATCTATGGCAATTGACATGAAAAATGTTAGTGAAATGCCGTAAATTTGCAACTTAAATTAAATCATCACAAACAATGAGTTACAGAATAGAAAAAGATACGATGGGTGAAGTTAAAGTTCCTGCTGATAAACTTTGGGGAGCTCAAACAGAACGTTCAAGAAATAACTTTAAAATTGGAACGCCAGCATCCATGCCTATAGAAATAGTCTATGGCTTTGCCTATTTAAAAAAAGCTGCAGCATATACAAATTGTGAACTTGGTGTGCTACCAATTAAAAAACGTGATTTAATTGCTCAAGTGTGTGATGAAATTTTAGAAGGAAAGCATGATGCACAATTTCCATTAGTAATTTGGCAAACAGGCTCAGGAACACAAAGTAATATGAATGTGAATGAGGTTGTTGCAAATAGAGCTCACCAAATTGCTGGAAAAGTCATTGGCGAAGGAGAAAAAACGATTCAACCTAATGATGATGTAAATAAATCGCAATCGTCTAACGACACCTTCCCTACTGGAATGCATATTGCTACATATAAAAAAATTGTAGAAACGACTATTCCAGGAGTAAAACAATTACGTGATACCCTAAAACAAAAATCTGAAGCATTTAAAAATGTAGTTAAAATTGGTCGTACACATTTAATGGATGCTACACCATTAACACTTGGTCAAGAATTTTCTGGTTATGTGTCTCAATTAGACCACGGATTAAAAGCTCTGGAAAATACCTTATCTCATTTAAGTGAATTAGCTTTAGGTGGTACTGCTGTCGGAACTGGTTTAAATACACCAAAAGGTTATGATGTCTTGGTTGCTAAATATATTGCTGAATTCACTGGACTACCTTTTATAACAGCTGAAAACAAATTTGAAGCTTTAGCTGCTCATGATGCCATAGTAGAATCTCATGGTGCTTTAAAACAATTAGCAGTATCATTAAATAAAATTGCGAATGATATTAGAATGATGGCCTCTGGACCACGAAGTGGTATTGGCGAAATTATTATTCCAGCCAACGAACCTGGTAGCTCAATTATGCCAGGAAAAGTAAATCCAACACAGTGTGAGGCGTTAACTATGGTATGCGCTCAAGTTATGGGTAATGATGTCGCTGTGACAGTTGGTGGCACTCAAGGTCATTACGAGTTGAATGTTTTTAAACCAATGATGGCTGCAAATTTATTGCAATCTGCTCAATTAATAGGTGATGCTTGTGTAAGTTTTGATGAGAATTGTGCTATTGGTATAGAACCAAATCATGCCGTAATAAAACAATTGTTAAATAACTCTTTAATGTTGGTAACAGCATTAAACACGAAAATTGGTTACTATAAAGCAGCTGAAATTGCTAATACTGCGCATACAAATGGAACTACTCTAAAAGAAGAAGCGATACGGTTAGGGTATGTTACTGCAGAAGATTACGACGAGTGGGTAAAACCTGAAGATATGGTAGGAAGCTTAAAATAGCATAGTAATAGATAAATATAACCATCTTATATTATTACAAAAAGCAGGTAAACATTAAGTTTCCTGCTTTTTATCAATTGGTTAGTTAGCTATTAATCTTCTTAGGATTATTATGTAATATGAAAGCATAAAAATATAGTTCCTAATTCAATTACAAATTAACATATGTTTATAAAAATCAATTAATTCATTTTTTTTCTAATTCTGCTTAATTGTACAGGTGTAATGTTTAAAAAGGATGCAATTTGAAATTGAGGAATTAGATCATCGATATTTGAAATACTCTTTCTTAAGTTTTTATATCTTTCAGTAGCGTTTAAAGTCATTAACTCTAAGTTTCTTCGCTCATATTCTATAAATATTCTTTCAAGAATACTGTTGTACAAATTAGAAAACTTAATATCTATTTTACTCAGTTTTAAAAAAGTTTCGAAATCAACCTCAATTACTTTACATTCGGTAAGTGCTTCATAAGTTAATTTTGATGGCTTGTTAGTGATAATTGCAGTTAATGAGCCGACAAAAGATCTTGGCGCAAATATTTTTTTATTATGTTGCTTACCAGATTCTGAATTAATATACGCTCTCATAATACCAGAAATTAGCATATATACATTTGTTGAAGCAATCTCTCCTTCTTTAACTATTACTTCGTTTTTTTTTAATACTTTATATGAAGAAATATTTGTGAGTTTTTTAAAAGTCGTTTCATCTACTTCGGTAAACGAGTTTAAAAAAACAAAGTTAGCGTTCATATTGTCACAAAATTAAAGCGCTATTAAATGCTTCATTTGCATGAATCATTGTAGTATCAAATACAGGAACCGAAACATCTTCTTGTTTAATTAATAAAGGTATTTCAGTGCAACCCAAAATTACACCTTTTGCTCCATTAGCAATTAATTTATCTATTATTTGCAAATAAATTTGTTTAGATGCATTATTTAGAATGCCTTTTGCTAATTCAGAATAAATCACATCATGTATTACTTCCCTTTGAGCCTGATCAGGAATAACTACTTCAATATTGTTAGAAATCAATATATCCTTAAAAAAATCTTTTTCCATTGTGTACCTTGTTCCTAAAAGAGCTACTCTATTAATTTTTTGAACTCTAATTTTTTGAGCAGTTGCTTCGGCTATATGTATAACAGGAATTGTAACAACTCTTCTTACTGCATCAATAGATAAGTGCATCGTATTGGCACAAATAATTATAATATCTGCTCCTGCATTTTGCAAACTTTTACCAGCTGTCTCCATTATAGTATCCAATGTCACCCAATCATCTTCCGATTGAAGTTTAGAAATTTCACCAAAATCTAAAGAATGGATTATTGTTTTACACGAATGATTTCCTCCAAATTTCTTATTTGCTAAATCATTTAAAATTTGATAATATAAAATAGTAGATTGAGGTGTAATACCTCCTATCAATCCAATAGTTTTCATTAAAAGCTGTTTAATTATTTTTTACATCTTCACAAATAAAGCAATTAATTTAAAGATACCTTATCAAGCATCATAATTTATTCTAAATTTATAGTTCGAAACAGATTTCTACAAAAATAAATGACGACACTAATAACAAATATTAAAGAATTACTTCAAATACGAGATATAAATATCAAGAAGGTTTCAGGAAATGAGATGAACCATTTGCCAACCATTAAAAATGCTTTTGTTGTTATTGAAAATGATAGGATTTTAGATTTTGGAGAAATGAAACATTTACCAAACATTCAAGCAGACAAGCAAATTGATGCCAATGGTAAAATGGTATTACCTAGTTGGTGTGATTCACACACACATATTGTCTATGCTGGAAATAGAGAACAGGAATTTGTTGATAGAATTAATGGTTTGAGTTACGAAGAAATTGCTAATCGTGGTGGTGGTATCTTAAATTCAGCCAAAACATTACAAGAAACTTCCGAGGATGATTTATACAATCAATCCATTCCTCGTGTAAAAGAGGTTATGAAATTAGGTACAGGCGCAATTGAAATTAAATCTGGCTATGGATTAACTATCGAAGCAGAACTCAAAATGCTTCGTGTTGCAAAAAGAATTCAAAAAGAGTTTCCAATATTAGTTAAAACTACTTTTTTAGGCGCTCATGCATTGCCTTTAGAATACAAAAATAGAAAAGACGATTATGTAGATTTGGTAATTAATGATATGCTCCCAAAAGTTGCTAATGAACAACTAGCAGATTATATAGATGTTTTTTGTGAAAAAGGATATTTTTCACTAGAAGATACCGAACGTATATTAAACGCTGGAATGGCATATGGTTTACAAGGAAAAATTCATGTAAATCAATTTAATGCTTTTGGTGGTGTTACACTTGGTGTAAAACACAAAGCTTTATCTGTAGATCATTTAGAAGAATTAAATGAAGAAGATATTATAGCCTTACAAACTAACAACACTATTCCTGTGGCTTTACCTTCTTGCTCTTACTTCTTGAGTATTCCTTATACACCAGCACGACGACTCATAGACGCTGGTTTACCACTTGCTTTGGCAACCGATTATAATCCAGGTTCAACACCAAGTGGTAATATGAATTTTGTAGTAAGCACTGCCTGCATAAAAATGAGAATGACACCTGAAGAAGCTATTAATGCAGCCACCATAAACGGTGCTTATGCCATGGGATTATCTAATGAATGTGGTAGTATTACTAAAGGAAAAAAGGCAAATCTTATCATAACAAAGAATATTCCTAGTTATGGGTTTTTACCTTACGCCTTTGGAAATAATCATATTGATACTGTTATTTTAAATGGTGAAATTTTAGCATAAAAAAAGCCTTAACACGAATGCCAAGGCTCTTTTCTCCAACCAATTAAAAAGTCATCTATTTTAATATAAATTCTGTAGAAGATACAAGATTTTTTTGGTCAAATACGTTAACTACATAACGTCCTTCTCCAAATTTATCTGCACCTCTTGCGTCTACAAATTCGCATACATCAAGGTTTCTAGCTTCATAATTAAACTTGCTAATTAAGCTATAATTTAAGGTTGTTTCCCCAAATTGAATTTGTTCATTTAACCCTAACACATTACTTTGCGGATCTAATACCTGAACAAAAAATTCTTTATCACCTTTTTCCACTAAGTTGTTTTTAGCAACTGTATAGCATACTCTAATTTTGTCTACTCTTCTAGCTCTTTCCATAGGAACTAATTTTCCAGAGGTACGTACTAATACGCCATAACCTTCCAATTTAGCAGCTGTTAATACTGCCGCATTTTCAACGATGTCAGCTAATTCAGAGTTTTGAACTAATAAAGAATCGTTAAACATAGTACTCGCTTCTAACTCAATTTTTGTGCTATCTAAAGAAGAGGCTAATAATACGTTTTCAACTTTCAACGAATCATTTTCTGCTAAAATTACATCCATTTCAGATTGTAGTTCTAAAAATTTCTTTTTGTACTTCCATAAACTTCTTACAGAGTTATCAGAAACCTTAAGTGAATCCATTAATCCTTTAATACGCTCTCTAGCTTCTACTAATTTTTCATTTGCAATCTTGTTTTCGCCAATTGCTACATCAAATTGAGCAGCCATGTTGTTAAGATCTTTTAATACAAGTTCTTTTTCTTGTGTTAATTGTTGTTTTGTGTCTACGCCTTCGTTATATAACGAATACGAGTAAAATGCTGTACCTACTAGTAATAATACTGCGATACTTAAAATTACTTTTAAGCTTCTATTGTTGTCTGCAGTTTTGTTTTCCATAATTGATAATTGTTTTGTTAAATGCTCTATAAATCTAATTAAAACTTTAATGCTTGTAATTGTAATGAGTAAAAAATTATAATCATGTAATTAACAATTACTTTCTATTAACTCATTCATGCAATATATACGACAACTTAAAAATTTTGGATGTCTTTAATGTTTAAGTAACTATATAAAATGTAGTTGAAAATTAATTAAACACTTGTAAATAAAGCATTAACGATTCTTTTTATTTGTAATAAAAGTTTTGTTAAAATAATGAAAATGGCTTTTGAAACTTTAATTATAATCGAGATTTTTGCTTTATTTATTGTAAAAAGCATCTATTAATCATAAAACTATAACTCTACTTGTACAATTCATAACTATTGCATAAATTTGAATAAGTACTTATATAAATATTAATGTTATGGATGCTTTAAGAGGATTAGGTGAGTTAGGTTTGGGGTCAAGATTAAAAAGGGTAAGTGAATATGTAATGAAAGAAACACAAATTGTTTATGACTACTTTAATATAGGCTTTGATCCTTACTTATTCCCAATATTCAAAATTATAGCCCATAAAAAGGGAGTTACAAATTCTGAGATACAAAACTCTTTGCAATTTACTCAGCCAGCTATAACACAAGCAATAAATAAACTAAGTAACAAAGGGTTAATAATATATAAATCTGATAAAATAGATAAACGAAAAAAAATAGTTCATTTATCAAAAAAAGGAAAAGATTTATTAAAAACAATAAAACCCATTTGGAAAAGCATAGATATTGTAATTAAAGAATACACTTTAGAAACCTCAAGTTCTTTAATTGAACATCTAAATTCTCTTGAAAACAAATTAAACACTAAAAGTTTTAGTGATACAATAATTAAACATATCAAAATGAATTCTTCAAAGATACAGGATATAGAAATTACTTCGTTTAAAAAGCAATACTCCAAAAACTTCTATGAACTAAATATAGAATGGCTGCAAACCTTTTTTTATGTTGAACCTCTAGATGAAGAAGTACTTAGTAAACCTGAGACTTATATTATAAATAAAGGTGGTCATATTTTCTTTGCCAAATTAAACAACCAAATAGTTGGTACCGTAGCTTTAATGCCTATTGGAGAAAATGGTTTGTTTGAGCTTACTAAAATGGCTGTTTCACCTGAGCACCGAGGTTTAAAAATTGGACAACAATTAATACAACATTGTATTGATTTTGCTAAATCGATTGGGTTACCAAAACTTATTCTCTATTCTAATACTGTATTGGAAAATGCAATTTATATCTATAGAAAGTATGGTTTTATTGAAATACCTGTAGAAGCTAATAGTCCGTATAAACGTAGTGATATAAAAATGGAATTAAATTTTTAGGTTTATTTAGTAAAGACTGTAACTTTTTTTAAATAACCTCGTCGTATTTGAAACCAAAGTTATGTCACCAAAATTGCAGCGAATACTTAAGTGGACTTGGATAAGTATTATTACTATATGCATAATAATGTACTTTATTGACTCTTCCTTTTTTTCGAATGAATCCATCGCTGCATTCATTAGTAAATTTAGTGGTTATGCGTGGACAACTTATTTCTTAATTCATCTATTTAGAGGTTTTGTATTATTACCAAGCACACCACTTGTTTTTGCAGGAGTTATTCTTTTCCCAGAACATTTAATTTGGGTACTCATTGTTTCTTTATTAGGGATTATTGGTTCTTCGCTGCTTATATATTTCTTTTCTGATAAACTTGGTTTTTCTAGCTTTTTTGATAGTGAAAGTCGTAAGTTAAAAGTTGTAAAAGAAAAACTTTCAAGCAAAAACGGCTTTATTTATATTCTACTATGGTCGTTTATACCAATTGTACCAACTGATGTTATATGCTACGTATCTGGTGCGTTACGTATAAAATTACCAATATTTATTATTTCTTTATTTCTAGGAGAGTTGGTGTTGTGTTCTATTTATATATTCGGAGCGTCTTATTTTATTAATTGAATTAACTTATTCCTTTTTCATAAAGACATCTAACTCTTTACAATATTTCTCATTCCTTGAACAAAGGATGCTCAATGTTTCTATTGTAATTTGCTTTAAATAAGCGTCATTAGGCTTAATATTATTAGCTAATTTAAATTCATAATAAGCCCCTATTATATTACCAGATTCAAGACGGTGTTTACCTGATTTCATTAAAAAAATAAAAGCTTCTTTATCCCTGTATTTGAATATTTCCTTTTTTTGATTATTAACTTCATTCGAATGAATTAGAAACGCATCTTTCTTTGAATAAATAACACTGAAAAACAAACTTATAAGAAGTATACTAATTATGATATAAAAGCTATCATATTGTTTAGAGGGCTGCAATTTAAACTTTCTATCATAAGAATCTGTTGTAGAAAAAGAAGGTATTCTACCCTTAACAAAAGGTTTTTTTGGATTTCTTGAGTAAACCCATCTCTGCATACCAAAACCCATATATCCCATAACAAACCTTTATTTATTAGTCTATTTTGGAAGTGTTCTGTTACAGATTAAGCATTAGTTGTTAGCTTTTTTTAATGAATCAATCTTACGCTGTAAAGCGTCTATTTGTTCTTGATTTTTACTCGAATCAGGAATGGTCTTTATGGTGTCTGTCACTGCTTGAATTAAATCTATATCCACTACTGGTTTTTCTTCGTAATAATAACCTATACCTTCACTTGATCTCCAAGCTTCTGCTAATTGGTCATAGACCGTTTTATCCCATTGACTTGGGTGCTTTACATCAATCCAAACCACATCTCGATATTCACTATCAACTAATGCTAAATCAGGCGTTGCAGAACCATCAAAATTCCCAGAATCTTCTTTTACAGCTGACACTGTTCCTAAAAAAAACATTCGCTTTCTGCCAGCAATTTCTTTAATATAGGGTCTAAACTCTACTGGTTTGTTTACAGACCAATCAAATTCTTTTCGAGACTCAATTATCTTTAAAGGCATTGCAGATACACCAGCGTATCCTTGTTTTTTAGCTGCATGATCGTAGTAATACAATTTGTCTGTACCATCTGCAGGAATAAACACACTAAAAGTTAAACTCGTACGCTCCTCTCCTACTGGTTCTAAACCAAACCAATGGTATAACCCACTATAAGCATCAGTTTCTGAACCTTCAAAGTTGAAATCGGTTACAAATGGTTGCTGATTTTGATCATCTGGTAAATCAGGAATTTTAACAGCTGTTTCCATATTCCAAGGTAGTGGGTCGCTAAAACCTCCCAGAAACTTTAAAGATTCGGCTTGTAATCGTGATACTTTTTCTGACAAGGTGTTTTGCTTTGTTAAAAACGGATAATTCTTCATATCCTCTGGACTCACAAATGTTCCTTTACCAATTAATACTCGCTCAACATAATCACTAAAATCGTGTGCGCCATTTTCAATAATAACCACACCACCAAACGTTGGATAAGGGAAGAAAAAACCTTTCCAATTAATTAAACTCACAACTTGTACCCATTCACCTTCGTCATTTTTCATATAAAAAACATCTCCAGGTTCTGTAGAGAATAATTTTGTGATTCCAAAACGTTGTACAACTGCGTTATAAGTGTTTCTGCTAAACTTTAACGATTCACCAATGGAAAAGGTTACTGGAATTCTATTCTCACTAGAAAATCGTGGAAAAGGTGTTGTACTCGATACCGAAAACACTTCCTCTGTATTATCGCTAATACGCTGCCAAATATATTTTACTGTTGGCTGAATAGCCATTGTCCATTGGTTTACACCATCGACTCTTACTAAATGTGGCAACGATACATCTTTAGTTTCTCCAACAGATTCGTTAGCCATGGAAAAAATATTACGTAGTGGCTGTATACGTTCATTCTGTGTGAGTGGCAAATCATGTATCTCAACTTTATTAAGATTGTTGAATACATTGTATGTTTTCATGTAGTCGTACATTTTAAAATGCCAACCAATAGCGTAGATAATTCCAAAAATCAAGACTAATAAACCTAAAATGCCAATTCGCTTTCCTGAACTTGGTGTTCTCCTGAATTTTTTAAGCAATAAAAACAAAATAGTCCCACATAGTAGAATGACAAATATAAATTTTCTAATGAATAATAAAAATGGTTGGTATTCATCACGAAGAATAAATAATAGCAATAATAGAATAATGCTACCTATAACCGTAATCACTTTTTGTTTCTTTCCTTTGTTCCAGTATTTTTTAATCATAATATTTTTCATTCCTGTGAAAGCAGGAATTTATTGATTTATATGTGGATTCCTGCTTTCGCAGGAATGACAATTACATTAATCCTTTATCTTTCAGTCTCTCACGAGCACTTTTCTTATCTTCTTTTGATGCGTCTTCTACCTTTGGAGTTTCTACTACATCTTCCACGTCATCTTTTGTTGTAATATCATCCAGAAGCTCTTTTCCTTTTTCAATAGTTTCGCTTACCATTTCGGTTATTGTTCCACTTTTTTCGTCTACAATCTTACCTGACTTCAATACAAAGCTTGCTAAGTAAGTTCCTATCAAAGTTCCTACCGTTATTGAGGATAAAGCAGAGATACCATTGTAACTAGTGTATATTTCAAATGGTGATAAAAATTGAATAATTGAACCTAATAATAAAAAAAAGGCTGCTATATAAACTAATCGTGGTAAAAAGGCTTGTTTATATACAAATCCTTTTTTATCATCAGATTTCATTCTTAGTTTTTTACTGTTAAAAACCTTATTGACAAATTTGTACAGTTTATTGCTATTAGATTCTCTCCAGTAGATGAAGATTCCTAACAAAATAGCTGCTATAAATATTACTAAATCAAGTCCCATAATTTCTTATTTAAATTTACCCTTACCCCATTGTTCATGAAGTTCTAAATATTTGTCTTTTGGTTCGCATGTCTTCCAATCTATATCATGCTTCTTACATGCTTTAATATGAAAAACTAAACCTAAAACTTGATGCCCAACAATAAAAATCAAGCTATAATGCTTAACCCAAAAAATAAGCAAAATGCTCATTCCAAAATAAAATACAAACTTGCTATAACGTTTCCATATTGGTTTTACATATTTTCCTATATGAAAAAATCCTATAAACCAAATTGTAACTGATAAAACAATATAAACTATTTGATAGGCACTCATAAAATTAGTCTATAATTTTTAAATATTGTTACTAATAGTCTCAATTACCCAATCTTGGAAGGATTCATTCCAAGTTTCATAAGACTTATAGAACTCTTCTTTATCATACCAATACAAGAATAATACATCTTTTGGTGACACATTAATTAAAAGTCTCCAAATTAAATCATATTGTTTTACATCTAAAGATGAATGTGGTTGGTGTAACGCAAAATAGAAATCTTGATCTACTAAATCATTAATTTTAAAGGCGTTACTTCGTTCCAATCGTTCTAAATAAATCTCTACTCCAGTTACTCGCTTTAAGGCGTTAGCGTCTATAGAATTTAAATAACGACGGAATAATACTTTATCATTTAAAATATCTTTTATAGGATGTTCTGTCTTCTTTAACTCCCCAAATAGCATTACTTTTTTAATACGCTCGTAACGATTATTTTTCACAACCTCATCTAAACTACATTCTATAATTAAATGATCTTTTAACTTATCCATTAATTCAGGTTGAGAAATATGATAAATTAATACATCATGAACCGTATCTTTAATGGCTTCTTTATGGGTAGCTTCATCTTCAAACACCACAATTGGCGAAATAAAGTCACGCAATACATAAATACCTCCAAATGCTTTAGTATAAAATGAATTTGTTTGAAATATAACTGGTTCTAAATACAGTCTACGCTTACGTAAATCTCCATGTTTGTTTGCCGATTCAAGCAATTCTTGATGAATAGTTTCATCTACAAAATTGTTGCCTTGATTAAACTTTTCAACCAATTGTAATTGTGCTTCTTGAATATGGAATAAATTGTTTATTAAATGAAAGTTAATAGTAAATGTATCATACTTTAGCACATCCAATGGTCCAAAGAAAGCATCAATATTTTGGTCAAAATCTATACAAATTGCACAATCTCTAGTAATGTCGTTGATAGCATCACCATGCGTTTTAAAAATAAGTTGCATCATATCTCTATCAAACGTGTGTGTTGGCACATACACAGGTTTTCCTTTTTGCAAAGGAGATATAATGATACCATGAGGGTTAGCATCACCATGGTTAAGATAATGTAAGTCTTTCTTTTCCTCAGCAATTTCAGGACTCCAACCCAAACCGTCAATAGAAAAAGTTTTAAGCTTGGTCTTTTTAAACCCTAATTTTTCTAGACATAGGTTATAACGCTCAACTAATTTCCCGCTAACAGGAATGAGCTCGCTTCTATATAAATTTGCTGCTTTTAGTTTTTGCATTATATATATATCTTAGTAAAAAACATAATAACTAAAAAAGCTAAAACAATCATCTCTATAATGTTTAAAGCCCTTCTATTACTTATTAATAATTGTAAAACGAAGTCGATAAATAAGCAAGAACCAACAATAATTGCAAAAATAATAATACCAAGCATACCCCATCCCTCATAACTATTTAATTGTTTCCAATGAGTGATTCCATAAATAAACAACCACAATTCCAAGACAATCACTGAAGAATTTAAAACAGTCCAAGAATATTTAAAAACTTCTTTCTCCATCAATCATCATTTTCATCAAATTGCTTTCTCGCTTCCAAATCAATATTTAATTGATTCACTCTAGCATCTACTTTACGTTTAAAATCGGTATCTGCAATGGTTGCCACATTATCTAAGTAACGTACTACTTCTTGTCGTCTAATTTCTGAGAAATCCAAACCTTTCATATTTGCTCGCATCAATTCTTGCAACATATTAAACTTAGTATCGTAATCCTTTTTGAAATAGATGTCTGGATTTTCAAACCAATCTTCCTCTAAATCAAAATCGGTTAAACGTAATGATACTGCACTTTGAATGTTTCTAACATCACGCGATGAGAAAAACGGGAATATCTTTTGAATTTCTTTATAAAGGTTAGCGTAAAACAAATGCTGATTTGTTTTAAAGTTTTCCTCAATTTTATCATAAGCTTCAAGTACACGTTCTTCTGTTGGCTTATCTGAAACCTTTAAGATTTCGCCCATATTTTTAGCTAAACCTTGATCTTGCAAATAACTATAATTTTCTGGTCCTTGCATGTTTACAAAATCTGGCATGGTATCATCCAATTTTCGCCACCATAAATGATCTTGGTCTAAAAAGTCATGTTCCGTTCTTGCTCCATCAATTTTAAAACGACCTTGTACACGTGAAATTACTGCTTTATCTAACATTTCAGGAAGATTCGTAAACAACCCAATAGAGCTATTTCCGTAATTTACTGCATAGGCACCTTCGGTATATCTTAAAAACACACCAATTACTTCTTTAACACCAGCAGACACACCTTGAGCAGTACGCTCTTGCAAATTATTTTCGGCATCATCAATTGGTGCGAAAATGAGTTTTGTTGGGTCTTGCAATGGCTTCATCCATTCTACCATTTTCTCAGCTGAACCACCTTGAAATGTACTAATTAACGTATCAGGCATAGGATGGAACAAAAATGGAATATCTAGATTATCACAATGCTCTTTTAGTCGTGTAGCAATAGCCGCAATCAACATACTCTTCCCAGTACCTGGAATTCCGTAACCCATAAACACTGGCATAAAACCTCCAAGCTCTTGAAACGGATTCTTTTTAGCTGTAAAATCGTAACTCAACATACGTTCAGTTAAACGACGTGCAAAATGCTTTGCATCTCTGTTTCCTACTATCTGTTCAAATTGAATTTTATTAAACTCAATACTTTTAGCAACACCTGCAAATACATTTTCCCAACCTGAAACAGCGAAATCTGAACTTTCAAGTTTATAGGTTCTATCAAGAATTGTTTCGGTATATTCCAATGAGCTTTTTCGTAGCTGAATTTCATCTATGAGTGCCTCAAAGTACACGACCGTGAAATCAATCACATCTTTATCAGTCTTTACAATATCTGGATGACTTAAATACTTGTCATAATAGTACAAAGCGCATGCAACTCCTTTTAAAGGCGACATAAAAGACACTTCAGGAATTCCTGCAAACTTGTTTTTCATGACACTTAAATCATCAGAAGCATGAGGTTTTAAATTATGAAGGATATTATACGCAGTAGCAAATAACATAAAAGCAGTTGCTGTGTGCATTTTGCTCTCATATTCACGCTTGCCTGAATTATCTAGAACAGATTTTCGTTCATTTAAACTAGATAAGCCAGACGCATCATAATAACTGTCTTTTATCCAAATTCCTAAAGTCAACCCTTCTTGAACTGCGAAAAGTGTTTCATTTAAATGAACTGGAATTGCTACAGAACCTGGTAGTAGTCTCTTTTTTAATGCTAAAATTGTTTTAGATACCGATGTTACTTCAACGCCTCCATTTCCTCCTTGTGCTCTAGACAAATACAACAATATAGATTCATCTTTGCCATTATTTTCTTTATTTTTTGCACGTTGACCTTGTTCCCATTGTACACTTTTTATATACGACGTTGCTTCATCACGAAGTGCATCAAGTTCGTTTTGTTTAATTGGAAATGTTGAGTTGTGTTCCATATGTTTTAGTGTTCAGCCTCAGTCTCAGTAGTTCAGCTACTATCCTGTACGATAGAAAGCTATGACTATGACTGCATGATTTTCTTATTTATTAATTTTTAAATCAGCCATTTGAATTGGTGGTTTTGCCAACGTATTCATAATGTCTGGTGTTTTATTATATAGCATTTGTATAATGCGATGTGGTGCGAATACATATTGTTGCTTAACAATATCATTCCAGTTTTGAAGGGTTTGTTTACTAAAAAAACTACCCTCTTTAAATTCACTACCTGAAAATACTTCATCAACTTTTAAAGATATTGCATAGGATTCTAATGGTATCTCTTTTTTAGTGATACTATCTAAAATAGCATGCGTAATATCGTTTTGGTCTTTTGCAAATACATTATGTAGAGGTCCTAAATCTATTCGTTTAATGTGTTTAGGAAATACGTCTGGTAATTTTCTGTCTATCGAATAAGCCATCGTATCTAGTGTCATCTTTCTATCTGAAGTCGCTTTTAAAACTTCATATATTTTCTCTTTATAGTCGTTAATTTTACTTCCGTTATAATTGAAATACATAAAACAAACAAAAGGTCTGTTATGTGATACGTCATAAAAGCTCCAGCTAGTCATAAACTCCCCTTGACTCTTCTCTGGTGCATTAATAATTTTACCTTGCACAAAACGATTGAAAATAAATTTTTGCTGTACAGATGTATAATATACAATTGAAGCAGCTTGAAATAATCTACTTTTTTTAATAGGCTGCTTTTTACGCATTAAGGTATCTAAAAACTCTTCTTTTAAAGTTTCAGCTGGAATTAACTTATTTAAATAATCTGCTCTTAATGAGAGGTCGTTGAACAAATAACGAAACTCTAAATAGTTTGGAAAACCTGAATCGGTTAAATCAATTTTCATATTATCCTCTTCATCATACATGTATTTTACACGCATTGCTTCAATAGAATATAATAACAAATCGCAATATTGCTTAAAAAATACTAGCTCTTGGTCGTTACAAATTTGCTGACGTTGCACATTAACAATTAGTTCCTTTAAACTAAAGTCTACCATTTTATGATAAAATACATACTGCTCTTTGGAATCTAGTATGGCAGAATCTAATGGTGTTGCTATGTGATTAATAGACATTGCTATTTAAGAAAGTTATTAATAAAATTAAATAAGAAAAATTGTGCCTCTCGAAAGAAGCACATTTATTTATGATAACAAATCGTCGTCTCCTTTAGGCTTTGGATTGGCTCCTTCACCTCCATCATCTCCAGCTGGATGGTTGTTTTCAGCTTTATAGTATTCTTCAAAAATCTCTTTCATATCGATGCCATAACGATCTGCAAAGTTTTTTTGAATTTCTGCATCTTTCACACGAATTTCTTGTAAAGCTTCGGCATAACTACCATAAACTCCTTGCATTACTTTTTCGTGCACTGGAATATTATCCATCATTTCTTGTCTTGCCTTAGCTGAAGCTGAATGCATTGCTGCTAACGTTTCGCCTATATGTTCATCCGTTTTAACTCCCAAGTGTTCTAATATCGCAGCAAACTCTTGGTCTGTACGTGCTTTTAAAGCCACTATATAACCATCATAATACTTTAGACGCTCTTCAGTATCAGATTTTAATTTGGCTCTGTGTGTTTGTAAGTTACTTCGTAACGACGTTAATACTTTTATAGTTAAGTTATGTTTGTGCACAAAGCTGTCTTTAGATGCAGCTAATGTTGTATAAGCATTTTTCAATCCTTCTAATTCTTCTACTTTCTGCTCTAACTGTGTTACTTTTCCTATTGCTTGAGCATAATCTGCAGACTGCTTATCTACAATTTCTTCAAGCTCTTGACGTGCTTGTTTTAGTAACGCATATTTTTCTTCTAACAAACCTTCTACTTCTTTCTTCTTTTCTAAAGCTTTAGTATGATTTTTTGTTGCCTCTACAATAGCATCTTGAAGTTTGTCTTCTACTTCCTTAATCTCAACTTCACGATCTTTTAAACGCTTAACTGCTGCCTGACTTTTATAAGATAGTTCATTAAGCAGGGTTTGTACATCTGCATTTTCAATACGTTGCTGAAATAATGCTTTTGCTTTATTATCTGCCTCATCACGAGTTTTTTGAGCTGCTTTTAACTCGTCTTGAGCTTTTTTAATTTTACTTTTTCTTCCCCAAAGATTATTCCACCAAGTATCAGGTTTATTCTCGGCATCTTCAAGTTCTACTTTAGCTCTTTCTAGACGTTTAATAGCATTATCGATTATTTTTTGCTCATCACCATTTAAAGATGAAAAGTTTTCAAAAATAATTCCTACTTCATCTTGGTAATCGGTAAGGTCTTTAATAGCATCCAATAAAGACGTTCTGTCTTTTTCTGCCATATGTACAACATCATCTAATGTAGCATTTAATATTTTTTGACGCATTTCTGGGTCATCTTCCTGAGCTAATTTCGATTTCATTGTATCGATAGCTTTTCCCCAGTTTACATCTACTTTTTCCTGTTTTTCGTTAGAATTTGTTTCTAATAAATCAAAATCATCAGACATATTGTTTTGTGTAGTTAAGGTTGAACATTTATTTAGATAAGCAATTTCGTTAAAAATTAGGATTTTAAAAATATAAACCGCTTAAAATATTTGTATTATTTTTTTAGTAAATGTTACAAAGCTTTACATATTAAAATAAAAAAGCGGTTTCAATTGTGTTGAAACCACTTATTCTAATAATAATTAGGTGCTAGTTGTTACTGAAATTATAACTAAAACCTACCATAATCATAGAAGTTGTCATATCGTATGATACTGAAGATTCAGGAATTGCTCCATAAGGATTTCCTGATCCAGCCATCATTGGAGATAGCATTTGTCCTGAAGTTGTACCACCACTAGTTCCATAGTGATAAACACCATCAAAATTTAAATTATCATTCACTTTATAGCTTAAGCCAATTTGAAAAGCATTTTTAATTATTGCAGTAGCTGGTACATTAAAAAAAGCTACTTCATTATTAATTGGGTTCGTACTATAAGTATAGCCAACTCTTAAAGGTATTTTATCAATGCCTTTATACTGAAGTCCTGCAGAAATTATTGAAATATTATCCCAACCAAACCCTGCTACAGATGCTGTTGATGTCCAACCAGTTTTTGAAAAACCTTCAGTGTTTTCGTAGTTAACACTTCTGTAATCTAATGCAAAATCAATAGCTCCAGTTGAATATCCTAAACCAAATGATAAAATTGATGGATAATCCATACTGAATTTACTTGTCGAGGTACTATTATCTAAATACGTGTTTTCAAATTCGAAATCTCCAAAATTTTGTGTTGTTTTATAAGATGCTCCTAGCTTAAATCCAGAACCTGAATCAAAAAACACACCAAATTGCGCACCAAAACCTATTGCTGATGCTTTATTGGTTGATGGGTAACCTGATGAGTTTGGATTAGCCGTTGGATTTGGCATAAGCTCTAAGGTTGCATAATCTATATTTGGTTGCACACCAATAGATAACTTATCAGACAATTCATAAGCGTAAGTGAATCCTATTTGTAACAACATATAATCTGATTCAATATGTCCAAATCCCATCGCTTCTTGAGGATAATTAATTGGATTCGAATCATTCATTGGGTTAAAATCTGGGCTTAAAGGATTATTCTTTTCTTCTAGAAAAGTGACTCCAAAACCACTAATACCAAAAGCTGAAACACCAAAAGTATGTTTACTTTCTGGTTTTCCCCAAACCATCGCTAAAGCTGGCATTAGAGAAACTCCTCTTTCATCCTTTGTAACACCGCTTACTCCTGGTGATCCAGGGCCTAACATATCTGGTGGTAAACTAGAGCGTAATTCTGGTGATGAAAAGAATAAACCTAAATCAAATTTTAAAATCTTTGAATCAAAGGTGCTTATAGCTGCCGGATTCCACTGTAAAGCGCCTGAAATATCTAATGGCTGTGCGGTTGATGCTCCACCCATAGACATATTGACGGATCCTACACCTTGCATAATATGTCCTGCTTGTGCATATATTACTGTTGAAAACAATAATACTACTAGTTTTAAAAAGTTATTTTTCATAATGCTTATAATTAAGTTAGTAATTATGTATATCCATAGAAATAACTATGACTTAATATTCTCGTTAAAATTTATAGTGTGAAGTTAATCTGAAGTTTGCCCAAAAATTATGATAAAAATCACATTTAGAGCCTTATGCAACTTAAGTTACATAAAGAAGAATCGTTTGTAAATTACTAGATGAGAGTTAGGTTTTTATAAGTACGAATTATCTATCAATGTTTATGTAAGTTAACTCTTAAAATGCATTTCATCGATAATTTATTCGTTTTAAGTATTTTAGTAAAATAAATGTTCTATATTTGAAAATGATTAACCCAAATTGCTTTATAAAATGCTGCTAATCAATCTGCTAAAATTCAATTTTAATTCTATCTCCTTATTAGAACAAACAAGTATTGTTACCATATTAATGATAACAGTTGCGTTCTTTTTAATACTATTAATATTGGGTGTTAGAAAGTCTTATAAATTGAAAGCTGAAAACGAAAAGCTAAGCAAAAAATCAAATGCATCTACTACTGAAGATAACAAAAAGTATAAAGATTTTACTGAAGGTCATTTATATGATTAACAGAAACAAAAACATACAATAAAAAAGCCAGCAATTGCTGGCTTTTTTATTTTCTATCTTACTAGTTTCTTATATTTTATTCGTTTCGGCATTAAATCGCCACCCAAACGTTTTTTCTTATTTTCTTCATAATCACTAAAACTTCCTTCAAAGAAATATACTTGACTATCACCTTCGAAAGCTAGAATGTGTGTACAAATTCTATCTAGAAACCATCTATCGTGAGAAATAACAACAGCACATCCAGCAAAATTTTCAAGACCTTCTTCCAAAGCTCTTAAAGTATTGACATCAAGATCATTAGTAGGCTCATCTAAAAGTAATACATTACCTTCTTCTTTAAGCGTCATAGCCAAATGTAAACGGTTACGTTCACCACCAGATAATAAGTTTACTTTTTTGTTTTGTTCACTTCCAGAAAAATTAAAACGGCTTAAATAGGCTCTAGAGTTTACTTGCTTTCCACCCATCATAACCAATTCTTGTTCGTCACTAAAGTTTTGCCAAATTGTTTTCTCTGGGTCTATATTCGAGTGCTTTTGATCTACGTAAGCAATTTTTGCGGTATCGCCTACTTTAAACTCGCCCTTATCAGGAGTTTCTTCTCCCATAATCATTCTAAAAATAGTGGTCTTACCTGCGCCGTTTGGTCCAATAACTCCAACAATTCCAGCTTGGGGAAGATTGAAATTTAAATCTTCGTAAAGTAACTTGTCGCCATAAGCTTTACTTACACCAACGGATTCAATAACATTGGTACCTAGACGTGGACCATTAGGAATATAGATTTCAAGTTTTTCATCTAACTGCTTTTGGTCCTGACTCATTAGCTTGTCATAGTTCTTCAAACGTGCCTTTTGCTTTGTTTGACGACCTTTTGCTCCTTGACGAACCCATTCCAGCTCTCGTTCTAACGTTTTTTGACGCTTAGAAGCTGCTTTTCCTTCTTGAGCCATTCGCTTAGATTTTTGATCTAACCATGACGAATAGTTTCCTTTCCATGGGATGCCTTCGCCTCTATCTAATTCTAATATCCAACCAGCAACATTATCTAAAAAGTATCTATCGTGAGTTACAGCGATTACCGTACCTTTATATTGTGCCAAATGATGTTCTAACCAATGCACAGATTCTGCGTCCAAGTGGTTAGTTGGCTCATCTAATAACAATACATCTGGTTCTTGTAATAGCAAGCGACACAAAGCTACACGACGACGCTCACCACCAGAAAGCACACCAATTTTTTTATCACCTTCAGGAGTACGCAATGCATCCATGGCTATTTCTAATTTAGTATCAAGTTCCCAAGCATTTGCAGCATCTATTTGATCTTGCAATTCGGCTTGACGATTCATAAGTTTCTCCATTTTATCTGGATTGCTATAAACTTCCTCTAAACCAAATTGGTCATTAATGCTATTGTACTCATCAAGAATAGCTACAGTTTCTGCAGCTCCTTCTCGAACAATTTCCATTACAGTTTTATTATCATCTAGTTGTGGTTCTTGTTCTAAATAACCAACTGAATAGTCTTGAGAAAAAACCACATCTCCTTGATAGTTTTTATCAACTCCAGCAATAATCTTTAAAAGCGTAGATTTTCCAGAACCATTAAGACCCAAAATTCCAATTTTAGCTCCATAGAAGAAGCTTAAATAGATATTTTTTAAAACTGGTGTATTTGCACTTTGAAATGTCTTGGTTACACCAGACATTGAAAATATTATTTTTTTATCGTCACTCATTATACACGTCCTTTTAAAGCATTAAACACCCAAGCAATAGCAAAAAAACCTATTCCTACAGCTGCAAATCCCCAACCTGCCACTTCATCATACCTAAAAGCACCTAAAGCTATTAGTCCCAATCCTACTATAATCATTATTGTGGTAGCCCAAGCCAGCACAGTATTTTTATTCATTGCCATATTCTAAATCTTAATTAGTTTGATAGTTAGTCGAAACACAAATATCGCATTTTTTATATAAAAAAAGCATCCTTTTAGATGCTTTAATTTATCGAGGAAGAAATCCCATTTTACCCATTTGATAATCACGAAGCGCTTCCATAATTTCAGTTTGATTATTCATAACATATGGCCCCCAACTTGTAACTTTCTCATTAAAAGGTGTTCCAGATAAAAATAGCAATTTGCTTTTTGCAAATCCTAATAAACTGAAGCCTTCTCCATCTTGATTAAGCTCTATCAGTTGGTTTTTATCTAAAGCTAACTCAGTATCATCATTTATAGACACTTCCCCATTTAGTAAATAAAGTACAGATTGATGATTTTTAGGAATACTAACATTATAAGTCCCACCTTCATCAATATCAATCATATATGCATTGACAGATGTTTGGGTTGCTATTTTTCCTGATTTCCCTTCTAAAGAACCTGCAATGACTTGGATGTTTACTTTACCATCTTCCGAAGCAATAACAGTAAAGTCTTCATTCTTTACATGCTGATAGTTTGGCTGAACCATTTTCTTTTCTGCAGGCAAGTTTAACCATAACTGAATTCCTTCTAATACACCACCTTTTTGAACAAAGTCCTTTGTTGGTCCTTCAGCATGAATAATACCTCTTCCAGCAGTTGTCCACTGCACATCACCAGACTTCACAATACTTTCATTACCTAGCGAATCACGATGCAGCTGCTCTCCCTGAATAAGAAATGTAATAGGTTCAAATCCACGATGTGGATGCGGTCCCAAATCAAACGGATTATTATCTTCATCTATTTGATACGGTCCATAATGATGCAATAATATAAATGGATCTACCATTTCTATGTCCTGAGTCGGAATAGGTTGACGTAACTCTATTGGTCCCATATTAACGAAGTCACTTCGTCCTACTCTCTTTATTGTGTTTAGTTTCATAATTTCTTGTTTTTTAGTTCCCATGGAAACTATTTAATCAATTTTTTTTTAGCGAATTTTATCTAGCAGGTCGCTTAATTGTGCTGCTTCCTTTTCATTTAGATTTTTTAATAAATCAAAATTCATTTTTTTTGAAATATCTTCAAGTAATTTTAAACCTTCATCAGTAATAGCTATATGTACAACTCTTCTATCCTCAGGACATGGTATGCGTTCTATTAGCATTTTTGCACATAGTTTATCCATTAATCGTGTGGCATTTGGAGCTCGTTCTATCATACGTTCTTTAATGGTTTGTACTTTTAATGGTACTCCAGCACCTCTTAAAATTCTAAGAATATTAAATTGCTGTGGGGAAATACCGAATGGTTTAAAAAACGTGTTCTGGTGACTATTTATCCAATTACTCGTGTAAATAATATTTAGTAATGCCTTTACCTTGTTATTTGGAAAACTTGAATTAATATCCTTTGATATATCTCCCATTATAGTTTATTTTCAAATTTAGTAACAGCTTCATTAAGCTGTTGAGCTAATTCTTTATCTTTTATTCCTACATCAGAAAAATTATTTCCAAAGAACGGCAATGAAAAATCTGCTATAATATTTCCGCCCATATATGGAAAACGACCCTTAGCAATGTCTAAAACAGTAGCTCCTCCTCTTCCTCCTGGTGAAGTAGCCATTAACAGCATTGGTATATTACTCCATAGTTTTCCATCTATTCTAGACATCCAATCAAAAATGTTCTTAAATGCTGTTGAATAAGCTCCATTATGCTCAGCTAAGGATAATACAATACCATCTGATGATTTTATTTTATCAAGAAATACTTGAGCATTATCTGGAATACCATGTTCATTTTCTAAATCTATACCATAAAGTGGCAATTCAAAATCGTTTAAATCTAAAACTTCAACTTTAGCGTTATTTATTTGATTTGCAACATAAATTGCTAATGTCTTATTTATTGAATTCTTGCTATTACTTCCTGCAAAGGTTACAACTTTTTTCATATTATTATTTACTAATTCTTTTGTTAAAAATGTATGATATTACTAATAAAACTAACGCCATTAAAGCTCCTCCTTGCTCTCCGTCGCCTATCATATAGTGAGCAAAAAATGCCAGAATGAATGCATAAAAGAAACCAGCATAAGCCCATTCTTTAAGAGTCCTGAAATTTGGATTCCAAAGTGCAAACAGTCCTAATAGCTTTGCAACTGCATATGGATAAATAATATACGTTGGATATCCAAAATCATTAAACATAATTGCTACTTCATCATGGTTGAAAAAGTACATACTAACTGAAAATAGCATTAAAAGGGTTAACAATCCTGTTGCTATGTAATAAATAATTTTATCTCTTTTCATTTTAAGTTGTTTTTATTTGATGCAAATATACAAAATAAAATTAATATATTCCATGGAATATATTTCCGTGTAATATATAAATACAAATTCAATCTTTTATAGCATCGAGTTCTTTCGTACTTTAGCATCAAACAAAGAATTAATGGACATTAACTTCAATAAAAACGAAGATCATAATAAACTTTTAGTATCAGATTTAAGAAAACGCTTCGCTCAAGTTAAGCTTGGTGGTGGAAAAAATCGAATAGAAAAACATCATGCTAAAGGTAAAATGACAGCACGAGAACGCATCGATTACCTATTGGATTCCAAAGCAAATAGTATAGAAATTGGAGCGTTTGCTGGGGACGAAATGTATAAAGAACATGGAGGTTGTCCATCTGGAGGTGTTGTAGTTAAAATTGGTTATGTTAAAGGAAAGCAATGTATTGTCGTCGCTAACGATGCAACAGTTAAAGCTGGCGCTTGGTTCCCAATTACTGGAAAAAAGAACTTACGTGCTCAGGAAATTTCGATTGAAAATAGATTACCTATAATTTATCTTGTAGATTCTGCTGGTGTGTATTTACCTATGCAAGATGAGATTTTTCCAGACAAAGAGCATTTTGGGCGCATTTTTAGAAACAATGCTGTGATGAGCAGTATGGGAATAACCCAAATAGCTGCGGTAATGGGAAGCTGTGTCGCTGGAGGCGCTTACTTGCCTATTATGAGTGATGAAGCCTTAATCGTTGATAAAACTGGTAGTATTTTCTTGGCTGGAAGTTATTTGGTAAAAGCAGCCATAGGTGAAACCATCGATAACGAAACACTTGGTGGTGCTACGACACACTGTGAGGTTAGTGGTGTAACCGATTATAAAGCTAAAGATGATAAAGATGCTTTAGATACCATTAAGAACATTATTGACAAAATTGGTGATTACGATAAAGCTGGGTTTAATAGAGCTAAAGCTGAGTTACCAAAAGAAACACAAGAAGACATCTATGGTATACTACCTAAAAGTCGTGCTGACCAATATGACATGTACGACATCATAAAACGTCTGGTTGATAATTCTGAATATGATGAATATAAAGCAGGCTATGGGAAAACTATTATCACAGCTTATGCAAGAATTGATGGTTGGGCAGTTGGTATAGTTGCCAATCAACGAAAATTAGTAAAAACCAAAAAAGGCGAGATGCAATTTGGCGGCGTGATTTATAATGATAGTGCTGATAAAGCCACACGTTTTATTGCCAATTGTAACCAAAAGAAAATTCCGTTGGTATTTTTACAAGATGTCACAGGTTTTATGGTAGGTAGTAAAAGTGAACATGGAGGTATTATTAAAGATGGTGCTAAAATGGTAAATGCTGTAAGTAACTCTGTAGTGCCAAAATTCACTATTATCATTGGAAATAGTTATGGTGCTGGAAATTACGCTATGTGTGGGAAAGCCTATGACCCAAGGTTGATAGTCGCTTGGCCAAGTGCTGAGTTGGCAGTAATGAGTGGGAACTCAGCAGCTAAAGTGCTACTACAAATTGAAAAAGCCTCGTTACTTAAAAAAGGTGAAAAAATAACCCCTGAAAAAGAGGAAGAACTTTTCAATAAAATAAAAGACAGATACGACAACCAAGTATCGCCTTATTATGCTGCAGCTAGACTCTGGACAGATGGAGTCATAGATCCTCTTGATACAAGAAAATGGGTAAGTATGGGTATAGAAGGTGCTAACCACGCCCCTATTGATAAACCTTTTAATTTAGGAGTGATTCAGGTTTAATTCCCTTGACGGCCTTTAACTCTCGGAATGGTTAACAACTTTGTTTGTCGTCCGTTTACATATCTAAAACCATCTTTATCAAAGAAACCAGCTTCTTCAAACATAATACGAATATCACGTTTCCATTCTGGAATGTTTACGGTTGTATTCAATTCAATAGCATAAACCGTGTTTATATGTAACGGATAATCACCATTTACAGGAACCCCTCCTTGAGCATCCCACATACCTAATGTGGTCCCAGACGAATGTCCATAACTCCCTAATGGATGTGTATAAATAGATGGTCGCAACCCTTCTGCTTTAGCCTCTTCAAGTGACTTTAACAGAATTTGATTTCCTGTAGCACCTTCCACAAAATTATTTGTGAATATATCTTGAACTCTATTCCCTTCTGCAAAGGCATCCGATAAAAACTTAGGTGGTGCTTTTTCTTCTGGTTTTAATACATACGCCAATTCTTGACAGTCGGTATTTAAACGCAGATAAGTAATTCCGAAATCACAATGCAATAAATCTCCTGGCAAAATTACCATTTCTCCTGGTCTATCTGAAAACGAATATAAGTGACCTTCTAATTCCTCACTAGTTCGTTGCACATCAACACTTGGGTGAAACCATGTTTCAAGACCTAATTGCGTTACTTTATCACGCATCCACCACTCTACATCTGTCGTGGTGGTAATTCCAGGGGTAATGACTTTTTCAGAAAAAGCCTCAGCTATAATATCATGCGTGATATCTACTAACTGATTAAAAATAACCATTTCACGTTCTGTTCTGGTTTCTATCCAACCTGTGGCTAATGGTTGTGCCGAAGTCACTCTTTTTTCAAACTTTTTTGGTAAGTAGGACATAAACTCATCATAATCGGTTTTATCTAAACCATCTGCTATATTAAAATGCTTAGAATAGTTGAGTCCTATTTTATTAGGATTACGCTCTTCAATGAGCTGCATGAGGCGTTTCCATTGGTTTGGTTCTTTTTCTTTATCCCATGCCGAAATGATATTTTCACCAAAATTATATCTAGCAACTGCTAATTTTTCAATTGTATTGTTTGCTTTATCTCTATAAAATAGAATAATTGTTCGTCTGCGTGCATTTAACCAAGTAGCTGGCAACATGGTTCTAAGCACTGGATCCTCATTATATTCACGTGAAATTAACACCCACATATCAATACCAGTTCTATCCATTAATTGAGGTAACAGGTTATTGAATCTATCAGCTAATATTTCATCGACTACTCTTGCTCTTTCACGTTCTGGTAAAATACGTTGAGCATTAATTTGAAGCGTGATTAAAAAAACAATGAAGCATACTTTTCTCATGTTGAAAATATTGGTTGGTTAGGATATAAAAATATAGAATTTAATTGACATCAAAAAAAGAGGAACATCTTTTAAATGCTCCTCAATTATCAAGTCTAAACTAAACTACTTATGAACCAACCAATCATTGACTTGATGTATTATAATCAGTAGCTTTAACTAGTCTTATAAACTCAGCCCTATAGCCATCTTTATCATCTCCTTTAGAGTTTTTAGCAAGAGTAAGTACGTCATCAATACTAGAATCGTTTAAGTATTGAGATTTCCTTAAATGCATACCAAACAAAGCCACTGAAGATGCAAATTTTAAATCTTCAGAAGATTCAGTAACCTCATCTTTTAATGTGTGAATCATTTCTATACTCTTATCTTCGCTAGGCTTTTTATATCTGAATTTTACCGTTAAAAGCTCATCTGAAAAACTATCGGTATTAACTGATTTTGTGTATTTTAAATCATCTACCTCTTTCAAAAACTCACTTTCAACGCCAACTGGAATTATTTCATAAAGTGCAGTTACAGTGTGTCCACTACCTAATTCACCAGCATCTTTAGTGTCATCAATAAAATCTTCATCGTTTAAAAGGCGGTTTTCATAACCTATTAGTCTATAAGCCTTTACTTTATTTGGATTGAATTCAACCTGAATTTTCACATCCTTAGCAATGGTATATAAAGTGCCTCCAAATTCTTTACCAAATACTTTTTGAGCTTCTTGCATAGTATCAATAAAAGCATGGTTTCCGTTGCCTTTATCTGCTAATGTTTCTAATTTTGAGTCTTTGTAATTACCATAACCAAATCCTAAGACCGATAGATATACTCCAGATTTTCTTTTTTCTTCAATTAGCTTTTCCATAGCTTTATCACTTGATTTTCCAACATTAAAATCGCCATCTGTAGCTAATATCACTCTATTATTTCCTTTTCGCTTATAATTTTGCTGAGCTAATTTATAAGCTAATTCAATTCCTGCACCACCAGCAGTAGAGCCTCCAGATTCTAAATTTTCTAGTGCACTTAGTATTTTTTCTTTATGTGCACCAGAGGTTGGTTTTAAAACTACACCTGCTGCTCCTGCATACACCACAATAGATACTCTATCCTGCTCTCTCAATTGATTTACCAATAGTTTAAATGCCGATTTTAGTAATGGTAATTTGTTATCTGAATTCATTGAGCCAGAAACATCTATTAAGAATGTAAGGTTAGACGGTGGTAATTCTTCATTTGAATAAGTTTTTCCTTGTAATCCAATTTTTACGATTTTAGTATTGCTATTCCATGGTGTAACTGCTGCTTCAGTGTTAATAGAAAATGGATGTTCGCCTAAAGGTTTCGGGTAATTATAATCGAAATAATTAACCATTTCTTCAATCTTTACAGCATCAAAAGGAATTCTTTGACCATTATTAATCATCCTTCTAATATTGCTATAAGACGCTTTATCTACATCTATCGAAAAGGTTGACAATGGTGCTAAATTGGTTCTTTCAAAATTGTTTTCGTCAATTTGAGCATACGTCTCTTGATTTTCAATTCTATAATTACCCTGTTTGGTTGTAATAACAATACATCCATTTTTAGCAGACTGTCCAAAAACTGCCTTTGCCTTAGCGCCTTTATAAACATTTATGTGGTCCATGTCTTGAGAGTTAATATTCTTGATAATTGAATTATAATGTGATTGAATTGGCACACCATCTACAATGTATAATGGTTGATCTTTTGAAGTATTTACTGCTGTCCCCCTTATTTGTACACCTGCTACTTTCCCTTGAAGCGCTTGAGTTATACTATTATGATATGTTTTTTGTTTTTGACGTTTAAGCTGTGCTTTGGTTGGTTTATGATTAACTCTTGAATATCCATAAGCTGTAACAATAACTTCTTCTAAAAGAGCAGCATCTTCTTGCATAGTCACATTAATAGTATTTGAAGCCCCTACAGTTTGTTCTGAGGTTTTTAAGCCTACATAAGTAAACACCAAAACATCTCCAACATTAGCTAGTATTTCATAGTTGCCATCAAAGTCAGATTGTGTTCCAGTAGTTGCTCCTTTAATCATAATATTAACCCCTGGAAGTGGCATTCCAGATTCATCAGATACTGTTCCTTTAATCATTTTTTGTTGCGCCATACTAGACATTGTTATAAATGCCGTTAGTATTAATGTAGTGAATACTTTCATCTTGTCTCGGTTTTAAAGTTTATATAAAACTATAGTCAAATAGTAATATTTAAAACCAAGAATGAGTGAAGTGGTACTTTGAGTGAGTGAACACCTTATTGTAATAATTCTAGAGTTTGCTTACGTTGTAGTTTTCCTGAATTAGTAGTAGCAAACTGAGGGAGACAAAATATCTGTTTTGGGATTTCGTAGACATTTAGATTTGGGAGTTTTTTTATGGTTTCGGCAATTTGCTCAATATCACAAGAGCCTTCGATAACTAAAATTAGGCACTCACCCAGTGAATCATCTTTTCTTGAGGCAATAAAAAAGGGCACTTCAATAACTTGAGCTAACTTCTCTTCTATTTGCTCAGGAAATAATTTTATACCACCAGAATTAATGACATTATCGATACGACCAAGTAGTTTAAAGCTGTTCTTAGAACACAGTTCAATAATATCGTTAGTCACTACTGGAACATCTGTTAATTGAGGCGCATTTATTACTAGACATTCTCTATCATCTTTTGATATGCTTATATTTGGAAGTATTTCAAACGTTTCATTATCAGGTTGTTTTGTCTTGCTTCCTCGCAATGACGAAAAATTGTTTAGTTTCTTAACAGCAATATGCGTAATGGTTTCGGTCATGCCATAGGTTGCATATATATTGCAGTTGGTTTCTTGAATTTTATTTTGAAGCTTGTTTGATACGGCTGCTCCTCCAACAATAAGGGTTTTTATGTCACGTAATTGATTAATCGAATTCTGTAATTGCAAAGGCACCATTGCACAGAAATTATAAGACTTATCAATAAATAAAAGTGGTTGTGAATTTGGTTCTACAATGTCCAATTCTAAACCTAAAATTAAAGCTCTTACCAACATCATTTTTCCTGCAATAAAACCAGTTGGCAAACAATGCAAAGCAGTATTTCCAGAAACTAACCCAAAATAATCGCCTGTCGCTAGAGCCGAATGCACCATAGACTGTTTTTTTAAAGCCAATAATTTTGGTGTTCCAGTAGAGCCAGACGTAGTTACAGAGATAACCTCCTTATCATTTAACCAGTCCAATAAAAAGTCGCCAATCACTTTTTGAAATGGCAAACCTTCTTTAATAAAATCGGAAGCAAATTCACTTAAAGCGCCTCGGTCGTAGTACTTTCCATTTAGTTTGAATTTGTCATGAATTTTATTAAAGTTTGGAATCATTTTCTATATGTGTTTTCTATATACAAAAATATTCTTTTTGGAGCGATTTATGACATTGCATGTAAAACATTAAAACAATTTTAGTAGATATTTGATAAAGTTAATGGAAGAAATTCTTTTTGTGCTATTGGAATTTTGGTCTTATTGATTGTTAATAATTAAATGGACATCGAAAAAATTAAATAAGAATAAATTATGCACAAATACGTAAGCTTAACTCTAAAAATTCCACATCTCGATTGTAATACGTAACTTTGTCTTCCTTTAAAACAATAGGATTACAGAGGATGATTAACATTCACGAAAAGACACTTCAAGATTTAGAGTTTTCTACCGTGTTGCAACAAGTAAGTGACCATTGTGTTACTGCTCTTGGCAAAGCAAAGGTTTTTAATATTACACCATATGATAAAAAGGAAACCCTACTCATTAGCCTACAGTTAACACATGAGTATGTGTCCTCGTTTTATAATGATAATCGTATACCAAATCACGGATTTGATCCTATAACAAAAGAACTACAATTACTAAATATTGAAAATACTTATTTAGAAACACACAGCTTGAAAAAGCTAGTATTCATATCTTTAACGGTAAATGATATTCTTAAATTCTTAAAAAAATTCGAAGAATATTATCCTAACTTACATCGTTACACCTCGCATATTGAAATAACTACTGCACTTATTGAGAGTGTTGATACTATTGTTGATCGTTTTGGTGATGTAAAGGATAATGCATCTTCATTGCTTTATGAATTACGACAAGGTATTAATAAATTAAAAGGTAAAATTAATTCTAGTTTCACAAGTGCCTTAAACACCTACCATAATTTAGAATACCTAGATGATATTCGTGAATCTGTCGTAGAAAATAAGCGTGTTTTGGCTGTAAAAGCTATGTATAGACGTAAAGTAAAAGGTGCTATTATGGGTGGTAGCAAAACTGGAAGTATCGTTTATATAGAGCCAGAAGCAACTCTTCAACATTCTAGAGAACTCAACAATTTAGAATATGAAGAAAGCGAAGAAGTTGTTAGGATATTAAAAGAGCTAACAAATTATATTCGCCCATTTTTGCCTTTATTACAAAATTACCAATCGTTTCTAACAACTATAGATGTTATTGCGGCCAAAGCAAAGTATGCAAAGTCTATGAATGCAATTCTTCCTGAAATTACAGAAGAACGTGATATGTACTTAAGAGATGCATACCACCCACTACTATATTTGACCAATTTAGAAAAGAAAGAAAAAACATTTCCGCAAACTATTGCCTTAAAGCATGACAGTAGAATTATTGTTATTTCTGGGCCTAACGCTGGTGGAAAAAGCATCACACTTAAAACTATTGGTTTATTACAAGTAATGCTGCAAAGTGGCATGCTAATTCCTGTTCATGAACGTAGTAAAGCGTGCTTATTTGATCGTATATTGAGCGATATAGGAGATAATCAATCCATAGAAAATCATTTGAGTACGTATAGCTACAGACTAAAGCAAATGAATTATTTCTTAAAGAAATGCAACAAGAAAACATTATTTCTAATTGATGAGTTTGGTACAGGTAGTGATCCTGAACTTGGTGGCGCTTTAGCTGAAACTTTTCTAGAAGTCTTTTATGATCGTGGAGCTTTTGGTATTATAACAACTCATTATTCCAATTTAAAATTGTTAGCCAATGAGAAGGAACACATGATTAATGCTAATATGCTGTTTGATGAACGCTCGCTAGAGCCATTATATAAACTAGCATTAGGTCAAGCTGGAAGCTCGTTTACTTTTGAAGTTGCTCAAAAAAATGGTATTCCCTATAACTTAATAAATAAAGCTAAAAAGAAAATTGAACGTTCAAAAGTACGTTTTGATGCTACTATTGCTAAGTTACAGAAAGAACGATCTAAGCTTGAAAAAACTGGAGAATCATTAAAACAAAATGAGAAAAAGAAACTTGCCGAAGCTGATAAACTAGAAGCAATTAACGATAAAGTTCAAAAGAAACTTGAAAGCTATCAGGAGTTATACGATAGTAACCAGAGACTTATCTATTTAGGGCAAAAAGTAAACGATTTATCTGAAAAGTATTTAAATAACAAACGAAAACGTGAATTGATGGCTGAACTATTCAAGTTGGTTCAAATTGAAAATTCAAAACGCAAAAAAGTATCCGTTCGCGAAAAAAAAGTTATCAAACAAAAAGAGCAACAAGTAAAGAAAGAAGTTGAGAAAAAAGTTGAAGTTATTAGAAAGAAAAAGATAGCCGCAAAGAAAAAAAACATAGAAACGCCAAAGCCAAAACCTATACTTAAAGTTGGAGATCGAGTTAGAATGGAAGATGGTCGTGCCATTGGAAGCATTGATAAGATTGAAAAAAATAAAGCTATAGTAAACTACGGCTTATTTACAACAAATGTTAGTATGGAACAATTGGAATTAGTTGAAAATAAGAAATGATACAGTTACCAAAACATAAACATATTATCCTCTTCGATGGTGTTTGCAACCTCTGCAATTCTAGTATTAATTATGTAATAAAGCATGATAAAAATGATGTGTTTATGTTTGCTCCATTGCAAGGAGAGGTTGGTGGTCTAATTAGAAAACAATTTCAATTAGATACTTCAAAAACCGATTCTATTCTTTTATATTCTCAAGAAAAAGGTTTAAAAATAAAATCAACAGCAGCTTTAGCGGTAGCTTCCAAATTAGGTTTTCCAAGAAATTTACTAGTAGTGTTTTACATTATTCCACCATTTATTAGAAATTGGGTATATGATTATATTGCCAAGAATAGATATAAGTGGTATGGTAAAAAAGATATTTGCATGATACCAACCCAAGAACTAAAAGCAAAATTTTTACAATAAAAAAACCCAAAGATTTATCTTTGGGTTTTATACATTTAACAATTAACACAATTAAATGTAAATCTTAGCACACTTATTTTGGTGACAATAAATATAACTAAGCATTTGTCTTATAGTGCAAAATTATCGTTAAAACTCTCTTTTATTTGATAAAAGAAGTAATTGCTACTTTAAATTCTTTAAAATAAAATCTATCGTTTCATTTTTATTATCATTACTCAAATAAGAATCTGTATAATACTTTGAATTTACAGCATATCCATTCTCAATGAGATACTCAATAGTATCGATGTGTTCTAATGACACTTTTCCAGTAAGTAGTAAGCTCAGGTCTTTTCCTGATTGGTAATAATCAAACACTTTCTTTAGACCTGACAGATATAAATAATCTTTTGTAAAACCTCCACCACGATGCGCTCTTACAGTAATATGAAAAGCGTCTTCTCTATTTAAATCGTGCGTATTATGAAGTAGTCTAAATGTTTTTGAAAAGGAATATCCTTTTGCCAAACTATTAACAGCAATAACTCTATACGCTAACTCTCGTAATCGCTTGATAGTTAAATTTCCAGACATATATTCGCTAAAAACGGCTAACCCTTCTTGTGTTTCAACATTATTTGGAAAACCATGAGAAAAGATTTTTAAAGGATGTAATAACCCATTCATAGTGGTAACCATATGTACTCCAATTTCGTGATTGGTTAGTACACCAATTTCGTTTTCGCTAAATGTATGATGATTGTTAAGTACTAATGTTTTTGAATTATTAAGAACCATAGCTATGGCTCCCATAGTGGTTGAGTATTTTATATTGTAAGTAAAATCGTATCTTCCCGAAAACCCCCTAAAAATTTCTTCAGTTTCTTCTGCCGTATATTTAGGTTTAAAATGAGCATCATCGTAGTTATCTTCAAAATGAAGAATGTACTTTGCATTTTCAACATCTTTTTCAGTTGGTGTTCCGAATGAATGTAGACTGTTATAATAAAACTTTTTTCCTTTCCCTATGGTTTCAATACTTTGAATAAGTCCAGAATAAAAATATATAATTTCTTCATACAAGTCTCTAATTCGTTCATCTTCAATTCGCTCGATAGGTAAAGAAAAGAACTCACGATGAAGATTAAACTTATCAAAGTCAATATTTGGATAATGGAAAACTGGATTGGTTAAATACTTAGACGCGAAAAATTTCTCTTTTTCACTTTCAATATTAACAGGGTTAACGTAAGTTAAAAGCTCTATTTTTTTAACCAATTTGTCTAAATAAGTGTCAATCTCTAGTAGTGTTTTACTAGGTGTGCTCGTCTCTTGCTTCATATTTATTTTTCACGAAAGTGAAAACTTCTTTACTAAGTAATTTATTTACTGTGCTTTTCTATAAATGTTTTTGCGTGAATTGGAAGTCGTTTTTTTAGCTGATTTTCCACACTCTGGGCAACTTCCGGGAAATTAATCTGCTCGCATTCATCACAATACACTTTAGCAATTTCAGTTGCTAAAACTAATGTATTTTTAAAACTATTGGTAATAAACTTTAGAAAATATCCATTACCAAAAAAGGTGTTATTTATCAACGCAGTAGACTTGATATTATTAGGAAGCTGTATTTCAGACAAACTTTGTCTCCACAGTTCAATATCTTCTCCAAAACGATTATTATCAACATTACTAGTTCCTAAATTCCATGTTGGCACTTCCCTATCCCAACGCTTCCAATTGTAACTGTGCATATCGTAAACTATAGCTGCTCCAAATTTTGCCTCTATACTTTCGATTAAAGCATAAGTAACATTGTAAAACGCTTTATGCTTAGATAACGATTTTAGTTTATGCTCTTCAGGTAAAGGTAATCTCCAAAGTTGTTTTCCCCATGCGGTTTCAAACACTGCATCTTCAGGTGCTCTGTTTAAATCATATTCGAAACGAGAATCGCAACCTGCTATTACAATTGGATGAGAAATAATCATGTTCTTAGTTTCAGGGTCTTCTTCGTACCACCTATCATATTCTGTATGTAAACAATTATCCCAAAGCTCTTTTCTAAATTGGTGCCCATCGTGTATAGCTGCACAGACATAAGGCACATATTCTTCTATTTTTATTGTAAATGAATAATCTTCAGCTACTGCATGAAATGTTTGTTGAGATTTAATGTTATTAATTATTGCTTCAATAGATAACTTCTGCATATCAACTCAGAATTTTTTTAAGGAATAGAAACATATTACGTTCCATAATATCATATTCGCCATCACTTAAAAAAAGCGTTTTAATATCAGTAAATAGTGATTCTAGCTCATCAGCATTATAATTATGGTCTTTTACACCTTGAATTATTTTTTGAAGACTTTGATAGTCATTATCCTTATCAAACTCATCATGTATTTTTTGAAACGTTTGCATGTCTACTTTTGAGATGATAACGTTTTTTTCTGTATTTGCTTCTTCAAAATTTGAATGAGCTGTATATAATAATATATAAGCAACTAACTCTTCTTTGGTCCAATGAGGTTGTTTCATCAGTTTAGTTTATTTGTTTTTTTATAGGTCAGATGTAATTCGCCGATAATCATTTTTGTTGGTATCAAATTCTTTGTATTGCTCATTTTAAAATTATTCTTTTGTTAATGTGCCATACTCAGTCCATGAGCCATCATAAACTGAAACATTTTTTTTACCAATCAACTCTGCTCCTAATGCTAATATACAAGCTGTGATTCCTGAACCACAAGAAAAAACTAAATGCTCGTCTTTAACATTAACTATATCAAATGCTTCTTCAATTTGTTTTGTAGACTTGAAGCAATTTTTATCTAAAAGCTTAGAAAAAGGAATATTAACTGAGTTTGGAATTGAGCCACTTCGTAAACCCTCCCTTGGCTCTGGTACTATACCATTAAACCTATTTTCTGATCGTGCATCTATAATTAAATGCTTACTGTTATTAGATGATTTTTGAATGTCGTTAAAAAACTTAAACGCTTTAGGGTTGTATTTTGCTATAAAGTTTCCTTTAGTCTTTGAGTGCGCTTTCTTTGTTTCTAAATTATAACCTTTAGATTTCCATTCAGGCAAACCTCCATCTAGTACTGCAACGTTTTCAAAACCAAAAGCTTTAAACAAATACCAAACTCTTGCACTGGAATAAATACCTTTATCGTCATACACTACAATCTTGCAGTTATTATTAACTCCTAGATTTTGAGCTTCTCTGGAAAATTTCTCTTCTGAAGGTACTGTATTAGGAAAAGGTGCACTTGTATCACTAAATACATACTTTATATCAAAAAACTGAGTGTTCGGGATTTGTGAGCTTTCATAATCCGTTTTATTATCAGTAACTTTATTCATACTTGCATCAAAGATGAGCAAGTTATTTTCGTTTAAATGATTATGTAACCATTCAACCGAAACCAAAGAACCAAATTGTGACGTGCTACCCATACTATCCTTATTAAACTAAGCCTCATCTACAGTTTTACGTAAACGTGTACGTCTGTCAAAAGCTTGTAATTTGTCAATAACTTTACTTTCAAGGAAGTCAATTACTTTTTCTTCAACCCTAATTTTTGGTTTGTATACTTTATTTATGTACGTAATCCCACCAGGAGACATCACGTTTACTTCAACTAGTTTTCCACCAATAACATCAATACCAACAAAATACAATCCATCATTTACTAATTTCGGGCCAATTTGTTTACACAAAGCTTTTTCGGCTTTTGATAGTGTATGTTTTTGTACACTTCCACCAGCAGAAACATTAGAACGATGGTCGTCAGTTCCAGGAACACGCCTCATCGCACCAACCGGTTCTCCATTGAGTAACAAAATTCTAATATCTCCTTGATCAGCACCTTCAATATAATCTTGCAAAATTACGTAATTCGAAACACCATCTGAGCCTGTTATATAAAAGTCTAATAAGGAATTAATATTACTCATTGCTGACTTCTCTATAAGAATCACTCCTGAGCCTCCAAAACCATTTAATGGCTTTAAAATCATTTTATCTGCTTTAGACTCTTTTATTTGTTTTACTAAATAATCCTTATTTTTTGATACATGTGTAGCAGGAATAATATTACTATGTGCATCACCAAAAGCAGCTGTGTATAACTTATTATTGGCTTCTCTCATTCCGCGAAGCGAATTAATTATAAACACATCGTCTTTTACCGAATCCAAGAAATTTAACATGATTGGGTCTAATGGAGGGTTTGCTCTAAAAAAAATCGCATCAAAGCCAGCTAATGGCAGCATTTCTTCACGTAACTCTGCCTTATTATAGAATGCTTTTAGTGAAGCAGGTACTTTATCCATCCTACCAATAACAGTACAAAATGCATTGGTTACACTGTTTCTAATAGTCAAATTTGCTGGGGTACACATTGCCACTCCATGTCCTCGTTTGGCACATTCTTTCATTAATGCTAAACTTGTATCGTTTTCTGCATCAATATCTTCCCATGGGTACATTATAAAACAAACATTCATCTTCTTTATCTTAAATTTTTATCTGTTTATTTTACTTCTTCATAATGGTCATCCCAATTTTTAATTTTTGGCTCACCAAGTTTTCCAACTGATTTGGCTACCACCATTGATACCATTGCATCACCAGTAACATTTACAACAGTTCTACACATATCTAAAGGTCTATCTACTGCAAAAATCAAAGCTAAACCAATTGGTAAAAGTTCAGGAGGAAGTCCAACAGACTCTAAAACAATAACCAACATTACCATACCTGCGCCTGGAACTGCTGCACTACCAATTGATGCTAGTAAAGCTGTTAAAACAATTGTTATTTGATCTCCAAATGTAAGGTCTAATCCTAGTGCTTGAAATATAAATACTGCGGCAACTGCTTGATATAGGCTAGTTCCATCCATATTAATAGTTGCTCCAACTGGAAGAACAAAACTTGAAACTTCCTTGTCTACTCCTATATGCTCTTCAACACGTTCCATAGTTACAGGAAGTGTCGCTGCACTACTGCTGGTTGAAAATGCCAACAATTGTGCTGGACTAATCTCTTTTAAAAACCAAAACGGATTCTTTTTTGTAACTGTTGCCACAATAACTGTATAAAAAGCTATCATTAGTACTAACCCTAGTAATACAACTCCAGCATATTGTGCTAATGCTACTAATATATCTGGATCGTCGGAAGATACTACAACACTTGCTAACAGCGCAAATACAGCATATGGTGCAGTAAGCATAATTAGGTCTACCATTTTTAGAACAACATCATTAAGCGAATCAAAAAAGTTTTTTAAAGGCTCAGCTTTTTTCTCTCCAATTAATAGCATAGAGATTCCTAAGAATATAGAAAAGAAAATAACTTGAAGCATCAGGCTATTCTCACTCATGGCTTTTATTGCATTATCTGGAACCATATCTTCAATAAACTGTAATGGCCCACTTTCAACTTGTTTAGAAGCTTCACTAATTTTTTCCTGAACACTACTGTTTTCTGAATATGTACTAGTTAATTTTGAAATTGTTTCTTCAGACACACCATTACCTGGCTGTAAAACATTTACTATTAATAGACCTATAGATATAGCAATAACTGTAGTAATTACATACGTTATGATTGTTCTAATACCAATACTTTTAAATTTTGAAATATCCTTTAAATCGGAAATTCCTTTTATTAAAGATGCTAGTATTAAAGGTATTGCGATTAGCTTCAATAACTTTACAAAAATAGTTCCAAAAGGTTTTATCCAATCATCAGTAAAAGCTTTACCACCATCAATTTGCAACATGATAAAGCCAAAGATTAGTCCTAATAGCATTCCAATTAGAATTTGCCAATGTAATGCGAGTTTCTTCATAATTTTATAGTTTAGTAATCTTATTCAATAAATAGTAATCTGCTAACACCAAGGCAGCCATTGCCTCAACAATAGGCACAGCTCTTGGTACCACACAAGGGTCGTGACGCCCTTTACCTTGCATTTCTAAAGTATTCCCTTGCGCATCAATAGTTTCCTGTTTTTGCATAATGGTAGCTACTGGCTTAAAAGCGACTCTAAAATAAATATCTTCACCATTACTAATACCACCTTGGATGCCTCCCGAAAGATTCGTTTTAGTGCTTCCATCTACATTAAAGCTATCATTATGCTCGCTACCTTTCATTTCAACACCGCAAAATCCGCTACCATACTCAAAGCCTTTAACAGCATTTATAGACAACATAGCTTTTCCTAATTCGGCATGTAGTCTATCAAAAACAGGCTCTCCTAAACCTATTGGAACATTTTGCAATACACAAGTAACTGTACCTCCAATAGTATCGCCTTCTTTTCTAATTTCTTTAATGCGTGCTATCATTTTTTCTGCAATAGTTTCATCTGGGCAACGTACAGCATTTGCTTCAATTTTCGAGAAATCTAAATCTTGATAAGGTTGATTAATGTTTATTTTTCCAACTGACGATGTAAACGCATGAATCTTTACATCCTTTAGTAATTGTTTAGCAATTGCTCCAGCAACAACTCTACAAGCTGTTTCTCTTGCTGAGCTTCGCCCTCCTCCTCTATAATCTCTTACGCCATATTTTTGGTCGTAAGTATAATCGGCATGACTTGGCCTATACACATCTTTTATATGTGAGTAATCTTTAGATTTCTGATTAGCATTTTTAATAATAAAACCTATTGGAGTTCCTGTAGTTTGTCCTTCAAAAATACCTGACAAAAATTCAACTGTGTCAGGTTCTTTGCGTTGTGTTACAATTTCAGACTGTCCAGGTTTACGTCTATCCATTTCTTGCTGAATTGCATCAAAATCTAATTGAAGTCCTGCAGGACAACCATCTATTATGCCTCCAATAGCAATTCCATGAGATTCGCCAAAGGTTGTAAGTTTAAATAAATTACCGAAAGAATTTCCAGCCATTAATTGTATATTCTTATTAGTTAGTTTTGCTAATGTAATTGTATTATTAGAGAAACAAAAATGGATTTTAAATATTAGCTCTAAATATTGCGATATTATACTCGAAATTTCAATATTGGCACAATATTAGCGTTATAGATTTATAATTTTTTATCAAAATAATTACATTTACAAAAACTTAAAACTTATGAGAAAATTATTTTTATTATCAATGACCTTATTAGGGTTTGCACTTACTGCTCAAGCACAGGATATCTCAGATCATGCAATTGGATTACGATTAGGTGATAGTGATGGCTTTGGAGCTGAAATTTCATATCAACTTGGTTTAAGCGACACAAACAGATTAGAGTTTGGTTTAGGCTGGAGAGATGGCAATAATTACAGTGCATTGAGAGCAGTTGGGTTGTACCAATGGGTAATGCCTCTTGATGGAAACTTTAACTGGTACGCTGGAGCTGGTGGTGGTTTTGCTTCATACAGCTTAGATAATGTAGCTCCAGGAGTTGATGATAGTAGCACCTCTTTATTGGTAGCTGGTAATATTGGTATTGAATATAATTTTGATATTCCACTATTAATTTCATTAGACTTTAGACCTGAACTTGGTTTTGGAGATATTAATGACGACCTAGATTTTGATATTGCATTAGGATTGCGTTATCAATTCTAACTACATTGAAATATTTTATTTTACTAAAGACCACTTATTTAAGTGGTCTTTTTTATTTTAATAAAAATAAATGCAATAGATTTAAAAAGTTTCGTCTTTATAATTGAAGACTTGTTTAAAAGGCTTTTAAATGACTCAGAAATCAGAAAACAATAAAAAACTTAAAGACTTTTTTGGTGAAGAATACCAATCACTTAAAGTTTATGTCAACTCAAGAATAAAAGCAACGGCTAGTCGTGATGCCGAAGATATAATTCAAGATGTGGCTTTAAAACTGTTTGCTGGAGCCGATAGATATTCGCCTATAAACAATGTAGCAGGCTTTGTGTATAACTCGATAAAAAATAAAATTATTGATATTATGCGGTCTAATAAACATAATGTTAGTTATGAAGATAATGCCGAGGCTAAGCTTCAAGAATTTGCGGAAATGGTATATGATTCACCAGATAATCCATATTCCGAAGAAATGGATAATGTCTTGAAAAAGGCTATTATAAATCTCAAACCAGAATACAGAGATATTATTATAGCTATTGACTTTGAAGGGTATAGTTATAAAGAACTATCGTTAGAAACTGGAATACCAAAAGGTACTTTAATGTCAAGAAGACATAGAGCTATTGGCATACTTTATAAAAAAATAGAATTAAAAAATATTAATTAAAAAAGAGAGAGATGACAAATTTTTTCAATCACAAGTTAAGAGGGAGATCCCCTGGAGAAATTGCTGGGTTAATCATACTAGCAGTTATTGGTATAACTGGATTAGCCATCCTTTTTGGTTTTGTAATAATGTGGCTATGGAACTGGTTAATGCCTGAATTATTTGGATTAACTACAATAACATATTGGCAAGGTGTTGGATTATTTATATTATTTAAAATCCTTACTGGTAGCTGTGGTAGTGGTAGTAGTGGCAACTGCGATTCATCAAAAAATTCAAAATCAGATAGTAAAACCGATTCTAAAACAAGTTTTTCAAAATGGAAACATTATGATAAATTTTGGAAAGAAGAAGGTGATGAACTTTATAAACAATATGTAGAACGACAATATAATAATTTAGAAGATTCTTCTAATGAAGAATCAATATAATAAGAAGTTATAATGAAACTATTGATTTTTAGAACAGATATAGAAACTAAAAAAAACATAAAGGCTGTAAAATCTCTTTTTAAATTTCAGTCTAGTATTATTAATTGGTCAATCGATATAGAAGATGTTGACAAAGTGCTAAAAGTGAAAGCTACAGAAGCGTTAAATGAAAACGATATTAAAACTTTGATTAAAGCTAGAGGCTTTCAATGTGAACCTCTGCCAGACTAATAATGTTTTAACAAAGGTTATTTGAGATTTAAATTGATACACATCGTGTTAATGCTAATCTATAAATTTCTTCATAGTTAGGGACAATAGCATGAAGATCAAATTGTAAAGCTTCTTTTTTTGCGTTTTCTTTAAACTTCTCTAAAACTGTATCATCTTTAAGTATTTGCAAAGCATTTTTAGTCATATCGTCAATATCACCTACATTACTTAAATACCCAGATACACCATGTTTATTCACTTCTGGTATTCCTCCTGTATTACTTGATATAACAGGAACACCTGATGCCATGGCTTCTAAAGCAGCTAGTCCAAAACTTTCAGTTTGGGAAGGAAGCAAAAACAAATCGCTAAAGCACAAAATTTTATCTATTTCGCTACTATTCCCTAAAAACTTCACCTTATTTTCAATTCCCAATTCTTCACAAAGTCTTTCTGCTGGCTCTTTTTCTGGTCCTTCTCCAACCATCATTAATGTCGCAGGTATTTCTTTTTGAATATTATTAAAAATATGAATTACATCGCCTATGCGCTTAACCTCTCTAAAATTACTGATATGTGTTACTACCTTTTCATTCTCATTAGCAAGCATAGCTCTTTGACAGTCTGTAAACTGATTTACATGCCTTTCTAAATCAATAAAATTTGGCACAACTTGTATATCGTTTTTAATATTAAATAAACGCAATGTATCGTCCTTTAGACTTTGCGAAACAGATGTTACTGCATCAGATTTATTGATACTAAATTCAACTGCTGTTTTATAAAATGGATGACTTCCAACCAATGTAATATCTGTTCCATGAAGTGTTGTTACTATTGGTAATTCTATACCTTCTTCATGCAGCATTTTTTTTGCCATATACGCAGCATAAGCATGCGGAATGGCATAATGTACATGCAACACATCTATATTATGTAGCTTTACAGTATCGACTAATTTACTTGAAAGTGCCAACTCATAAGGCTGGTAATGAAACAAAGGGTATTCGGGAACATTTACTTCATGAAAATGTACATTATGGCTCAACAAATCTAATCTAACTGGTTGACTATATGTTATAAAATGCACTTCATGTCCGCGTTTGGATAATTCTAACCCTAACTCAGTTGCCACAACGCCACTTCCTCCAAACGTTGGATAGCAAACTATACCTATAATCATTTTTTTATTCTTCAATAGCTTCGTAAATCAATCGTTGTATTTCTGTTCTAATATTTTCTTTTAATAATTTATTTCCATTTAAAGATGTTGGGTAGGTTCTATTTGCCATAAACACATACACAATTTCTTCTTCTGGATCAGCCCAAGCATAGGTTCCTGTAAATCCTGAATGACCAAAACTAGTCATAGACACACAGCCACATGTTGGACCATCTTCATCTAGTTGTGGTTTATCAAAACCTACACCTCTTCTGTTATCACTTTCGCAGTAATAGCATTCATTAAATCTATCTAAAGTTTCCGTTTTAAAATATCTTTGTCCACCATAATAGCCCTTTTGCAAATACATTTGCATAATTTTTGCAATATCATTTGCATTACTAAACACTCCTGCATGACCACCTACTCCATTTTGCATTGCAGCACCCATATCATGTACATATCCATGCACTTCTTGAAATCTATAATAATCGTCTATTTCACTTGGTACAATCTGAGTTTTACTAAATCTTTCCCTAGGTTTATAAGTTGTATAATTTGCACCTAATGATTTGTAAAAATGCTGTTGAACCAATTCATCCAAAGGTTGGTCGTAATGTTTCTCAATAAATTTCTTTAGAATATAATACGGTAAATCACTATAACGATATCTTAGTCGTTCTAACATATCGCTCTCTTTTATAGTTTCCTGTATAGAATCCTGATAATCAGATCTTAAAAATAATTTGTTTGCAACCTCAATATCAAAACCTTTACTTGATTTTCTTCTATAATATTTCGCATCTGGTTTTTTTGTTATTGAGTCTAATGTATTTACATAAAAAGGAATCCAAGGTTTTAATTGTGCATAATGAGATAGCATTTTTTTTATAGTTACATCTTCCTTATTAGTTCCTTTAAATTCTGGTAATAGGTCTGATAATTTACTATCTAAAGAGATGATTCCTTTTTCTTCCAATTCCATTATTAATGGTAAGGTAGCAACAATTTTGGTTAACGAAGCGATATCATAAATATCGGAAAATCTAACTTTTTGCTTTCCCTGATAAGTATGTTTTCCAAAGTTTTTATTATAAACAACTTTTCCTTTTCTGGCAACTAATAGTTGTAATCCAGGAGTCATTATTGAGTCTACTGCAAATTGAGCAACAGAATCTAATTTTGCAAGTCTATGAGAGTTCATACCTACGCTTTCTGGTAAGCCATAGCCCAACCTACTCAATGATGGAAAATGAATCCCATCTCCAACTTTAAATTCATCACCAGAAGTAACTGGTAAAACACCTTTTGCAGGAATAGCTCCAAATATTAGTTGCGCAGCTTTTTGTTGTGCAACATCACTATTTTGGTATGCAACTAGAATACTTTCTAAATTTTCGTTGGTTTTTAAGTCTAATAACGTATAAGGCTTTGCAAATACAGTTAAAATAGTTGTGTTAGTTCTTGCTATTTCGTACAACCAAACTAATTCTTGGTTAGAGAATTTATAACTTTCCCATGGACTTTTATTAGATTTATGAAAGCCAATAATTACAGTATTATAGTTATTGAGTTTAGAAATAAGATCGTCTAAATTAGTTGCAGATATTTCATGAACTTTTGCATATTTTTTTAGTTCTTTTAAAAATTCTGTTCCATTGTCATCTCCAAATTTCACATAAGCTATTGACTTATTTTCTAGTTTTCGTAAAGGCAATAAATCGCCATTATTCTTTATAACTGTTAGCGCATCTTCTATCAATTTTTCATTTAACACGTCGTCTTTCAAGCGATTAAGATCTTCAACCAAATTAGCAGTTCCAATAGGTTTATAATTATTAAGGCCTACTTTATATTTTGCCATTAATATTTTTTTTACTGAATGCGCTAAACGTTCTTCTGTAATATCTTTATTGTTATAAGCCTCTAAAATTTTATCAATACCTTGAGAAATGTTTGCAGACATTAGCATGACATCATTTCCTGCTTTAAAAGCTCCCAAATCTATTTCGCCAGGGTTACTAAAATTTGAAGCAGCTTTCATTGTAAGTGCATCGGTAAAAATTAAACCTTCAAAACCTAATCTTTCTTTTAAAATATCTGTTACAATATGTTTTGATAATGACGAAGGATAACCATCTCTTGGCTCTAAACTTGGTACGTTTAAATGTGCAACCATAACACTAGAGAGTCCTTTGCTAATAAGTTCTTTGTAAGGATATAACTCTACTGAATCTATTCTTTGCTCATTAAAACTAATTGTTGGTAGCGTATGATGTGAATCTAGTTCAGTATCACCATGTCCAGGAAAGTGTTTTGCAGACGCCAATGTACCAGCTTCCTGCATTCCTTTCATTAGAGCTAGAGATTTATTAGTGACATTATCACGATTTTCACCAAATGAACGATTTCCAATAATAGGATTTTTTGGATTGGTATTAATATCTACAACTGGTGCAAAATTAAAATGTACTCCTAATCGTTTACAATGCTCTCCTATATGCTTCCCTACTTTTTCAACTAACTCATTATCCCGTATTGCTCCAAGAGCCATATTATAGGGAAAGGCGTAAGTAGAATCTAGTCGCATATTTAATCCCCATTCAGCATCCATACCAATTAGTAAAGGGATTTTAGACATAGCCTGCAACTCATTATTGAGTTTTGCTTGCCTTACTGGTCCACCTTTAGAATAGATAATTCCTCCAAGATGATATTCTTTAAGCTGCTTAATAAGTGTTTGTTTCGTTTTTTCATCTTGACTAGAGAAAATTTGAACCATGTATAATTGTCCAATTCTTTCTTTTAAAGTCATTGAGTTATAAACGCTGTCCACCCATTTTTGTTGAGCTTCATAATCTTTTGTAGCTAAAGGGTGATTGCTTTGTGCTGAAGCAAATACACACGAAAAAAGTAATAGTAAAGTTATATTTCGCATAGTTTGGGATTAATTAATTTATCCATTGTTACATGGAAAACGAAAAACTATGCCAAAATAGCATTTTTACAACGAAGAATAAAAAACTTTAAGATAGTTTTATAACCAAGATAATAACAATAGCATTTTATTTATTTTGTTAGCGGGCGATTAGATCAATATGCCTATCATGATAACCTAATAAATACAATACGCCGTCTAAACCAATACTTGAAATAGAACTTTGAGCATTATCCTTTACTTTCGGCTTAGCATGAAAAGCAATGCCTAAGCCTGCAATATTGAGCATAGCTAAATCATTAGCACCATCACCAACAGCTATTGTTTGTCCAATATCTATCCCTTCTTTAATAGCAATTTCTCTAAGATATTCCGCCTTTTTATTTCCATCCACTATTTCACCTAAATAGCCACCAGTTAACATACCATCCTTTATTTCTAGTTGATTGGCGTAGACATAATCTATCCCTAATTCTTTCTGTAAGTATTTTCCAAAATATGTAAATCCCCCAGATAGAATGGCCGTTTTGTAACCGTAATTTTTTAGAGTATCAATAAGTCTTCGTGCTCCTTTAGTAATTGGTAAATTAACAGCAACGTTATGCAATACTTCTTCGCTTAGCCCCTTTAAAAGTTGCATACGTTTTTTAAAACTTTCTTTAAAATCTATCTCACCATTCATAGCAGATTCGGTAATTTTTTTAACCTCATCTCCAACACCAGCTAATTCCGCTAACAGGTCTATAACTTCTGCTTGAATAAGTGTGGAATCCATATCAAAACAAACTAGTCGTCTATTGCGGCGATAAATATTGTCTTCTTGAAATGCAATATCTACATCTAAATCATGAGAAATCTTCATAAACCTTTCAGTGATCTCTGCTTTATTATTTATTTCACCACGAATAGATAGTTGTATGCATGCTCTTGGGTACTCATCATTTTTCACTAGCGATAAACGTCCCGTAAGTCTTTTTATAGAATCAATGTTTAACTTCTTTTCTGAGATTACCTTAGTCACTTCAGATATCTGTTTTGCTCCAAATTTTTCTCCAAGAATTGTAACAATATACCTATCCTTACCTTGAAGGTTTACCCAATTCTCATAATTTTTAAGTGAAATAGGTGTGAATTTAGCCTGAATATCAAGTTCATACGATTTAAAAAGCAAATCTTTTAACACAGCTCCTGATTTTTTACCAGATTGTACTTCAAATAAAATACCTAGAGATAATGTATTATGAATATTTGCTTGACCAATATCTAATATTTTAGCATCATATGCGGCCAAAATTGATGTTAACTCTGATGTTAAACCCGGTTTATCCTGTCCAGATATGTTTAATAAGATAATCTCGTTTGCCATACTATTTAAAAATTAAAAACCTTGGTAAGGAGTTATCTAATTAAGAAATCTATTGTGCCAGCTTTCACTAGCAGGGACTTCCCAATTTTCAAGGTATTCTGCTTTATTGGCTACTAAATTGTTAAATACAATTGTGTTTTTGGATACCGCTTTGTCTTTAGCCATTTTTCGAAAGTCTGTCAAAGGCTTATAAGCAATATACTCACCTTGTTTATAGGACACATTCATTTTGTCCATTAAATCGACATTGTATTCTTTTTCTAACTGTTGAATAAAATGTACAGAAGCATCTATAGAACAACCAGTCGCACTATTCAAGTTTTGATTTAAACCAACAACTATAAAGCGCTTATATTTAATTTCATAACCAGAATACAAATCGCTTCCATGCGCAGTCCAGTTTTCAATAAACATATCTAATTTGGAACTTATTTCCTCTATTTCTTGTTCGGTAAATGAACGATTGGCTTGGTAGATCCAAACTCTAGCGGTTTCTGGTAATGTATTAAAATCTACTAGCATTTAAATTTTTATAATTCTTGATTATTAGCCAACAACTCAGCAACATCCAACACTTGTATATCAGCTTCTTTTTCTTTAAACTTAACACCATCTGTCATCATAGTGTTACAATAAGGACAACCAGTAGCGATAATGTCTGGATTTGTTTGTAAAGCATCTTCAGTGCGTAATACATTTACATCCTTATCACCTTTTTCAGGTTCTTTAAACATTTGTGCACCTCCAGCTCCGCAACAAAGCGCTGTACGCTTATGACGTTTCATTTCAACTAAATCAACTCCAAGTTCTTTTAAAAGCTCTCTTGGTGCTTCATAAACTTCGTTCGCTCTTCCTAAATAACAAGGGTCGTGAAATGTGATTCGTTTTCCTTTGAAGGTATTATTAGTTATTTTTAATTTTCCTTCCTGAATTAGTTGCTGTAAATACTGTGTATGATGTAGTACCTCGTAATTACCACCAAGAGAAGGATATTCATTTTTTAACGTATTAAAAGAATGCGGACAAGCAGTCACTATTTTTTTTACCTCGTAGGCATTTAGTACTTCTATGTTAGTTACTGCTTGCATCTGAAATAAAAATTCGTTTCCAGCACGTTTTGCAGCATCTCCAGTGCAACTTTCTTCAGTACCCAACACTGCAAAATCAATATTTGCTGCATTTAACAATTTTACAAATGCTTTTGTGATTTTTTTAGCACGATCATCATAACTTCCAGCTGAACCTACCCAAAATAATATTTCGGGTTGTCTGCCTTCAGCCATACATTCGGCCATTGTTAGTACTTTGAGATTCATTTCAAATTTAATTTATTCGTCCTTCCAATTTAGCCTATCCATTTGATTATAAGGCCATGGCGCACCATTGTTTTCAATATTGGTCATCATATTATTTAATTCGACAGGTGCTGCAGATTCTTCCATCACCAAATAACGTCTCATATCCATGATAATAGATAAAGGACTAATACTTATAGGACACTCTTCAACACATGCGTTACAAGTGGTACATGCCCAAAGTTCTTCTTTAGTGATATAATCGCCTAATAATTGCTTTCCATCATCCTTAAACTCGCCTTTATTAGCATCTATGTTTTTACCAACTTCTTCCAATCTATCCCTTGTATCCATCATGATTTTACGAGGAGATAATTTTTTTCCTGTCAAATTCGCAGGGCAAGATGAGGTACAACGCCCACATTCGGTGCATGTATATGCGCTTAGTAATTGCGTCCAGTTTAAATCAGTGACATCTCTTGCTCCAAATTTTTCTGGGACATCATCGGTTTCTGTGTCTTCAGGCGCTGCAAAAGGATCTGCATTTGGATCCATCATGAGCATCACTTCCTTAGTCACAGATTCTAAATTATCTAATTGTCCCTTAGGCTTTGTACTTGCATAATAGGTGTTAGGGAATGCTAACAATATATGCAAGTGTTTAGAAAAATATAAGTAGTTTAAAAATACTAGTATACCTAATATATGAATCCACCATGCGGTCCTTTCAACTAAGTGTAAGCTGTTTTCAGAAAATCCGCTAAACCACGGAGCAATATATTGACTTATAATGTTTCCTGAGTCCATTGCTTGAAATGAAGTGTCAGTTGCATTCATAATCAAAAACAAAGACATCAACACCATTTCAAAATACAAAATGTAATTAGCATCATTCTTTGGCCAACTAGTCATTTCACTATTCCAAAAGCGCTTTAGTTTTATAATATTTCTTCTTAACCAAAACACTATTACAGATACTAAAACCAATACTGCTAGAATTTCAAAACTTCCAATTAAAACACCATATAGGCTACCAATTCCAGAAAAAATACGGTGTGTGCCAAATAGGCCATCAATTATTATTTCCAGTACTTCAATATTGATAATAACAAACCCAACATATACAATTATATGCAAAAAACCAGCTATTGGACGACGTGCCATTTTACTCTGTCCGAGCGCAATATTTACCATGTTTCTTAAACGCTGCGATTTATTATCGCTAACATCAACATCTTTTCCTAGTTTAATATTACGAATGAGTTTTTGAACGTTTCTAACAAAATAACCTATACCAATAACCAATGCAATTGCAAAAAGTATGTTTGGTAAATAATTCATAGTTGGTTGGATTTATAAAATGTATTAATTCTCCTTATATGGAATTTCCTTTTTAGATAGGATTCTAAAATAACGTTTTGGATGTAACTTTATATCTTTCAATAACTCTTCTAGCTCTTTGGTAGCTCCCTCAATATTATTATATAAAGCATCTTCTTTTAATAGTTTACCCATAGAGCCTTCACCCTTTTCGATACTTGACAATATGTTTTTAAAGCTATTAATAGTTGTTTGCAATTCCGTAATAGTTTGTCCTAGATTTGCTTTAGCCATGTCATCGGTTATTGATGCTAAATTTGCCGAAGTACTTTCAAAACTAGTAATAGTACTGTCTAGTTTTCCTTTATTATCTGCAATTAAACTATTGATTGATTTAGATGTGTTTTTAAAAGATAGTATTGTTTCGTTTAAACTAGAAACACTACTCTTTAAGTTCGTTTTCGTTTTTTCATCAAACACATCATTAATATTCTTTAAAAGTGAATCGGCACTTACCATGACATTTTCAATTTTTCCTTGCAATGGCGTTAGCTTTTGATTTACCAATTCTGTTAAACCTGCTTTAATTGTGCCTTGAAGAAAATCGCCATCAACTGCAGTTTCCGACCCATCGTTTGCAAGTACAATAGCTATTGCTTTACCTCCAATAAGGCCAGTCTCATAGATTTCTGCTTTACTATTCTTAGAAAATTGAAAATCATTATCAACCATAAGCTTTAACTGAAGCTTTCCTGAACCATCTTCTGTAAATACAATTTCTTGAACTTTTCCAACAACATTACCGCTAATAGTCACAGGTGCTGATGTCGCTAAACCTTCAACATTATCATAAACTGCGTAAAATGTACGGGAAGAATCTAAGAGGTTTTCACCTTTTAAATAGTTAAATAGATATATAATTAGTAACAACCCACTGATGACTAAGACTGCTGTTTTTACTTCTCTAGTGATCTTCAATATGATTTTTTTTTGTTAAACACAAAATTAGCAATTAATTTAAATAAAGCCTTAATTTGAAATAGTTTTTAAAGCCTCATTAACATCTATACGTACACCATTTTTATAAGCCACAATAAAACAGCTAGTATATCCTTTTTCTAAAGCTTCTTGTTTGTGTCTTTTTATGTCTTCATAATTAGAAGTTTCACCATAAAAGTATTTATATCCATTACCAATACTTTCAGAGGTTATACCTCTTAAACCATTAAAATTATAAGGCTTTGTTTCTAACTTTCTAGCTCCAGCTGCTATTTGAACTTTGAATGTAATACTAGAATTAATAGTTGTATTATCATTATCGGTATTAGCTATAATTTCAAAACCATTGTTTTCGTTTACGGTTTCTATATACATCAAAATTGACTCATAAATCGATTTCGAAATTTCTTGCTGTCCCTTTTTTGAACTTAAATATTTTCCTTCATGCTTATTGGTTAGAAATCCAGTTTCGATTAAAACACTTGGCATGTACGTATTATGCATAACCCAAAGAGGAATTTGCTTAACACCTCTACTCTTTCTGTTTAATTTATTTTTGAAATTTTTCTCTACCATGCTAGCCAATAAAATACTTTGCTCTACATAGTCTTCTTGTAATAATGTCAAGCCAATAATAGACTCTGGTGAGTTTGGGTCGTAACCTTCGTAATGTTTTTCGTAATTATCTTCTAAAAATATTACTTCGTTTTCTGCTTTAGCAATTTCTATATTTCTATCAGTATTACCAACGCTGAGCACATAAGTCTCAGTTCCATAAGCCTGAGTATTATGAGCGTTACAATGCACTGAAACAAATAAATCGGCATCAGCCCTATTCGCTATTGCTGCTCGTTCTCTTAACTCAACAAAAACATCAGTTTTTCGAGTATAAATAACTTCTATGTTTTTATGCTTTTCAAGTTCTTTACCTATTTTCAACACAACACTTAAAGCTACATTCTTTTCGGTATCAAACTTTGTAGGTCTACCAGGGTCTTTGCCTCCATGTCCAGCATCAAGTACAACCACAAATTTATCGGTTGATTTTTGAGGAAACGCATAGGAGGAAAATATAAAGAAAAAAGATACTAAAAGGTATTTCAGATTCGTTTTCATATAAAGTCTAAAACGGCATTAAAACTAGGTTTATTTTAAATTCTATATTTTTTTAGTTATTAAAATATTCACAAAAAAATATATGTACATTTGGCAATTCAAAAACCGAGCCATACTTTTACAAAAATACATCTAAAAGCGTTGCGAACAAACATCTTTCAAATACTTTTTGCTTTAAGTTTTACAGTGCTTATAAACACTTTTAGCTACGCTCAAGATATTCCTCCAAAAAAGGAAAAAATAAAACCTATTGTAGCAAGAGATACTATTCCTATAAAAATAGACAGTTTAAAAACTAGAAATGCAGAATCTAACATTCTAGTAAACGATACTATTAAATTAGACAGTATCCCAAATAAGCCCAAACTTTTAAAAGATATTGTAAAATACAGTGCGTCTGGTTATACATCTATTACTAGAAAAGATCAAAAAATCACCTTATATGATAATGCCCAGATTAATTATGAGGATATGGAAATTACCGCAGGTATCATTGTAATTGACTATGAAAAAAATGAAGTGTATGCAGGTAGATTAAAAGATTCATTAGGCAATTACACTCAAGCTCCTATTTTTAAGCAAGGTAGTGATGTTGTTGAGCCTGATTCTATCCGTTTTAATTTTGATACTCAAAAAGCTTTAATATTTAATTCCAGAACTGAGCAAAGTGGAGGTTATATAATTGCTGAAACTACGAAAAAAGAAAATGACTCTGTCTATTTTATAGATCGTGGAAAATTTACAACCTCAAAAGATCTTGAAAATCCAGAATACTATTTTTTAATGCGAAAAGCGAAAATAGTTCCTGGCAAAAAAGTGGTAACTGGCTTAACAAATATGTTTATAGCAGATGTGCCAACACCTATTGGCTTACCTTTTGCTTATTTCCCTCTAACTCAAAAACGAACGTCAGGTGTGATTTTTCCATCGTTTGGAGAACAAAATAGTCGTGGTTATTTTGTGCAAAATGGTGGTTACTATTTTGCTGTAAGCGATTATTTTGATTTGGCTTTATTAGGAGATTATTATACCAATGGTAGTTATGGTATGCGTATAGAGAGCAACTATGCTGTACGCTATAAATTTAGAGGCAACCTAAGTTTTAGGTATGAAAACTTAATTAGTAGTGAGCGAGGTTTTCCAGACTACTCAAAAAGTGCTATTTATAACTTACGTTGGTCACATAGTCAAGATGGGAAAGCAAATCCAAGCTCTAGATTTTCGGCTTCTGTAAACCTTGGTAGTAGTCGCTATTATCAACAATCTATCAATCAATTAAATGCTTCAAATTATTTAAATAATACCTTATCATCATCTGTATCATATTCCAAAACATTTCAAGGTGAACCTCAAGTAAATGTTAGCCTTACTGCCAATCATTCGCAAAATACAAATACTCAAACCATTAATATGACGCTTCCTACATTTCAAGGAAGTATTGGTCGTGTATTCCCTTTTGCTCCTAGGATTGGTGCGAAAAAAGGGATTATTCAAAATATAAACTTGCAATATAATACTAGAGCCGAAAACAGAATTCAAACTACCGATTCGTTATTCTTTAAAAAAGAAATGTTTGAAGATGCCAAAGTAGGTATGCAACATAGTATTCCAATAAGTACCAACTTTAAAGTATTTAATTATTTAAGCTTAAGCGCTTCGGCTAATTTTCAAGAAACTTGGACGCTTAATACGATAGAAAAATCTTTCAACCAAGCGACACAAAAAACAGTAATTACCGAAAAGAATGGATTTGACTCTTTTAGAACATATAATTTTAGTGCCAGCATAGGCACGACGCTTTATGGTATGTTTGAATTTGGAGAGGATAAAAAAATTCAAGCTATTAGGCATGTTATGAGACCATCTATTAGCTATAATATTTCTCCAGCTTTTGACCAATATTATGATACTTACGAAGTGATAAGTGCAGATGGACTTACCTCCACTGAAGCTGATTATACCCGTTTTGAACAATCAATTTTTGGAAGTCCAACCAATAACTATTCCAGTGCTATAGGTATTTCTGTTAGTAACAATTTTGAAGCAAAAATACGAGATAGAGATAGTACTGTTGTAGAGCCTAAAAAAATTACACTTATTAATAACTTAAACTTCTCTACCTCATACAATCTTGCTGGTGATTCGTTAAAATGGAGCCCTGTTAGAGTTAATGGTGGCTTCAAATTGCTTAAAGATATGACCGTGAATTTTGGTGCCACATTAGATCCTTATGCACTTGATAGTAACAATATTAAAATTGATGAATTCAATATAAATAATGGCGGAAGTCTATTTAGGCTAACAAGCGCCAATTTAACTACTGGTTATTCATTTTCTAGTAATGATTCTGAAAAAGATGACAATACAAGCAATAGTAGATCTCAACAGGAATCGTTGCGTAGTGGTGGACGTGATGATGATTTATTTGGAAAACCTCAAGATTTTGCCGATAAATCATTTAATAATAATGAGGATGACTCCGAAGCTCAAAAACCAAGCGACCTTTATAGATATAAAATTCCTTGGAACATTCGGTTGGCTTACGCTATAAATTACAGTAACACACGTAGACAAAACGAAATTGCGTCGCACTCGTTGATGTTCTCTGGAGATATAGAGATTTCTCCGCGTTGGACGCTAGGAGCGTCTTCTGGTTACGATTTAAAAAATAAAGGTATTACTTATACGCAATTACGTTTTGAGCGTGATTTAGAAAGTTGGCGAATGAATTTTTCTTGGATTCCATTTAGCGCCAATAAACAATGGAATTTCTTTATAGGTATTAAGTCTAGTATCTTACAAGATATTAAATACGAAAAGCGAAGACAACGCGATAGAGATTTATAAAATAATATTAACAGATTTCCGTTTTCACGGAAATGAAAATCAATTTTCAATGAAACAAATTATTACTACTAGCAAAGCCCCTGCACCAATAGGACCATACAATCAAGCAGTTTTAAGTGGAAATACACTTTTTACATCTGGACAAATAGCGTTTAACCCAGAAACTAACGAGTTAGTTTTAGACAATATTACCGATGAAACCAAACAAGTTATGGAAAACATGAAAGAAGTATTAGCAGCTGCTGGAATGACCTTTGAAAATGTTGTAAAAACCTCAATTTTTATTAGCGACATGAACGACTTTGGAGCTATTAATGCTGTGTATGGGTCATATTTTAATGAAGCGACTGCACCTGCTCGCGAAACTGTACAAGTAGCTTGTTTACCAAAAAATGTGAATGTAGAAATTAGTATGATAGCGGTGAAGTAGATTTGTTTAACGGTTATAAATATGGAAAGTTGCATCTTTGTGTGCGAGAGTTTTCCGAAAGCTAACAAACAAATAACTAAATTTGGTTAAAATTGCTTGTTTTTTAACTCAGTTCTTTGTTGGTAATAGTTTTTTTTATTCCGCTGTATCTTTTACAACTTTAGTCTTCGATAAAAAATCGTGAATTCCGTTCTTAACAAACAAAAATGAAATTCGGTCAAATGGAATTAGTCTACAAAAAGTCCGAGTAACTATATCTTCATTAGTCGGCTTCTCTCCATTTATTTTAACAACTTTAGTCTTTGTTACAAATTTTCCAAGAGTTTTTTGAAACTTGATTTCCATAATTGAATGATAAACAAAAAAAGCCCCAAATATTAAAATCAAATTAATTATTACAACAGTAAAGTTGTTGTTTATGATATAAGTTGGAAACAATAAACCAACAATAAAAAAAACGAGAACAATTAATATATACCAAACAATTGAGTCAATTATTAAATTCAAAAATCTAATTCCCGATCCAACTACATTTGAGTCAACTTTTTGTTTTTGTTCTTTCTCGACAATTGCTTGTTCTTTTATTTTTTCAAACTCGTTTGTGTCTATTTTCCGCTTTTCAATTTCAGATTCGGCAGCTTCGATTGCAGTCGGGTTATACCTTTCTCTCTCTACCATTACAATCTTAATTAATTCCTCGTTTGTCCTTTCAGACATCACTTTTGCAAACTCGTTTTCCAATAATTCGATGGGTTAGTTTATATTAATGCCAAAACGATGATATACAACATTTAAATGTTTTATATCAGAGGCTAAACGAAGTTAGTCAAATTTTTCTTTAGTAGCTATATGCAGAACTACATATATAAAGCTTGGAAATAAAATAGGTTGGATAAGCAAGTTTCTTCTTCAAAATTCTGCTAAGATAATTGATTACTATGGTAGTGTACTAATCCTTCAATAGGACGACGTTCAAAATTACCGACTGTGAATCCCATGTCACTAGCAACTTCTTTTATCTCTTCTTGCGAGAAATAAGCAATGGAGCCTGCAAAATGTACAGGAACAGTATTTAATACATCTTTATATTGCAAAATCATGTTTTTAGCAAACAAACGAATTCCTTCTTTTATAACATTTACAATATACTCTGAATCTTTATTAAGAAACATAAATTCCGCAAAAGATGCCAAATAAGCATTTGGATTTGGTTGTTTATAGAGATTGTATTTTATAAAATCGGAATCCATGTTGTGTTTTTCAGCAAGCGATACTTTTAAATGCTGTGGCATATGGTTAAAATAATAGTCTCTTATAAGTTGTCTTCCAAAATAATTACCAGAAGCATCATCCATTACAGAATAGCCTAAAGATTTCACTTTTTGTTCTACACTTGTACCATTAAAATAACTGCAATTGGAACCAGTACCCAAAATACAAACTACTGCTGGTTCTAAATTAATTCCAACTGTTGAATAGACAGCTGCATAAGTATCTTCTCTTACTTCGGCTTTTGCATTAGAGAAAAAGTTATGAAGTACATCTTCTAATAATTGTCTAGGTCTTTCTGTACCACAACCTGCTCCATAAAAAAAGATATGTGTTACATCGTTTTTTACTTGGTCTAAAACTTCGTTTTTCTTTATGGTTTTATAGAGTTTTTTCTCGCTTAAAATTGCAGGATTCATTCCTTTAGTACGTTGCTTTTCCAACAATTGATTTCCAGTATTATCAATTGCTAACCAATCACATTTTGTAGAGCCACTATCAACTATAAAAATCATAAAAAAATTGTTAATGCATAAAAAAACTGCCAATCAAATATAATGATTAGCAGCTTATACTTTATAAATATTATAGATTATGAATGTATTGGATTAAATCTACCAATTTAGCAGAATACCCATACTCATTATCGTACCACGATACTACTTTAAAGAACTTAGAATTTAATTCGATTCCAGCTTGAGCATCAAAGTTACTTGAATGTGATTCACCAACAAAATCTTGCGAAACTACTGGTTCGTCTACATATTTTAAAACACCTTTAAGTTCTCCATCTGCTGCCTTTTTAAAGGCTTCCTTAATCGCCTCATAACTAGTATCTTTTTGCAATCTCACCGTAAGATCAACTACAGACACATCTACAGTTGGAACACGAAATGCCATTCCTGTAAGTTTTCCATTAAGTTCTGGTATTACTTTTCCAACAGCCTTGGCTGCTCCAGTTGTTGATGGAATAATATTATTTAAAGCTGAACGGCCTAAGCGATAATTTTTTCTTGATGGACCATCAACCGTTAATTGTGTTGCAGTTGCAGCATGAATGGTTGTCATTAATGCTTCTTCTATACCAAAATTATCATGTAATACTTTAGCTATAGGCGCTAAACAATTAGTTGTACATGATGCATTAGATACAATCACATCTGAGTCGCTAATACTTTTATGATTTACGCCCATTACAAACATAGGTGCATCTTTTGAAGGTGCAGAAATAGCCACTTTTTTAGCGCCAGCTTCAATATGATAATTTGCAGTTTCTAGAGTGGTGAAAATTCCCGTACACTCAGCAACAACATCTACATCCACCTCGTTCCATTTAAGATTTCGAGGGTCTCTTTCGGCTGTAACTCTTACCGTTTTTCCGTTAATAACTAGATGACCATCTTTAACTTGAATGTTTCCATCAAAATTACCATGTACTGAATCGTATTTTAATAAGTATGCTAAATGGTCAACATCTAGCAAATCGTTTATAGCTACTACATCAATGTCTGCTCTCTTTATTGTTTCTCTTAAAACAATTCTTCCAATTCGACCAAATCCGTTAATCCCAATTTTTACTTTTGACATATTCTTTTTCTAATTTATATTGTCATGATATCTGACACACGCAATAATTCTAAATTTATTGTTGATTTTCCTTTAATTGCTTGTTCTAAAGGTGTTAATTCCATTTGATTGTTAAGTAGCCCTACCATAAAATTGGTTTTGTCTTCAAGTAAAGTTTCTACCGCTTTCACTCCCATTCTACTTGCTAAAACACGATCGAAACAAGAAGGGCTTCCACCTCGTTGCATATGACCTAAAACAGATACGCGAACATCATAGTAAGACATGTGCTCATCGACATAGTCTTTTAATTCGAATACGTTTTTGCCAATTTTATCACCTTCGGCGACAACTACGATACTTGATGATTTTCCAGATTGTTTACTTCGATTTAAAGATTCTAAAAGTCTGTCTAATCCTAAATCCTCTTCAGGAATTAATACTTCCTCAGCTCCAGCTCCAACACCAGCGTTTAGTGCTATATGTCCAGCATCTCTTCCCATTACTTCAATAAAAAATAAGCGGTTATGAGAACTTGCAGTATCCCTAATTTTATCGATAGCTTCAACCACAGTATTTAAAGCCGTATCGTAACCTAGAGTATGTGTTGTACCAAAAATATCGTTATCGATAGTTCCAGGAATTCCAATAACAGGGAAGTTATATTCTTCATTAAAAATAAGTGCTCCAGTAAATGTTCCGTCACCACCAATAGTAACTAAAGCATCAACTCCAGCATTCGTTAAGCTTTCATACGCTTTTTTTCGACCTTCTTTAGTTCTAAAATCATCAGAACGTGCAGATTTTAAAATCGTTCCGCCTTTATTTATAATGCCTTTTACACTACGAGCGTTCATAGGTTTAAAATCTCCTTCAATAATGCCATCATAACCTCTATAAATACCAATACATTCAATATTATAATAAGCACAAGCTCTAACAACAGCTCTAATTGCAGCATTCATTCCTGGAGCATCTCCTCCAGAAGTCATCACTCCTATTCTTTTGATTTTTTTTGCCATTTTTTAAGCCTTTGAAAAAGTAAAACTAATAAACTTAAACAAGAAAAAAGCTAAGTTTTATCATATTTTAACGAAAACGTTTGAGTTTCAATTTTCGTTAAAATATGATTAAGAAACGACTATTTAGTTATTAGATTGACGTGAGTTTATAGAATCTTTTTTCTTGATATTAATATAAGACGGAGTTGCGTTTTCGGTAGTATTTTCTTTTTTCCTTTTCTCCTTCTTTTTACCACTATATATTTTTTGAACTAATTCTTTTAGATTATCAAACTCCACATTATACGAAAGCCCTACACCTTGTGTATAACCAATTTGTTCTCCAAAATACCTGATACTATTTTCTCTATTGAAAAATTTTAACGATAAGGTTCTGTCTTCGTTAATTAGCATTTCTACTTCAAAATCTCCTGCAATTACAGTTTCGCTAACACCTCCAATTGGTACACCAACCTTACCATTAATAAGGATATTATCACTTAATTTAGTTGACAATGTTACACCTACGCGACTGCTAGTTTCAAAATCTGGAGTGTTTTGACCAATTTGAAAGTCTAATCCTAAATTTACTTTACCGTCTTCTGAGGATAATATTTCGTTTAACATAGACTGTAATCTATCTGAAACCAATCCAAAAGCATCCTGAGAGCCAAAACTCAATTCACTTCGGAAACCTCCTGTAAGTAATAAAGAAATTACTTGTAGTTCCTTACTATCTTTATCGTTTAAACGGTATTGCAGCTCGGAATCTAAAGTGGAACTTACAGTTGGGAACGCTAAATCATAATCAATAGTTGGTTTCTCTAATTGGTCGGTTAAATGAATTTTCACCTCAACTGGAATACTTGTATTAATAGGGTTATCTAACAATACCGATGGATTTGCTTGAATTTTATCGTAAACCGCTTCAATGTTTATTTGTGCTTTTAATGGGTCACCTTCCCAAACCAAAGTACCTCCGTTTAACACTCTAAATTCTTTTTCTACAACACCTTGAAAACTATAATTGTAAGTTCCTTCAGTAATGAAAAAATCGCCATTCATTTCGAAAATACCATTGGTAGTAATTCTTGTTCTTAAAGCACCTCTACCACGTCCTTTAATAGCACTTCCAGTGCTTTTATCCATTATAATTTCGATTTCGGCATCATCAGTTATATCCAATTCAAAGTCCATTTCTAAACCTTTTATGGCTTCTGCAGCAACTTTCTCATCATTAATTTGGGCTATCTTTTCTTCTTTAGTTAAAAAATGAATATAAGAGCTCTCGCCAAATGACTCTGTATCGTTTAGTGGAATTTTGAAAAACGTACCTTCTTCAGATGACACAATAGCTCCAATAACTAATTGATCTGTTGGACCAACAATATCAATAGTACCATTAACAAAGGCTCTACCATAATATAAAGCATCTTCTGAATCGTCTGTATTCAATACTAATAGTCTATCAGAATCTATATCAAGGTTTAGTTGCCAGTTAGAAAAATTTACATGATTTATATTACCACTTAATGTTGCTCTTGAGAAAAATTCAGAATCGGTTAATCTGGCATTATTAAATATAAAACTTTGTTGCTGCAAGATGATTTTTGTTTCATCTCCAAATGAATAATCAACATTCAAATAAGGAACTCTAAGTCCTCCTCTATCTAAACTTAATTCACCATTTATTTGTGGTTTACTTAATAATCCTGAAACTTTTGCATTTCCTGATACTTCACCGCGAATATCAGTAATAACACCTTCTCCAAAAGGATTTAGAGGGTTTAATATAAACTCATTAAGATTAACATTTAAATCAATTGTTGAGTTATTGCCTGAAAAATCCAATCCTCCAGTTATTGAAAGAGATTCGGTATTGTCGTCTTTTAAACTAATGTCTACAGCATAGTTAGTAAGAGATCTATTCCCTTTAATATTAGCTTTAAATGAACCTAGATTGAAATCGTTAACTTTAAAATTGTCTATGGTAACATTAGATTCTGGAATATAGACGCCTTGAGCTTGTTGTATATTTAATTTACCATTCACATTTCCTGCCAAGGTAAGACTATCTACTCTTGGTGTTATTTTTGCAAGCTCAACATCTTTAAAATCTAAGTTTATATTTTTATTTGTTTTACCTTTTATGACACCATATAAATTAATAATTTCATTTTGATGGCTCATTCGCAAGCTTCTAATATTGATGTTTTTAAATTCTCTATCAAATTCAACTTTATTGAAGTCATTCTTTTCTTCGTTTATATACCAATCATTTTCTTTAAATACTATGTTAGACTTTCTAAATCCTAATACTGAGTTATTCTCTTCATTTATGGTATAGAACAGATTCAGGTCAAAATCATCAAGATTATCTTTTCCGCCTTTAAATTCTGTTTTAACAAATAAAGTGTCATTCTTAGTTACATTAATTAAACTAAATTTAGAGACATTGTAAAACTTTGAGGACATACTGTCTATCTCAACAAAAGTGTTATACAAAGGATTTTTATTATCTACTTCTAGATGAATGTTATTTGCAAAATAATCTTGTAGTTTTATTTGTGGCGAATTGAATTCTAAACTAAATTTTTTAGCATCACTTTCTACACGACCTTCGAAATAGGTATTACTTCCAAGTTCTAATTCGGGATAAAATACTTCGGCTATCTTATTATAAATATTAAATTTATAGTTTATGAATTGGTTAGAAGCTATATCGTGCGGTTTAAAGTTGGTATAAATACTTCCTAAAGAGTTTTCTAAAAGTTTATAAATGTCTCTAAAAACGAATTTACCATTAAGACTTCCCTTAACTATATCTGGTGAGTTTACCTCTATATACCTGACATCTTTATCAAATCTTGAGGAAATAGCAAAATCCTTAAAATAGTATTCATCATTTTGGTTTTTATAGAGTGTGTTTTCAAAACTAATATTCCCATAAGCATCATCATAAGAGCTTCCATTCATGTTCATGCTTACATTACTCTTAAAGATTGAAATACTATCTTTTTTTATAAAATTAAGAGCTTTCAAGTTTGCATGTTCTACATTGGCATTAAAATCATATTTTTTTTCCTTCTCAGAAAAATCTACTAAACCATTAAAAGTCAGATTTAAATTTTGGTCATTCACAATTAAATTACCATCAAATATCTTGTTTTTAATATTTCCTACTACTTTGATTTTTTCATATTCATACGCATTATAGACAATACTAAACACGTCTCCTTTTACTTGCGAGTTAATACTTTCGGCTGTAAAACCTGTTCCCTTAACATCTAAATTTGATGATATACTACCTGCATTTGCATCGCCTATTAATGCGCCTACATCAAAATTATCCATAACAACGTTACCAATATAAGTAGCTGCATCATTGGTATTTATATTTACAATTTTAAGTTTTGCAGTTAAATCTCCAATATTAGAAGTTAACTTTATATCCGTATCAAGATTTTTTGTAGTAAGGTTTGTTTTTCCTCTAATAGTAAATACACCTAAGCTATCTACAATTGTTGGTATAGATGTTCCTAAAACATTTGGAAGTATTCTAGTAAGATCACTATAGCTAGATGTAAGTCTATTGAAATTAGCATCCATTAAAAATGTATCCTCCTTATTATCAAAAGAGTTTTTAAGCACAATTACTCCGTCTACTATAGTGTTTCTAGAGTTACTAAATTCTAAATTACTTGCAGTTAGATTATTTAAAGTACCGAATAAATTTACATTTAAATTCGCTTTTTGATTGTTTCCAAATTCGTCGTAAAATATATTTAAATCACTTAAAGTAATCTCGGAATCTTCAAAAGTTGCAGTAAGCTTTACTTTGTCTACAAAGTATTGTAAATCTTCTCTTTCGTACTCGAATTTTAAATTACCCTTTAAAGTAGAATTAGGTGTTTTTATTTGAAGAAAATCAAAGGTCATATCCTGCAAAGTATAACCAAAATTTGTAGTCATATTGGTTATCTGTAATCCTCTATTGTCAACAAATCCAAGCTTGTTTATTCTTGCACTCACATCTGGCCCTAATATTAAAAAATCGGTTGCATTAATATTTAAGTCCTTAAATGTAAGTACATTACTTTCTTCTTTATTTTCATCAACCAGCCTAAACTCACTATTAATTATTGACACATCACTTGATGATAGTAGGAAATCGCTTTTTTCTCTACTTGGAGAATCTTCATCAAACTTAGCCACAAAAATATCTAAGTTGGTATCTTCTTCTCCTTTGTAGGTTTTAAGATTAAACACCATCCCTTCTATATCTATGTCTCCAAAAGTAAGCTTGTTGTTGTATAGCTTTCTAAAACTTATTATAGCAGTATTTAACTCTTTAATACTTATAAGTGTATCTTTTTTATAATCTTGAATGTAGATGTTTTTTAGTTCTACATCTCCGTTAAATTGAAGACCTACCTTTTCAATATTTATATTCGTTCCAAAATCTTCGTTTAGAGTTTTTGTAGCATATTTACCCAACCGAGTTTGAACTGCAGGAATAGATAACAATAGCACCAAAATGATGAACAATAGCAAAAAGATTGCTATAATTTTTAACGCTATTTTAAGTGCTTTTTTAATGTTGTAGTAAAGTTATGAATTTTGATTCTAAACCCTAATTTAAAACTAGCTTTAAACTTATCAATTTTTAAGGCTATTTTTAACTATTAGCTCTTTATTTTTTTATTTATTTGTATATACGTTAAAAGAAAAAAATACAGACGTTTATCTAATTACAAAATAAGCAATTATTATGCCTAAAACTTCTTAATGACATCACAAAATATTTACATATTAGGAATTGAGTCATCATGCGACGATACAGCCGCTTCTGTTATACACAACGGAAGCATTTTAAGCAATGTTGTTGCTAACCAGAAAATACATCAAGAATATGGTGGTGTTGTGCCTGAATTAGCATCTAGAGCTCACCAACAAAACATTGTTCCTGTCGTGCATCAAGCGCTTGAAAAAGCTGGAATTACAAAAGAACAACTTAATGCTATTGCGTTTACAAGAGGTCCAGGATTAATGGGTTCTTTACTGGTTGGAACATCATTTGCTAAATCACTTGCTTATGGATTAAACATTCCGCTAATAGATGTCAACCACATGCAAGCACATATTTTGGCACATTTTATTGATGAAGAAGGTTTCGACAAACCAGAATTTCCGTTTTTAGCAATGACTATTTCTGGCGGACATACACAAATAGTAAAAGTGAACCACTATTTTGATATGGAAGTCATTGGAGAAACGATTGATGACGCTGTTGGTGAAGCTTATGATAAAAGTGGAAAGGTACTTGGCCTTGGTTATCCAGCTGGTCCAGAAATGGATAAACGTGCACAACAAGGAAACCCTAAGGCTTTTAAATTCACCAAACCCAAAGTTGATGGTTTAAATTTTAGTTTTTCAGGATTAAAAACAGCCATACTCTATTTTATACAGCGTGAAACCAAAGAGAATCCAGATTTTATAAAGGAAAATCTAAATGATATTTGTGCTTCTATACAATACACTATTATTGGTATTTTAATTGATAAACTAAAACTTGCCACTAAACAAACTGGAATTAAGCAAATAGCTATTGGTGGTGGAGTATCTGCTAACTCTGGGATACGAAAAGCATTAAAAGATGGTGAGCAAAAATTTGGTTGGAAAACCTATGTACCAAAGTTTGAATTCACCACAGATAATGCCGCTATGATAGCCATTGTTGGGTATTTAAAATATCTAGAAGAAGATTTTGCAGAACAAAATATTACTGCTTCTGCAAGATTGAAAATATAGGTTTATGTTTAAAGGAAAGAGTTATTATTTACTGTTTTTTGTTGGTATTATTTCCTTTATTTTAGGACTTATAACAATAAAAGACAAATCAGCTTCTTTAGAATTTAGTATTTATGACACCTACTATATCGTACATGTCTTCTACGTTACTACAATATTGGCATTATTGTATTTGATCCCCGGAATCATCTATCTGCTTACTTCAAACAAGAAGTTTAAACTAATTAAATCATTGGTTAAATTACATTCATATATTGCTAGTATCGCTTTTTTTTTATATTTTTTATGTATGGCTGTATTAGAAGATGATTCACAGTTAAGTAATGGCGAGTTTAATTATAATTCTATACTAAATACTCTCTTAATCATAATTTTTTCGTCCTTTTTCTTTGCAAAATTTCTTTTCATTATCAACATACTTCTTAGTACTTTTAAGTACTTTAAAAGAAAATCATAATGTCATTACGAGGAATGAAATGACGTGGTAATCTGTTAAATTCAAAAGATTGCTTCATTATATTCGCAATGACACAAATGTTTTTATATTTGAATCATGCAACTATTTTACAATCCAGATATCAACGAAAACACCTCTCAGTTCACTTTTCCAAAAGATGAAAGCAGGCATATTGCCAAAGTGTTACGCAAAAAAACTGGAGATACGCTTTGCATCACCAATGGTAATGGTTGGCTATTTGAAGCAGAAATTGAAATGGTCGATTTAAAAAATTGTATGGTAACTATTGTTTCAAAGACTTATAAAGAACCAAAATCATATAAAGTACATATAGCAGTAGCTCCAACAAAAATGAACGACCGCTACGAATGGTTTCTAGAAAAAGCTAGCGAAATTGGAATCGACAGCATCACTCCTATTATTTGCGACCATAGCGAACGTAAAGTTATTAAACCAGAGCGTTTTGAGAAGATATTACAATCTGCCATGAAACAATCATTACACTATTATTTACCTAAGTTGAATAATGCTATCTCCTTTACAGATTTTATAAATCAACAACACCACGGACAATTATTTATAGCACATTGTGAAGAAACTAAAAAGCAGTCGCTAAAAAGTCAACTAAAACCAAATGCAGATGTGACTATTTTAATTGGACCAGAAGGCGATTTTAGTGTTAAAGAAATTGCAATGGCTTTGGAGCATCAATTTATTCCTGTAACTTTGGGAGAAACCAGATTACGAACAGAAACTGCTGCAGTAGTTGCTAGTCATTCGGTTGCCTATACTAATGAATAATCTATGAAGCTAGTATTTTCTATTGTCTTTTCTCTTTTCTCTCTTGTCTCAATATCACAGGAAGTAGCTATATTAAAATATCGAGGTGGTGGCGATTGGTATAGTAATCCAACCGCTTTACCAAATCTAATAGAATTTTGTAACGAGAATATTAATACCAAAATAAAGTCGAAGCCTCAAACTGTTGAAGCCAATAGTGTAGATATATTTCAATTTCCTTTTTTACACATGACTGGTCATGGAAACGTTTTTTTTAATGATGACGACGCTCGAAACTTAAGGGACTATCTTACTTCTGGAGGGTTTTTACATATCGACGATAATTACGGCATGCAACCCTATATTGTAAAAGAACTTAAAAAAGTATTTCCAAATACCGATTTAGTAGAGATTCCAGCAAATCACAAGCTATTTAATATTGCGTATGACTTTCCCCAAGGTTTACCAAAAATCCATGAGCATGATGGTAAGCGTCCGCAAGCTTTAGGTATATTTTACGAGTCACGTTTGGTAGTGCTTTTTACGTTTGAAAGTGATTTAGGTGATGGTTGGGAAGACCCAGAAATACACAACGATCCAGAAGATGTTAGAGAAAAAGCACTAAAAATGGGAGCGAATATTATTAAATATGCTTTTGAGAATTAATTTGTATTTTTAAATTCATGAAGAAATTTAAAATTTACCATAAAATTATTGCAGTAGTACTTACGCTATTCATGACATTTCTATCTCTTAATGATGTAAATGGGCATACTTATACAACTGGAATTGATAGCTTTCATTACAATTGCGGTTGTTTTGGATGTTGGCCTGATCATCTATCTGTTAATTGTAGTACAAACAATTTATTTTGCACGTATTAAATTGCAACTCAACCACTACAATACCAATTTCACTAAACGACAGTTTCCAATCACACTAATTTGTGATAACATCACTAATGCACCAAACCTTGGTAGTTTGTTTAGAATTGCTGATGCTTTTGGGATTACAGAACTTATTTTTTGCGGTGAATATATTCCGTTAGGACGTAAAATGACTAAGACGTCTAGAGCTACCGAAAAAATTGTGTCACATCAAGTAAATGACTCTGCCATTGAAGTCGTTAAAAAACTTAAAGAAAATAACCATCAAATCATTTCTTTAGAAATTACTACTAACAGCAAACCAATTCATCAGTTTAAAATTCCAAAAAATATGCCTATTGCATTAGTCATTGGAGATGAGAATTTCGGAGTTTCTGAAGAAATTTTAAACATTTCAGATGCAATAATCCATATAGATATGTTTGGGCAAAACAGTAGTATGAATGTTGTACAAGCAGCAAATATTGCACTATATGAAATGACTAAGCAATTATTGTAAACTCTTTTATATATTTACTAAATGAATTCTAAAATCATATCAAACGGTATATTAAGAGCGTTAGCAATTATTCTTGGTATAACAGTATTGCTTTATTTTTTATATAAAATTCAGTCAGTAATAGTATATATCGCTATTGCTTCTGTTATTTCATTAATTGGTTTACCAATTGTTAGGTTTTTAAAGGCAAAATTAAAATTTAGAAGCACTATAGCTGTTGTTACTACCATGGCTATTTTAATAGCATTACTAATTGGGCTTGTGAGAATGTTTATTCCGCTTATAGTTGAGCAAGGTCATAACTTGTCTTTGCTAAATATTGACCAATTACAAGACAATGTTGAAGATTTATACTTTCAATTAACCAATTATTTTGGTTTAAATAGTTATGATGTTGAACGCTCAATAAAAGAATCCAATCTACTCTCAAAGCTTGATTACTCTATCATTCCAAATTTTTTAAACTCTGTAGTTAGTGGTTTAGGTAGTTTTAGTGTAGGATTGTTTTCAGTACTATTTATTGCATTTTTCTTACTAAAAGACAGTCAATTATTAGAACAAGGTATTATGGTTTTTGTTCCAGATAATAAGGAAACACGGTCTAAAAAATCATTTGAAAAAATAAAAACATTATTGTCTCGCTATTTTGTTGGCTTGATATTTCAAATACTCATCCTATTTGTAATCTATACAATCGTATTACTCGTTTTTGGAGTGAAAAACGCTATTGTAATTGCGTTTCTATGCGCCTTATTAAACTTAATTCCTTATGTAGGACCTATGGTTGGAGGCGTTTTAATGCTAACGCTTACCATGTCAAGTTTTATGGGCTCTAGTTTTAGCGAAGTAATTGTACCCAAAACGACGTATGTAATGATCGGTTTCGTTATTGGTCAATTAGTTGATAATTTTTTTAGCCAACCATTTATCTTCTCGAAAAGTGTAAAATCTCATCCTTTAGAAATATTTCTAGTAATTATAATAGCTGGAATTTTATTTGGCGTTTTAGGTATGATTGTCGCAATACCAACTTACACAGCTATTAAAGTGATTTTAAAGGAGTTTTTAGCCGAAAACAAGATAGTCAAGCAACTTACTAAAGATATATAACATCTATTTGAATAATTCTATTTTAAATACTGAAATTCAAGAATTCATAGATGATAATATTAATTCAGATGTAGCCTCTTTATTATTTAAAAAAAAATCTTTTAGTAATGTTGAATTAAAAGAGGTTATTGAACAGATTGAAGCCAAAAGAAAATGTAAAACAAAACTACCAACTTGGTTTAAAACTTCTAATATTTATTATCCGAACAAGTTAAATATTGAGCAAACATCTTCAGAAATTACCGCAGATTACAAATCCAGATTAATGAATGGCAACTCCATTATTGACATTACAGGTGGCTTTGGAGTTGATTGCTTTTTCTTTTCAAAATATTTTGAAGAAGTAACGCATTGCGAAATTGATAAAAACTTATCCAAAATTGTGTCTCACAATTACAATCAATTAGAAGCAAATAATACAAAAACATTAAATGTAGATGGAATTGAGCATATACAGCAAGTTGAAAAAACTTGTGATTGGATTTATATTGACCCATCCAGAAGGCATGACAGCAAAGGGAAAGTTTTCTACCTCAAAGATTGCTTACCAAATGTTCCTGAACATTTAGACTTACTTTTTAAGTACACTAATAATGTATTAGTAAAAGCTTCTCCAATGCTAGATATATCTATTGGTATATCCGAAATAAAACACACTAAAGCCATTCATATAGTTGCGGTAAATAACGAAGTCAAAGAAGTCCTCTTTATGCTAAACAAAGGGCATAAAGACGAAATAGCAATAGATACAATTAACATTAAAGGTGAGAAAAAAGAAACTTTTAGTTTTTTATATTCAACCGAATTAAATGCAAAAGCCAACTTTTCTTTACCACTAACCTATTTGTATGAGCCTAATGCAGCAATATTGAAATCTGGAGCCTTCAAAACAATAGCACAGGAGTTAAATATAAATAAATTACATCAACACTCACATTTATATACTTCAAATGCATTAATAGATTTCCCTGGGAGAATTTTTAAAATAGTCAAGCACATTCCCTACAACAAAAAAGCAATTAAAAAGATTTTAGGAAACTCTAAAGTTAATATCACAACTAGAAATTTTTCAGAATCTGTAAGTGAGCTTAGAAAAAAATTCAACATGAAAGATGGAGGAGAAAGTTATGCATTTTTTACAACTAATATTAGCGATGAAAAAATCGTACTTGTTTGTGAAAAATTATAAAAAAAGGGTTGCCAAAAAAGACAACCCAAAAATCCTTTATTACTAATAACATTAACCTTAAACTATAGTTTTACTAAAGGATTCACTCTATAATTATCACTAAAAATTTTATAGACAGTTAATTTACTGAATATTGTAAATTTCGAGTGTCTTATGTCAAAAATTTAAGTGTAAATTAACAGTTAAGCTTATCAAAACCTGTTTAAATATTGAACTAAATAATATATACTTTTAATACTTAGCATATTAAAGTATATTCGCAAAAAAATAGAATTGTGATAAAAGCAGTAATATTTGATATGGATGGTGTTATTGTTAACTCCGAGCCTTTACATAAAAAAGCCTATGCAGAAATGTTTAATACTGTTGGAATTAATGTTTCTAGTCAATTGTATGAATCTTTTACTGGTCAATCAACTTACAATATTTGCAAAACGCTATGCTCAAAATTCGATTTGCAAAATACCCCACAAGAGTTAGTAAACTTGAAGCGTCAATATTTCAAATATATTTTTGAAAACGATAAAGATTTAGATCTTATAGATGGGGTACATAATATTATAAAAGATTATTACAAAAACGGTTTAACTTTAGTATTAGCCTCTTCTGCTTCAATGACTACTATAAACAATGTTTTTAATCGTTTTGATTTAGATAAATATTTTAAAGATAAATTAAGTGGTGCTGATTTAAAAGCATCAAAGCCACATCCTGAAATTTTCATTAATGCAGCTAAATCTTCTGGCTATAATAGAAATGAATGTATAGTTATTGAAGATTCTACTAACGGAATTAAAGCAGCAAACTCTGCAGATATCTATTGCATTGGATATAAAAGTGAACATTCAAAAAATCAAGATTACTCAACAGCTAATAAAGTTGTGACTTCTTTTGAAGATATTACTTTTGATAAAATTAAAAGTATAATTTAAAACCTTTATTTGTCAATTTTAAAACTAAACGAAAACTATAGTCACTTATAAAACCAACAAAACCTTGCATTTCTGCAAGGTTTCTTTGTGGTGATGGCACTAGGATTCGAACCTAGGACCGCCTGCTTAGAAGGCAGGTGCTCTATCCAGCTGAGCTATGCCACCAGTTAATTTAATTTGTCGGGGTGGCAGGATTCGAACCTGCGACCTCCGCGTCCCAAACGCGGCGCGATAACCGGGCTACGCTACACCCCGAAACGATTATCTTAAAAAATGCGGAGAGACGGGGATTCGAACCCCGGGTACCCGTTAGGGTACGCTTGTTTAGCAAACAAGTCCTTTCGGCCACTCAGGCACCTCTCCAATTCTATGTTGTAAGAACGTTGCATTATTTTTTAATGCGGATGCAAATGTAACTTTTCATCTTAAAGAACGCAAACAATTTTTTTACTTTTTTAAAGTAATATTACTATTCTGGATATTCAATGCGTAAGTGATAGATATTAGCCAACTTATGCTTTAATACTTTTTTAATAGATTGAATTTCTTTGAAGGTAATATTAGCATTTAAAAATTGTCCATTTTCAATTTGTTTACTAATAATATTTTCAACAAATACTTCAATCTTAGCAGAAGTAGGCTCTTTTAAACTTTTGGAGGCCGCTTCAACACTATCACACATCATTAAAATGGCTGTTTCTTTACTAAATGGGCTAGGTCCTGGATATCTAAAATCATTAATATCTATTCCACCATCCATTCCTTTCTCTTTACTATAAAAGTAATAGACCAAGCTAGTTCCGTGATGTGTTCTAATAAAATCTATAACGCGATCAGGAAGATTGTACTTTTTTGCTAATTCAATACCATCAATTACATGACCAATTATAATTGCTGCACTCTCTTTAGGAGATAATTCGTCATGAGGGTTAATGCCTGTTGCTTGGTTTTCAGTAAAGTAAGTTGGGTTTTTCATTTTCCCTATATCATGGTATAAGGCACCTACACGTACTAACATAGCATTAGCTCCAATTTCATTCGCCGATGCCTCAGCTAAATTTGCAACATTTAAAGAATGATGAAACGTACCTGGAGCTTTATTAGATAACTCTTTTAATAATTTTGAATTCGTATCTGAAAGCTCTAATAATGACACATCAGAAACTAAACCAAATAGCTTTTCGTAAGCATATATTAAAGGTTGTACAAACAAAGTTGCTAATCCACAAAGTATAAAAAGAATGAAAGTCTCACCTTTTAAATTGTCAATACCTCCTTCATGTATAACAAAAAAAGCAAAGTAAGCTACTATATAAATAAGTGTGATTTGCCCAACAGATATAAATAGATTAGCTCTTTTGTAAAGCTCAGATACTGTAAGTATTGTAACAATTCCTGCAATTATTTGCAAGAACATATATTCATAATTGTTTGTTACTACAAATCCAAGTAATAACACAGTAACAACATGTGCAAACAAGCCTAATCGTGCATCAAAAAAGGCTTTTAAAACTAGAGGTAAAATACATATTGGAACTATATAGACATATGCTGAATTATAATTTACCACCAAAGTGGTTAGCAATACCATTAGCGAAATATTAAAAAATATGAAAGTGACTTTTGTATTGTTTTTAAATACATCTGGTCGATATTTTCTTAAAAAGAGTAGCAACATTAACAATGTTAGCGCCACTAATAAAGTATAAGCAGCTATAATCCAATTATAATTTGCTTCACTCCATATTTGCGATTCATATTCTGACTCTAATGATTTTAAAACCTCAAACTTATCGCCTTCTACAACTTCTCCTTTCGATATAATAATAGTACCTTGAGCTATCCTGCCTCTTACTAATGAGATTTTGTCTAATTCTTCTTGTAATGAATTACTAGTAATACTTGTATTTAAAGCAATATTTGGCTTTATTATGTCAAAAAATAATGAAATCAACTTTTGTGAATCTTCAATTGCAAGATTTAATTCACTAATATTCTTCTCGGCATGAGTCCTGAAATTAGGCTTAATGAAACTTGAATAATTTGTAGACTTAATTTGATTTCTATCCTCTAGAACAATTATTGTTTTATTATCTGGATAATCATAGTCTTTATCAAGAATGCCTATTGAGTACATTTTATTTAACAAAGATATACCCTGATTAAACAACTGTGTTTTCTCTCTTCTAAATAATGAATCTGAAAATACTATAGGAAATTTAGTTTCATAATCTTTTATTACTTCAGAAGTAATTTCCTTATTAATATCAAAATATATAGATGCGTTTTCTTGTATTTTTTTTCGCTCCTCTTGTACTTCTTCTTCTGCCTTTTTAATTGCAAAATCAAAAGGTGCATACAAATTTTCAGATTGCCAAGGCTTTCCTTTTTCAAAACTATACTTAAACTTTCCGCTCTTAGGGAATAAGTATACTATTAAAAAAGAAGTTGCTATAAAAAGTAGCGCCTTATATATTAAGGAATGATTTTTATATAGCCTATTTATAAAATCCTTCATGAATTGTATTAAGATTATTTCAAAAGTAATAAAAATAAAGGCGCAACTTAGATAATGATATTGACATAATCATTCTATTTTCTTCTAAATTTTAACTAATTTCGCATCACTAATAAATTCATAAAATTATAATGAGTAAAGAGGTTGTAATCGTTTCAGCAGTTAGAACTCCTATTGGAAGCTTTTTAGGAGCTTTATCAACAATTCCAGCACCTAAATTAGGAGCAATAGCAATTAAAGGAGCTTTAGATAAAATTCAGCTTAACCCAGAATTAGTTGAAGAAGTTTTAATGGGAAATGTTGTTCAAGCAGGAACTGGACAAGCACCAGCGAGACAAGCAGCTATTTATGCTGGGATCCCGGATACTGTTCCTTGTACCACTATTAACAAAGTTTGTGCTTCAGGTATGAAAACAGTAATGCAAGCAGCTCAATCTATTGCTCTCGGTGATGCAAATATTATTGTCGCTGGAGGTATGGAAAACATGAGCTTAATCCCTCACTATTACCATGCACGAACTGGGACAAAATTTGGACCTACAACACTTGAAGATGGTATGCAAAAAGATGGCTTAGTGGATGTATATGATGGAAATGCTATGGGTGTTTGCGCAGATGCTTGTGCTTTTGAATATAATTTTTCTAGAGAAGATCAAGATGCTTTCGCCATTCAGTCATACAATCGCTCAGCTGCAGCTTGGGAAGCTAATAAATTTAGTAATGAAGTAGTTCCAGTTGAAGTCCCACAACGTCGTGGAGAACCTATAATTGTTAGTAAAGATGAAGAATACACTAACGTAAAAATAGAAAAAATTCCAGCTTTACGTCCTGCATTTACTAAAGACGGAACAGTTACTGCTGCTAATGCTTCTACAATTAATGATGGAGCTGCAGCTTTAGTGTTGATGAGTAAAGAAAAAGCAAATGAATTAAGTTTAAAGCCTTTAGCAACCATTAAAAGTTATGCCGATGCTGCACAAGAGCCAAAATGGTTCACCACTGTACCAGCCAAAGCTTTGCCAAAAGCTTTGGCTAAAGCGAGTATAGATATCAAAGATGTTGACTATTTTGAGTTTAATGAGGCCTTCTCTGTAGTAGGATTAGCAAATATGAAGCTTCTTGGATTGACAGATGATAATGTAAATGTTAATGGTGGAGCAGTTTCTTTAGGGCATCCATTAGGATGTTCTGGAGCTAGAATAATTGTGACATTATTAAATGTATTAGAACAAAACAATTCTAAAATTGGAGCTGCGGCTATTTGTAATGGTGGTGGTGGTGCATCTGCTATTATTATAGAACGTAATTAATATTATTTGATGCAATACGGAATTTGCAATCTGAGTATTGTCCCTTTAAGATTAGAAGCTTCTGATGCTTCTGAATTGGTTTCGCAAGTGCTTTACGGTGATTTTTTTAAAGTACTAGAAAAACGAAAAAAATGGAGTAAAATTCGTTTGGATTTTGACAGTTATGAAGGTTGGATTGATAACAAACAGTATCATGAGATTACAGAAAGTGAGTTTAAAGAACTACAACAAACTGTACCTGTTTATGCTACAGATTTAGTGGAATTTATAGAAAACACTTCAAAAGAATTAATTCCTATACCTTTAGGCGCATCATTAAATGGATTATCGATATTAAACCATATTCATGATGGGAATACCACATCTGGTGTTCTTCAAAAAAACAACATATTACATATAGCTTCTTTTTATTTAAATGCACCTTATTTATGGGGTGGAAAGACACCTTTTGGAATAGACTGCTCTGGATTTACACAAATGGTTTATAAACTTAACGGTTATAAATTACTAAGAGATGCATCACAGCAAGCTACGCAAGGAGATGCTTTAAGTTTTATTGAAGAGAGTGAACCTGGAGATCTTGCTTTTTTTGATAATACTGAAGGAAATATTATCCATGTAGGTATTATTATGAAAGATAATTACATTATTCACGCACACGGAAAAGTAAGAATAGATAGACTAGACCATACTGGAATATACAATGCGGAATCTAAAATCCACACACATAAATTGCGAGTTATAAAAAAGATTATATAATAAAAAAAGCCGCTTTAAAAAGCGGCTTTTTTGTGAAATCTAAATTGTTATAGATTAATTCTCACTTTTCAAAGCTTCAACTCTTGCTTTCATTGCTTTGAAATTTGCGGTATCATCTAGAGCACTGTATAAATTCATTAGTGTAGTCGCAGCATTAATATCTTTTGGGTTTAATTCTAAAACCTTTGATAGATATGGTGTAGCTTCTCTATATACTTGTTCTCTCTTCACTTTTAATTCATCGTATTTCTTATTATCAGCCGCTGAAGTTCCAAGTTTATTCATTTCTTCAATAATCCCTTTTTCTTGATCAAGTACCAATACAGCCATATTCATATAAGCATTAGAATACTTTGGATCCATTTCTATGGCTTTATTATAATACTTTTTAGCAGCTTCAAAATCGTTATTATCTGCTGCGGTAACTCCTAAATTAAATACTAAAGCTACATTATTAGGGTCTAACTCTAAAGCTTTAGATATTAACTGAGCATACTTTTCAGTATTATCCATTTGTCTATACAAATCTGCTTCAGCAAGAATTAAATTAACATCATTTGGATTAGATTTCTTTGCTTCTTCAATTGCCGTTATTGCTTTATCATTCTTACCTTGACTTATGTATATTAAAGTAATGTTTTTAGCTATTTCACCTACTTTAGAATCTGTATTAACAACCCTTGGGTTGGTATGCGTTTTAGCTTTGACAGATAAATCTCTCAATACATCACTTGGAAATGATTGGTCTTCACCTGTGGCAACCTCAGTAGCCATATATTGCTTAGAAATTCCAGTATAACTAATGTTCGATAATTCCTTATAAATTTTTAAAGCTGTATCATAGTCTTTTCCATTAACAGCAGCAGTTGCTGCATTATACAAGAAAATTGTATCAGTTGGAGATATTCTATAAGCTTTTTCAAAATTACTACTAGCTAACTCAAAGTTTTTATTACCATAAGCCGCTGTCCCTTTTTCTACTAAAGCTAGTCCCATTTGATCTTTAATACTATTAGCTTGACTTGTATAAACTTTTTTTCCAGTTTTTGACTCTAAATCCGTTAGCATTTTAAAGCTTTCTAATGCACCATCTATGTCAGCATTACTACCAGCTCCATTTGCGTACAAAGCTTGTCCTTTTAATAAATAAAACTTTGCCTTTGTTTTGTCATCCATTGCAGACATTAATGATTCTGCTGCACTAATTGCAGCTTTTGCATCTGCATAGTTGCTACTTTTAATAGCTTTTTCGGCACTTTTAATTTCTTTCTTCTGTGCGAAAGAAAAAGAACCAATCATCAGAGCTAGTGCTAGTATAACCTGTTTTTTCATTTTTAATAGTTTAATTGTTAATGTATTTTATTCTTCTTCTTTGGTATTATCAAGAGTTGTGCCATCTTCATTTTGATTAGCGTTATCAACTGTTTCAGAAGTTATTACATTACCTTCTTCATCCAACTCAACTTCATCTTCATCATGCATTACCTTAGCCACAGCAGCAATAGAATCACTCCCTTTCAAGTTAATAAGTTTAACTCCTTGAGTTGCTCTACCCATAACTCTTAAATCTTGAACAGCCATTCTTATAGCAATTCCCGATTTATTGATTATCATCAAGTCATCTTCATCGCTTACATTCTTGATTGCTACTAAATTACCGGTTTTTTCTGTAATAGAAATGGTTTTTACACCTTTTCCTCCACGATTAGTAATTCTGTAATCTTCTAAACTAGAGCGTTTACCAAAACCATTTTCTGAAACAACAAGTATATCACTTTCCATATCATTAACGGCAATCATACCTATTACTTCATCTGTTTTTTCATCTTGAAGTCTAATACCACGAACACCTGAAGCGTTTCGTCCCATTGGTCGCGTTTTAGCTTCTTCAAATCTAATTGCTTTACCAGATTTTAGCGCTAGCATTACTTGGCTTTCACCAGTTGTAAGTTTAGCTTCTAGTAACTCATCATCTTCCTTAATCGTTATTGCATTAATCCCATTTGTTCTTGGTCGAGAATATTGCTCTAATGAGGTCTTCTTAACTTGTCCTTTTTTAGTCGCCATAATCACATAATGATTATTTATATAATCCTCATCTTTTAAATCTTGAGTACAGATAAACGCTTTAACTTTATCATCTTGCTCAATATTTATAAGATTTTGAATAGCCCTACCTTTTGAAGTCTTGCTTCCTTCTGGAATTTCATAAACACGCATCCAGAAGCATTTTCCTTTTTGAGTAAAGAACAACATATATTGATGGTTCGTTCCTACAAATAGGTGTTCTAAAAAGTCTTCATTACGCGTAGTAGAAGCCTTTTGACCAACTCCTCCTCTATTCTGCGTTTTATATTCAGTAAGTGATGTTCTTTTAATATAACCAGCGTGAGAAATAGTAATAACTACTTTCTCATTTGGTATCATATCTTCAATACTTAAATCTCCTCCAGCATATTCTATTACTGAACGACGTTCATCACCATATTTTTGCTTAACTTCAAGAAGCTCTTCTTTTATGATATTCATTCGACGTTCTTTCTTGTCAAGAATATCTTTTAAATCTTCAATAGTTTTCATTAATTCATCATACTCAGCTCTTAGTTTGTCTTGTTCTAAACCTGTAAGCTGGCGTAAACGCATCTCAACAATAGCTTTGGCTTGAATCTCGGTAAGCTCAAATCTATCAATTAACTTTTGTCTAGCTTCATCTGCGTTAGCTGATGCACGAATTAAAGCAATAACTTCATCAATATTATCCGAAGCTATAATAAGTCCTTCTAATATATGAGCACGTTCTTCAGCTTTTCTAAGTTCGTATTTTGTTCGTCGTACAACTACTTCGTGGCGATGCTCTACAAAATGATGAATCATATCTTTAAGATTCAACATTTCTGGTCGCCCATTTACAAGTGCAATATTATTTACACTGAATGATGATTGTAATGCAGTGTATTTATATAACTTATTTAGAACAATATTCGGTATAGCATCACGCTTTAAAACGTACACTACACGCATTCCATTTCTGTCAGATTCATCTCTAATAGTCGAAATACCTTCTAATTTTTTATCGTTAACAAGGTCAGCAGTCTTTTTAATCATATCTGCTTTGTTAACTTGATAAGGAATTTCAGTTACAATAATACTTTCACGTCCTTGAACTTCTTCTATTATTGCTTTTCCTCGCATTACTACACGACCACGACCAGTTTTAAAAGCTTCTCTAACACCGTCGTAACCATAAATGATTCCTCCTGTCGGAAAATCTGGTGCTTTTACATGTGTAATTAGCTCATCAATTTCTATATCGTTATTTTCAATATACGCTATTGTACCATCTACAACTTCAGATAAATTGTGAGGTGGCATGTTTGTAGCCATCCCAACCGCAATACCAGACGCTCCATTAACAAGAAGTCCAGGAATTCTAGTTGGAAGTACTGTTGGCTCTTGAAGTGTATCATCAAAATTCAACTTATGATCTACTGTTTCTTTGTCAATATCTGCCAACATGTCCTCAGATATCTTACGCATACGTGCTTCAGTATAACGCATTGCTGCAGGACTGTCACCATCTATAGAACCAAAGTTTCCTTGTCCATCAACAAGCATATAACGTAAGCTCCATTCTTGAGCCATACGTACCATAGTATCATACACCGATGTATCACCATGTGGATGATATTTACCAAGAACTTCACCAACTATTCTAGCTGATTTTTTATGCGCTGTATTAGATCTTACACCTAATTCATGCATACCATAAAGTACGCGTCTATGAACTGGCTTCAAACCATCTCTTACATCTGGTAGTGCACGTGACACAATGACTGACATTGAATAATCAATGTAAGCCGATTTCATTTCATCTTCAATATTTATTGGAATGAGTTTTTCTCCTTCTGCCATAAATAAAATTATTAGTTTTTGTAGGTTTTCAAATCGAGCTAATATAACAATTTTGTTAGTCCAAACACTATCTAAACAAGGCTTTTTTAAGACTTTTTATCAACAATATTTAGGATGATTTTAGTTAATAACTATAGGCAGATTTATTTTGATTTTTTAGACTTTTTATTGTCATTTACTCCAATAAAGTATAATTAAGGTATAGTTTTTGCCTTAATCAAGTAGATTTTATTATTTTTAATGCAGAAAGGAACCAAATTTATGGATGATAATTTTTCACCAAGAGTAAAAGATGTTATTGCTTATAGCAAGGAGGAAGCATTACGTTTAGGTCATGATTTTATTGGCACTGAACACTTAATGCTTGGTCTATTACGTGATGGAAATGGGAAAGCTATTGACATTTTAAGCGCTTTAGATATTGATTTAAATCACTTGAGACGGAAAGTAGAAATATTAAGTCCTGCTAACCCAAACATTACGACCGCATCTAACGAAAAGAAAAACCTACATTTAACTAGACAAGCTGAACGTGCTTTAAAAACGACGTTTTTGGAAGCAAAATTATTCCAAAGTACATCAATTAATACTGCACATTTATTGCTTTGTATCTTAAGAAATGAAAACGACCCAACTACTAAACTATTAAACAAACTTAAAGTGGACTACGACAACGTGAAAGATCAATTTAAATATATGATAGCTAACGATGATGATTATATTGAATCTCCAAAGGCAGAATCATTTTCAGATGAAGGTGATGATGCTTCTGATGACAATTCAAAAGATAATCCGTTTAGCCAATCAACAGCTAAAGGTGCAAAAAAATCTAAAACTCCAGTTTTAGATAATTTTGGTAGAGACCTAACCGCTATGGCAGAAGAAGGGAAATTAGACCCTGTTGTTGGAAGAGAAAAAGAAATACAACGTGTGTCTCAAATTTTGAGTAGACGTAAAAAGAATAACCCTCTTTTAATCGGAGAACCAGGAGTTGGTAAATCAGCTATTGCAGAAGGATTAGCTAATAGAATAATTAGTAAAAAAGTTTCTAGAATTTTATTTAACAAGCGCGTAGTTACCCTTGATTTAGCAAGCTTAGTTGCTGGAACTAAATATAGAGGGCAGTTTGAAGAGCGTATGAAAGCAGTTATGAATGAGCTTGAAAAAAATGATGATATCATTTTGTTTATAGACGAAATTCATACCATCGTTGGTGCAGGTGGAGCAACAGGTAGTCTTGATGCTTCAAATATGTTTAAGCCAGCTTTAGCAAGAGGAGAAATACAGTGTGTTGGAGCAACCACTCTAGATGAGTATAGACAATATATTGAAAAAGATGGTGCTTTAGAGCGTCGTTTCCAAAAAGTAATTGTAGAACCAACCACTGTTGATGAAACAATAGAAATACTAAACAATATTAAAGGTAAATATGAAGAGCATCATAATGTAACTTATACAGATGAAGCTATTGAGGCCTGTGTAAAATTGACAAATCGTTATATGACAGAACGCTTCCTTCCAGATAAAGCTATTGATGCTTTAGATGAGGCTGGGTCGAGAGTACATATTACCAATATAAATGTTCCTGATCAAATTATTGAGCTAGAGAAACAACTAGAAGCTGTAAAAGAAACTAAAAATTCGGTTGTAAAGAAGCAAAAATATGAAGAGGCTGCAAAGCTTAGAGATGATGAGAAACGTATAGAAAAGAGCCTCACTGAAGCTCAGGAGAAATGGGAAGAGGATTCCAAATTACATCGCGAAACAGTTTCTGAAGATAATGTTGCTGATGTTGTTTCTATGATGACAGGAATTCCTGTAAATAGAATAGCTCAAACCGAAAGTAATAAATTAGCAAAATTACCAGAATTAATAAAAGGCAAAGTTATTGGTCAAGATGAGGCTGTTAGTAAAGTGGTTAAAGCTATACAGCGTAATCGTGCTGGACTTAAAGATCCTAATAAGCCAATTGGGTCATTTATCTTTTTAGGGCAAACTGGTGTTGGTAAAACACAGTTAGCAAAAGTATTAGCCCGTGAATTATTTGACAGTGAAGATGCTCTAGTAAGAGTAGACATGAGTGAGTATATGGAGAAGTTTGCTATTTCTCGTTTAATTGGAGCACCTCCAGGCTATGTTGGTTATGAAGAAGGAGGTCAATTAACCGAAAAAGTAAGACGCAAACCTTACGCAGTTGTATTACTTGACGAAATAGAAAAAGCACATCCTGATGTTTTTAACATGTTACTACAAGTATTAGATGATGGTTTTTTAACTGATAGTCTAGGTAGAAAGATTGATTTTAGTAATACCATAATTATCATGACATCTAACATTGGAGCTAGAAAACTAAAAGATTTTGGTACTGGTGTTGGTTTTGGTACTTCTGCTCAAAAATCTCAAGCAGGAACACATTCTAAAAACATTATTGAAAATGCACTAAAGAAAGCGTTTGCTCCAGAATTTCTAAATAGAATTGATGATGTTGTAGTATTTAATGTACTTGAAAGAGAAGATATAGACAAGATTATTGACATAGAACTGGAAAAACTTTTAGCTAGAATTAAAGAGTTAGGATACACGCTCAAATTATCTAAAAAAGCTAAAACATTTATAGCAGATAAAGGGTTTGATAAGCAATACGGTGCTCGTCCTTTAAAAAGAGCAATTCAAAAATATATTGAAGACGCTTTAGCAGAAGAAATTATTGTTTCTAAAATCCATGAAGGTGATATTATTACTATGGATTATGAAAAAGATGCTACCGAATTAACTGTAAAAGTCAAGCATTCAGAAAAAACTACTGAATCGTAGATATTATTTAACTAAAAAAAGCTCCACTTACAAATTAGTGGAGCTTTTTTTGATTAATACATTCGATAATTAATTTTATTTATGCTTAAGTCTCTAAAATATTCTTTTTGCACAATTGATGTTTATAACGATTATGTTATCTCTCGCATTAATGAAGGCTTTCATTTAACGCCAGATAAAAACAAAATCTTAGAAGATATTGCAAACGATTATTTTATTGATAAACCGTTTGTATATATTACACATAGAAAACATTCCTACTCAGTAGATCCTTCTATTTACTTACAAACTTCTAAAGTTAAAAATCTAATTGGATTTGCAGTTGTTGCAGAGGCACCATTATCAAAAGGAAATGCTGAAATTGAAAAATTGTTTTTAAACAAACCATTTGAAATATTCTCAGACTTAGATGACGCCATAAAATGGGCAAAATCTCTAGTGTCTAATGAATAAAAGCGAATTAAAGCATCTCGAAGAAAAAATTGCAGAAGAAATTTCTAAAACTGAAGCGGCAATAATTCATTACAAAGAAACTCACCTAACCCATAGCTCCCGAAAACGCTATTGGTAGAATATCAAGAATGGATACTCTTAAAAACAAATCCATCAATGAGGCTGCTTTAAAACAAGCTGAACAAAAACTTAAGAATCTTAAAGTTGGCCTATCAAATATTAATGATACCGATTTTGGATTGTGTTTTAAATGTCATAATCAAATACCTTTAGGTAGAATTTTATTAGTGCCTCATGCTCGCTATTGTGTTAATTGTGCTAGTTAATGCACTTCGTCATTGCGAACACAGTGAAGCAATCTCACAATACAGAACTACAAATTATATAGATTGCTTTCGTCGCTACGCTCTTAACAATAACGTATAAAAAAAGGAGCTATTTCAAGACTCCTTTTAATTATTTATCTAATAATCAAACTATAACTTAGAAGCTAATATCTTCTTAGTTACAGTACCGTTGTTAGTAATTAATTTTACATAGTACATTTGATCAGCTCCATTAATACGTAATGGCATCGTAGCATCTGCACCAGCTTTATAAGCTGCTTTTTTAGTTACTACTAATAATCCTTTAGTATCGTAAACCTCTACAGTTACGTCAGTATCAAACTCAAAGTTATAACTTACTGTTACATCTTGATTAAATGGTACTGGGTATACTTTAAAATCTAGCTCTGTCATCATATCCTCACCAGAACTATTGTTGGCAGAAGATGGTGCGTCATCAACAACGCTCCATTTATATACTACAGAACATAAATCACTTTCGTTGCCACAGTCATCAGTAGCTTTAAAGCTTCTAATTTTCATATAATTAGTGACTCCTGGTCCTGCTGCATCACCTATACAATCTACACGTAAAATTTTACAGTTAAGTGTGTTTTGCATATAATCTGTCTCAATCCAATTAGCATCACAGTCTGGGAATTCGTCATTATTATTAGAATTCTTTAAGGCAATTAATTGTCCATTTAATCGTAATACCCAATCATTTAATGATTCCACAGGATTCGTATTAGGGTTGTCTACGCCTTCTTCAAACGTTAACGTATACGTTCCCATAGTAGTTACAACTGATATGTAATTTGCTTGATTTCCAGAAGTTCCTACATTAGTGAACGTACCGTCCCAAACAAAGGTTATAAAGTTAAAATCAGGAATTCCTGGTGTTTGACATGTAAATTTATATACTGACCCTGGTGCATTACCACTAGGTGTTCCTGGTACATACGTGCTGTCGTCAGTGTCTCCAACAAAAGTTATTATTGGATCTGAGTCACAATTATCAGTTGCTGTAATATCAGCTACTTCAGCAAATGTTGGCGTTTCGGTAACTTCGCCAAAATCAACATCATCTGGACAGTTTACTATCACAGGTTTTGTCTCATCCTTGATAATAATTTTCTGTTCTACTTCTATACTATTACCACAAGCGTCTTCTACTTTATAGGTTCTAGTAATAGTTTCTGGACAATTACCATTATCACTCTCGTCCTTAACCCATGTTACTGTTGGTGTACTACAGTTATCGTCTGCATCTGTCACTACTGTAATATCTGGGTTTGGCACATCGTCTGTACACACTACATTAACATCAACTGGATTACTCGCAGTTGGTTTTGTTTCATCTTTTATTGTAATTATCTGTGTTCTTGTTTCTGCAACATTTCCACAAGCATCTGTGATATTCCATGTTCTGGTAATTGTACCATTACAGTCAGTACCTTCTAAGGCGCTATCTACACCTTCTACTGTACCGTCGGCATCACAGTTATCTGTATAACCAAGACTTATCATATCTGGCACATCTGCTAAACAAGATACTGTTACTGCAGCTGGTGCAGAAGCCAATACAGGTGCTGTAGTATCTTTAACTGTTATTTTTTGAATAGATGTAATGGTGTTTCCACAATCATCTGTCGCTTTCCATGTACGTGTTATTACTTCATCTGCACATAAAGATGCAGCTCTTTCTCCAGTTAACTTTACATCGTCAATAGCGATATCTTCATCACCACTATCTAAAAAGTCAATAGTAATACGAATATCTAATGATGTTCCCGTTCCTGAAATATTAGAGATGAACTCTGCAAATACATCAGTAATTTCCGTTCCATCGCCAACACCATTAAAGTCAGTATCAAGTCTAGGCTTTTCGTTGGTTTCATTACCATCTGTACCAAGTTCAGATTCTACAGCTAAAATTGAATTATAGCCACCTCCATCAATTTGAACTTGTAATTTAACACTAGACGTTGTATCCCAATCTTCAGCCCCATCCGAAGAATCATCTTCGGCTAATTTGATCGCTAATTTTAGGTTTGAAACATCAGTAATATCAATTCCTGTCCAGTTTAACTGAAGGTTATCTATATTACCACTACTTGTACCATCGGTATCATGTGCTGTATAGAATGAATTACCTTGAACATTAGTATAATTTATACTTGACGGTAAGTTTGCATTGTTTATACGTCCAAAATAATCACTTGTACCTAATTCATCAATATCATCAGCAATAGATGGTGTATAAGTAATTGTAGCGTCTTCGAAATCTTCAAATAGCAACGTTTCTTCTCCTCCCCCGTTATTAGTTGATTCTTCATCACTAAAAGTAACAGTTGGTCTAGCACAATTATCAGTAGCTGTTGCAGTTCCTCCAGTATTAGATGGATCTGTAGATGCATCACATTCAATTGTAACATCAGCTGGTGTAAACGTTATTACAGGCTTAGTAGTATCGTTTACAGTAATAACTTGTGTTCTAGTAACTGCTTCATTTCCACATGTATCTTTTATATTCCATGTTCTAGTAATAGTTCCTCCGCATTCGCCGCCCACCAAATCTGTATCAACTCCTTCAACACTTCCGCCAGCATCACAGTTATCAGTCCAATCTAGACTAATCATTGCTGGCACGTCTTCAATACATTGTACAGTTATATTTTCTGGTGCTACATCAATTACTGGTATTGTTGTGTCGTCTACAGTAATAATTTGAGTTCTTGCTACTGCCTCATTACCACATGCATCTTTAACATTCCAAGTTCTTGTAATGGTTCCTCCACATTCACCTCCAACTAATTCACCGTCTACTCCTTGAACGGATCCACCTATTTGGCAATTATCTGTCCAATCTAAACTTATCATTGCTGGAACATCTTCAATACATTGTACTGTAATGTTTTCAGGTGCAGCGTCAATTACTGGTGCTGTATTATCAGAAATTGTAAAATATTTTGTGTAAGTCCCTGAAGTATTACCACAAAGATCGTGCGCTACAAAATCAATTGATAATTCTGCATAACATCCTCCTCCAGATTTAGTGACATCTGTAACTTCTATTACAATATCATTCGTTGCAGTGCAATTATCATGAAGAAGTGGTGCATTAAATAATTCTTGGTAAAGTGCAGCATAGAACCCTTGTTGAGTACTTGCAACGCTAAATGTTGAATTTATATTTAACTTATCACCAACACTTAATGTCGTTGTTGCATCTGATGGACAATCTGCTCCACTTTCAGTAAATAAATTAACAGTTTTTTTATCATGAACTTCTTGACCCCAAACAGGCGCCGATTGATCGCTACCTTGGTAGATAATCTTGAATGGAGGGTAAGAGTTACCACAAGCATCAGATACTGTGTACTCAAATGAGTTAATCCATCCATTACCACAATTAGATCCTGTTCTATGAGTAGTTTTCACTACTGATAATCCACATTCTTCATGGAATAATGCAGCTATCTCAGCTTCTGTTGGTCCTTCGTAAGAATCTATACATGCATCTAAATCACTCATATCACTTGGAATTGTTCCAATTAATTCTGGTGCTGTATTATCTTCACCGCTAAAGTTTTGTGTGAAATCGTACTCGTTTCCACATTCATCAGTTACTGTGTATGTATAATGGAATGCCCACTTACATGCGTCTTCAGTTACTGTTAACTCAGACTTAGCTGATACTTTCCCACCACAATTATCTTCGAATATCTTCTCGATAGCGTGATCTTCTACTGCTGGGTTAGCTGCTAATGCATCTGCTAAACAAGCATTGATACCACTAGCTCCTTCTGGCAATTTCTCACCATCAATTAAGTTTGGTGCTGTTTGATCAGATCCCCAATAAGTTACCTTAACCGTTCCGTCATAAACGTTACCACAGTTATCTGCAACTTCGTATACAAATTGTACTGCCCAGTCACAAGTATCATCACTAATAGTAATTGTATTTACTAATGTAGCAATTACATGACCACAAGCATCTGTAAATTGATCTGCGATAGATTGCTCTGCTGGTGCAGCTGGTGCTGAACATGCATCTACATTAGACATATTGAATTGTCCAACGTTTCCAGTATAAACTGGTGCTAATTTATCGATAAGCGTAATCTTTTGATCTTTTGTAGTTACATTTCCACAATCATCTGTAGCTTTCCAAGTTCTAATAATTGTTGTTACACAAGCTTGCTTATCTTCTACATCTGTTTTAGTAATTGTTACACTTGAACATGCATCTCTTCCATATGCCATACCTGTGTTAGCTGGAGTAATATCTGCTTCACACTTCTCATCTAATTCTAATACAACATCTTCAGGAATATCTAAGCTTGGTGCAATAGTATCTACTATTCTATACTCTGCAGCTGTTGAAGAGCTCAATCCACAGTTATCTGTTACTGTAAATGTTACAGTAATTCTTCCTGTGTTTCCACACTCATCTGTTAACTCTTTTCCATTCCAGTCATTTGACCATGTAAGATCTTTATCACACATGTCCATTGCTTCTGCTCCACCATTAGTATGTAACCAATGTAAGAATGGAGAATAACATCCTTCTGTTGATGTTGGACAATCATGTTCTTGACCACACTCAACTATTAAATCTTGTGCTTCGTTTCCAATTGCTGGACTGTTTGTATCTACTACATGGAAAGATGCAGTTGTTGTTGATACATTACCACACTGATCGTAAGCGTAGAAAGTTGTTCTATATTCTGTGTCACAAGAATTTCCATAAACTCTGTAACGGAATTTCCAGTAAACTCCTGAACATCCGTCAGTAGCTGTTGCTCCTCCATTATTTCCTAACCAAGTTAACCATGCATGATAGTTTGTTCCTGGGTAAGCTCCACCTCCTTGAGCATCTAAATCTGCTTGATCATAATCAGTGTTTTCTTTCCAATAATCTGGAATAGAACTATCACACTCAACTGTCATATCTGAAGCTGGTGTTACTTCTGGTGCTATACTATCTTCGATTGTGAAAGTAGCTGGTAAATCAACATCGTTTCCACATGCATCTGTTGCAGTGAATACTACATTAATATATCCAGTATATGAACCTTCTCCACATGATTCTTTTAAGTAATCACGAATATCGAAATCTTTATGCTTTGGATCTCCAGGGAAATCGTTTGTCCAAGTTACTCCTGAACAATCATCTTTAGCTGTAGCGTCTCCATTGTTATCTAACCATGTTTGGAATTGATCTACATTTCCTTCTCCATCACATACTACAGTCTTGTTGTAAGCTGGAGTTGTTTCTGGGTCTTTAGTATCTACTATCTTAAATGTAGCATATGTTTTAGATTGGTTTCCACAAGAGTCTGTTACTGTAAAGATTACAGTTTTTTGTCCTGTTGCGCCACAGTCATCACTCATTGGTTGACTTGCTGCATTGTTTGTCCATACTAAATCCTCAGTAGCTGTACAGTTATCCTGTGCTGATGCGTTTGCATTTGTAGCTATCCAGTTGTTGTAATCTTCTATGTTTCCTTCACCATCACATTCTACTGTTAAATCTTCAGCTGCATTTAAAACTGATGGATTTACATTATCAAAGATAGTTACTGTCATACTTTCGTTAATAGTACGCCCACAGTTATCTGTAAAAGAATATGTTACTTCGAATGAAGCACAGTTAGAATCTGGTGCTGTATATTCTGGCTTAGCTAATCCGCTAATCTCACATGCACCTGTCATTCCATTTGAATAGTATAAATCTGGTATTAAACCTTCGAAGTTATTTCTGTCTTCACATGAGATACTCATGTCTTGTGGTTGATTGAATACTGCTTGTTTTGCTGGTCTAACTGTAATAGTTTGTTTGTGCCATGCATTGTTCCCACATTCATCAGTTGCTTTCCACCATCTTTCGATGATTCCTCCTGCACATTCTTGACCTTCAACGATTGTTGAAACTTCTTCATGTAACTTCGCTTTTCCGCTTGGTGCACAGTTATCTGTGTAAGGAATTGCTACTGCATCTGGAATCTTATCACAGTCTACAGTAATATCTTTAAGACCTTCTATAGCCTTTTCATTAAATACTGGTTCTGATTGATCGCTTCCTGAATATGTAATAGAAAATTCAAACGCATTATCATCACAGTAATCTTTTACTGTATATACGTGAATCTCTACCCATCCGCAATCATCATTTTTTGTCTTTGTACGCTTAGATACTAATTCTCCGCTCACTTTTACGTGCTCACAGTTATCAGTATATAACGCTGCAATCTCATTTGCTGTTGGTGCTATTGGGCGGTTGTCAAAGCATAGATCTAGGTCCAACTTATCTGCAATTAGTGCATTGTAAGCTGCTTTGTTTTGCTTTGGTACCCATGGCGCTGTTGCATCTCCTCCATTATACTTTACAGTAAATGGTGTTACTTCGCCAGCACACTTTACTGAATAAACATAATAGTAAGTCCAACTACAGTGTGTACTTCCTTTTGCAAATCCAGTGGCAACTCCCCATTCACCATCAACTCCTTGTTGAGCAGCTACTGGGTGAATTTGAAATTCTTCACTTGAATCATGGCATGCATCAAAGAATCCATCAAAGTAACCAGGAGCCATTAATTCTGACACTGATTTCATTGCTGGCACTTCATGCATACAGCCATTAACAGGACCTAACTCCTCACCACCACCAGTGTTATTCGCTCCGGTGCCTTGTGCGTAAGATAAGCTCGTTAATGCTAAAAACATAAACAACATTAATGTTGATTTGCCTTTGTTTTGTAATCTCCCGAAAGAGCTACAACATTTGGTAAAATTGTTCATAAACATAACATTTAGTATTAGTTGACTACTGCATTTACAAAAGGTTTTATAAAACAAAAGTAAATGAGCTAATAATCAAGAAATTGTTGTGCTATTAAACAATTATTTTTTTGAAAAAGCTTTGAATAACGTAACAATATAAGTTACCTAAGAAGCTTTTATTTAAATAGGCAAACTTATAACCTAAACCATCATCTCTAAAATTAAACTTTTATTAACATTTAGAAAAGGTTATTTAACTAAAATATAAGCTTTTAATCAGATAATAATGAAATTATTATTTAAACAAAATACTTAAAAAAGCTACCTTATTACTAACATCGTAATAATATGGTTAATAATGCTATTCCTTTTAAAAATTACACATAAAAAAAGGAGTCATTTTCATGACTCCTTTTAAATTTATGATAATTACTTATCTAATTAGTTACTATAGTTTAGAAGCTAATATCTTCTTAGTTACAGTTCCTTTATTAGTAATTAATTTTACATAGTACATTTGATCTGCACCATTGATACTTAATGGCATAGTAGCATCTGTTCCAGCTGAGTAAGCTGCTGTCTTAGACATTACTAATAATCCTCTAGTATCGTAAACTTCTACAGTTACATTAGTATCAAACTCAAACATATACTTAACAGTTACATCTTTGTTGAATGGTACTGGATAAGCTTGGAAGTCTAATGATACATCATCTCCATCGTTAGCAGATGAAGGAGCTCCACCTTCTTGCTCTACTTGTTCTAATTCAGGAGAACTAGTTCTAGCTCCATTTGTTCCAGGAACATCCGCCGTATAAGACCAGAATACTGAAACTGTGTCTGCAGTGTTTCCACATGTGTCTGCAACACTATAATCAAGTCTTAGTACAAATTGACGTACATAACCAGTATTAGTAGCTACAGGAGAGAAACCATAAATAGTACCACCTACAATACTTTGTACTGTATTATTACAATTATCAGTTGCAGGTAATTCATCATAAGCAGCATAAGCAACTACCCAGTTTGGATCACCTCCATTAAAGAATCCTGCAGGATTATGACCTAAATCAATTGTATTACTAAAATCAGTTTCCCATGGAGTCCAAGATGTGCTAGGCGCATCAACTACTGGTGCAACTGTATCAGCAGTTTTGTGACCTTTGTAGTATACTTCTGAAGCATTACCACAATTATCTCTAGCTACTAATCCTAATACAATATTACTTTCACAACCATTAGATGTAGTTTCTTTACTAACAACTTCGATTACGATATCTGCATCAGCTGTACAATTATCAGTTACTGCTGGGTTTGCATAAAGATTTACTAAGAAACCATTGAAATCATAAGTAACATATTGGTTAAAAGTATCTCCAACTTCTAATGATACTGATGCATCATCAGGACAAACTCCAGATACAGAGTTATCTATCCAGTTCTTCCAATCGAAAGTCCATTCTGGCGCCGATTGATCGCTACCTTGGTAGATAATCTTGAATGGAGGGTAAGCATTACCACAAGCATCAGATACTGTGTACTCAAATGAGTTAATCCATCCATTACCACAATTAGATCCTGTTCTATGAGTAGTTTTCACTACTGATAATCCACATTCTTCATGGAATAATGCAGCTATCTCAGCTTCTGTTGGTCCTTCATAAGAATCTATACATGCATCTAAATCACTCATATCACTTGGAATTGTTCCAATTAATTCTGGTGCTGTATTATCTTCTCCACTAAACTCTTGTTTGAAATCGTACTCGTTTCCACATTCATCAGTTACTGTGTATGTATAATGGAATGCCCACTTACATGCGTCTTCAGTTACTGTTAACTCAGACTTAGCTGATACTTTCCCACCACAATTATCTTCGAATATCTTCTCGATAGCGTGATCTTCTACTGCTGGGTTAGCTGCTAATGCATCTGCTAAACAAGCATTGATACCACTAGCTCCTTCTGGCAATTTCTCACCATCAATTAAGTTTGGTGCTGTTTGATCAGATCCCCAATAAGTTACCTTAACCGTTCCGTCATAAACGTTACCACAGTTATCTGCAACTTCGTATACAAATTGTACTGCCCAGTCACAAGTATCATCACTAATAGTAATTGTATTTACTAATGTAGCAATTACATGACCACAAGCATCTGTAAATTGATCTGCGATAGATTGCTCTGCTGGTGCAGCTGGTGCTGAACATGCATCTACATTAGACATATTGAATTGTCCAACGTTTCCAGTATAAACTGGTGCTAATTTATCGATAAGCGTAATCTTTTGATCTTTTGTAGTTACATTTCCACAATCATCTGTAGCTTTCCAAGTTCTAATAATTGTTGTTACACAAGCTTGCTTATCTTCTACATCTGTTTTAGTAATTGTTACACTTGAACATGCATCTCTTCCATATGCCATACCTGTGTTAGCTGGAGTAATATCTGCTTCACACTTCTCATCTAATTCTAATACAACATCTTCAGGAATATCTAAGCTTGGTGCAATAGTATCTACTATTCTATACTCTGCAGCTGTTGAAGAGCTCAATCCACAGTTATCTGTTACTGTAAATGTTACAGTAATTCTTCCTGTGTTTCCACACTCATCTGTTAACTCTTTTCCATTCCAGTCATTTGACCATGTAAGATCTTTATCACACATGTCCATTGCTTCTGCTCCACCATTAGTATGTAACCAATGTAAGAATGGAGAATAACATCCTTCTGTTGATGTTGGACAATCATGTTCTTGACCACACTCAACTATTAAATCTTGTGCTTCGTTTCCAATTGCTGGACTGTTTGTATCTACTACATGGAAAGATGCAGTTGTTGTTGATACATTACCACACTGATCGTAAGCGTAGAAAGTTGTTCTATATTCTGTGTCACAAGAATTTCCATAAACTCTGTAACGGAATTTCCAGTAAACTCCTGAACATCCGTCAGTAGCTGTTGCTCCTCCATTATTTCCTAACCAAGTTAACCATGCATGATAGTTTGTTCCTGGGTAAGCTCCACCTCCTTGAGCATCTAAATCTGCTTGATCATAATCAGTGTTTTCTTTCCAATAATCTGGAATAGAACTATCACACTCAACTGTCATATCTGAAGCTGGTGTTACTTCTGGTGCTATACTATCTTCGATTGTGAAAGTAGCTGGTAAATCAACATCGTTTCCACATGCATCTGTTGCAGTGAATACTACATTAATATATCCAGTATATGAACCTTCTCCACATGATTCTTTTAAGTAATCACGAATATCGAAATCTTTATGCTTTGGATCTCCAGGGAAATCGTTTGTCCAAGTTACTCCTGAACAATCATCTTTAGCTGTAGCGTCTCCATTGTTATCTAACCATGTTTGGAATTGATCTACATTTCCTTCTCCATCACATACTACAGTCTTGTTGTAAGCTGGAGTTGTTTCTGGGTCTTTAGTATCTACTATCTTAAATGTAGCATATGTTTTAGATTGGTTTCCACAAGAGTCTGTTACTGTAAAGATTACAGTTTTTTGTCCTGTTGCGCCACAGTCATCACTCATTGGTTGACTTGCTGCATTGTTTGTCCATACTAAATCCTCAGTAGCTGTACAGTTATCCTGTGCTGATGCGTTTGCATTTGTAGCTATCCAGTTGTTGTAATCTTCTATGTTTCCTTCACCATCACATTCTACTGTTAAATCTTCAGCTGCATTTAAAACTGATGGATTTACATTATCAAAGATAGTTACTGTCATACTTTCGTTAATAGTACGCCCACAGTTATCTGTAAAAGAATATGTTACTTCGAATGAAGCACAGTTAGAATCTGGTGCTGTATATTCTGGCTTAGCTAATCCGCTAATCTCACATGCACCTGTCATTCCATTTGAATAGTATAAATCTGGTATTAAACCTTCGAAGTTATTTCTGTCTTCACATGAGATACTCATGTCTTGTGGTTGATTGAATACTGCTTGTTTTGCTGGTCTAACTGTAATAGTTTGTTTGTGCCATGCATTGTTCCCACATTCATCAGTTGCTTTCCACCATCTTTCGATGATTCCTCCTGCACATTCTTGACCTTCAACGATTGTTGAAACTTCTTCATGTAACTTCGCTTTTCCGCTTGGTGCACAGTTATCTGTGTAAGGAATTGCTACTGCATCTGGAATCTTATCACAGTCTACAGTAATATCTTTAAGACCTTCTATAGCCTTTTCATTAAATACTGGTTCTGATTGATCGCTTCCTGAATATGTAATAGAAAATTCAAACGCATTATCATCACAGTAATCTTTTACTGTATACACGTGAATCTCTACCCATCCGCAATCATCATTTTTTGTCTTTGTACGCTTAGATACTAATTCTCCGCTCACTTTTACGTGCTCACAGTTATCAGTATATAACGCTGCAATCTCATTTGCTGTTGGTGCTATTGGGCGGTTGTCAAAGCATAGATCTAGGTCCAACTTATCTGCAATTAGTGCATTGTAAGCTGCTTTGTTTTGCTTTGGTACCCATGGCGCTGTTGCATCTCCTCCATTATACTTTACAGTAAATGGTGTTACTTCGCCAGCACACTTTACTGAATAAACATAATAGTAAGTCCAACTACAGTGTGTACTTCCTTTTGCAAATCCAGTGGCAACTCCCCATTCACCATCAACTCCTTGTTGAGCAGCTACTGGGTGAATTTGAAATTCTTCACTTGAATCATGGCATGCATCAAAGAATCCATCAAAGTAACCAGGAGCCATTAATTCTGACACTGATTTCATTGCTGGCACTTCATGCATACAGCCATTAACAGGACCTAACTCCTCACCACCACCAGTGTTATTCGCTCCGGTGCCTTGTGCGTAAGATAAGCTCGTTAATGCTAAAAACATAAACAACATTAATGTTGATTTGCCTTTGTTTTGTAATCTCCCGAAAGAGCTACAACATTTGGTAAAATTGTTCATAAACATAACATTTAGATTTAATTAAAATTATTTTAACATTTTACAACGGCATTTCTGCCGTCTACATAACTTAAAATAGGTACTGTAAATACACAGTAGACAAAGGGCGTTAACATAATGGCATTACTAATTAAAATTAATAATGCAATTTGCTGTAAATCAATGAATAACTAATGTTAAACATTAATAATAAAATGTGCTAATAATCAATAAATTGTTGTGCTATTAAACAATTATTTTTGGGTAGTAAAACAATTTTAATAATGATGTAGGTTTTCATATAAAATTGTTAGAACTTTTAAATAAATATACGAGATACTTATATAATTCAAAATTAGAGCATCTTCTACGTTATTCCAAATGAGTTCAACTAATATTTAGGTATTTAAACGAAAAATAAGGTCTAGTTTTAATTCAAAAGCTCCTCATTATCAATAGATATGGTACTTATGAAGGAAATTGAGGCTACAATATCGTGATGCAAAAACCTATCTTCATTTACAAAAGAAACAGCTTTTCTATAAGTAGTTAAGAACGTTTCAAGAAAAGATGATGTCTTTAATGGTTTTCTAAAATATAAGGCTTGGGAAGCATTTAACAGTTCAATTGCCAAAACACGTTCTACATTATTTACTAATTGAAAAGCTTGTGTGGCAGCATTAGCTCCCATACTTACATGATCTTCTTGTCCGTTAGACGAAACAATCGAATCTACACTTGCAGGCGTAGCTAATTGCTTATTGGCACTAACAATACTTGCCGCAGTATATTGTGGAATCATAAAACCAGAATTTAATCCAGGATTATCCACTAAAAATGGTGGTAAGCCTCTATTGCCAGAAACTAACTGAAATGTTCTTCTCTCTGAAATGTTTCCAATTTCTGCCATAGCAATCTTTAAATAGTCTAAAGCCAAGGCTAATGGTTGACCATGAAAATTACCTCCTGAAATAATTTTATCTTCACCTATAAATATATTAGGATTATCAGTAACTGAATTAATTTCGGTAACAAATGTTTTCTTCACAAACTCTAATGCATCTTTAGTTGCTCCATGTACTTGAGGAATACATCTAAAAGAATATGGATCCTGTACATGTTTCTTTTTTTGAGCTATTAATTCGCTGTCTTGCAAAAACTCGCGAATTCTTTCAGCAGTTTTTAATTGCCCATTATGAGGTCGTACTAAATGTACCAGTTCATTAAAAGGTTCTATTCTACCATCATAAGCATCAATAGATAACGCTCCTATTAAATCGGCTAAATACGAAAGTTTATAAGACTTTAATAATAAGTAGACTCCATAAGCACTCATAAATTGAGTCCCATTTAGTAGCGCTAGTCCTTCTTTAGATTTAAGTTCTATAGGCTTCCAATTATATTTTGCATTTATTTCACTAGCCTTTTTAACTTCTCCTTTATACCATACTTCTCCATTACCTATTAAAGGAAGTGATAAATGTGCCAAAGGAGCCAAATCGCCAGAAGCTCCTAAAGAGCCTTGTGTATAAACTACTGGAAGAATATCATTATTATAGAAATCAACTAAACGATTAACAGTTTCTAATTGGCTTCCACTATGTCCGTAACTTAAAGATTGAATTTTAAGTAACAGCATAAGCTTTACTACTTCTCGAGGAACTTCATCTCCTGTACCGCATGCATGCGACTTCATTAAGTTTTCTTGAAGTTTTGTTAAGTTCTTATTACTTATCTTAACATTATAAAGCGAACCAAATCCTGTATTAATTCCATAAATAGGCTCTTTGTGGGATGCCATTTTATTATCTAAATAGGTTCTGCATTTTATAATACTATCTATAGCTTCCTTAGATAGTTCTAGTTTTTTCTCTTGAGTTAGAATATCATTAATAATATTCAAGTCTAATATATCGCGAGTAATATAATGTATGTTGCTCATATTTTTTTATTCAATTCCAAAATTCAGCATTCATAAAAATATATCCAAATAAATACAGCTCATATTATGAATTAAAAATATTTAGCTCTAATCTAAATATACATTTCTTCATCTGTGCCCTTTTTATCTTTATCTTCTTGTTTTTCTTGTGGTGGTTGCTCTGGCTTTTTAAACAAATCAATATAAGCTTCTCCTAAGTAATCAATAATATGGCTCGCTATTAAGCTTTGATAACCAAAATCCTCTAAAGCTATATCTGCAGAACGACCATGAAGGTAAACTCCAAAAATAGCTGCCGCTACAGCATCATAACCCTGAGATATTAATCCGGTGATTATTCCTGTGAGTACATCTCCACTCCCTGCTGTTGCTAATCCAGGGTTTCCTGTGGTATTAATATATAGCTTGTCTTGAAAAACTACAATTGTATTTGCACCTTTAATAACTAAAATCGTTTTGTGTTTTTTTACAAAAGATTTGGCTTTTTTAAGTTTATCAAAATCGTCTTTCCAACTTCCAATGAGGCGCTCTAATTCTTTAGGGTGTGGTGTTAATACCGAATTTTCTGGTATTAATTTCAATAATGCTTTCTTTGAAGATAATATGTTTAGCCCATCTGCATCAATAACCAGAGGGTGTTTATTTAGTTTTAAAAATGCTTCAAAAGCATTAATTGTTTTTTTATCTGTACCTAATCCAATTCCAATTCCTATAACAGTAGGTTCAATATCTAAATTAATTTTAGAAACTACATGCTCATCTTCATCTGTAATAACCATTGCTTCTGGTAATGCTGTTTGTAGTATAGTATAACCACACTTCGGAATATAACTTGTCACTAATCCTGCTCCTGAGACTAAAGCAGCGCGACTTGCCAATGTAACTGAGCCTATTTTACCATAACTTCCTCCAATAATTAAACTATGACCATAAGTTCCTTTATGAGCAAACTTTTCACGAGGTCTATATAATGGTAACACTTCGTATTTACCAATAAGTTCAGCTTCTGTTTCAGTAGTCATTAAAAATTCCTTGTCTAAACCAATATCAATAACTTCCCATTGCTGAGTATACCTTGCCGTATCTGGTAAAAAGAATACTAACTTTGGGGAGGCAAAACTTAGTGTATGGTTAGCCCAAACAACTCCATTTTGATCTTCAGGTACTTTATCGGCATATAAGCCTGAAGGCATGTCGACTGATAAAGTATAAGCTCTTGATTTACTAAAGTGCTGAAATAGTGCTTTCACCCAATCATCAATTGGTCTATTTAATCCAATGCCAAAAACAGCGTCTACAATAATATCGTCTTGGTGAATTTCAGGAAACTCTTCTTTACAACTTAATAATGTCGGCCAATCTTTAGTAACGTTTTTTATTCTATCATAATTTTTTAAAAAATCCTTAGAACGTTTATCACTACAATTAACCACATAAGTAAATACATTATAACCATGCGTAACAAGGTGTCTTGCAATTACTAAACCATCACCTCCATTATTTCCAATACCACAAAACACATGAATTGGTACTTGAGCACCTTGCATTCTTATATGTAGCCAATTAAATATTTGCATGCCTGCACGCTCCATTAAATCTGTTGGTGAAATATTTTGACGTTGCGTTGTAAGTATATCTCCTTGGTAAATCTGTTCTTTAGCAAATATTTTCATGCACTAAAATTTCTTTTATTGAGAATAATGTAACTTAAGGGGTAAAATAACTTGAAATTATAAATAAATATAGCTTCAATTTATAATTCATTAAAAGTTTAGTATTTATTTTTTTATTAATACAAAAGTAATACTTTTGAAAAGCATTAATAAGCGAAATGAACAGTTTAGACCAAAATATTAAGCTACACAATATTTCTTCTATTGGAAGCATTCCTTCTTTTGGTACTATTACTACAATTATTACAACCCTTTGGGGTTGCTAATTATATATCTTTCCGTCCGTACATCTGTGATTTTCTATCACAAAAATTAATGTTTCAATAAAAAAAGCCCAAAATGAAAGTTTTAAAATTTGGAGGAACATCTGTAGGTTCAGCCAAAAACATACAAAAAGTAATAGAAATAGTTAAAAATTCGTCTAAAAAGACTAATAATATAGCTGTAGTAGTCTCTGCTGTTGGTGGTATTACCGACAAACTATTAAATTCGGCTAACAAAGCTGTTGAAAAAGATATTACCTATAAAGAAATTTTTAACCAAGTAAAATCAATCCATCTTGATATTATTGATGGATTAATTGTAACAGGATCAACATCTAAAATAAAAGAGGAAGTGAATAATAAATTAGATACGCTCCAAAAACTTCTTGAAGGTATTTATTTAATTAATGAATTATCTCCAAAAACAACCGATAAATTACTAAGCTTTGGAGAACAGATGTCTTCATATATTATTTCTGAAGCCATGAAAGCAAGCGGTATAGATGTAACTCTTAAAAATTCTCAAGAATTAATTATCACCGATAATAATTATACTAATGCTTCAGTAAAATTTGACATTACAAATAGAAATATTGTAAGTTTTTTTGAGAAAAACACAAGCTCCGTAACTTTATTACCAGGTTTTGTTTCAAAATCCGTAGATGGAGAAATAACAACACTTGGACGCGGAGGTTCAGATTATACAGCTGCCATAATTGCAGCAGCAGTTGATGCTACTGAATTGCAAATTTGGACTGATGTAAGTGGTATGTACACAACAAACCCAAAATTAGTTAAACAAGCTAAACCAATAAGTAGTATATCGTATCAAGAAGCTGTAGAGTTATCCCATTTTGGAGCTAAAGTCTTATATCCTCCAACTGTGCAACCAGTTTTAGATAAAAAAATCTCTATAGTTATAAAAAACACTTTAGCTCCTGAAGATGTAGGCACTCACATTTCAAATAGAGCTACAAATGGAAACGTAAATGTAGTAAAAGGTATAAGCAACATTAATGATATTGCCTTATTAACACTTCAAGGTAACGGAATGGTTGGTATTCCTGGATTTTCAAAGCGCTTATTTGAAACATTATCGCAAGAAAAAATTAATGTTATTCTAATTACTCAGGCTTCTAGTGAACACTCCATTTGTATTGGTATTCAAGAGAAAGATGCAGATGCAGCTAAATTGGCAATAGATGAAACTTTTGAGAATGAAATTTCTTTGCATAAAATAGACCCCATTATTGTAGAAAAAGAGTTAGCAATTGTTGCTGTAGTTGGAGATAGCATGAAAAACCACCAAGGAATTAGTGGACGAATGTTTAGTGCTTTAGGAAAAAACAATGTGAATATTAGAGCTATTGCACAAGGTGCTTCAGAAAGAAATATTTCTGCGGTCATTTCAAAAAAAGATGTAAAAAAAGCACTAAATACTATACATGAACGCTTTTTTGAAACTAAATCGAAGCAACTAAATTTGTTTATCACAGGTGTTGGCAATGTCGGTGAACGTCTAGTAGAACAAATTAAGCAACAGAAAAAATATATAAAAGAACATTTAAAACTAAACTTAAGAGTTGTTGGACTTTCTAATTCTAGAAAAATGCTCTTTAATTCAGATGGTATAGATTTAACAAATTGGAAAGAAGAACTACAAAAAGGAGAAGATGCTTCGTTATTTTGGTTTTGTGAATGTGTAAAGTCTCTTAGTTTAAGAAATAGTGTATTTATAGATATTACTGCTAACCAAGACGTCGCAAACAAATATTCAGAATATTTAAGTGAAAGTATTGCTGTTATAGCATGTAATAAAATTGCATGTTCTAGTGACTTTAATAATTATAATAACCTAAAGCAGCTGGCAAGAAAATATAATGCACCTTTTTTATACGAAACAAATGTTGGTGCTGGATTACCAATAATTGACACACTTAACCATCTTATTTCTTCAGGTGATAAAATAAATTCAATTCAAGCAGTACTATCTGGCAGTTTAAACTTTGTTTTTAATAATTTTGATGACACAAAAAAGTTTCATGATGTTGTGAAATTAGCTCAAGAAGAAGGTTATACTGAGCCTGATCCACGTATTGATTTAAGTGGTGTAGATGTGGCAAGAAAAATACTTATTCTAGCACGTGAAAGCGGTACAGAAATGAACTTAGAAGACATCAAGAATGAACCTTTCTTATCTGCATCAGGAATTGCATCAAACTCGGTTGATGATTTTTATAAAACATTAATTGATGATGAAGCCCATTATCAAAACTTGTATAAATCTGCTCTAGAAAATAATTCTCAACTAAAATACGTTGCAGAGTTCAATGATGGAAAAGCTCAAGTTGGGTTAAAAGAAATACCGAAAGGTCACCCTTTTTATAACCTAGAAGGAAAAGATAACATTGTAATGTTTTATACCGAACGTTATCCTGAGCAACCAATGATTATAAAAGGCGCAGGAGCTGGAGCAGATGTTACGGCTTCAGGATTATTCGCTGACATTATTAGAATTGGAAATAACTAGATGACTGCCTTTATGGCTAATAAATATGAATAACGAAATTAGAATTTTTTCCCCAGCAACTGTAGCAAATGTTGCTTGTGGTTTTGATGTTTTAGGATTTTGCCTCGATAATAAAGGTGATGAAATGGTCATTAAAAAAACGAAACAAAAGGGTATAAAAATCACGCATATAGAAGGCTATGATTTGCCCTATGAAACCGACAAAAATGTCGCTGGTGTTTCAGCGCTAGCAATGTATGAGGATGCAAAACCAGATTGTGGATTCGAAATAGAAATATACAAGCATATTAAACCAGGAAGTGGCATAGGTAGTAGTGCCGCAAGTGCTGTAGGTAGTGTTTTTGGTATAAACGAATTGTTAGGAAAACCATATAACAAAACACAGCTCACTTATTTTGCAATGAAAGGTGAAGCTTTAGCAAGTAAAAGTGAACATGCCGATAATTTAGCACCAGCTATTTTTGGAGGTTTTACCCTTGTAAAAAGTATCTTGCCTTTAGACATTTTGCAAATACCAACACCATCGGAGTTGTATGTCACTTTAATTCATCCACAAATAGAGATTAAAACATCTGAGGCTCGTGAAATTCTACCGAAACAAGTCTCGCTAAGAGATGCGACAACACAATGGGCAAATGTTGGAAGTTTAATTCATGCACTACATACAAGTGATTATAAGTTAATTCAAAGATCCTTACAAGACATTATTGTAGAACCATTTAGAAAACAACTTATACCTCATTTCGATGCTGTAAAATTTGCAGCTATGGAAGCTGGAGCTTTAGGTTGCGCAATTTCTGGCTCTGGCCCCTCTGTTTTTGCTTTAAGCAAAGGAAAGGAGATTGCTAACAATGTTGAAAAAGCAATGCAAACCACATATTCAAAAACTGATATTGAGTACCATACATTTGTTTCCAAAATTAATCTTGAAGGCATAAAAATTATTAATGTATAATGAACTATTACTCACTAAATAGAAAAGCACCAAATACAACTTTTAAAGAGGCAGTCATCAAAGGATTAGCTCCAGACAAAGGCTTGTATTTCCCAGAATCAATCACACCGTTATCAGCAGATTTTTTTGATAATATTGAGCAACTTTCTAATTCGGAAATAGCGTTTGAAGCAATTAAACAATTCGTTTCTCCAGAAATTCCTATAAGTGTATTAAAACAAATAGTAGAAGACACTTTGGCGTTCGATTTTCCGGTAGTTCAATTAAACGAAAATATTTCTACGCTGGAATTATTCCATGGCCCAACTATGGCTTTTAAAGATGTTGGGGCTCGTTTTATGGCAAGGTGTTTAGGTTATTTTAACAAAGACAATAATAACGAAGTTACCGTTTTAGTGGCGACTTCTGGTGATACTGGTGGTGCTGTAGCGAATGGATTTTTAGGTGTAAAAGGTGTTAATGTTGTCATATTATATCCTAGTGGAAAAGTGAGTGATATTCAAGAAAAGCAACTCACAACACTTGGTCAAAATATAACAGCTTTGGAAGTCGATGGTGTGTTTGATGACTGCCAAGACATGGTGAAACGAGCATTTTTAGATGAAGCATTAACAAGTAACATGCAATTGACATCTGCAAACTCTATAAATGTAGCAAGATGGTTACCACAAATGTTTTATTTTATGTTTGCATACAAACAACTTAAAAGTACGTATGATGACATTGTTTTTTCTGTGCCTAGTGGAAATTTTGGAAATATTTGTGCAGGAATGATGGCACAACAGTTAGGTTTACCAATTAAGCATTTTGTTGCTTCAAACAATGAAAATAATGTGGTTACTGAATACTTAAAAACAAAAAACTATAATCCAAAACCATCTATACAAACCATAAGTAATGCTATGGATGTTGGAAATCCGAGTAACTTTATTAGAATTCAAGAAATTTATAAAAACGATTTCAATAAACTACAAGAGAACCTCTCTTCTTTTAGCTTTACAGATGCTGAAACTAAACTAGCTATGTTGGAAATTTATAACAACTATAATTATGTAGCTGACCCTCATGGAGCAGTTGGCTACTTAGGATGCAAAAACTATTTAAAAAGTAATCCAAAAGCCCATTGTGTCTTTTTGGAAACTGCGCATCCAACCAAGTTTTTAGATGTCGTTGAAGATGTTATTAAAACAACTGTAGCACTTCCAAAACAAATTGAAAGTGTAATCGGTAAAGAAAAAGTATCTGTTAAGATTAGTACCTATGAAGATTTAAAACAGTTTTTACTAAAATAAAACATCCTCAAATACTTTACTTATTAAATACTGTTAAAAACAAATCACTTAGTGTTAGGTATTTAACTTGATTTTAAAATTTCAAAAAACTACCTTCGCTTATCGACTGATATAAGTCATTGAAACGACGTTATATCATTAAAGATGGTATGTAATTGCCTGCGGCACGTAGAATCGCGTTTTGCAAACGCTTCCTTTCTACTAATTACATACCATCGTCCACTGTTAATTGCACCTCGCCAAATTAATTGTATATTTATTCGAGTCTACGAGAACTCCTCACGAAACTACACACATCAGCGTGTATAGCGAATGAGGCGCAATTATGGCTCTCCGTGAGGCGCGCCTCACTACGCCATACACAGTGGACGATAAGCGTAACTCCCAAAAAAATAGGTGTAACCTAACAGCTAGGTTAATCCAACTTTGGTAATACAAAATCATCTAAAGCACTTTTTTGTTTCATTAATGCTTCTATTTCACTAGATTTTCTAGGTGCTTCTCCAGATAAATTTATTGGGCCTTTTTCGGTTATTAATATATCGTCTTCAATACGTACAGCAATCCCCCACCATTTTTCATCACAAGGGCTTCCTTCTGGAATATAAATTCCTGGTTCGATAGTAACAACCATATTTGGCATAAAATCACTTCCGTCATTTAAATCATGAACATCTAAACCAATATGATGACAAATACCATGCGGTAAATACATATGCCTTTCATCTATAGATTTAATAATACCAAGCTTAAACAAGCCCTCGTTAATCACTTTTATAGCTTCTTCAAAAGTTTTACGACCATTATTTCCAATAACTGCTGACTCAATTCCAGCATTTTGAGCTTCATATACAATATCGTAAATAGCTTTTTGTTCAGGAGTAAATTTTCCGCTAGCAGGAATGGTTCTTGTAACATCAGCTGTATAACCATGGTACTCTGCACCTAAATCCATTAAAACTAAGTCTCCTTCTACCTTTGTTCTACTATTTTCTATATAATGCAGCACACAACCATTTTCACCTGCTCCTACTATACTTGGATAGCCTTCATATTCGGTACCATATTTTTTATAAACGTATTCATGAATCCCTTGAATTTCTGTTTCACTCATATTTGGCTTCATCGCTTTCATCACCTCTACTTGTCCCATAGCAGAAATTCTAACGGCCTTTTTAAGTAATTTCATTTCTTCAGGTGTTTTTATTTGGCGCATACTACCCATTAATGTTCTAAGAGTTTTAGTATCAATTTTTGCTCTTTGGGTTTGTATAGCACCTTCTTTAGCCATTTCTAAACGCATTTCTTCAGTTCCTTTAGGCGCACCTTCTTCAATATAATAACCAACCTGGGTTTTAAAGGATTCTACTAAACTTGCTAAATCTGCTGGATCACGCTCATTATCACGAAAATCATCTTTAAAATCGTCAAACATTACTTTATCAAAAGACATGAAGTCTATTCCAGAATTTAAAAACTCATTGCCGTTAAACACCATGTCAAATCCTAGCTCATCTTTTGTGCCTTCAACACCTAAACGTCTTCCATCCCACATTTCTCTACGCGCATCTTTTTTCTGTACATAAACAAGTTCGTTGAATTTTTTACCATCTTTATCTTGTATATCCGAAAAAATAACTAATACTGCATGTGGCTCTTTGTAGCCTGTTAAATAATAAAAATTCGGATCTTGATGATAAATATAATCTACATCATTAGCTCTATTTCTAACTGCATTAGCAAAGAATACTGCCACGCTGTTTTTTGGCATTTTACTACGCAATAAATCTCTGCGTCCTTTATGAAATTCAGACGATAAATAGTCTGTTGGTAAGTCCTTTTGAGCAAATCCATTTAAAATAAAAAGAAGCGAAAAAAGTAATGTAGATAAATATTTCATTTTATTATATTTTTTAAGAATTTGAAATTACACATTCTATCAAAAACAAATTAATTTTTAACATTTTTTTTATAAGTAATTTGTTTAGTTTTGTCCTACTAACGAATAAAAATATTACATGAAAAATACCGCATTAACATCTACACACGAAGCTTTAGGAGCAAAAATAGTGCCTTTTGCTGGCTACAATATGCCAGTGCAATATGAGGGCGTAAACGCAGAACATGAAACCGTTAGAAAAGCTGTTGGTGTTTTTGATGTATCGCACATGGGAGAATTTTTAATTAATGGCCCAAATGCTTTAGCATTAATTCAAAAAGTAACTAGCAACGATGCAAGCAAATTGGCAGTTGGAAAAGCCCAATATAGCTGTTTACCAAATGATGATGGAGGTATTGTTGACGATTTAATTGTATACATGATTAAGGAAGAACAATATCTACTTGTGGTAAACGCAAGTAATATTGAAAAAGATTGGAATTGGATTCAATCTAAAAATGATGTTGGTGCTGAGATGAAAGATATTTCAGACGATTATTCTTTACTAGCTATTCAAGGCCCTAAAGCTGTTGAAGCTATGCAGTCTTTGACAAGTCATGATTTATCAGATATAAAATTCTACAATTTTGTAGTTGGAGATTTTGCAGGTATTGAGCATGTTATTATTTCTGCAACTGGATATACTGGAAGTGGTGGATTTGAAATTTATTGTAAAAACAGTGAAGTAAAGCAGATTTGGGATAAGGTATTTGAAGCTGGAGCAGATTATGGAATAAAACCTATTGGATTAGCTGCACGTGATACTTTACGACTTGAAATGGGTTACTGTTTATATGGTAACGATATTGACGATACCACCTCCCCTATTGAAGCTGGCTTAGGATGGATTACAAAATTCACTAAAGAGTTTACTAATTGTAAAGCATTAGAAGACCAAAAGCGTCAAGGACCAGAAAGAAAACTAGTGGCTTTTCAATTAGATGAACGCGGTATTCCACGCCAAGGCTACGATATTGTAGATGGTAATGGTAATAAAATTGGAGAAGTTACCTCAGGAACTATGAGTCCGAGTTTAGAAATTGGTATTGGATTAGGTTATGTACCTTCTGTATTTACTGATGTAGGTAGCAAAATTAATATCCAAATTAGAAAGAACGCTGTTCCAGCTACTGTTGTAAAATTGCCTTTCTATAAAGGCTAGATATGATAGATTTCCAAAATGTTATTGAAGATATTCATCAGGAATTAAAAAACGAAGTTAACAAAGGTTTGGTGGCTTCATATATTCCCGAACTAACAAATATAGATCCTGATAATTTTGGAATTTTTGTTAAGCATGTTAATGGTAATTCTTATGCTGCTGGAGAGTGGAATGTGCCTTTTTCTATTCAAAGTATATCAAAAGCTTTCTCGCTAGCTTTAACATTACCCATTTATAAAGATTCTATCTGGGAGCGTATAGATGTAGAACCTTCAGGAAACCCATTCAATCATTTATCGTTGTTAGAGCTTGAATCTGGTATTCCAAGAAACCCATTTATAAATGCTGGAGCAATTGTAATTGCAGATATGTTGGTAACGCAATTTGAAAATCCCAAACAAGTTTTTTTAGATTATGTTCGCGATTTAACTAATGATCAAACAATAAGTTTTAATTATGAAGTAGCAAATTCAGAACGTCTTACTGGTTTTGGAAATTTTGCTGCAGCTAACCTTTTAAAAGCATTTAATAATTTTGAAAATGATGTTGATGTTGTTTTAGATCTATACTTTCATCAATGCTCTATAGAAATGACTTGTGAACAACTATCTAATGCTTTTTATATGTTGGCAAATAATGGGAAATGTCTCCAGAATAAACAACGCTTAACACCTAGTCAAGCAAAACGCATCAATGCAATTATGCTTACTTGTGGTTTTTACGATGAAGCTGGTGAATTCGCTTTTGAAGTAGGCTTACCTGGTAAAAGTGGTGTAGGTGGTGGGATTATTGCCTTATTACCTAATCACTTCACCATTACAACATGGTCACCAGGTTTAAACGAAAAAGGAAACTCACTCTTGGGCATGAAAGCTTTAGAACTTTTTACTACTAAAACTAAATTGTCTATCTTTTAGTTGCTATGCCTCATCATACACAAAAAGCTACCATTCTAATTTTAGGAGCTAGCGGTTTCATTGGAAACTCAGTTTACAAAGAGCTTTGTGGCTATTTTAGAACCTTTGGTACTTATAACACGAACAACAAATCTTTTGAAAATAACCAACATTTTTTTCAATATAATGTTGAAGAAGATGATGTTTTTGACATTCTAAATGCCGTTAAACCCACTGTGATTATATCTGCTTTACGTGGCGATTTTTTTGCTCAAGTTATTGCGCATCAACATATTTCAGAATACATAATTACAAATAAATGTAGGCTTATCTTTTTATCATCTGCCAATGTCTTTGATGCTTACAGTAAATATCCTAGTTACGAAAATGATAAAACACTTAGTCATAGTGTATACGGACACTTTAAGATAAAGATAGAGAATATGCTGCTTAGGCTTCCAAAAATGAAAGTAGCAATTTTAAGATTACCAATGGTGTTTGGAGCGTTTTCACCTAGAATTGACGAAATTAAACAATCATTAAAAGAAAAAATGCCTATCGAGGTTTTTCCAAATTTGGTGATGAATGTCACATCTGACAATAAATTAACACAACAAATTCATTACATCATCAATCGTAGCAAGTATGGTATATTTCATTTAGGAAGTAGTGACTTAGTACATCATGATGACTTTATAAGCGACATTGTAAACACTCTGGGAGATTACAAGCCCACTTACAAGCACGTTTACACTACAAATGACGAACGTTATTTAGCAGTACTTTCTAAAGAGAATAAGCTCCCAAAGCATTTACGAATTAAAAGTCATGAGATTTTAGAAGAATTAAAAGTTTAAGTGATTATCTTCAATTATTTTATTACTTTAAACATTAAAAATAAGTTATGTCAAAATTAACTCCAGACCAAATAGAACAATACATGCTACGCTTTCCAGATTGGGAATATTATGATAATGCTATTCATGCTGAATTTGAATTCGAAAACTTTAAAGATTGTTTTAGTGCCATGAGTAGGATTGCATTTGAGTGTGAAGCCTTAAATCATCATCCAAATTGGAGTAATGTTTATAATGTGCTTACCATTTCTTTATTTACACACAGTGCTAATGGCCTTACTAAAATAGATTTTGAATTAGCAGAAGCTATAGAATCTATTGTAGAGCCAGAAGAATAGTTTGTTTTTGTAACAAGCATTATTATTTTTGTGTTCACAAATTAAACTTCAAAAAATATTATGGGAAGAGCTTTTGAATTTCGTAAAGCACGTAAAATGAAACGATGGTCTGCAATGAGTAAAGCCTTTACTCGTATTGGTAAAGACATCGTGATGGCCGTTAAAGAAGGTGGGCCAGATCCTGATAGTAATTCTCGATTGCGTGCAGTAATTCAAAATGCAAAGTCAGTGAATATGCCTAAAGACAATGTTGAGCGTGCCATAAAACGTGCAAGCGATAAAAGTCAAGGCGATTATAAGGAAGTTGTTTTTGAAGGCTATGCGCCTCACGGTATTGCGGTATTAGTTGAAACTGCTACAGACAACAACACACGAACAGTTGCTAATGTTCGAAGTTATTTTAATAAATGTGATGGTAGTTTAGGAACTTCTGGTTCTGTGGTGTTTATGTTTGATCATACCTGTAATTTTAGAATTCCAAGCGAAGGCTTAGACCCTGAAGAAATTGAATTGGAATTTATTGATTATGGCGCCGAAGAAGTATTTATAGACGACGATGGCATTTTAATCTATGCTCCATTTGAAAGTTTTGGAGCCATACAAGCTGCTTTAGAAGAACGTAAAATAGAAATACTATCATCTGGATTTGAGCGTATTCCACAAGTCACTAAATCATTAAGTGCTGAAGCCGCTGCAGATGTTGAGAAATTGCTTGAAAAACTAGAAGAAGATGATGATGTACAAAACGTGTATCATACAATGGAGGAAGACACAGAATCTTAGTTAAGTATTTATTAAATTATATCTAAAGAGTTCAGTAAATTTCCAATTGTAGATATAGCTGCTTGTGTATATTGGAATGTTCAACGTAGATGATTCAGAACAGCCAATTATATATCATTTTATTACATGAAATAGTTTCACTATTTTCACTTCACAAAACTATGTATAGCTATTACTGTACCTAAGAAAACTCAAAAACTCACCAAAATAGATACTAAAGTAAATATTATGAAGAAACAAACCAATCAACTAATTCTAATTACGATTTTTATAACATTGGCTTTTGTTATACAGAGTTGTGATCAATTACAAAAAGAAGAAACAAACCAAGTCGAAAAAGAAATAATCGTTGAATCTGAAAAACCTGAGTACTTTTTGCTTCGTCCTGAAGTGGAAAAAGCTTTCGGATATTCACACGCTGTGAAAATAGGAAATGATATTAAAATTTCCGGAGCAGTAAGTATGGATAATGAAGGTAACCCAACTGCAATTGGCAATTTAGAACAGCAAATGAAAAACTGTTATGCTGATTTAGAAAAAATTCTAAAACATTACGGCTGTACATTTGATGATGTTATTGTCGAAAATATTTTTACAACTAATATGCCTTTGTTTCTTGAAAATGCAGCGTATCGAAATGAAATTTATACTAAACAATTTCCAACAGGTTCTTGGATAGGTATAAAAGAATTAGCAATTCCAGAATTTATGATAGAAATTGAATTAGAAGTGTATAAATCCAAATAATTTTACAGCTTTCATGACCCTTGATTTAAACTTTATACGCTCTCAATTTCCAGCATTTACTGAATCAACACTAGATGGTTGGGCATTTTTTGAAAACGCTGGTGGATCCTACCCTTGTAAACAAGTAATTAATAGGCTAACTGATTTTTACATGAAAAATAAAGTTCAGGTATATTATCCTTACCCTGCTTCTACACTTGCTGGTAAATTGATGGATGCCTCCTATAAACGAATGGCTGATTACTTAAATGTTAATGAAACCGAAATCCATTTTGGGCCTTCAACAACACAAAATATTTATGTATTGGCAAACGCTATGCGACCAATGTGGAATGATGGTGATGAGATAATTGTTTCCTGTCAAGACCATGAAGCTAATTCTGGAGCATGGAGACGATTAGTTAAACAAGGTATTAATATTGTCGAATGGCATATAAACCCAAAAACTGGTTTATTAGAGTTGGGCGACTTGGAGCGTTTACTTACTAATAAAACAAAAATGGTTGCTTATCCTCATTGTTCTAATGTAATTGGACATATAAATCCTGCGAAGCAAATTAGTGCTATGGTTCATGCATATGGAGCTCTCTCAGTAGTAGATGGCGTTGGTTATGCACCTCATGGTTTTCCAGATTTAAAGGATTTAGGTGCAGATATTTATTTGTTTTCATTGTACAAAACATTTGGGCCTCATTTAGGGTTAATGTATGTTAATAAAAATTTGATTGTTAAGATGAAAAACCAATCTCACTTTTTTAAAGAAGGCATAACTAGAAGCATGTTGACACCTGCTGGTCCTGACCACGCCCAAATAGCTGCTGCCAATGGGATTTTAGACTATTTTGATACAGTTTACAATCATCATTTTGATGCTGAAATAAACCCATCTGAAAAGAATAAAGCCCTAAACACATTATTCCATAATCATGAAACACTTTTAATGGAACCATTACTTACCTTTTTAAGGTCTCGTGATGACATAAGAATTATTGGTCCAGAAACCACTAAAGATAGAGCTCCTATTATCTCTATTATTCCAACTAATAAAAACATTAAAAAAGTGTATGCTGACTTAACAAAACATAAATTAATGCTAGGAATAGGACATTTTTATGCAGTGAGACCTTTGATGAATATGAGCATTCCAACACAATCTGGAGTTATTAGAATTTCATTCTTGCATTATACAAGCCCTAAAGAAATAGACCAACTCATTGAAGGTTTAAAAATAGCTTTAGCAAATTAGCAATATGGATAAAAACGAAAGTTTCTATTTAAACAAAGAAGAACCTAATAAAAGTTGTTTGTTAGCACTACGTGACATTATATTAAATCAAGATGAAAACGTGACAGAAACTACCAAATATGGCATGCCTTGTTTTTGTTATAAGAAAAAAATGTTTTGTTATTTATGGACAGATAAAAAAACTAAAGAACCTTATATTCTTTTTGTTGAAGGACAACATATTAACCATCCAAAACTGGAAACTGGAAATCGTAATAGAATGAAAATATTACAAATAAATCCTGATGAGGATATTCCAGTCAAAACTATTGAATCACTTCTAGAAATTGCTTTAGAGTTATATAGAAATGGAGTTATAAGTATAAAATAAAAAAGCTGCATCTAATTTATGAAGCAGCTTTTAAGATGGTTTTTCTTAATTAATAGCAAATGTTTCTTTTTAGAGATACGAATTTCACGTATTTAATTTATGTTTCATTCTAAAAAAAGTACAAACCAATTTTACTATTGCAAATCTCGTACCAATACTTTATTTTTCCAATCGGTTAATAGGTAAATAAATGTTATTCATCGAAAAGTCATAAAGTCATAAACATATTCTACAACATTATTCGCTAAAAAAATAAAAATTATGAGTTGGATACACGTTATTCCGTTTGAAGAAGCCACAGGGAAATTAAAACAGATTTACAAAAAAATAAAAGGTCCAAATAACCAAATAGATAATGTGCTAAGCATTCATAGTTTACGACCTCATACACTGGTTGGGCACATGAGTTTGTACAAAAACATCTTACACCATAGTAATAACACGTTTGCAAACTGGATGCTAGAACTTTTGGGTACTTATACTAGTTATATTAATAAGTGTGACTATTGCTACGAACATCATTTTGCTGGTATGAAGCGTTTTTTAAATAACGACACTAAAGCTGATGAATTAAGGCACCATATAGAACATAAAACTCTTGTCGAATATTTAACAAAAAAGGAATTTGCACTAATTGATTATGCACATAAATTAACTCTTGAAGCAGATACGCTTTCTAAAGCAACCATTAGTTATTTAAAAAGCTTAGGCTATAATGATGGTGAGATATTGGAAGTCAACCAAGTAGTAGCTTATTTTAATTATGCTAACCGAACAGTTATGGGTTTAGGTGTGAATACTGATAACGAAGTATTGGGCTTATCGCCTAGTAATAAAGATGATGAAAGTGCTTGGGGTCATCAATAACTATGAATATTCAGGAACTTTGCCTTTAACGCCTTCATAAAATTTATGCATAAACTTAAAGTCGGCTTCTTTATCATCTGTAGGATAAAAAGGCTCTGAGAATTTATTTTCTTTGTTTTCAAAATCTAGGGTAAACATCACTATTGGGACTTTGGCAGCTTTTGCTATATAGTAAAAGCCAGTTCGCCATTCGGTTACCTTTTTTCGTGTGCCTTCTGGTGCCATGGTCATTCTAAAAACCTCTTTTTCTTCAAACAATCTAGCAATTGCCTCTACTTGGTTTTCGTTATTTTTTCGCTCAACCGGAGCGCCTCCTAACCATCTAAAAAACCAACCAAATGGAAATTTGAACAATCCTTTTTTACCAACGTAATTCGTTTCAACTCCAATAACCGAACGCAATAAAATACCAATATAGAAATCATGCCAACTTGTATGTGGTACAGCTATAATTACAGCCTTTTTTACGCTTTCAAAATCACTAAATCCTGTTACTTTCCAACCTAGAATTTTATAATAAATGATTTTTGCTAACCAACGCATATTACATTTTTTCGTACAAGCTTTTTAGCATATCTCTTGTAATAGTTTTTTTCCAGTCTTTACCTAATGCATTTTCCCAAAGTGGCTCTAAACTAAGTGCTACATCTATCATAGTATCAAAATGGTGGTCTTCTAAATGTGCGCAAATTCCTTGTGGAAGTTTAATATTATGTGCTTTCATCATTTCTTTAAATAATGTCACACCCTCTGGATAAAATTCTGCTAAATGGTTAAACACAATGCAGTTTCCCACACCATGTTTTGTTCCTAATAAATAAGACAGCCCATAACTCATCGCATGAGCAACACCAACTTGTGAATATGCAATACTCATACCTCCATGCCATGAAGCCATCATTAATTTATCTTGAGATGCTTCTGTAGATAATTCATCTTTTACAAATACTTCTAAGCAAAGTTCATAAGCTTTTTCTCCATAGCTTTGGCTAAAGGCATTTAAGTAGGTACCGTTAAGTGATTCTATACAGTGTATATAGCAATCCATTCCAGTATAGAACCATTGGTCTTTAGGGACATCTTTTGTTAACTCAGGGTCTAGAATTACTTGGTCAAAAGGTGTATAGTCGCTATTAATACCTAATTTTCTTTCGGGGCCAGTTAAAACAGTAGTACGTGATACCTCTGCACCAGTTCCAGAAATTGTTGGAATACCAACATGGTAAATAGCTTGGTTTTTTACTAAATCCCAACCTTGATAATCGCTCGCGCTTCCCTTGTTTGTCAACATTATAGAAACTGCTTTTGCTAAATCGAGAATAGTGCCTCCTCCAATGCCAATTATTCCAGAAGGTAATTCTTTGTTAGTTACAATTAACTGTTCAACTAATTCGTCAACTTGAGATGTTTTAGGTTCTTCATTAGCAGAAATATATAATATTTTATCTTGATATGACAACGGAATTCTTGTGGTTAACCATATATTACCTTTAAATACATCGTCTACCAAAAAAATAAAAGGAGCATGACTACTTAAACGCTTTGGGGCGATAATCTCGTTTAATTGATTAAAACTACCACGTCCAAAAACAACTCTTGGCACCATTGGGAAATTTTTATAACTCATCTAATTTTTTTTACCTAATTCAAAAAATTTAATACCCCACGCAAACTACTAACCGTTTTATAATTTTTACCATTTGTTTCTTCCTCACCAACTTGTTCATGTGCCCAAGTAGTATGAAATGGTACATGAATAGCATGTGCTTTGATGTTTATTAATGGCAAAATATCAGACTTTAATGAATTTCCAATCATTAAAAATTCAGAAGGTTTTATATCTAAATGATTTAATAGTTTAGAATAGTTTTCTTCTTTTTTATCACTTAATACTTCAATATGATGAAAATAATCGGTCAACCCAGATTTTTCTAATTTTCGTTCTTGATCTAATAAATCACCTTTAGTAGCCAAAATTAATCGATACTTTTTTGATAATGCTTTTAAAACATCCTCAACACCATCTAACAATTCGACTGGTTGATTAAGCATAGATTTACCAATATTTAAAATATTATTCAAAGTTTTATTTGACACAGATCCGTTAGAAATTTCGATAGCAGACTCAACCATAGATAGCACAAATGCTTTTACTCCATAACCATACAACCCTAAATTATCCATTTCTTTTTTAAAGAGCTCTTGATCTATCTTATTTGCTGTTTCGTAAGGACTCAGCAAACGTGCAAATTCTAACTCTGCTTCTCTAAAAAAAGTTTCGTTTACCCAAAGGGTGTCATCGGCATCAAAGCCAATTACTCTTATGTTCTTGTAATCTACTTCCACAGTTTTTTTGCTCTTAATAAATCTTCTGGAGTATCAATTTCTACACCCTCAACATTGGTTTCTACCATTTTTATCTTTTTTCCATACTCCAAATATCTAATACATTCTATTTTCTCTGAAGCTTCAATAAATTGCATTGGTAAATTACTAAAATCTATCAGAGCCTGTTTTCTAAATGCATAAATACCTTTATGTTTAAAATATTTAGCGCCTACATTTTTATCTCTAGGATAAGGGATTGGGCTTCTTGAAAAATACAATGCAAAATCTCGTTGATCTACAATCACCTTTACAGTATTTGGGTTTGAAATTTCGTCCCAATCTTTTATTTCTACCATCAAAGACGCCAAATCTATTTCTTTATTTGGGTCATCATGAAATACATTAAGGACTTTTTCTAAACTAGACCTTTCGGTAAACGGTTCATCTCCTTGGACGTTCACAACGATATCGCAATCTACATTTTGAACAGCTTCAGCAATACGATCACTTCCAGATTCGTGTTCTTTCTTGCTCATAATAGCTTTTCCTCCATGAGACGTAATTTCATTGAAAATAATATCGCTGTCTGTCACTACATATACCTCTGCAAATAGTTTTGTAGCTACAGTTGCCTCGTAAGTACGAAGTATCACTGTTTTACCCTCTAGGTCTTGCATTAATTTTCCAGGAAATCGAGATGCACTATAACGTGCTGGAATCATCGAAATTATTTTCATCTAATAAGGCTTTCTCTAATTTCAAAAATACAGTTTTTCTAAGAGATTTCACACACAAGTATGGTTAACTTTTTAAAGACTAAAAAATAGTTATGCTTCAAAAAAGTCATCTTTAAAACCAATAAGGTATAATTTTTCTTTTGCTCTAGTTATAGCTGTATATAACCATCTTAGATAATCTCTATTAATCCCTTCTGGTAAATATGGTTGCTCTACAAAAACCGTATTCCATTGTCCTCCTTGAGATTTATGACACGTAATAGCATAAGAAAACTTTACTTGTAAAGCGTTTAAATACTTGTTGTTCTTCACTTTTAAGAATTTTTTATAAGAAGTGGTTTCATCTTCATAATCTTTCAAAACTTCTTGATACAAATTATTCGCTTCATCATAAGGCAGTGATGGGGTCTCTAAATTAATGGTATTTAACATTAAAACTGTTTCGAATGGCCGCATTTTTGGATAATCTACCATTCTTACTTTTACTTCAGCAAAACGAAAATTGTATAATTCTTTAATACTAAAAACTTCTAATACTTCAATAATATCACCATTAGCAATAAACCCAGCTTCACTTGTTGGCTTTAGCCAGAAATAATTATTCTTAACAATCATTAAATAATCTCCAGCAGTTAATTCATGTTCATTAAACAAAATACGAGAACGGATTTGCTGATTATATAAATTAGCTCGTTTGTTTGATCTAACAATGATTGCCGTTTCTTCATTTCCTAAACTACTATAAGCGTCATTTATAGCGTCCATAATATCATAACCATCAACAAGACGAACAATATCCTTAAAGCCTTTTAGATTAAACTGAAAAGAGTCAAAATAAGAACCAGCGATAGATTCTCTCAATAAAGTTGCATTAAATAGAATACCAGAATCTTGCTCTTGTCTCACAACTTCGTCTAATTCCATCCTAGTTACTTCTTTATTGTAACTTAGGCTTAAAGCGTTTTCGTTTAACGCAGGACTTAAATCGAGTTTTACTGGTGGTAATTGCGCTGTGTCTCCAATTAACAATAGCTTACATTGGTGTCCAGAATAAACATATTGCATCAAATCGTCTAATAAAGATCCACTTCCAAACAAATTGCTTTGCCCCGGAATATCAGATATCATTGATGCTTCATCAACAATAAAAATGGTTTTTTTATGCTTATTGGGTGCCAATACAAACGATACTTTTCCGCTGTTTGAATATCTCGCAGTATATATTTTCTTATGGATGGTAAAAGCTTCTTTTCCTGAGTAATTAGAAATCACTTTAGCCGCTCTACCAGTTGGCGCCATTAAAACTGCACTTTTTTTTGCCTTCCACAAGTTTGTTACAATAGTTCCAATAATTGTTGTTTTACCAGTACCAGCAAAACCCTTTAAAACATATAATGAATTTGGAGATGTATCAAAAACATAGTCCGCAAGTTGCTGTAAAACAATATTTTGCTTTATTGTTGGATCAAACGGAAAATCGTTTTTTATAAGTTTATAAAATTCTGAGGAATTCATTAAGTTTTAATACAATTTTTGAATTTATCAAAGATATAAATGATTTTTACTAACAATAACTTTCGTGAATAAAAAAAAATTGTAGATTTGCGTTAGTCCATTAATTAATTTTTTAATAAAATCACTATGTTAAATATTATTATAGCAGCAGTTGTTGTAATCGCTCTCACAATTGGAATCGTTTGGGTAATTGACAAATATGTTCCAAAAAAAGCTAAGCCTTTTATAATGATTGTACTTTGGGTACTCATTGGGTATTTAGGGTATTCTACTTTTATGTCTGTTTATGGTGAAATTAAATTTAACAAGCTAAAAGATAAGCGTTACGCTCAAGTTATTGAGAGCTTAATTGATATTAGAGATGCTGAATTAGCACATAGAACTGTTACTGGGAAATTTGAAGGTGATTTTGATAATTTAATTAAGTTTATTGATACTGCTCAGTTTACCATTACACAGCGTCGTGACTCTTCTGTTATAGATGAAGAGCAAACTAGACGTTTTCAAGTTGACACCTATAAAGATATTGTTATTGTTGATACTTTGGGTTATGTATCTGTAAAAGACTCTTTATTTGGTGCAGATCCAAGATATAAAACGATGATGAATATTCCTTCTGCTGAGCCTGGAGCTAAGTTTGAGTTAAAAGCTGGTTTTCTAGAGCAAAACGGTATGAAAATTCCTGTTTTTGAAGCAAAAGCAATGAAATCTATAATATTATTCGATCAGGATAAAAACTTAATTGCAAAAGAAAATCAAGTAATTTCGGTTGATGGTGTAAATGGTGATGCAATTAAAGTAGGATCAATGGAGGAAGTTAATACAACAGGAAACTGGCCTAAAAACTTTTCAAACGAACAGTAAAATAGACATATTACAAAATAATGCATTGTCCATTCAAGTTAGCTTGAGTGGACTTTCTTTTTGTGTCTTGAATTTAAGCACACAATCAGTTGTTTTTTATAAGAAAATCTTATTTGATAAGAAACTCAATCCAAGTGATGTTCTTGATAAATTAACTCACCAATTTAATACTGAAGATAGTTTAAAAGAATCATTTAAATCTGTTACAGTTATTCATGAAAACGAATTATCGGCATTAGTACCAAAATCATTATTTAATGAAGAACATTTAGCTGACTATTTAAAGTTCAACTCTAAAATTCTACGTTCAGATTTTATAACTTATGATGAAATATCTACAAATGATAGTGTTAACGTATATGTTCCCTATGTAAACATTAACAATTATATATATGATTCCTTTGGTGAGTTTGAATTCAAGCACTTTTCTACAATTGTTTTAGAAACTCTTTTAAATCTTGAAAAAAATGCTCAAACTACTAAAATGTATATTCACATAGCGGATACTCATTTTGAAATTATTGTTATTAAAAAAGGTCAACTGCAATTATATAATACTTTTGATTATTCCACTAAAGAAGATTTTATTTATTACATCTTATTTACAGCAGAGCAATTAGAACTAAATCCTGAGAAAACTCCTCTTATTCTATTAGGCAATGTTACTAAAGAGAATGAACTATATAAAATAGCCTATACATATGTTCGAAATGTGTCAATTATAGAGCCTAAGACAACAATTACACCAGCAGAAGGTATTAGTAAAGCCTATTTATCAAATTTTGTAATCACAAATAGTTTTTAAATGCGTATAATATCTGGATTATATAAAGGACGGCGCATTACTGCTCCAAAAAAACTACCTGTAAGACCAACTACAGATATGGCAAAAGAAGCCTTATTTAATATTTTAAACAATCGTTTTTATTTTGATGACATCTCTGTATTAGATCTTTTTGCTGGTACTGGTAATATAAGTTATGAATTTGCATCTCGTGGTACTGAAGATATAACAAGTGTAGACAAAGATTTTGGTTGCACAAAATTCATTGCTCATACATCTGATGAATTCGATTTCGATATTCGAGTAATAAAAGCTGATGTTTTTAAATTCTTAGAAACAACCAAGCAAAAGCATACTGTTATTTTTGCTGATCCTCCTTACGATTTTAGCATAGATGCTTTTTCAAAAATTCCAGAACTTGTTTTTCAAAATCAATTATTAGTAGATGATGGTATCTTAATAATTGAGCATTCTAAACATACCAATCTGTCAAGTTTAGCAAGTTATTCCTATTCCAAAAACTATGGAGGCAATAGGTTTAGTTTTTTTGAACTGCCTAAGGCGGATTAAAAAAATACTATAAAAAACAAATCCCAAATAGAGTATATATTACTATATGGGATTGTTTAATTAAGCAAATCTATAAGCCGAATTCTGTACTCTAAAGAGTCCTTATCATTTATCTACATTTACTGTTACCAGTAAACTTTAGCTGTCTACCCTCCAACATCACGCGTGCAGCGCTCAAACATTGGTTTACATGACATTGCACCACATAGAGTTTACCTGATTTCACTACAGCATTACCTGTACATTCTTTCTGTTGCACTTTTCCTAGCCTCACGACTGGTGGCTGTTAGCCACTATGCTGCACTATGGTGTTCGGACTTTCCTCCCAAAGTATAAACCTTGAGCGATAAGGCGATCTACTTACCACAAAAGTACATAAATTGTTAATAACTCAACTTAAAATAGTGCTTACTAATTCTTAATTTTAAACTGAATTTTTAACTTTGCTATTCTAAGTTTTTTCAATGGAACACTTTGTAGTATCTGCACGTAAATACAGACCACAAACATTTAAAGATGTTGTTGGACAGCAAGCTATTACAAATACGTTATTAAATGCTATTGAAAACAACCATTTAGCACAAGCTTTATTATTTACAGGTCCTCGTGGTGTTGGTAAAACGACATGTGCACGTATTCTTGCTAAAATGATTAATAGTGAAGGTGAAGAAAAAGAGGATGAAGATTTTGCATTTAACATTTTTGAACTTGACGCAGCTTCTAATAACTCGGTAGATGATATTAGAAATTTAACCGATCAAGTTCGTATTCCACCACAAGTTGGTAAATACAAAGTGTATATTATAGATGAAGTGCATATGCTGTCGCAATCGGCATTTAATGCCTTTTTAAAAACGCTAGAAGAACCACCAAAGCATTGTATTTTTATTCTAGCAACTACAGAAAAACATAAGATTATTCCAACTATATTATCGCGTTGTCAAATATTTGATTTTAAACGGATTACAGTTAAAGATGCAAAAAACTACTTGAAGTACATTGCAGAGCAACAAGAAATCGATGCTGAGGATGATGCTTTGCACATTATTGCTCAAAAAGCCGATGGAGCTATGCGAGATGCGCTTTCAATTTTTGATCGTGTTGTTAGTTTCTCAGGCAAGCATTTAACAAGGCAGGCTGTAACCGAAAACTTAAATGTATTAGATTACGAAACCTATTTTAAAAGCACCGATTTAATTTTAGAGAATAATATTCCTGAATTACTATTACAATTCAATAATACTATATCTAAAGGTTTTGATGGGCATCATTTTATTGCAGGTTTAGCTTCACACTTTAGAGATCTTTTAGTTTGTAAAACACCTGAAACTATAGATTTACTTGAAGTTGGTGACCAAACAAAAGAAAAATACTTAAAGCAATCTAAAAAAACATCTCAAAGTTTCTTACTAAAAGGAATAGAGCTAGCTAACGATTGTGATCTTAAATATAAAACCAGTAGAAATCAACGTTTGCTGGTGGAATTATGCCTTATGCAACTTGCCTCTATCACTTATGATGGAGAAAAAAAAAATAGCAGTAGCCACTTTATAATTCCAGCATCCTACTTTAAAAGTAAAGGTATTACTCCAATTCCTATTAAAAGGCCAGTCAATACAGAAGCAGAAGCCAGTATAACGATATCTACTCAATCTATAGAGCAATCGGTTGTAAACGAACCACAACCTGAACCTATAAAAGCAGCGTCGGTTGAAAATGAAGTTGCTCAAAAACTAGCAATAAAGAGACCGAAAATAATTTTAAACAAGCAAACAAAAACTACCTCTGGTTTATCGCTTAGTAGTATAAAAAAGAAAAAAGAACATCTTATTCGGCAGATGGAAGTTGTTATTGATGAAGAAAACCTTCCAACAGATTCTTTTTCTGAAAGCAACATGCAAATAGCATGGGAAGAGTTTGTTGTTAATTTAGAAAAGAAAGGAAAATATAATTTAGCATCAATTTTGCGAATTGATACACCAAAACTATCCTCTGAGACTGTCATTAATATGGTGTTTCCGAATTCTACTAATAAAGTAGAAGTTGAAAGGCAACAGTATGATTTACTTGCCTATTTAAGAAAAAAACTTAATAATTTTTCAATAACACTGGATATTACTGTAAATGAAGAATTAGAAAAAAAGTATGCCTATACTCCTATTGAAAAATATGAGAAACTAAAAGAGAAAAATCCAAATATTGACTTATTACGTAAAACTTTTGACTTAGATATATAATGAAATACATTTTAGCTCTTTTTATGGTATCATTTGTGTTCTTTACAAGTTGTGATGGAAAAGACAGGGCAAAAAAAACCAGTAAAGAAATATTAGAGGATAGTAATTTGTCACCTTCTTTTTTTGAGCAGGTAAGTTACATTCCTGAGCAATATTCCGAAGAAATTGTTGATACCACCTTTAGTAATGGTTTTAAAATAAGTACCAAGTATTTTTCTGATATGAATAACAATGTTCTAAATGAATTTGAAATAGATACAATTCATTATAAACATTATTATAGAGAATTTATAACTGAGCTCACTGTAGAATTTCAAGAAAAGAAAATATTTAGTAAAACTATTGACAAATCTCTTTTTGAAAACAAAGATGATGCTCATTTTTGGGAGCAATCTATTATGCTAGGACTCTTTATTGATAAAGAGTTGACCGATAATGATAAGTTATTTACTGTAGCTTCTTTTTGCATACCTGAATCGGAAATTTGCAAAGATTTTCGCTTAGTTATAGCTAACAATGGTGACATGGAAATTATTGAATTAAAAACTGAAGAAGTACACTAATTATGTTAGGACTCAAACTACCCACTGATCCTCGTTGGGTAAACATCGTTGAAAAAAATATAGAAGAAATACTAACAGACCATGCCTTTTGTGAGCAAAAAGCAACGAGTACAGCCATTTCGCTAATTGTTAGTTTTCCTGAGTATACCGATTTAGTTCAAGAAATGATTGAACTTGTTAAAGAAGAGATGAGTCATTTTAAAATGGTCCATGATATTATTCTAGAACGTGGTTACAACTTGGGTAGAGATAGAAAAGATGATTACGTATTACAATTACTGAAATTCTTTCCCAAAGGAGGTAGTAGAACAACACAATTGGTACATCGCTTATTATATGCTGCTTTAATTGAAGCTAGAAGCTGCGAGCGTTTTAGATTATTATCAGAAGAACTGGAAGATAAAAAATTAGCAGGTTTTTATAAAAAACTCATGATTAGTGAAGCCAACCATTATACAATGTTTTTAGGTTATGCGCGACAATATGGAGATAGAAAAGAAGTAGATAAAAAATGGCAAGATTTATTGGAATATGAAGCCCAAATCATGAAAAACTTAGGAAATAAAGAAACTGTTCATGGTTAAATAGTTTTGCTAGGTATTGTTTCATAGTACAAACTCTTTATTATACCATCAGACAATCCAATTTTTGGCACATAAATGTGTTTTGCTCTACTCCATTTCATTGCCGATAAATATATTTGCATAGCTGGAATTATAACATCTGCCCTATCTTGGTTTAAATCTAATTCTGTAATACGTTCTTCATAAGAATAAGATTTTAGAGTATGGTAATAAGTACTTAAATAAAAATATGTAAGTGGTTTACCAATAGCTTTACCTGAGATTTTAAATATTTTGTTAATATTTCCTCCAGATCCAATCACATCTACTTTATCGTACTTTTCGGTATTTAATTTAATCCATGATTCTAATTCCAGCCAAGTTTCTCGTTTTACAATATCATTTAAAAGCCTTACAGTTCCAATTTTAAAAGATTTTGAGGTTACTTTTTCACCATTATGAATAATAGAAAATTCAGTACTTCCACCTCCAACATCAACATAGACATAATTTCTATCGTTATCTATATACTCATGTAAATCAGTTTCCGCTATTATAGCAGCTTCCTCTTCTCCATCTATTATATCAATTTGAATTTTAGAATGTTCAAATATTTCTTGTGCTATTTCAACGCCATTTGTAGCCTCACGCATTGCAGATGTCGCACATGCTTTATAACGTTCTACTTTATGAGATTTCATAAGCAGCTTAAATGCCATCATTGTATCTTTTAAGCGCCTTTTGTTTTCATTAGAAATAGTATTTTTTAAAAAAACTTCGGCTCCTAATCTAATTGGAACTCTAACTAGAGAACTCTTTTTAAAGCGAGTTGGTTTCCCTTCTTCCTCAATTATTATAGCAATTAATAGCCTAACAGCATTTGAACCAATATCTATAGCACCATACTTTTTAATTGATAGCATAAAATCTTTTTTAATAATATCGAGGAATCATTTAACGATTTTCAAAAATAAGCATTCTTATTACTTCAAAAAATTAATATTCAACTAAGTATTATAACACATATCACTGCATCTAATTCAAAATAATTATATTATATAGTCTTTTTCCTACTATTAATTACATTTTATCGGATAATTTATTCATTTTATAGAATTATACATATATTGTCATCGATAAAAAAATTGAACCAAATCTATTTTTTATCTCTATAAAAAGTAAAACCTACTACTATCTATTTTATATATAGCAAAAACCTATACATATAATTTAGAAATACATGGTTAATACTACCCAATAGCGATAAATAGAAAAAGGCAGCTTAATAGCTTATTATGAAAAGAAGTACTAAATCGAGTCACATTATTATTATCATATTGGGTTTTATTTTAATTCAAAGTATAGATATTAATGCGCAAGTACTAGATCCTTTTACTTCAAGATATACTGAATCAATACGAGGAGACATCACTATTATTGGTAATAATATGATGTCTAGGCATTCAATAAATGACTATAATGGTATTGATGGCAATCATGACTTTACAGACAATGTGTATGTTGACATTGATAATGATATTACAACTTTTAACTCAAGTAGCGCAAATTTCAATAACCCTAACCCATTATTAAACTGCTTAACAATTAGAAAAGCATATTTATATTGGGCTGCTGCCGACAAAGAGACTAATGGTAATGATAATGAACCTAATTGGAATTATAATGATGTTAAATTAATGCTTCCGGGAGAAAACACATATACTACCTATACAGCAGACGATGTTATCTATAGAGGCCGTGATAATCATTTTAGCAACGATCCATATATATGTGTAAAAGATATAACTACTGAGGTTCTAAATTTAGCATCACAATATGGTACATATCAAGTTGCAAATGTTGAAGGAAGCATAAATGATTTAATGGAGCATCTACCAGGAGGAAATGCTGGAACTTCTGGAGGATGGCAAATAATTTATGTTTACAGTAGTCCAGATTTAAACATGAAGAACATCAGTATTTTTGATGGTTATGCACATGTTACTAGTAACGACAATAATTTTGATGTAAATTTTAATGGTTTTCAAACTACACCAACAGGCCCTGTAAATACAAGAATTGCTATTGGTTCACTAGAAGGTGATAGAGATTTAGATGGAGATAAATTACAAATTTTGGACACTTCAAATAATTTTATTGATTTAAATACACCTTTAAGAAATTCAGATAATTTTTTTAATAGTAGAATCACCATTGATAATACTGACTTTTTAGATAGAATCCCAGCTAGTACTAATACTCTTGGATTTGATGCTGCGGTATTTAATCTAGACAATACCAATAACACAATTATTGGAAACAATCAATCATCAGCCACAATAAGACTAACCTCAGATCAAGAAACATATGGTTTTTACCTTCTTGGATTATCTGTGGATGTTTGGGCTCCAAGTTTATATCCTATTCGACTTTCTAGCGATGCTCAAAACAACTTAGTAAATGCAGATCAAAATGTAATCTTAGATTTTAATTTTTCAAACACTGGCAATGATGATGCAATAAATGTTGTGCTTAATACTACTCTGCCTAACAATCTTGAATTCATCTCTGCAAACAACCTACCTAATGGCGTTACATATACTTACGATAATAACACCCGAATTTTACAATTTTTTGTAGAAGATGGATTAGTAGATATTGGAGATCCAGAAATAGCAATACAATTTGAAGTTCAAATAAAAGATGAATGCTACTTTCTTGAACAGAGTTGTGATTTAAATTTTGAATTACAAATAACAGCAACTTACAATGGTATAAATAATCCTACACCACATACAACTTTAAGCTCAAGCGATCTAGATGTTTGTCATTTAGGAAATGTTTTACCAATAACTATTATACAACCAGATGCTGCTATTTGGGCAAATCCTCCTGGAGATCTTGACAGACTTGTAGATTGTGAAAACATTAATGAACTATCGGCTGCACAAAATTTATTTCCAACGACAGATAAATGTGATTTTAACTTGATAAAAACAAGTGGTCCATTCGTCCCTGGTAATGGTTGTGGAGACCCAGGCACATATACTAATACATGGACCTTTACTGATGCTTGTGGTAGAACTATTGCAGATTATGTGCAAGTGATTTCTGTAGTGAGTAATTCAGGTCCAGTTTTTGACGTATTTCCAAATGATATTACTATAGAGTGTACCGATACTCCAAACTTTGTTCAACCTACTTTTTCTAATAGCTGCAACAACTCTATTAATCTAACTTTTGTTGATACAACTACCCCTGGAGCTTGTGATGGCGATTACACAATAACTCGAACATGGACAGCTGTTGATGAATGTGGAAATACATCTAACGCAAGTCAAACAATAACTGTTGAAGATACAACAGCTCCAACATTAATTGGGACTTATAATACTGAATTATCTATTACATGCGAATTACCTCCAGAACCTCCAAACTTAGAGTTCACAGACAATTGTTCTAGCGATTTGGAAGTTATTTTTTATGAAGATATTGTGTCAATTGATTTTACCAATTTTGATATTATTAGAACTTGGGAAGTCTATGATGATTGTGCAAATATGAATACATATACGCAAGTTATTCACATGGAAACCATAAAATCGACTACTTCGACCCAACTTAACTTATGTGCAAACGATACTCTAGTAGATTTAAACAACTATGTTCCTACTGGAAGTAATGGATATTGGGAAAATACAAATGTGAATTTGTTAAACAATATGGTATTAGACCCATCTATTTTAACTGAAGGCACTTATACATTTACTTATGTATCAACTAGCAATCAATGTGTAGAAGTAATAGAAATTATAGCAAACATTGGTGGAGATTGTGAAGAAACCGATAAGTGTATTAGATCTACTTTTGATGTAGATATTTCTAAACTGGTAACACCAAATGGTGATTTAAAGAATCAAACATTCGATGTTGCTTATGTTTTAAATCCAAATAAAATTAGCAGTAACGATTGCGATATTATTGTTAAAGTAAAAGTGTTTAATCGCTGGGGAACAAAAGTATTTGAATCTGTTAATTATAATAATAGATGGACAGGCACAGCTGGAGGTGTTGGTGGAGCAGATATCTTACCTAATGGCACTTATTACTATGTAGTAACACTTGAAAATAGCGGCTTAAAACCAATACAAGGATATATCCTTTTAGGAACCGAACAGTAAAATGAATTATATAAAAAATAGTTACATATTACTCATCTTTTTGCTACTACCCTTTACAGGTAAAGCGCAACAGTTGCCACAATTTACTCAATATATGTATAATACAATCTCTATTAATCCAGCTTACGCAGGTACAAGAGAAAGACTAAATGTTGCATTTTTAAATAGAAATCAATGGGTAGGTATTGATGGAGCTCCTGTAACACAAACCTTGACAGCAGATATGATTATTCCTGAAGCAAATTTAGGTGTTGGCTTATCAATTATACATGATAAACTAGGTTACGAAAGTACTACTTATATCTATTCAGATCTTTCATATACAGTATACATGAATAAAGATTATAGATTATCTTTTGGTTTTAAAGCTGGATTTAGCAAATATGGCTTAGATCCAGATTTGTTGATGGATCCTGACTCTTTTGGCGATCAATATTTAGATAGAATTTTTAATAAATGGAAACCTAACTTTGGAGCAGGTGTTTATTATCGCTCCGATGATTGGTTCATGTCCTTTTCGTCACCTAGAATTTTGAGTTATAATAATAGAACAGAAATAGAGTATGCTGCAATTGAAAGGGTGAGTTACTATTTTAATGGTGGATATATGCTAGAGTTTAATCCTCATTTAAAATTTAAACCCACTTTTTTATTAAAATTCACCAATGGTGCACCAGTATCGGTAGATTTAACAGGTAATTTTTTAATTAATGATAAGTTATGGCTAGGGCTAGCCTATAGAGTTGGAGATGCTTTAGGTGGTTTAGCAACTCTAGAAGCAAATAAAAACATTAAGTTTGGCTATGCATATGAATTCATCACCAATGCAATAAACCCTTACACTTCTGGCTCCCATGAAATATTTATTATATACTCCTTTGATTATCCAAGATCAAAATGTGATTGCGAAAATAAGTTTTAATCAACCTCAAACATTACTTCAAATCTCTAGGGAAAATAGTTAGCGTTGTAACTCCTTTTTTAATTGCATTCCAATCATCAATATCAAATACTATTTTAACCAACCCAGACGTTGGAACGTTATCAATATACTTAGAACCATAAACATTAACAACTGAAGTAAAAGCGTGATTATGTCCAAAAATCATAACCCTATTTAATTCTTTATCTAAAGATTTTATAAAGCTAATTAGCATATTTCCTCCAAAATCATAAATATCTTCTTGAACTTTTATGTCATCAACAGAAATATTCAAATTTTCTGTAAATATTTTGCAGGTTTTTCTTGCACGCCTAGCTGGACTAGTAAAAATGGCATCAGGAATAAAACCATACTGTTTAAAAGAGTTAGAAACTAAGTGAGAGTCATTGATTCCACGTTTTTTTAATGGTCTTTCTCTATCACTAACATCATAATTCCATGATGATTTCGCATGTCGAATAAAAATAATTTCTTTCATAATTATCGTTTAAATGCAATTTTTATCGATAAAATGTTGTTTTCTTCGGTTATAACGATTACTTTCGCTCTATAAAATTAATAAATAATGTACAATCGACTAAATACCATATTTACCGCTAAGTAGTATACCTGTATCTTTTTAACGAATTTTTGGGCTATATGGCACTAATATTTGTTAACGATACAGTATATGATTTTTTTTGTTGTATAAATTAATGAACAATGATCCCAAATCTAATTCAAATTTTTAATCCATTCGCGCTTTATAGTGCACTTCCCTCATATTACAATCGAATTAGTTCATTACGTGTAACATCGTATATGAATATTTGGGTTTTAATCAACAAACAATAAAAGTTTAATCGCTTAGCGAAAAGTTTTAGTTAATCATTATTAGATATGAAAACAACTGCTACATTAGTAATTTTAATTTGTTTCAATGTGTTAACCATGTTTGGTCAGCAAACAGGTGGCGAATCTGCCGATTGGCCAAAAAGAACCGAGTCGGTAAAAGAACAGGCTGCATTTGAAACCTTATTAAAGAAAAGAGCCTTAAAATATAATGCTCAAAAAGCAATGAACCTTAGATCAAGTGCTAGCTCTACGAGCTTAGTTGGAACATGTAATATTATTACTTGTGGATCTTTTAATGGAAGCGATGGTTCTCCAGACCCAAGTTGGGGTGGTTTTAAAACGGCAGTAGATGGTAGTACATATGCAGCAAATTTTAATTATTCATGTTGGGAAGACGACAAGACTACGGTAGATTATTCCGAAGGACAATATATATCTTATTCTAATTCTAATGCTAATCAAGATACACCTGCAATTATAAAGCAATCCCCAGATGGTGGAGGCTTTGCTATTTTTTCATATAAAAATGAGAATATTAGACAAACACTAAATGTATTACCAAACACAAACTATACAGTTTGTTTTGAAATTGCTGTGATACCTCGTTATAGTAATAATGATGGAAGCTTTGTAGAATTTATACCAAATTTAGAATTTGGTATACAATCTGGTGGCTCAGTAATTTCGGATAAATTACAGTACAGTGATGACGATTTAAATATACATCCAAATTCAGATTTTCCAACACAATTATCGACAGCTACAACTGGACCATTTCAAAATCCAGGTGGTTGGACAGAAATTGACCCATTTTGGGAAACAGTTTGTATTACTTTTAAAACAACAAATAGTGGCCAAGTAACTATATTTTATAAAACAAAAGACCCTGGTAAATCGGTAGTATTAGTTGATGGTTTAAGATTAAGCTTAGAAGGATATGCTACGCCTCCTACTTTTGTATCTACTGTTACTAGTAATAAAACTGTAACAATACCTGGATCTCAAACAGTTAATTTAAACGATTATATTTCTGCTGCTTCAACAAATCCTCCTGGTTCTGTTTTAGTATGGAGTACTAACCCTGATCCTTTAGTACTAACAGATCATTTATTAAACACAAATGTTACTGCTCCAGGAACTTTTTATGCATTTTATTATAATAGTGCTGATGTTTGTGCATCTCCTGTAGCTCAATTAAATTTACTTACATGTGATTTAGGTGCTGAAATAGTATCTAAAGAAAATGTGCTTTGTGCTGGAGATACAACTGGTGAAATTGTAGCTTCTGGTGTAAATGGAACACCTCCATATATGTATTCGAAAGACGGTGGCTTAAACTACCAAAATAGCGATACTTTTACTGGATTAGGTGATGGAAATTACACTATTACAATTAAGGATGCCAATAATTGTACAGCTGAGGTTAGTACAACTATAAACATTCAAGATAAAGAAAATCCAATAATTACAGCACCTGAAGATTATACTAAAGAAGGTTGTAATCAAAATGATATTAGTGATTTAGCTTATAGTGCAACACTAAAAGAAATTACTTTAAGTGAACTACAATCTGCTCTAGATGGTGGAGGAAATGCTTCTGATGATATTGCAATTGATATTATTACTTATATTGACGAAATTATCTCTAGTGATACTTGTTCAACAGAAGTAAAAAGAACATTTACAGTCACAGATACATGTGGAAAAACTGCGTCTGATGTACAAACAATAATTATTGAAGATACGACTGCACCTACTTTTAATGAAGCTTTACCTAGCGACGTTACAGTAGAATGTGATGCTGTTCCTACTGCAGAGACTTTAACTGCTACAGATAATTGCTCAAATGCTAGTGTTATTTTTAAAGAAGATAGAACGAATGGTAGTTGTGATGCTAATTATACTTTAGAAAGAACTTGGACTGCAATAGATGAATGTGGCAACTCAATAGTTCACAAGCAAACTATCACTGTACAAGATACTACTGCGCCTACGTTTGTTGAAGCACTTCCTGCTGATATAACTGTAGAGTGCGATGCTGTACCAACAGCGGAAGTATTAACTGCTACTGATAACTGTGGTGACGCTACTGTTACTTTTGACGAACAAAGAACTAATGGTAGTTGTGATGCTAATTATACTTTAGAAAGAACTTGGACGGCTACTGATGAATGTGGTTTAGAAACAACTCATACACAAACAATCACTGTTCAAGATACTACTGCGCCTACGTTTGTTGAAGCTCTTCCTGCTGATATAACTGTAGAGTGCGATGCTGTACCAACAGCGGAAGTATTAACTGCTACTGATAACTGTGGTGATGCTACTGTTACTTTTGACGAACAAAGAACTAATGGTAGTTGTGATGCTAATTATACTTTAGAAAGAACTTGGACGGCTACTGATGAATGTGGTTTAGAAACAACTCATACACAAACAATCACTGTTCAAGATACTACTGCGCCTACGTTTGTTGAAGCACTTCCTGCTGATATAACTGTAGAGTGCGATGCTGTACCAACAGCGGAAGTATTAACTGCTACTGATAACTGTGGTGATGCTACTGTTACTTTTGACGAACAAAGAACTAATGGTAGTTGTGATGCTAATTATACTTTAGAAAGAACTTGGACGGCTACTGATGAATGTGGTTTAGAAACAACTCATACACAAACAATCACTGTTCAAGATACTACTGCGCCTACGTTTGTTGAAGCACTTCCTGCTGATATAACTGTAGAGTGCGATGCTGTACCAACAGCGGAAGTATTAACTGCTACTGATAACTGTGGTGACGCTACTGTTACTTTTGACGAACAAAGAACTAATGGTAGTTGTGATGCTAATTATACTTTAGAAAGAACTTGGACGGCTACTGACGAATGTGGTTTAGAAACAACTCATACACAAACAATCACTGTTCAAGATACTACTGCGCCTACGTTTGTTGAAGTACTTCCTGCTGATATAACTGTAGAGTGTGATGCTGTACCAACAGCAGAAGTATTAACTGCTACTGATAACTGTGGTGACGCTACTGTTACTTTTGACGAACAAAGAACTAATGGTAGTTGTGATGCTAATTATACTTTAGAAAGAACTTGGACTGCTACTGATGAATGTGGTTTAGAAACAACTCATATACAAACTATCACTGTTCAAGATACTACTGCGCCTACGTTTGTTGAAGCTCTTCCTGCTGATATAACTGTAGAATGTGATGCTGTACCAACAGCAGAAGTATTGACTGCTACTGATAACTGTGGTGATGCTACTGTAACATTTAATGAAACTAGAAATGATGGTCACTGTGAGTCTAACTATACACTTGTTAGAACTTGGACGGCTACTGATGCTTGTGGGCTAGAAACTGTTCATACGCAAACAATCACTGTTCAAGATACAACTGCGCCTACGTTTGTTGAAGCACTTCCTGCTGATGTAACTGTAGAATGTGATGCTGTACCAACAGCAGAAGTATTGACTGCTACTGATAACTGTGGTGATGCTACAGTTACTTTTGACGAACAAAGAACTAATGGTAGTTGTGATGCTAATTATACTTTAGAAAGAACTTGGACTGCTACTGATGCTTGTGGTTTAGAAACAACTCATACACAAACAATCACTGTTCAAGATACAACTGCGCCTACGTTTGTTGAAGCACTTCCTGCTGATGTAACTGTAGAATGCGATAACGTTCCTACTGCTGTTACTTTAACTGCTACTGATAATTGTGATGCTAACGTAACTGTATCTTTCACTGAAACTTTAGATGGTGATGCCGATGCATGTCCTTCTGAATACACGATTACTCGTGTATGGTCTGTTAGTGATTGTGCTGGTAATACAACATCTCATACGCAAACTATAACTGTAGAGGATAATACTGCGCCTACGTTTGTGGAAGCACTTCCTGCTGATACAACTGTAGAATGCGATAACGTTCCTACTGCTGTTACTTTAACTGCTACTGATAATTGTGATGCTAACGTAACTGTATCTTTCGCTGAAACTTTAGATGGTGATGCCGATGCATGTCCTTCTGAATACACGATTACTCGTGTATGGTCTGTTAGTGATTGTGCTGGTAATACAACATCTCATACGCAAACTATAACTGTAGAGGATAATACTGCGCCTACGTTTGTGGAAGCACTTCCTGCTGATACAACTGTAGAATGCGATAACGTTCCTACTGCTGTTACTTTAACTGCTACTGATAATTGTGATGCTAACGTAACTGTATCTTTCGCTGAAACTTTAGATGGTGATGCCGATGCATGTCCTTCTGAATACACGATTACTCGTGTATGGTCTGTTAGTGATTGTGCTGGTAATACAACATCTCATACGCAAACTATAACTGTAGAGGATAATACTGCGCCTACGTTTGTGGAAGCACTTCCTGCTGATACAACTGTAGAATGTGATAATGTTCCTGCTGCAGCTACATTAACTGCTACTGATAATTGTGATACTAACGTAACAGTATCTTTTAATGAGCAAACTACAGACGGTTCATGTCCTTCTAATTATATATTAGTTAGAACTTGGATAGTATCTGATTGTGCTGGAAATACAACAACTCATACTCAAACTATAACTGTACAAGACACAACTGCTCCAACTATAGATGTTGAAGCTGATGATATAATAGTAGAATGTGATGGTTCTGGTAATAGTGGGGCTATACAAGCTTGGTTAGATTCTAATGGTGGTGCTTCTGCTACTGATAATTGTGGTGCTATAACTTGGTCAAATAATTATAATGGTACAGCTTCAGATTGTGCTAATCCAATAGAAGTTATATTTACTGCAACTGATGAATGTGGTAACTCAACGACTACGTCAGCTACTTATACAATTACAGATACTGTTGCTCCAATAATTGATGTTGAATCTGAAGACCTTACTGTACAATGTGATGGCTTAGGAAATGATACTGCTTTACAAGATTGGCTAAATGCTAATGGTGGTGCTACTGCTTCTGATGACTGTTCTTCTATTACTTGGACAAATAATTTTACTGCTTTATCTGATGACTGTGGTGCTACTGGATCAGCAACTGTAATATTTACCGTTACTGATAGTTGTGGAAATGCAACCAGCACAACAGCAACGTTTACTATTGAAGATACAACTGCTCCTACGTTTGTTGAAGCACTTCCTGCTGATGCAACTGTAGAATGTGATGCTGTTCCAACTGCTGAAACATTAACTGCAACTGATAATTGTGGTGATGCTACTGTAACATTTAATGAAACTAGAAACGATGGTGACTGTGAGTCTAACTATACACTTGTTAGAACTTGGACGGCTACTGATGCTTGTGGACTAGAAACTGTTCATACGCAAACAATCACTGTTCAAGATACAACTGCTCCTACGTTTGTTGAAGCTCTTCCTGCTGATGCAACTGTAGAATGTGATGCTGTACCAACTGCTGAAACATTAACTGCAACTGATAATTGTGGTGATGCTACTGTAACATTTAATGAAACTAGAAATGATGGTGACTGTGAGTCTAACTATACACTTGTTAGAACTTGGACGGCTACTGATGCTTGTGGGCTAGAAACTGTTCATACGCAAACAATCACTGTTCAAGATACAACTGCTCCTACGTTTGTTGAAGCACTTCCTGCTGATGCAACTGTAGAATGTGATGCTGTACCAACTGCTGAAACATTAACTGCAACTGATAATTGTGGTGATGCTACTGTAACATTTAATGAAACTAGAAATGATGGTGACTGTGAGTCTAACTATACACTTGTTAGAACTTGGACGGCTACTGATGCTTGTGGTTTAGAAACAACTCATACACAAACAATCACTGTTCAAGATACAACTGCGCCTACTTTTGTTGAAGCACTTCCTGCTGATATAACTGTAGAATGTGATGCTGTACCAACAGCAGAAGTATTGACTGCTACTGATAACTGTGGTGATGCTACAGTTACTTTTGACGAACAAAGAACTAATGGTAGTTGTGATGCTAATTATATTTTAGAAAGAACTTGGACTGCTACTGATGCTTGTGGTTTAGAAACAACTCATACACAAACAATCACTGTTCAAGATACAACTGCGCCTACTTTTGTTGAAGCACTTCCTGCTGATGCAACTGTAGAATGTGATGCTGTTCCAACTGCTGAAACATTAACTGCAACTGATAATTGTGGTGATGCCACTGTAACATTTAATGAAACTAGAAACGATGGTGACTGTGAGTCTAACTATACACTTGTTAGAACTTGGACAGCTACTGATGCTTGTGGACTAGAAACTGTTCATACGCAAACAATCACTGTTCAAGATACAACTGCTCCTACGTTTGTTGAAGCTCTTCCTGCTGATGCAACTGTAGAATGTGATGAAACAATTCCTACGGCTGCCGTATTAACTGCCACTGACAATTGTGACAGCAACTTTATTAAAGTTGAGTTCAATGAATTAAGAACTGAAGGTTCTTGTGGAGGAGATTATATACTCACACGTACATGGACAGCTATGGATCTTTGCGGAAATATTGCTGAGTATAGTCAAGTCATTACTGTACAAGATACTACTGCGCCAATTGTGACTACTGATTTTGAATCTGATATTACAGTAAGTTGTGGTGATATACCAGTAGTTCCAGAATTAGAGTTTGAAGATGCATGTGCATCACAAATGGACGTTACTTTTAATGAAACTGATACTAATGATGGCAGCGGCAGTAACTACATAATTACCAGAGAATGGACAGTAAGTGACGAATGCGATAATACAGCAATTTATACTCAAACTATAAATGTGGTAATAGAAGGACGTGTTACTGGTGGAGCAACAGATTTATGTGTTGGTGATAATTTTGACTATAATTTATTTGATTTACTAAGTGGAGATTATGGAACTAACGGAACATGGGAAGTGACTTCAGGTAATGCTACATTAAATGGAAACCTGTTTAACCCATTTGAATTAGAATTAGGCGAATATCGATTCACTTATACTGATACAGAAAGTGACTGTCCAAGTGAAACTGAAGTAATTATTACTTTAAATGATGCTTGTATTGTGCTACCATGTTTAGATGAATTCGATCCTGACCGAGATATCCCAAAAGCAGTTACAGCTAATGGTGATAATATGAATGATACATTTAGTATTGGAGTATTAGATACAAATTCTGAATGTTTTGATGTGACTATGCAGTTACAAATATTTAACCGTTGGGGTTCTTTAATATACGAATCTAATGACTATCAAAATGATTGGGGTGGAGAATCTCATAACAACTCTATTGGTAGTTCTGGAAAAGTGCCAACAGGAACATATTACTATATATTAAAATTAATTGAAAACGGTAAATTGATAGCATCATATGCAGGTCCAATTTACGTAGGAACCAAATAAATTTAACCTATCATGAAAAAGTTTATTAAGTTTAACATTATTGCTATTGTATTGCTTAGCTCTTATACAGCTTTAAGCCAGCAATTACCTCAGTTTACGCAATATATGTATAATACTATCTCAATAAACCCTGCATATGCAGGAAGTAGAGAAACGCTAAGTCTTGTTGGTCTTCATAGAAGTCAATGGACAGCAATAGATGGAGGACCAACCACTCAAACCTTTTCTATTCATTCTCCTATGAGAAATGAAAAGGTAGGTTTAGGATTATCATTTATCAATGATAAATTAGGATTCGAGAACTTTACCTATATATATGGTGATTTCTCTTATACGCTTAATCTTAGTGAAAAAACAAAGTTAGCACTTGGTTTAAAAGGAGGGTTTACTTCTTATAGCATAGACCAAGAATTAAGAAGTGCATACCCAACAGATCCTGCAATTTATGGAATTGAGGATCGATGGAATCCTAATATAGGAATTGGTGGGTTTTTACACACTAACAAATGGTATTTAGGTTTATCTGCTCCTAGAATATTAACTACAGATTTAAATGGTGAAAATAATGTAAAAGCCTTAGAGCGTGTTAGTTATTACTTAACTGGTGGTTATGTATTTGACATGAGCAAAACAGTAAAGTTTAAACCTGCATTTATGGTTAAAGCCACGAATGGTTCACCGTTATCTTATGATTTAACTGCTAACTTCTTATTTAATGAAAAAGTTTGGTTAGGCGCTGCATATAGAATTAATGAATCTACAGGAGCTTTTGGAGGAATATTTGATTTTCAGGTGTCTAAACAATTACGTTTAGGATATGCTTACGAGCACCCTATTTCAGATATTAGACCTTACTCTAGTGGAACACATGAAATTTTATTAATGTTTGAAGTGTTTAAAAGTAAACGTGTTAAATCCCCAAGATACTTCTAAAATATACTACTATGAAAACAAAAGTATTACTCATAATATTGTTAATAAGTGGCTCTTTGACCTATGCTCAAAGCAAGCTTGCTGATAAATTCTTTGAAAATTTTGCTTACGTTAGAGCTAGCGAACTGTATGAAGAAGCTGTAGCTAATGGCGATGATAGCGAACACGTACTTACACGCTTGGGTGATTGTTATTACAATAACTCTAATGCAGCAAAAGCAGCAACTTGGTACAAAAGAGCTTTAGATAAGTACTCAAATATTCATCCAGAGTATATCTATAAGTATAGTCAAGTGCAACGTAGTTTAGGAAACTATCAAGAAGCCGAAAATTGGTTAAAAACTTTCAAAGACAGGCAAAATGAAGATAGTCGTACTAAATTTATTTTAGGAGACATAAAAATATATGATGAACTATCATCAATGGAAAAAGTATATATCGAAGTAACTAACTTAGATATAAATACAGAGTATTCTGATTTTGGAAGTTTTGAATACAATGGCAACTTATATTTTGCTTCTAGTAGAAATACAAGTAATAAATTGTACGATTGGAATGAAGAACCGTTTTTAGATATCTATCAAGTAGATGTTAAAGATAATAATGGTGTAAAAACACTTGGGAAGCCTGGGTTTATTATGGCTGAAAATGTAAATACAGATTATCATGAAGCTTCTGTAGCTATTACTAATGACGGAAAAACTATTTATTTTACTCGTGATAACGTCAATAAGCGCAATCGTTTAGACTACGATAAAAAAGGAACAACACATTTAAAGATTTACAAAGCATCTTTAGATAATGGAAATTGGTCTGACATTGAAGAATTACCATTTAACGATGATGTATTCTCAACAGGTCACCCAGCTTTAAGTCCTGATAACAAAACATTATATTTTGTATCTGATAGAAAAACTGAAGACAGCTTTGGACAAACTGATATTTTTAAAGTTTCCATTAACGAAGATGGTACTTATGGAGATCCAGAAAATTTAGGAGCTAACGTTAACACCGAAGGTCGTGAAATGTTTCCTTTTGTAGCAAAAGATAATACGTTATACTTTTCTTCTGATGGATATATAAACCTAGGTTTATTAGATATTTACAAATCTGATGTCTTAAACGGAGGAAATAATAAGCCAAAAAATTTAGGAGCTCCATACAATAGCGGTGCCGATGATTTTGCTTTCTATATTACTGAAAACGAAACTGGGTACTTCTCTTCTAACCGTGAAGGTGGAAAAGGAAGTGATGACATATACAGTTTTGCAGCTTACGAATGTAAACAAACAGTAACTGGCATTGCTCGTGATTCTAAAACACAAGAACCTTTAAGTGCAGTATCAATAGAAATTATTAATGATGCAGGCGTGATTATTCAAACAGTAACAACTGCTGCTGATGGCGCTTATACTTACGAGGTTGATTGTAACCAAAAGTATAGTATTAGAGGCTCTAAACCAAACTACAAAGATGATGTACAACATTTTGTAGCAGGTAGTGAAAACAACTTTGAAAATAAAGTGGATCTTAATTTAATACCACTATGTTTTGATTCTGAAATTGTTATCAATCCTATATTCTTTGATTTTGATAAATGGAATATTAGAACTGATGCTCAATATGAACTTGAAAACATTGTTAGTGTTATGAGAGACCATCCTGAAATGGTAATTAAAATTGAATCTCATACAGATAGTCGTGGTAGAGATGCTTACAACATCAAACTATCTGATAGAAGAGCAAAATCTACAAGAGATTATCTTTTATCAAGAAACATTGCACCTGAGCGTATTGAAAGTGCCATTGGTTACGGAGAAACTCAATTGCTAAACGAGTGTAGTAATGATGTAAAATGCTCGAAAGAAAAACATCAAAAAAATAGAAGATCTAAATTCCTTATTGTACAAGGAAAATGTGAAAACTAATTATAAAGTAATAATGTTATAATCTTCCCTACTCTATGTTAGAAGAATAGTATTTACCTATTGGTTGGTTGTAAATTCTAATAATAACTTATTACATTAAAAACCGCTCTTTTAGAGCGGTTTTTTTATTGGATTAACTCGAGAGTGTTTATAGTATGAAATTGGCCTTAAATATTCTTCATTTTTCAAGATTAATAAACCAATAAATTCTCCTTTTTATATCTCTAATTTCAAACAACAACTTAATATATCTCGATAAAGAGTAAAAAATCATCCATTAAAGTGTATTTCATCGATAATCTGTAGTGTAATTTCGATGAAATACGTGTTTTTAATCGATTTTAACATTTCTTTAACAGTGTTTTTTAAGAAGGCTGCTAATTTTACAGTCCCAAATCTTAATAACCTACTTATGAAACTATCAAAGTTTTTGCCAGCTTTGGCACTGTTAACTTTAATGTCGTTTTCTTGCTCGACAGATTCCATTGAAGAAGATAAAATTGATGCACTTTCGGCAGATTATGTTCCACAAACAAAAGCCATTGAAATTGAAATTCTAGAATTAATAAACGATCATAGAATTACAATTGGTTTAAATGCTCTAAACGACATGAGCAAAATAAAAGCTACAGCTTATAGTCACACAGACTATATGAGAGATAGACAAGAAGTGTCTCATGATAATTTCTACCAACGTAGTAGTAGTTTAAAAAATAATCCTGGAGCAAGTAAAGTAGGAGAAAATGTAGCCTATGGTTATAGCTCAGCACAATCTGTAGTTAATGCATGGTTAAATAGTGAAGGTCACAAAAAAATTATTGAAGGTGATTTTACTAACTTTGATATTTCAGCAGAAAAAGATCCAGACGGAAAATGGTATTTTACCAATATATTTATTAAAAAATAGGCTAAGAATAACTCATAAGTACAAACATAAAAAAAGAACCGCTATATAACGGTTCTTTTTTTATGGTGCTAATCTATCAATTTTCCAATTATAATCCTCCAGGAGCTTGTAACGAATTCTATCGTGTAATCTATTAGCTCTTCCTTGCCAAAATTCCATCTCAACAGGTTTTACAATAAACCCACCCCAATATTTAGGTCTTGGTATTTCTTTCCCTTCATAAACCTTTTCTAAATCTTGAAGTTTTTGTTCTAGTTCTTCTCTATTTTTAACAACATCACTTTGATTAGATACCACTGCTCCTAATTGACTTCCTCTTGGACGAGATTCAAAATAACCATCACTTAAATTTTCTACAATCTGTTCTGCTTTGCCTTTAATAATTATTTGTCTTTCGGCTGCATGCCAAAAAAAAGATAAGCACACATTAGGGTTTGCTTTAATCGCATTGCCTTTTTCGCTATTGTAATTGGTATAAAAAATAAAACCTTCGTAAGTATATTTTTTTAAGAGCACTACTCTACTCTTTGGGTATCCATCCAAACCTATTGTAGAGACGGTCATAGCATTTGCTTCATCAATAGAATCATTATTATCAACTTCATAAAACCATTTTTGAAATAATTCTATTGGGTTTTCAGGAACATTACTTTTTAGCAATTCTCCTTTTTCATAAGATTTTCTATAATTGCTTAAATCTGCTTCACTCATTATTAAAAGTAATTTATTCAATATTAAAAAATATTTTTAACTTTAGCTTTAACACTACCAAATATTATGCAATTTAAAAATTCAAAATATTTTAATTCAAATTACAAGATATTATCACTCAAATTTGGAGACTTCTATTTGCATGAGAATTATGTTATAGCCGAAATAGCTGAGGGTGTACATATTGATAAATCTAAAATTGAAGATCTTATTATATTATTAGTAGATCATTATGGAGAAAACTTAAAAATTGGATATATTTTTAATAACATAAATTCTTACTCTATAGATTCAAGGCAGTGGATTAATTTTAACAATGATTATAATTTTATTATAGCTAGTGCTATTATTTTTTATAATGGAATAAGTTATATAAACGCTTCAATAGAAAAAAGGCTATCTAAAAATAGTATTAAGAGATGTAATAATTTAGATGAAGCTTTATTTTGGATTGAGAATTTAAGAGAATTTAAAATTCAAGAAGAAGCAAACTAAAATTATGTTATTTTCATCTATATTAATTAGTGTTATTCTTATTGCTTGTGGATTTCTTGTGAAAGAAAATCCTAACCTTATTGCTGGCTATAACACATTAAATAAGAAGAATAAGAAAAGAATTGATATAGAAAATTTGTCTAAGATGATGAAAACAACATTTATAATCATGGGAGTGTTAATTGTTTTTTCTGGTCTTATCCTATATTTTCTTGAAATTAAAGAGTCTTATAGTCTTTTAATTAATTGTTCTATTGTAATACTTGGTATAATTATTATGATAATAAATGCCAAAAAGTTTAATAAAAACTCTTAAAGCTCAAACGTTTTTCCTGCTTCTGCAATATCTACATTCTCAAAAACCTCTGAAGCTTCTTCAACAAACTCAGAGAGGTCATCGTATCTGGTTGAAAAATGTCCCAAAATTAATTTTTTTGCATTAGCTTTTTTAGCTATGGTTGCTGCTTGTTTTGCTGTTGAATGCTTTGTTTTGTCTCCTAAATGCGAAAGTTTTTCCAAAAAAGTAGATTCGTGATATAGTACGTCTACATCTTTAATTACTGGAACAATAGATTCATTATATGCTGTATCACTACAAAATGCATAGCTTTTAGGCATTTCGCCTCGTTTAGTTACTTGTTCGTTTTTTATAAGTTCTCCATCTTCATTAACAACATCAAAGCCTTGTTTTAGCTTTCTATAGTATACTTTGTTTATGTTAACATCTTCGGCTGCTCCAAGGATTAATTTACGCTCTTTTTCTTTTTCTTTAAATAAAAAGCCATTAGTATAAATACGATGGTCTAAAGGAATGGTATGCACTTCTACCTTATCGTCTTCAAAAATTAATTTAGACTCTGTGGATGTTAACTCATGAAAAATAAGCTTATAATTTGTCCAAGAATCGGCTAACTTCATGTGCATGGTAATGAGTTCTTTTAACCCTTTTGGTGCATAAATATGCAAATCGGTTTCCCTTGTTAAAAGTCTAAAAGTAGATATTAAGCCTACCAATCCAAAATAATGGTCACCATGCAAATGCGAAATAAAAATGTGCTTTATTCTATTAAATTTAATCTTATTTTTTCGCAGTTGTACTTGGGTTCCTTCTCCACAGTCTATTAAAAAAATATGATTTCGAATTTCTAGAACTTGAGATGTTGGGTGTGTATCTATTCTTGGAGTAGCGCTATGGCAGCCTAAAATTGTAAGCTTCATTATTCTAGGCAATTATAATTTAGAAAATCATTAACTGTAAATTTATCTTTAAAAGTAAAAGCGTAAGGTGAAGTACCATGAGTATTGGCATATTCTAAGCGTTCTCTAGCTTCTTTAGGTGACGGTGTATGTCCTTCTGGAATAAACCAAAATACCATGTGCATATCTTTTATCCTACTAAACCACTCCTTTCTTCTTGCAAAAATAGCAACATGGTCAGATTTATAAGTATAATTGAATAAAGCTTCCATATCTTCCCAAACCGACATGTTAATTATTAAAGTATCGTCGTCAAAAGCTTTAATTGCTGTGGCATTACTTTCAATACCTTGCAACCTCCAAATAAAGCCTTCACTTTTATCAGCTACAGCATTTATTCTATCCAAATTATTAACAAAATCGGCCATTATTGGATCATCTATTGGCGCTAACATTTTTGCTATGTTTACTTGAGCTAAATAATATTTCAAAACCCTAAGTCTCTTTCAATTTCTTCCATCTCAATAATATCGTAAGCTTCTTGTAGTGTTGGTACAATTACTAATTCATCAGGAATACGATCATTATTAATTTTATCTGTCACAATTACAAACGAAAGTTCAGATTTTCTATGCTGATTAGAAATTTGCAAAAATTCAATAACATCCTCTGTAGTTAAAGTCTTTAAAGTTGTAAGATTTATAATGATATTATCATTTTTAAATCTTGCATAAATAACGTCTAACTTTTTTATAAGTTCAATTATTGAAGCCTTCTCTTGAGTAATAATTGAGATATTACCTTGTTTATCAAAAATCATATTTTTATTTAATTTTAGAAGCCAATAAATAAATAACAGCCATACGTATGGCAACGCCATTTTCAACTTGGTTAAGTATAATTGCTTGGTCAGAATCTGCTACATCACTAGTTATTTCAACACCTCTATTAATTGGACCTGGATGCATAATAGTGATTTTCTTATCTAACGAATTAAGTAATTCTTTTGTGACTCCATATTGTTGTGCATATTCCCTTGTAGATGGAAAATAATTAATTTCCATTCGTTCATTTTGCACGCGAAGCATATTTGCTACATCACACCAATCTAATGCTTTACGTAAATTGGTTTCAACTTTTACTCCTAATTTATCAATATATTTTGGAATTAAGGTTTTAGGCCCACAAACCATAACCTTAGCACCTTGCAACTGTAAAGCGAATATGTTAGATAGTGCCACTCTACTATGCAACACATCACCAACAATCACTACATTTTTACCTTTTACTTCTCCTAATTTTTCTCTTATAGAATAAGAATCTAATAAGGCTTGTGTTGGATGCTCATGTGCACCATCGCCAGCATTTATAATACTTGCCTTAATATGATTAGATAAAAATACACCAGCTCCAGGATTAGGATGACGCATCACCACCATATCTACTTTCATAGATAATATATTATTAACAGTATCAATTAAAGTTTCTCCCTTTTTAACTGAGGACTGAGAGGCTGAAAAATTAATAACATCAGCCGATAAACGTTTTTCGGCAAGCTCAAAAGAGAGTTTCGTTCTAGTTGAATTTTCAAAAAATAAATTAGCAATTGTAATGTCTCTAAGCGAAGGAACTTTTTTAATGGGTCTATTAATAACCTCTTTAAAATGATCGGCAGTTTCAAAAATAAGCTGAATATCTTGTTTGGTAAGATACTTTATTCCCAGTAAGTGGTTAACACTTAATTCGCTCATGTCTTTATTTATTAATTAAATAGACTGAATCTTCACCTTCGTTCTCAATCCAGTTTACCTTTACTTTTTCATCGTTTATAGCATCTACCTGCCTTCCTCTATAATCTGGTTGAATTGGTAAATGCCTACTAAATCGTCTATCTATAAGTGTTAATAGTTCTATTTCGTTTGGTCGTCCAAATGATTGAATGGCAGTTAATGCAGCACGTATACTTCGTCCTGTGTATAACACATCATCTATAAAAACTACTTTTTTATTCTCTACAACAAAATCAATTTCAGTGGTATTAGCTTCTAATGGTTTATCTCCTCTTCTAAAATCATCCCTGAAAAATGTGATATCTAGTTGACCCAACTGAACATTCCTTATTTTATAATCTTCTCGAAGCATTTTACATAAACGATTAGCAAGAAACTTGCCTCTAGGTTGAATGCCTATTAAAACAGTATTAGAAAAATCGTTGTGGTTTTCAATTAGTTGACAAGCCAATCGATGAAGAATGATGTTTACCTCTTTTGCATTAAGTAACACTTTTTGACTCATATTGTTTCCAAACGTATTTGGTGGACAAAGTTAAGCTAAAAAATTAGGGTTTGCAATGGTTTTATAAAGCAATAAAAAAAGCCTCCCAAATATGGAAGGCTTTAGTTTTATATAAATATCTAAGAAATATTATTTCCCGTCCATTTTGTCTTTAAGAGCTTGTAAAGCATCATTAGCATCACCTAAAGTTGGTTTTGCTTCTGCAGCAGCAGCTGAAGCTTTTTTAGCAGCAGCTTTTACAATTTTTGCTTCTTCTTCTCTAAAGATAGCAGTATGAGAAGCTACAACACGTTTAAATTCTTTATTGAATTCAATAATTTTAAACTCAGCTTCTTCTCCTTTTTTAAGCTTCTTACCATCTTCTTTCTCTAAATGACGAGAAGGGATGAAGGCAACGATGTCTTCGTTAAAATTAACTGTAGCACCTTTATCAACTATTTCTTCAATGGTTCCTGTATGAGTAGAGTCTAATGCAAACTCAGTTTCATACTTATCCCAAGGATTGTCAGTTGTTTGTTTGTGACCTAAACTTAATTTACGTCCTTCAACATCCAGCTCTAATACCACTACATCTAATGTATCACCAACAGTACAGAACTCCGATGGATGCTTGATTTTCTTAGTCCAAGATAAATCAGAGATGTAAATTAATCCATCAATACCTTCTTCTAATTCAACAAATACACCAAAGTTAGTAAAGTTACGTACAATACCTGAATGCTTAGAACCTAAAGGATATTTAGTAGTAATATCTGTCCATGGATCTGGAGTTAATTGCTTAATTCCAAGAGACATTTTGCGCTCTTCTCTATCTAAAGTTAAGATTTTCGCCTCAATTTCATCACCTACAGTTACAAAATCTTGTGCAGAACGTAAATGAGTAGACCAAGACATTTCAGAAACGTGAATTAGTCCTTCAACTCCTTCAGCAACTTCAATAAATGCACCGTAATCTGCAATGACTACAACTTTACCTTTTACATTATCACCAATTTTAACCTCTTCACCTAAAGCATCCCAAGGATGTTTGCTTAATTGCTTAAGACCTAATTGAATTCTTGATTTATTTTCGTCAAAATCAAGGATAACAACATTTATTTTTTGGTCTAATTCTACAACTTCACTTGGATGGTTTATTCTAGACCAAGAAAGATCTGTAATATGTATTAATCCATCAACTCCTCCAAGATCCATAAATACTCCATAAGATGTAATGTTTTTAACAGAACCTTCAAGTACTTGACCTTTTTCTAGTTGACCAATAATTTCTTTTTTCTGTACTTCAATATCAGCTTCAATAAGAGCTTTATGAGATACAACAACGTTTTTAAATTCATGGTTGATTTTAACAACTTTGAATTCCATAGTTTTATTTACGTACTGATCGTAATCTCTAATAGGCTTCACATCTATTTGAGAGCCTGGTAAGAATGCTTCAATACCAAATACGTCAACGATCATACCACCTTTAGTACGACATTTAACAAAACCATTTACTATTTCTCCTGTATCGTGAGCAGCATTTACACGACCCCATGCTTTTATTACTCTAGCTTTACGATGAGATAAAACTAATTGTCCTGTTGCGTCTTCACGAACATCAATTAATACTTCTACCTTATCACCTACAGCTAAGTTAGGGTTGTAACGAAACTCGTTTAAAGAGATAACACCCTCAGATTTTGCATTGATATCAATAATCGCATCACGATCACTAATATGTATTACTTCACCTTCAACAACTTCATCATCTAAAGTGTCTACAAAGTTTTCAGATACTAATTTTTCAAATTCTTCTAATTGTTTGTCATCAACTGGATCAATTCCTTCTTCGTAATTGTGCCAATTGAAATCTTTTAAGAATTTTTCTGGATTTGCTTGAGCTTCAGAGACTACTGGAGCTTCAGTTTTTGCAGCTTCTTCAACTTGTGGTTCTACTGCTTTTTCTTTTTTTTCAGCCATTGCTGATTAACATTTGTATTCTGTATGTTTTCAGAAAAATTAAGCGATTTACACACAGAAGTGTTATAATTTGTTTTTTTATTCCTTTTAATTTTCTGATAATTCGCTAAAAGGAGTGCAAAAATACATATTATCTGCTAAATTGCCTAATTTTATTTTAATAGAAATAAGGTTTTTAAAGTATTGAAAATGAAACTACTATTCTAATCCTTCCAAAGTCATTTTAACTAGATTCATAATACTTTCAAATTGGGCATCAAGTGTGAGATTAGAATTGTCTATTTCTATAGCATCATCTGCCATCATTAATGGAGAATCTTCACGATGAGAATCTATATAATCACGTTCTTGAACATTTCGCAATACCTCTTCATACTTAACCTCATCTCCTCTATTAATAAGCTCATCATATCTACGTTGCGCTCTAATCTCTGGAGAAGCTGTCATGAAAATTTTTAATTCTGCCTGTGGAAATACAACAGTACCAATATCACGTCCATCCATTACAATGCCTTTATCTTTTCCCATTTGTTGTTGCTGTTTCACCAACTGATAGCGCACCTCTGGGATAGCCGATACTTTACTTACAAAATTTGATACCTCTAGAGTTCTTATTTCTTTCTCAACATTAACTCCATTCAAATACATTTCAGAAAAACCTAAAACTTCATTGAATTTAAATGACAATTGAATTTTATTTAATGCAGAAACGAGTTTATTTATTTTGAAATCGGTTTCATTAATAAGGTTGTTTTGCAAAGCATATAAAGTCACAGCTCTATACATCGCTCCAGTATCAACATATACATAGCCTAATTCTTTAGCCAGTTGTTTTGCTAAAGTACTCTTGCCTGTGGATGAGAATCCGTCAATTGCTATTGTAATCTTTTGCATTATTGTAAATCTATTTGTAGCCCAAAAAAGCTAGCGTTAGAAGCACTTGTATACCTTGCATGCGAATAACTAAATCGCATTTTTTTCATTTTTATACCGACTCCAAAAGACAATCCAGAAAAATTTCGTTGTTCTAAAATTCGTAATTCTTCGGCCCGTCTAAAACTATAGCCCAATCTAATATTAAATCCTTTATCTGGAAACAATTCGGCGCCTAAAATTAAATGACGAAACGCATTATTAAAAAAACTGACTTTCTCTTGAGTTTGGTTTCCTTCCAAATCACTTGTAGCTCTTGCAGGATTAGGTCTTCCTATTGGCCATTCTTGCAAATTTTCGAACGTCATATGCCAACGTAAAGGTACATGTTCTAGCGTTTGCGACATTCCAAAATCCACTTCGAATGGTAAAGGCTCTCTTAGGCCTGCGTAAGTAGTTATTTGACTTCCTAAGTTTCTAACAGCAATTGCTGCATTAAAATCAATATTTTCATTTATATATAAAAGCCCTAAATCTATAGCAACACCAAAGGAGCTGTATTGTTCCAATTTTGAAGTGATTAATTTCAAATTTGCGCCAGCATAAAAATCGGAATACCCTATTTGGGTCGCATAGCCAACCGAAAGCGCTGTTTCACTACCTGAGAAATTCCCTGTAGATTCTCCGTTTTCATCATAGCCATCAAAATTTCCATAATTAATATATGTAACGCCAGCGTGAATAGTTTGTGTGCGCCTGTCAATAGTATACGCATAAGCTGCACTACCGTAACCAATACCTCCTAAATAGCTTGTGTAGTTAAGTGCTAATTGGTTATCCATTTCCACATTAATGGTCGCTGGATTATAAAGCCCTTGAGTAACATCGTAATCTACATTAGTAATTACTTTTCCCCCCAAAGCTGCTTGACGTGGTGAGGATATTAGATTTAGAAATTGATATGTTGACTCACCTCCTACTTGAGAAAAGGAGGTTTCTACAAAAAAAACCAAAAAACATATTGTGGTAATAGTTCTTATCATAAAAAAGGCAAAGTAACTAAATCTATCTTAAAACGATTTGTAAAGTGTTTTATTTTTAAATTACTTAAAAAAACCTCAATAAAAATCGAGGTTTTTCTTTATAATTTTTTTTGGATTCTTAACCTTTTGCTTTGTTACTGCAATATCTATGACTTCGCTCATATCGTTAACATAATGAAAGGTCAAACCCTTGAGATATTCTTGATTTATTTCTTCTATATCTCTTTTATTTTCATTACAAAGAATGATTTCCTTAATCTTAGCACGTTTAGCTGCTAATATTTTCTCCTTAATCCCACCAACAGGAAGTACTTTACCTCGTAATGTAATTTCTCCTGTCATAGCCAAACTCTTTTTTACTTTTCGTTGAGTAAACAAAGAAGCTAAAGAAGTTAGCATTGTGATTCCAGCACTAGGTCCATCTTTTGGAGTAGCTCCTTCTGGAACATGAATATGTACGTTATAATTTTCTAATGCTTCTGGGTTAATACCAAAACTCTCAGCATTAGCCTTAATATACTCCATAGCGATAGTAGCAGATTCTTTCATTACAGTTCCTAGGTTGCCTGTAATGGTTAGATTTCCTTTCCCCTTTGACAAAATAGATTCTATGTACAATATATCGCCCCCTACTCTAGTCCACGCTAAACCAGTTACAACGCCAGCAACTTCGTTGTTTTCATATTTATCTCTCTCCAACTTTGGAGGTCCTAATACTTTAATTACATCTTCATTAGAAACTTTAATATTATAAGTTTCTTCCATGGCAATATTTTTTGCTGCATATCTAACCATTTTTGCTAGCTGCTTTTCAAGGCTTCTTACACCAGACTCTCTAGTATATCCTTCAACTATTTTTTCTAGTTGTGGTTTACCTATTTTTAAATGGGTGTTTTTTAAACCATGCTCTTTAAGTTGCTTTGGTAACAAATGACGTTTACCAATTTCTACTTTTTCTTCAATAGTATATCCTGAAACATCTATAATTTCCATTCTGTCTAATAAAGCAGGCTGAATATTACCCAAGCTATTTGCTGTAGCAATAAACATTACTTTAGAAAGATCAAATCCCATTTCCAAGAAATTATCATAGAACTCACTATTCTGTTCTGGGTCTAGTACCTCTAACATCGCAGAAGAAGGATCACCTTGATGTGAGTTTGATAATTTATCAATTTCGTCCAATACAAAAACTGGATTTGAAGTTCCTGCTTTTTTAAGACTCTGGAGAATTCTCCCAGGCATTGCACCAATATATGTTTTACGATGTCCGCGAATTTCTGCCTCATCTCTAAGTCCACCCAACGACATTCTAACATATTTTCTACCTAATGCTTCAGCTACAGATTTCCCTAGAGATGTTTTTCCAACTCCTGGAGGTCCATACAAACAAAGTATTGGAGACTTCATGTCGTTTCTGATTTTTAGAACCGCTAAATATTCTACTATTCTATCCTTAACTTCGTCTAAGCCATAATGGTCTCTATCTAAAATCTTTTTGGCTCTTTTTAAGTCAAACTTATCTTTGCTAAACTCATTCCACGGCAAATCAAGGAATAGGTCTAAATAATTACGTTGAATAGAATATTCTGAAACTTGAGGATTCATTCGCTGAAGCTTCATCAATTCTTTGTTAAAATGATCAGCAATATCTTCATCCCAAAGTTTATCCTTAGAACGTAAACGCATTTCTTCAATTTCCTCATCAGATGATACACCACCAAGTTCTTCTTGAATAGTTTTCATTTGCTGATGTAGAAAATATTCACGCTGTTGTTGGTTCATATCACTTTGAACCTTCGACTGAATATCATTTTTAAGCTCCAATTTTTGAAGCTCAATATTCATGTTTTTTAGAGTCGCAAGAGCACGTTCTTTTAAATCGTTTATTTCAAGAAGTTTTTGTTTTTCTTCTACCGAAAGATTCATGTTTGAGGACACGAAATTGATTAAAAACGAATTGCTTTCAATATTTTTTATTGCAAAAGTAGCTTCGGAAGGAATGTTTGGACTCTGTTTAATAATTTGAAGCGCCAACTCTTTAATAGAGTCAATAATCGCCCTGAACTCAGTATTGTCTGCAGCAGGACGAGCTTCATCTACCTCTTTTATTGTTGCATTAATATAAGGCTCCTCGGTAATTACTTCCTTAACTTCAAATCTCTTTTTTCCTTGAATAATAATGGTTGTATTACCATCTGGCATTTTTAATACTCTAAGTATTCTTGCAACTGTTCCTTTTTTATAAATGTCCTTTGCAGTAGGGTCTTCTATGGTTTCATCCTTTTGAGATACAACACCAATCACCTTACTTCCCTTGTTCGCATCATTAATTAGTTTTATCGATTTATCCCTTCCAGCTGTAATTGGAATAACAACTCCAGGGAATAAAACGGTATTACGCAATGGTAAAATTGGAAGTGTTTCTGGTAAAATTTCATTATTAATTTCTGCTTCATCTTCTGGTGTCATTAAAGGAATTAATTCTGAATTTTCATCAAATTCCTGAAATGACAAACTGTCAAGATTTGTAAATTTAGATTTCGCCATATTATTTTTAGGTCATTCTGTCACTTAAACAGAATCGTTTTTTATTTCAATTTAATTAATAAACCTTGATTTCTGCTTGAAACATCATATTTAACAAGGTTTCTTATTACTTTACACATGCTAATATTCAATTGTTATGCCATTGTATTAATGGCTTTCTTAAATAAAATCAAACTTTTTTTTCACTAAACTGTAACAAAGTTTAATTACCTTAATCTTTCTTATAAACAATTTGTTTTATTGTCACTACCAAACCTAAATACTGAAGCGCTAGCACAGCTTTGCAAATCTGGAAATCAAAATGCTCAATTAGAGCTGTATAACAGATATTATAAAGCTATGTATAACATTTCGTTAAGAATTGTAAAGGATAGTTATGAAGCAGAAGATATTATGCAAGATTCTTTTTTAACAGCGTTTACAAAATTAGGTGAATTAAAAGATTTAAAAACCTTTGGTGCCTGGTTAAAACGAATTGTTACAAACAATAGTATTTATCACTATAAAAAAAGTCATAAATACCAAAACGTTCCTTTTGACAATGTGCTTTATAAAGTTGAAGAGAATCAAAGCATTGGTAGTGATTATGATTTTACAAACTTAAAAGCACAACAGGTACTTAAGGTTATTAATAACCTTAAAGATAATTATAGAATTGCACTAACCTTAAATTTAATTGAAGGTTACGATTATGAAGAGATTAGTGATATTATGGATATTTCTTATGCTAATTGCAGGACAACCATATCAAGAGCTAAAGAAAGTTTAAGGCAAAAATTACAGCTTACAGCTGAGTATTAAAAGATATATTATGAATGAGGATAATTTAAATAGAATTTTTATAAACACTAAGGGGCAATTTGATACTGAAGAGCCTGCTATTGGGCACAAACAGCGTTTTTTAGATAAGTTAAATAGTCCAAACACTGTAGCTATTACTGAAAAAAAATCAGTATTTAAATTATGGCAACCAATTATTGGTGTAGCTGCCTCTGTAGTTTTAATTATTACAGTATCTGTTGGAGTTTTAAAAGGTAACAACTCAATAGATTTGGCAAGTATTTCCCCAGAAATGGCAACAACACAAGATTTTTTCACTAATACAATAACTGCTGAACTTGAAAAACTTAACAGTGAAGAATCTCCAGAATATCAAGATTTAATTGTTGATACGATGTTTCAAATGAAAATTCTTGAAGAAAACTACGAGCAGTTAAAATTAGATCTCGATGTAAGTGGTCAAGATGAACGAGTTATTTACGCCATGATATCTAATTTTCAAGATAGAATAGACCTACTGCAAAACGTGGTAGAACAAATAGATGAATTAAAACAAACAAAAAACGAACAAAATGAAAACAACACTACTTTATAAAGCTTTTATTGCTTTACTTTTTATTCCATCGTTAGTTTTGGCTAACAATAATGATTTAAACGGTAAACATACTAAAGAGAAAAAAGTACATAAAGAGTTTACAGTAAACTCTGATGCCACTTTAGAAATTGACAACAGCTATGGAAATATAGATATTGTTACTTGGAATGAAAACCGTATTGTTATTGATGTCACCATTACAACCAACGGAAATAATCTCGAAAAAGTTGAGAAAAAATTAAAGGAAATTGATGTAGAGTTTTCTGGAACTTCAAATCATGTAATGGCAAAAACGCGATTCTCAAAAAATAAATCTTTTTGGAATTGGGGAAACAACAATGTTAGTATGAAAATCAATTACGTTGTAAAAATGCCAATGAGTAATAATGTTGACCTTGAAAATGATTATGGTAGTATCAATTTGGATAAACTAGAAGGTAGAGCTACTATTGATTGTGATTATGGAAAAATTACAACTAAAGAATTAATGGCTGATAACAATGTTATTACCTTTGATTATACTAAAAACTCCTATTTCGAATATATTAAAAGTGGAACTATTGATGCAGATTATAGTGGGTATACAGTAGCAAAAACAAATGATTTACGCATCAATACAGATTATACAAAATCTAATATTGAAATAGCCGAAGATGTCACTTATAATTGTGATTATGGCTCTCTAACTATCGGGAAAGCTAACAACATAAAAGGAGATGGTGATTACTTAACCTTACGTATTGGAGAAGTTTATAAAAATGTATCTGTAACTGCAGATTATGGTTCAATGAAAATTGATAATATGACAAGTAATGCTGGAGATGTTCGTATCGATTCAGATTATATGAAAATAACTATTGGATATTCATCAGGTTATAGTTTTGATTTCGATTTAGATTTAAGTTACGCTTCGCTTCGTGGAGATGACGACTTAGAGGTGTCAAAAAGAATTGAAAAATCAAGTAGCAAAAAGTATTCAGGGTATCATGGATCAAAAGGATCTGGAAATACTATTAATATTACATCAGATTATGGAAGTGTTACTTTCAACAAAAATTAAATATCAATCAAAAAACAAAGAAAAATGAAAAAATCAATTTTATTATTAGCGGCCATTTTATGCGTTTCTACAATAAACGCGCAATGGTGGGGAGGAAAAAAAATTAAGGGCAACGGAAAAGTTATTACAGAAAATAGAAGTACAGGAGATTACGAAGGTATTAAATGCGCAGGCTCTATGGATTATATTTTAGTAGCTGGAACTGAAGGAAAAATCAAACTTGAAGGCGAATCAAATTTATTAGAACACATTATTACAGAAATCAAAGACGGTAACTTAATCGTAAAAGTAGAAAAAGGAGTTAACTTAAGCCCTAGTTGGAATAAAACCATAAAAGTCACTATTCCATTTAAAGATATAAACAGTGTTTCCCTAGCTGGATCTGGAGATCTATGGAATGAAGATAAAATTACTGCTACTAATTTTGGTGTATCTCTAGCTGGTTCGGGTGATGTCATACTTAATATAGAAGCTTCTTCTGTTAAAGGTAGTCTTGCTGGTTCTGGAGATTTAACGCTAAAAGGTAACACTAACGATTTAACAGTAAAAGTTGCTGGTTCTGGAGATATACATGCTTTTGGAATGCAAGCAAACAATACTACAGCTTCTATAGCTGGTTCTGGTGATATTGAAGTGGTAAGTAATAAAAGTTTAAAAGCTCGTGTTTCAGGTTCTGGAGATATTGAATATAAAGGTAACCCTGAAAAAGAAGACACTAAAGTATCAGGATCTGGTACTATTAGTAACTAAGAACAATTATTTTAGCAAAAAAGCCACTCTTTGAGCGGCTTTTTTTATTTAATCTCCATCGCATTTTTTGGAATACGATATAAAAGAATGACCCCAATTATAAAAAAAGTAATGAGAAATAAAATTGAATAACGCATGCTTCCAGTTATTTCGGCAACAAAACCATACATAAACATTCCTATAACAATTCCAATTTTCTCAGCAACATCATAAAAACTAAAATAGGATGCTGTGTCTTTAGATTGCTCAGGTATAAGCTTACTGTAAGTAGATCTAGATAATGATTGGATTCCTCCCATTACCAATCCAACACATCCAGCTGTAATATAAAATTGAAGAGGTGTAACTACAAAAAACGCATAAGCACATATAACAATCCAAGAAAATATAATAATAATTAGTGTTTTTATATTTCCCATTTTTCCAGATAATCTAGCAGTATAATTTGCACCAAAAACAGCTATTAACTGTATTAATAAAATACTAATTATTAATCCAGTTGTAGAATCTTGTTTACCCCAATCTAGCTCTTCAACTGCAAAGTATGTAGCCGCAATCATAATAGTTTGCACAGCCATACTATAAACAAAAAAAGCACTTAAATACCTTCGTAAAATCTGATTAGTTTTTAATGCTTTCCATATTTTCTTTAACTCATTATACCCATGAACCAATACAGATTTTGTTACTTTATGTCCTTCGTTTGTTCCTGTTGGCAAATGTTTAAACGTATATTGTGCAAATAACATCCACCAAATTCCAACCATAATAAAAGCAATTCTGGTTGGTTGTCCCGCGTCTTCAAAACCAAATGAGTCATAAAATAAAATCATAACCAAATTGACTACAAGTAGTATTACACTACCAACATATCCCATAGAGAATCCTTTGGCGCTTATTTTATCTTGCTGCTCAGGAAAAGCAATATCTGGTAAATACGAATTATAAAAAACCAAACTTCCCCAAAAACCAATTAAAGCTAACATGTAGCATAATAGACCAAACCATAAATAGTCTAAACTAAACCAATATAAACCAATACAGGATAATGCGCCTAAATAACAGAAAAACTTCATAAACCCTTCCTTGTTACCAACAAAATCTGATATTCCAGATAGTATAGGAGACAAAATAGATACTACTAAAAAGCTTAATGCCGTTATGTAACTTATTAAAGAATCATTATTAAAATCATATCCAAGAAAAGTGACTGTGTCACTTATTTTTTCACCTGTTTCTGTATCTTTTATTATTGTTAAAGCTCCATAAAAAATTGGAAACACTGCCGAAGTAATAACTAATGGATACACCGAGTTCGCCCAATCATAAAAGGCCCAAGCATTTAAGAGTTTCTTACTTCCTTTTTCTAATACTGCCATAAATAAAAAGCTGCTCAATTGTTTGAGCAGCTTCTAAAGTAAACATTTATCTTTAAATGACTATATAATTATTCTCTAAAGGAAGTTATACCAAATTTAGTTGCCTCTTTTTTTGCAGTTGGCGCTAGTGATTTCAAATTTGTAATTCTTGTATCGTTTGATGGATGTGTACTCAAAAATTCTGGTGGTGTTTGTCCTCCACTATTGGCTTTCATGCGCTTCCATAACTCAGCTGCTTCATCTGGATTATAACCAGCAATTGCCATTAAATATAACCCTATCCTATCCGCTTCAGTTTCATGAGCTCTACTAAAAGGTAACATTCCTCCTACTGTCGTTACAACACCAAAGGCTTGATTATAAAGCCCTAGATTTTTATCATCTTGCAATGCAACATTAAGTCCTATAGCACCAGCTTGTTGAAGTAATCCTGCACTCATACGTTGTTGACCATGATTTGCTAATGCATGCGCCACTTCATGACCCATAATTGCTGCAACTCCAGTTTCTCCAGCAGCAATAGGTAAAATACCTGTATAAAAAACAATTTTTCCTCCAGGCATACACCAAGCGTTAACCGTTTTATCATTCACAAGATTGTATTCCCATTTATAATCGTTTAAATAACCTTGATACCCATTAGCATTTAACCAACGCTCAGCAGCTACTGCAATTCGTTGTCCAACCCTAGTTATCATTTCAGCATCTTTAGTACCTTTTTCTACTTTGTTTTCACTTAAAAATTGATCGTACTGCGCAAAAGCAGTTGGGAATAATTGAGAATTTGGCATAAAAGCCATAGTTTTCTTACCAGTAAAAGGATTTGTAGCACATGAAAGAAATAAAAATACAACTCCAAATGTGACTATTAGTTTATGATATTTCATTTTGTTTAAGGTTTTATTTACGAAACTTAAAAATACAAAAAAGGTTTCTTAAATTTATGACCCCAACATTGATTAATTGTCACATTTTTTAAAAAATATTTGTAATACTCTTAATTAGATTTCGACTTTTAAAAGAAATCGAATTAAAATTTATTCTATGAAAAAGCTATTAGTACTTACATTAATTAGTTTCTGTTTTAGTTGTAACAGTTCTGCTCAAAAAAAAGAAACTGAAAAAAGTTTTCCTATCTCAAAAACGGATGCAGAATGGAAAGCACAACTTAACGATTTGCAATATTACGTACTTAGAGAAGCTGGTACTGAACCAGCATTTAGTAGTTCTTTTAATGATAATCATTTAAAAGGCGTATATGTTTGTGCTGCTTGCGACACACCATTATTTAAAAGTGAACATAAATACGACTCTGGCTCAGGTTGGCCAAGTTTTGATAGAGAAATAAAAGGCAATGTAGCTTATTCTGTAGATTATAATATAGGTGTTGCAAGAAAAGAAGAAATCTGTGCAACTTGTGGTGGGCATTTAGGGCACGTGTTTGATGATGGTCCAAGAGAAACTACTGGATTAAGACATTGTGTTAATGGTGCTGCATTAAAATTTATACCAAAAAAAGATGAGTAATAGTTATTTGCCTAGTATTATTAAACAGTTTGAATATTATAAAAGTCTTGGTGATAAAACATTCAATCAATTGACTGATGAACAAATTTATTGGCAATATAATAATGAAAGTAATAGTATTGCTATTATTGTGAAACATATTGTTGGAAATATGTTGTCTCGCTGGACCAATTTTTTAACCGAAGATGGTGAAAAAACATGGAGAGAACGTGATAAAGAATTTGAAAACACTTACATTAATAAAGAGCAAATGCTAAAAGCTTGGGAGCAAGGTTGGAAATGTTTATTTGATGCCATTACGCCTATAAAAAATGAGCAATTAGAAAGTTTAGTTTATATAAGAAACCATGGTCACACTATAACTGAAGCTATTAACAGGCAATTAGCCCACTATTCTTACCACATTGGTCAAATTGTATTTCTAGGCAAAATGATTACCAACGATAATTGGAAATCTTTATCGATTCCTAAAGGAACATCTACTCGTTATAATGAAGAAAAATTTGCTAAAGACAAAACAAGAAAGCATTTTACCGAAGACCTTTAATATTACATTTAGGTTTCGTAAATTCGTAGCCTAAATTTAAGACTTAAATACATACTCATGAGTAAATACGATATAATTGTTCTTGGAAGCGGTCCAGGAGGCTATGTAACAGCTATTAGAGCGTCTCAATTAGGATTTAAAACAGCAGTAGTTGAAAAAGAAAGCCTTGGTGGTGTTTGTTTAAATTGGGGCTGTATTCCTACTAAGGCATTATTAAAATCGGCTCAAGTTTTTGAATATTTAAAACATGCGGAAGATTATGGATTATCGGTTAAAGATGCTGACAAAGATTTTGATGCAGTTGTAAAACGTAGTCGCGGTGTTGCAGATGGCATGAGTAAAGGTGTTCAATTTCTTTTAAAAAAGAACAAAGTTGATGTTATAAATGGGTACGGAAAAGTAAAACCTGGAAAGAAAGTTGATGTTGATGGAACGGAATATAGTGCAGATCACATTATAATTGCAACTGGAGCGCGCTCTCGCGAATTACCTAGCCTACCACAAGATGGCAAAAAAGTAATTGGTTATCGTGAAGCTTTAACTCTTGAAAAACAACCAAAGAAAATGATTATTGTTGGTTCTGGTGCTATAGGTGTTGAGTTTGCATATTTTTATAACTCAATGGGAACAGAAGTTACTGTTGTTGAATTTATGCCAAGAGTAGTACCTGTTGAAGATGAAGATGTATCTAAACAGTTAGCACGCTCATTCAAAAAAAGTGGTATCAAGATTATGACTTCATCTGAAGTAACAAGTGTTGATACCTCTGGTAAAGGAGTAAAAGCAATAGTTAAGACTAAAAAAGGTGAAGAAATTCTGGAAGCCGACATGGTTCTTTCTGCTGTAGGAATTAAAACAAATATTGAAAATATTGGTTTAGAAGATGTTGGTATTGTTGTGGATAGAGATAAAATCATAGTTAATGACTTTTACCAAACAAATATCCCTGGATATTATGCTATTGGAGATGTAACTCCTGGTCAAGCTTTAGCTCATGTAGCTTCTGCTGAAGGAATATTATGCGTTGAGAAAATTGCAGGACAACACGTTGAAGCACTAGATTATGGCAATATCCCAGGATGTACATACTGTTCTCCTGAAATTGCAAGTGTTGGCTTAACAGAAACACAAGCAAAAGAACAAGGTTATGACATTAAAGTTGGTAACTTCCCATTTTCAGCTTCTGGTAAGGCAAGTGCTGGAGGACATAAAGACGGTTTTGTAAAAGTGATTTTTGATGCCAAATATGGTGAATGGTTAGGTTGTCACATGATTGGTGCAGGTGTAACTGATATGATTGCTGAAGCTGTTTTAGGAAGAAAACTAGAAACAACTGGGCACGAAGTACTAAAAGCTGTGCATCCACATCCAACGATGAGTGAAGCTGTTATGGAGGCAGTTGCTGCTGCTTATGGCGAAGTAATTCATCTTTAGATTTAGATAATAATAGATATAAGACTAAAAAGTTCCGAAGATTTCGGAACTTTTCTTTTTAAAATATGTTTTAATCTATCTGTATAAGTGTTTATTTATAAAAAACTTTGAATGGCAAGTTCATAACTCTGTAACCCAAAACCAAGAATTACGCCATGAGCATTTGGAGAGATGTATGATTGATGTCTAAACTCTTCTCTAGCAAACGTATTAGAAATATGAACTTCTATAACAGGAGCTTCAATAGCCTTAACAGCATCACCAATACCTACTGAGGTATGCGTATAAGCAGCAGCATTTAAAATAATACCATCATAAGTAAAGCCAACTTCTTGTATTTTGTCTATCAATTCACCTTCAATATTTGATTGAAAGTATTCTAAATTTACTTTAAGATATTTTTTTTTTACAGTGTCAAGAAATTCTGTAAACGTTAAGCTACCATATATGTTAGGTTCACGTTTCCCTAATAAGTTTAAGTTTGGACCATTTATGATGATTAGTTTTTTCATAAATCAAATGTATCAAAAAATAATGCATAAAAAAACCGAAGTATTCAACTTCGGTTTTTTTATTAGTGAACTTTAGGTTAAAATTTATACCCTAAGCCAAATTGTACATAGTTAAATGTTGTGTTAACTTCTACTCCCCCAAAATCATTATCTTCTAAACGGTTAGAAAGTCCTAAAACATATCTTGCATCAATAATGAATTTTTCTGTGATATCATAAGCTAATCCAGCACCAAGACCAACGCCAAATTTTTTAATTCCTTCAGCTTCTTCATCTAAAAGCAAATCTAATTGCGGACCTGCAAGAATACTTAATTTTTCAGCAGCTTTAAATTTCACCATAATAGGTAAAGCTAAAAGACTAGAGTTTTCTCCATCTTCACTTACACTTATAAATTGTAATTCAGGTTGGATATTAAATTTTTCAGAAACTTCAAATTCTCCAAAAACACCTAAATAAAACCCTGAAACACTTTCTGATGCAGAAGCACCATCAGCAGAAGCACGTATACTAAGTGAATTGAATCCAGCTTTTGCTCCAAATTGCGAGGAAGTTACTCCATCGTCTTGCGCATTAACAGTTGTAAATCCTAAAACTGCCATTGCTGCTACTAATAAACTTTTTTTCATAATAAATCTGGTTTTAATTTTATTGATCGGCAAATCTATATGCTTAGATTAAATAAAACAAGAAAATTAACATAATTATATGTGATAATTCTTACACTTAAATTAAGCAAAAAAAAAGAGCGCCAATTTATGTGCGCTCCTTCTTTCTTGATTTGCTATTAATCAATATTATTCTTCTTAAAATCTATAATCCAAAATTTACTCCTAGATTAATCGAAGAGAATGTCCCTCCATCAACACTAACACCACTGTAAGAAGCAGTAATTTGAGCATTTCCTCCAACATTATAACCAATCATTGGTCTGTAATAGAATCCGCCATCATTTCCATCTGGGCTAATACCTATTGCATACCCAAGGTCAGCACCCAAAACAAACTCTTCAGAAGCGTTAAATCTTGCTGAACCAGCTAATGGTAAAAATGAAGCGTCATCAATTTCGAATCCAGATATTTCATCTCCCATAAAGTGGCTATAACCTGTAGATAAACCTGCATTAAAATCTTCAGATACATTCCACATATAAGATAAATCAACGCCTAGATTAAATGTATAACCGTCTCCAGCATCTCCAACTGGTAAACCAACATTAATTCCAGCTCTAAAATCCTGTGCATTAGCAGTAAAGCTAAATGCTACGACTGCCATAACTAATAATAATTTTTTCATAATTTGTAAATTTAGTTTTGATTAATTCGCAGCTAATTAAAAAATAAAAATGCTTTTGAACAAAATTTTAACCCAAAAAGTAGTACTTTTATCGATAATACCGCATTATTACTAATGTTTTTAAAGTAGTATTTTTCTTTCTTTTTGTTGATAAATTTATAGTTATAAACATGAAATGGCATCAAGTATTAGACGATTATGTTAATTATTTAAAGATTGAAAGAGGACTTTCTCTAAATTCTATTAGCAGCTATTCTAGAGATATAAAAAAGCTAATTAGATTTCTAGAAGACAATAGCATATTAATATCACCAATTGATATTAATAAAACTGTTATTCAAGAGTTTATTTACCATATAGCAAAAGAAGTAAATGCTAGAAGTCAATCAAGAACAATTTCAGGATTACGAAGTTTTTTTGACTTTTTAATATTTGAAAATTATAGAGAGACAAATCCTTTAGAGCTTATTGAAGCTCCAAAAATTGGCAGAAAACTTCCAGACACCTTATCTGTAAGTGAAATTGATGTGATTATTTCTTCTATCGACTTATCAAAAGCACAAGGTGAACGCAACAGAGCAATTATCGAAACATTGTATAGTTGTGGATTACGTGTGAGCGAACTTATTAATTTAAAAATATCCGATTTGTTTTTTGATGAAGGTTTTATAAAAGTTACTGGTAAAGGAGACAAACAAAGGTTTGTTCCTATAGGAAACCTTACTCAAAAGTATATAAATATCTATAAAAACGAGGTTCGTACACATATTGCTATTCTTGAAGAACATCGTGATATTTTATTTTTAAATAGAAGAGGCAAACAACTAACACGAGCGATGATATTTACTATTGTAAAACAATTGGGTGAAAAAGCAGGAGTAAAAAAAACTATTTCACCACATACTTTTAGACATTCATTTGCGACACATTTATTAGAAAACGGTGCTGATTTAAGAGCGATACAGATTATGTTAGGTCATGAAAGCATTACGACTACCGAAATTTACATGCATGTTGATAAAAGTCATTTACGCAATGTTGTAGATAAGTTCCATCCTCGAAAATAAAAAAGCATCCAGATATGGATGCTCTTTAATTATATATTATCAATTTAATTACTTAGCAATATTGACAGCTCTAGTTTCTCTAATTACTGTAACTTTTACCTGACCTGGGTAAGTCATATCTGTTTGAATTTTTTGAGATATTTCAAACGATAGATTAGCTGCTTTTTCATCGGTTACTTTTTCACTCTCTACAATTACTCGAAGCTCTCTTCCTGCTTGAATTGCATAAGCTTTCTTTACTCCAGTAAAACCAAAAGCAATATCTTCTAAATCTTTTAAACGTTGTATATAAGAATCAAGTACTTGACGTCTTGCACCAGGACGTGCTCCTGAAATAGCATCACACACCTGAATTACTGGTGACAATAACGATTTCATTTCTATTTCGTCATGGTGAGCACCAATAGCGTTACACACTTCTTTATTCTCGCCGTATTTTTCAGCCCATTGCATTCCTAAAATAGCATGAGGTGTTTCCATATCAGCTTCGGCATCTGGCACTTTACCTATATCATGTAACAATCCTGCTCTCTTTGCAAGTTTTGGATTAATACCTAATTCAGCAGCCATAACTCCACAAAGCTTCGCAACTTCACGCGAGTGTTGCAGTAAGTTTTGACCATAAGAAGAACGATACTTCATACGACCTACCATTTTTATTAGTTCAGGATGTAGACCGTGAATTCCTAAATCAATAACTGTTCGCTTACCAACTTCTATTATCTCTTGTTCTATTTGTTTTTGTGTCTTTTTAACAATCTCTTCAATTCTAGCTGGGTGAATACGACCATCAGTAACCAATTTATGCAATGATAAACGAGCAATTTCACGTCTTACAGAATCGAAACATGATAATATGATAGCTTCAGGAGTATCATCAACAATAATTTCTACTCCAGTAGCAGCTTCAATGGCACGAATATTACGCCCTTCTCTACCAATGATACGTCCTTTTACGTCATCAGATTCTATATTAAATACAGATACACAATTATCAACTGCTTCTTCAGTACCAATACGTTGTATAGTATTTATTATAATCTTTTTAGCCTCTTGTTGCGCAGTTAACTTAGCTTCTTCCATTTTATCTTGCACATAAGCCATCGCATCATTTTTAGCTTCACCTTTTAAAGATTCAACTAATTGAGATTTTGCATCTTCGGCTGATAACCCAGAAATAACTTCTAGTTGTTGGATTTGGCTTTTATGAACTTTCTCAACTTCATTTTTTCGCTTTTCAAGACGCTCAATACGATAATCGTAGTCTTTTATCTTTTCTTCAATATCACTATTTAACTTTTTTTGCTTAGATAATTCTGAAGATATTTGAGATTCTTTATCTCGAGTTCTTTTTTCCGATTCAGCCATTTTTTTGTCTCTAGACAAAATAACCTTTTCATGTTCAGACTTTAACTCTATAAATTTTTCTTTTGCTTGAAGAATTTTATCTTTCTTTATTGATTCTCCTTCATGATTAGCTTCTTTAATAATGCTTAAAGCTTCCTTTTTTGCATTTTTTACTAGCTTAGAAGCGTTGCTTTTTTCGAGTGTTTTTGCAATAAAAAACCCAACTATTAGTCCTAATATAATTCCTCCAACAATTAATAAAATTGTGTTCGTTTCCATTTTGTTATGCTTAGTTTAATAATAAAAAAAGCCTACATCAGTTTTGTCTTGTATAAACTCCTTAAAAACAAGTTTAGGGCTAACAAGCTGATCAAGTATCTGTTTTATACTGAAACAAGTTCAATACATGCAGCACGCTTTTACAACTTCAACTCACCCTTTTTAAAGAATTAACGTTGAGTTTATCAAAAATTAACTAATGTAGGCAGTAACCTTATTTATTTTAAAGAACTTAAGAGATTAAACTCTCTTTTAAAAGCTTGTCCATAGCTATTAACTTATGTTCAACCTCTTCACTTAAATTATCTTCATCTATTTCTTTCTGTTCTGTTTGAGATGCAAATTGTAAAGCACACATGGCTAATACATCTTGCTTATCTCTAACGGAATAGCTTTGCTCAAATTGTTTAATCATAGCGTCAATTTTTTGAGCCGCTTTACGCAATCCTTCCTCTTGACTTGATTCAATAGTTAAAGGATATACTCTATTAGCTATAGATAGCTTTATTTTAAGCTTTTCAGACATTTAAAAACTATATTACACTACTCAGATAATTGAGATATACAATGATCAATTTCTCTAATTAATGCATTTATTTTGAGCTTCGTTTCTCTTTTACTCTCGTCACTGCCTAGTATAGAATTTGCAAACTTTAATGTTTCATATTTGTCTACCCAAGTAGCAACTTCTGCTTCTTGTTTAGATAATCTTTCTTGAGATATTGACAATTCTTCACTTAATTTAGCGTTTGTTTGCTTTAACACTTCTAGTTTATGCAATACTTTACTAATTCTATTCTCTAAAGAATCTACAATTGCCTCAATATTACTCATTTATCAAATTCAATACTAATTACACAAAGTTAACATACCAATAGTTAATTAGCAATAGATTTTGATTAAATTTTAAAATACATTAATTATCAAGTAGTTATGTTATATGGCATGTGTTTTGAATATACTTTGCAAATTAGTGACAAATTAATATTTTAGCAGTAATAACTTACTTATGAGAAAATCCCTCATCATTTTTTTTATTATACTATCGCAAATAACATTTGCCCAAAGCCCCTACCCACAAGATTATTTTAGAAATCCTTTGGATATCAATTTAGTATTATCTGGTACTTTTGCCGAATTGCGATCTAATCATTTTCATTCTGGTTTAGACATAAAAACTCAACAACGCGAAGGTTTAAAAGTGTATACTGCAGCAGCAGGCTATATAAGTAGGATTAAAATTTCACATTGGGGTTATGGTAAAGCATTATACATAACACATCCAAATGGCTATACAACGGTTTATGCCCATTTGCAAAAATTCGCTCCAAAAATAGAAGCCTATATAAAAAATTTCCAATACAAAAAAGAAAGTTTTGAGATTGAAGTATTTCCAAAAGTAACAGAATTATTAGTAGATACTGATGAAGTAATCGCTTATAGTGGCAATACAGGAGGTTCAGGTGGACCACACTTACATTACGAAATTAGAGACAACAAGGAACGTCCAATAAATCCAATGCTTTTTGGAGTTGATATAAAAGATAGTAGACAGCCAATGATACTTGGTTTATACGCATATCCTATAGGAGCAGATTCACATGTGAATAATACCAACCAAAAAACAAAATTAAGAATTGTACCAACTAATAATGGCGACTATACAACCGAAGCTATTGATGCTCATGGGAAAATAGGATTTGGTATAGTTACTTATGACCAACAAGATCATGCTGCTAATAAAAATGGTGTTAGTAACATACAAACGTTTTATAATGGCAATAAAAATTTTGAATTAAATTTTAAACGATTTTCCTTTAGCGAAACAAAGCATTTAAACCGCTTGATTGATTACGAACATTTTAAAGAAGAAAAGTCTAGAATTCAAAAGCTTTTTGTTGAACAAAACAATCCGCTTAGTATGTATAGTAATGTTATAGATGATGGCTATATCATTGCTGAAGACAGTACAGCATCAGTATACAAATTAAGGGTAAGTGATTTTAAAGGCAACGATATCTGGTTAACTATTCCAATTTCTGGTAAAAAAAGTAGTACTATTAAAAGAAAACCAAAAAAAACCACCGAACATTTTATTTACGCCAACCAAACTAATGTTTTAGAAAAAGATAACGTTTCAGTATATTTTCCTAGCAATACTTTCTATGATGACTTTTTTATTGATTTCGAGGTCGAAAATGATACATTAACATTACATGAGAGTACTATTCCTGCTCAAAAAAACTTTACCATTAGTTTTGATATTAGTCGATATCTAGAACAAGATAAAGACAAATTGTTTATAGCAAGAAAAATTGATTATAAAGACTTCGTAGCCTACTCTCCTACTAAAAGAAAAGGAAATATTTTAAGTAGTAGTACTAAAACACTTGGCACTTATACGTTAGCTACAGATGTTGAAGGTCCAAAAATAACTGCAGTAAATTTTCAAGAAGGAAAATGGCTAAGTAAGTACCGTTATTTAAAAGTAAAAATAACCGACGACATTTCAGGAGTAAAAAATTACAGAGCAACTATAAATGGCAAATGGATTTTAATGGAATATGATGCCAAAAAAAATAGCTTAGTTTATGATTTTAATGACAACATTATATTAGAAACAAAAAATAATTTAAAGATTATTGTTACCGATAATGTTGGAAATAGCTCTACATTTGAAGCAACATTTTTTAGAAAATAAAGACCTCTTGAAAATCAATTCTTTTTTATTACTCACTCTCTTTGTCCTATTACCACTTATAGGCTTTTCGCAAACAGCAACCTTAAAAGGTGTTATCCTTGATAAAAACAATTTCCCAATTCCAAATGTTAATATAAAAGCTAACAATAATGGCACTATTAGCAACGAGAATGGTTTTTATTTAATTAAAATTGAAGCAAATAAAGATGTTGTAGTAGAGTTTACACATTTAAACTTTAAAAAAATTGTAGCCACATTTAATTTAAAGAATGGTGAATCACTTGAGTTTAACCCAGTTTTAGATACGCAAGTAGAGCAAATAGAAACAGTAGTTATTACAAGTACTGAAAGAAATCGTGTTGAAGGCATAACCACTATAAAACCTGAAATAATAAGAACCATACAAGGCGCACAACCAGGTGTGGAAAATTTATTAAAAACACTTCCAGGAGTTAATATTTCTAATGAGTTAAGCACACAATATTCTGTTCGTGGTGGAAATTTTGATGAAAACCTAGTGTATGTAAACGAAATTGAAGTATATCGTCCTTTTCTTATACGTTCTGGGCAACAGGAAGGTTTGAGTTTTGTTAATACCGATTTAGTGCAAAACGTCGAATTTTCGGCTGGTGGTTTTCAAGCAAAATATGGTGACAAACTATCCTCAGTTTTAGATATAACATATCGAAGTCCTATCAAATTTGGTGTTAGTGCTGATTTAAGCTTATTAGGTGGAAGCGTTTCTGCAGAAGCTATTTCAAAAGACTCAAAATTTTCAGGTATTGTAGGTTTACGCTACCGTGATAACAGTTTATTAGTTGAGGCCAAAGAAACCGAAACCAACTATAAACCTAATTTTGCTGATGTTCAAACCTATCTTACCTATAAGTTTTCAGATAAATTTCATTTAAATTTCTTAGGAAACGCATCTATCAATAGCTACAATTATCAACCACAAACAAGGCAAACTAACTTTGGTACTCTTACTAATCCGCTAGCGCTTTTGGTATATTATGATGGTCAAGAAAAAGATAAATACCAAACCTATTTTGGTGCTTTTAAGGCAAATTATTTTGTGAGTGATGATTTGACATTAAAACTCATTGCATCACAATATCATACCACCGAAGAAGAATATTTTGACATTTTAGCTCAATACAGACTTGGGGAAGTAAATAGTAATATTGGAGATGAAAACCTCGGAGAGGTGGAATTTAGCGAAGGTATTGGTAGTCAATTAAATCATGCTCGTAACGATTTAGATGCACTCATCACAAATGTTGAACATAAAGGAAACTATAATTACAATGATAACCTTTTAGAATGGTCTATAAAATATACACACGAAGATATTAGAGACCGTATTGTAGAATGGGAAGTAATCGATTCAGCAGGTTTTTCAATTAATCCACCAAATATTGATAATTTCAATGAGCAACCTTACGAAGCGTATCAAGGTCCTTTAGTACCATTCCAAAATGTAAGAGCGACCAATAACACAAAAATTGACCGTTTACAAGCTTATGGACAATGGAGCAAGCGTGCCGAAATTGGCAACCATGAAGTCTTTTATAACGCTGGTGTTAGAACACATAGCTGGACAGTTAGTGGAAAAGGGATAGAAAGTAATTCTCAAATTGTATTTAGTCCAAGAGCGCAATTTGCTATAAAACCCGATTGGGAAAAAGATATGTTGTTTCGATTAAGTGGTGGTATGTATTACCAACCTCCTTTTTACCGTGAGTTAAGAGACAAAAATGGTGTAGTAAATCCAAATGTAAAGGTGCAAAAGTCAGTACATATTGTAATTGGTAATGAGTATAGTTTCAAGATATGGGAGCGTCCTTTTAAGCTAGTTTCAGAAGGGTATTATAAAAACATGAGTAATGTTAATCCTTATACTTTAGATAACGTTAGAATTCGCTATGAAGCCGATAACATTGCAAAAGCTTATGCTTACGGATTCGATTTTCGATTAAATGGTGAATTTGTTCCAGGTACTGAATCGTGGTTTAGCTTTGGCTATTTAAAAACTGAAGAAAATATTAACAATCAAGGTTATATTTCAAGACCAACAGACCAACGCTTAAAATTTGGTGTCTTATTTCAAGATTACATGCCTAATATTCCAGATTTAAAAATGTACTTAAACTTGGTATATAATACTGGAGTTCCTGGTGGTTCTCCAAGTTATGCAAACCCTTATGATTATCAAGAACGTTTACCAGATTATAAACGAGCAGATATTGGGCTATCGTATGTTATCATAAATAAAGACAAAACCTATTCTGGCTGGAAACAAAAATTTAAAGAATTGAGTGTAGGTTTTCAAATTTTTAACATGTTTGATGTGCAAAATTCCATAACTAATACTTGGGTAAGAGATGTGTATTCCAAGCGTCAATACTCTATTCCTAATTACTTAACACCAAGAGTGTTTAATGTAAGGATTGGTGTTCAGTTTTAACTTTTTAACCCTGTTTATTATTAAAAAACCACATAATTTACCTATTTCATCAATAAATTCATAGATTCAGCAGTAATGTTTACTGAACCTGTGTTGTTTTCAACCCAGACTTCTATATAATCATTTGGAGATAATTGCACTACTCCTGTAATTGTAATAGAACCTTTATCTGCTCCTGTTGCTATTTTTCTACCTTGTTTAGATTCAGGCAAGATTACTCCATTCTTAGCTATGTAAAAAGAATAATCTTGATTATTACTAGCAGATGTAACTGTTAATGCACAACTATAAGAAAAAAATCTCGTTTTTTCACCTACATAAGTTAACCTATTATCTATTAATGATTCTGTTCTAAAAAGATTTAAAGGACTAGTTGTTCCAGCTATCTTCACAGGGGTATTAACTGAAGTAATACTAGTTTCTATCGGTGCTGCAATGTATAAGTTTCCATCCGCAATCCAATCGGCTTCTAAGGGTATTCCTGGGCAATTAACAAACCAATCATTTGTAAAATTAAATCCAACATAGCTTCCAGTAGTATATCCATTAACATAAGTTCCAGCTCCAGCAAAAGCTACATTGAATAATGTCCCTTGAGCTACTGTTGGGTTGGAAGAAACATCAATTCCTACTCCAGAGCTAATATTAACATTCGAATTTGTTAACTGAACCTCATTAAATGTACCTAACATATTTAAAAAAGTACCACTATTACTAGCCGTCCATGTAAATAAAGTCATAAAATATGAATTTATGTTTGAAACTGTCAATCCTGAAGCATTACTAATAAATTGTCCTGTATTAAAAAAAACAATATTCAAACTACTTAAAGATCCAATAGAACTTGCACCTATAAAGTTAGTTGCTAAACAAATTAAATTTTCAGAGCCACTACCTGTAATATTAAATATAGGGTTTCCATTACCAAGTACAGTTAGTCTTTTTAAATTTCCACCTGTATTACCAGTAAATAAAGTTCCACCAGTACTATTTAATAGTCTATCTTCAACATTATCCTCTCCTTTTACATAAGCACCATTTAATTCAATAGGGAAGTCAATAGCAATAGTTCCATTAATCTCATATAAATAATTAGATGATAATAAATATTTTGAGCCTCCACCTGCCACCAATTCATCAGCTAAATCTGCAACACTCTTTACTAACTTATAATTATCTCTTTTAACTGCTCCTTTTAATTCTTCCCAACTTCCTCCATTAAAAAAATAAAAAGAATTAGAATCTATATCAAAAACTAATAAGCCTTTTGCTGGATTTGAAATAGCCAACCTCTGTGCTGTAGTCATTCGCGGAGCCAAAACCCCTTGAGTAGTAGATGTCATATCTAATATTGATGATGCATCAGGTGCTGAAGTCCCTATACCTATCTGTGCTGTAACGCTTATATTACTAAAAATAGTAATCAATAAAACTAGTAGTATTTTTTTGAAATTCATATTAGAAATTTTAGGTTAATTTTATTAGTGCTTATACTCAAATATAATAAAAAAAAAATCGATGAAAAGCAAAAATTACAGGATTAAATACTTAATTAGTTTGCTTTTACAAAAAAAACGAACTACTTTTATAATAACTAATGTGGATTTATTAACCTCGATTCTTCCAAAATTTTAATCATTATGATTTCAAATTTTAAAAAATTTGTGTTGTTATTTTTAGTGCCAACTCTTTATGTTAATGCACAAGACATTACCTTAACTGGAGGAGAATCTATAACTATATCTAATAACACCGTATTTAACATAAATGGCTTAGAATTAATCCCTAGTGCAAATTATACTTTAACCAGTCCAAACACTATTTCTAAATCTTCAACAGCTATAGATCCTCTTAGCATTGACAGAGTATATAATTTTGATAATTTAATTTCAAATTACCAAGGAAGAATTACTCTTTTCTATGAAGATTCTGAATTAAATGGAGCGACAGAAAGTGATCTTGTATTGCAAATAAAAGACGGAGCAAGTGCTTGGAATAAATATTCGGGAACTTTAGATACAACAAATAATTATTTGTTCTATGATTTTGCTGCTCCTATAAATTTAATATCTGTTACAGCTTCAAATAACATAACTCTCAATTCTGATAAATCAAATTTATTAGCAATAAAAGTTTACCCAAATCCTACAGCAGATTATATAATTATTGATACCAAATTAAGTATTGAAACAAGTATTTATAACATTTTAGGTCAAGAAGTAATTACTACAAATAATAAAGAAATAGATTTAACCAAATTAAATAGTGGCACCTATTTTTTATGGCTAAAAGACATAGCTTCTAAAAACTTAAACTCTTATAAAATAATTAAAAATTAAGAAGCTAAGAAATTAACTCCTTTAGAACGTCTACTAAATAATCTATCTCCTCCTTAGTATTATAAATACTAAATGAAAATCGAACTGATGTTTTTTTTAATTCTTCAGTACTAAGTATTTGTGAAAGCACATGCGAACTGGATGTTGCGCCACTTTGGCAAGCACTTCCTTTAGAACAAGCAATACCTTTTAAGTCTAATTGAAACAACAGCATAGCAGATTTTTCTTCTGATACTGGCAATCGCATATTAACCAAAGTATAAGTACTGTTTTCCATATCTCCCGAACAACCGTTAAATACAACATCTGGTAGTTCTTTAGATATTTTTGAAATAAAATACTCCTTTAAATCTTTTACATAAACACTTTCTTTTTCAAGATTAGAATACGCAAGTTTAAGTGATTCCCCTAACCCAACAATATTATGTACACTCTCTGTTCCAGCTCGAAAACCTCGCTCCTGCTCACCACCAAAAATTAATGGCTTCAATCCTGAGCCTTTTCTAATAAAACAAAAACCTACTCCTTTTGGTCCATGAAACTTATGTGCGCTTGCTGCTAAAAAATCAATAGGAATCTCTTGCAAATCTAAATTGTAATGTCCAACAGATTGCACTGTATCACTATGAAACAAGGCAGAATTGGCTTTGCATAAATTAGCAACACGAGAAATATCGAGTTTATTCCCAATTTCATTATTTATATGCATCAAAGTTACTAACTGTTTTTTATCAGATTGCAATAAGGACTCTAAATGATTATAATCTATCATACCATTAGAATCAATATTGACATTTTTAACAGTAATATTATACTCTTTTACAAGTTCATCAATCGTGTGCAAAATAGCATGATGTTCAATTTTTGATGTGATAATTTCAATAACACCCAAATCTCTTACAGCACTCCTAAGCACTAAATTATCGGCTTCAGTACCTCCAGATGTAAATACAATTTCTCCAGCAGACACCTTAAAATAAGATGCAATATTTTTTCTTATATTTTCAATTAAAGATTTAGATGATCTTCCAAAACTATGTGCAGATGAAGCATTTCCATAATTATTTTTTAATGAATTTGTTATAGCTTCAATGACCTCAGTACGTATTTGAGTTGTTGCAGCATTATCAAAATACACTTGCTTCATATTTTTTTATTTATAGCCACAAAAATACATTAAGTAAAATTATTCTCATTATGATTCGTTTTAAAATACAATCCTTTATTTTTGTCTTTAAACCCAATATAATGCGCAAATCGTTTTTTCTTTTATTAGCAGTAATCTTTATAATTACGTCATGTGATGATGGTGATATTATTACCATTGATTTAGAATTTGATAAAAACTTAAAGCTGTGCGGTGGTGAAAACAGTGAAAATTATGTGATTTATGCATTAAAAGAAAATGCTAACGAATCCTTAACCTTACTATTTCCTGTTAATGCTGAAAATAACTTGATTTTCAAGCCAACTGAAACCCCACATAGTGGTTCATTCAATATCAATAACAGTACAATTAGGTTTAATTATAGAACTTATAACGGCGATCCTGAAGAATTGATTTGCCAAGAAATCCCATCTTCTTCTATAGACATTATTAAAGATTATGAAGCCAACAGCGGAAGAGTAAACTATACATCAACTTTTGAAGACGATGCAGGAACTAGAACAGTCACTATAGAATTTAGTATTGAAAATTTAGACTTAGATGTCTTAAATTCTACAAATGAGGTTTTAGGCACATATACTTGGTCATTTACACTATAAAGTTAGTTCTGATAAATATATACCTCAGTAGCACCTAAACCGTACTTTTGATAATTAGCATCGTAAAACTTCATATTATCGTAATGCTTAAATAAGTATTCTAATTCTAGTTTTAGTACGCCTTCGCCTACGCCATGTATAAATACAATCTTTTGAATACGCTTACTCATAGCAAACTCTAATTGTCTTTTAGCAGTGTTTAGCTGTAATGTTAGTATATCATGGCTAGACATACCCTTAGTAGAATTGGTAAGTTGATGAATATGTAAATCAACTTCCATAGTAGGTTGAAATCGTTCCTTAGACTTTACTTTTTGAGTCTTTCTCTTTTTAGTTTCTTTTTGCGAAACAGCTTCACTAAATGATGTTTTAGAAAATAGCTTAGATTTTAAGCTATCACTTTGCCTTAAAACTAATTCGTTAACTAAAAATTCAAGTTCAAACCCTTCTGATGTACTTATAATAGCATTCTCATTATTAATTTTTACAACTCTGCCAACAATCGCTTCGTCTAAAACTTCTACTTCATCACCTACCTTAAACATTATTCTTCCTCTTCATGTTTAACAAAACTCTCATTATCAGTGATTTTTTTACTTGAAATACCTCGTGACAATCTGTACAACCCAGTCATTAATAACACAATACCTCCTACCAAGATATAAACATTCTGATTTTCTTCTGCTTGCGAATAAAGAGCTATTAAACCCCCTATTAAGATTAAAATTAAATTTACTAATCTGGACATAATTATTAATTAGTGATACTGTATTTTAGATTCTCTAAATTATGGTTTTTATTGAAAATAGCATCATAATATTACATAAAATAAGTCGATAAACGTGTGTTTTATATCGATGAAATACTGTTTTATTTAAAAATATATCTATATTTACAAGAAAATTAATCTCAAGCCTTCAAGGTTATGAAATGGAAAATATTACTTGTCATTTGCTTTATTTCAAAGTTTGCGTTTGCACAGCTTTCTGTGAGTGGTAATAACTACATATATGCTACAACCAGCGTTGCTGCTAATGATGTGTATATTTTTGTTGAAGATGATGTGAATCTAGAAGACACAAACTCTTATTTATACTTAAGAAACGATGCGCAATTATTACAAGGCACAGGAACAACAGGAAACTCTGGTGTTGGACAATTAAGTGCTTACCAAAATGGAACTACACATAATTATGCATATAACTATTGGTGTTCTCCTGTTGGAAATACAGACACAGACGATAATGCTAATAGAGCATTTAGACTCAACAACAACATATACGATGTAACTACTGCACCAATAACAAGTAGTTTAGCAACCTATACTACTGCATATGATGGGACTTCGAGTCCATTAGTAATATCAAATCGTTGGCTATATACTTATAGTCCGGGAACTACTAATAGTGAATGGAATTATATTGGTGATACAGGAAATGTTACTACTGGTTATGGTTTTACAATGAAGGGCACAAGCGGTTCAGGTAATAATCAACTTTATGATTTTCGCGGAAAACCAAATAATGGTACCATCAGTACAAATGTGTTAAATGGTGAATGGTCATTAATTGGAAATCCATATCCATCAGCTTTAGATGCTCTTGATTTTATCTACGATACTCAAAACCAAACATCCATTAATGGATCTTTATACTATTGGGAACAAGATTTAAGCGTCAACTCACACAATGTTGCCGACTATGCTGGTGGGTACGCATCATATACAATAACTTCTGACGGTGTAACCGAAACATATATTGACGCTACTTTTGATACTTACAACAGAGATGGCACAATCAATACTACAGGAGGAGCAAGAACAAGCCCAAAAACAGCAAGACGATATATTGCAATAGGTCAAGGGTTTATGGTTATTGGTACTGCAAATAGTACTGCAAGAACCCAGAATTCTCATAGACAATATTATAAACAATCTGATACTGATAGTGAATTTTTTAGAATTGCAAATTCAGACAAGAAAAAGAAGCTAGTCACTAATGCTATAATATATGATAATAGTGGTTTGCAAATCTTACCTAGCGAATACAAGCGTTTTAGATTAAATATTGATTTTAACGATGTCTATACAAGACAGATTTTACAAAATTTTCATCACACAGCAACAAATGGTTTCGACTATGGTTTAGAAATTGAAAGCCCTGAAGGAGTGAGTTCTGATGCACATTGGGTTTTAAATGACAAGCCTTACATAGCTCAAGCATTTAATTTTGATGAAGATTTAAAAATACCCTTAGTTGTAAATGTTAATAATGAAAACCAATTAATAAGATTTAGGATTCATGATGTTCAAAACTTTAATACTGGACAAACCATTTTCTTACATGATATTGAGACAGATACTTATGTGGATTTAACAAAGCAAAACTATGAACTAAATTTAGAGGTTGGCAATTACGCTAACCGATTTGAAATTACATTCACTAATAACTTCCTTGAAAATACTGAATCGGAATTAGACCAATTTGTAATTTTTCAAAACAATACAGAATCACTTCTAACTATATCGAATCCTAATAGTTTAAGCATAAATGATTTGGCATTATATGACGTGAGTGGAAAACAAATATTCCGTCATGAAAATTTATCACCTAATACAAAGCATGAATTTTCAACAGAGAATTTAAGTAATGGCGTTTATGTAGTTTCTGTTAAAATAAAAAACTACACTATTAATAAAAAGGTGATAATAAGCAACAAATAAAGAAATCTACATATACATTATAAAAAGAACTATCTGTTTAACGATAGTTCTTTTTACTTTTATTACAGATACTTTTTTAACTTTGAAAAACTTATTAAATTAAAATGCTATCTCCTGAAGATTATATGTTACCCTGCTTAAGTAAGAAATTACTAGGAATAGAATGCTTTGGCTGTGGGTTTCAAAGGTCATTGGTATTACTTTTTCAAGGAGACTTTATTGCAGCCTTTAAAATGTATCCAGGTATTTATCCGCTATTTCTATTAGGCATATTTATACTTCTAAATTTCTTTTTTAAAATTAAAAATTCTGAAAAAATTAAAATAACTTTAGTAGTTTTAAGCATTGTATTTATTGTAGCAAACTATATATTAAAAATAACCAACTAAATAGCATTATGGAAAAACAAAAACTCAACACCACTCTTATTTATATACTTTCAATCTTTGGATTTTTATGCTGTTGTATTTTGGGAGTTGGAGTCATACCTTCTGGAATTGCATTTTTTCTATCTAACAAGCAATTAAAGGAGGCATATGCAAATCCAGATAATTATGAAAATATTGAAGCAATGAAAACTGCAAAGATTGTAGCTTTAGTAGTTTTAATAATTAATGTATTGATGCTTATTAGAGTTGTTTATGTATTTTCTACAATAGGCTATGATGGCTTTATGGAACAGTACAATGAAGCTTTAGAGCAGTGGCAGCAGGCTCAATAATAATATAAAATCAATATGGAACAAATCAAACCACCAAGACCAGATAGTTATTTAGCTTTAGCAATTATTAGTACTATAATATGCTGCTTACCTTTAGGAATTGTTAGCATTGTTTATGCTACAAAGGTAAACAGTCTGTATGCTGACGGCAATTACGACGAAGCGATCAGAGCTTCAAAAAATGCAAAAACTTGGGGACTAGTTTCTGTTGCTGTTGCAGTTGTTGGTTTCCTTATTTATATACTAATTTTTGGAGTTGCTCTTTTTGGAGCAATGAGTAATGGTAATTTCTAAACTAAAATTATCAATAATTATAATTGGAGTGCTTACGTTTTTTGGAATGTTAGCACTTTATATTTTTTGGAATCCCTCAGAAACAAATATTTTTCCTAAATGTCCAGTTTATGGAGTGACAGGTATTTATTGCCCAGGTTGTGGTAGCCAACGAGCTGCACATCAAATTTTAAACGGAAACATTATTGAAGGTATAAGACACAATTATTTAATTGCTCTACTAGGATTAGTACTAGCATATCAAGCCTTTATGTTCATAATGAATAATGTATTACAAAAAGGAATCGTTAATTTATTACATAAGCCTAAAGTTACATTGAGTATTCTTGTAATTGTGATACTATTTTGGATTTTAAGAAACATCAACTTATTCCCTTTTACTGAATTGGCTCCATAAAAAAAGCGACCATTAGGTCGCTTTTTTACGAATATTTATATTAAAATAATGAGGCTCCAACAATAGCAAGCAAAAACATTATGAGATATAAACTAATAATAACTATTGCAAAAATACCTATAAACTTATAATGAGATTTTAAATTAGAAAATGCTGATTCAAAATCATCATTCTCATTTGCATGTAATGCTCTTTTCATTTTTCTTGAAAATTTATATAAATAATAAACTGGAAAGAAATATATAAGTGCTATAATCACATAGAATGCTCCCATTCCTGCTGTGTATCCTAATTGATAAGCAGGTGAATCACCTAAAGTTGCCATGATAGTCCCAAATAATAATCCTACCACAACCATTAATCCAATACCAATAAAACCAATTATTGATAAGAAGAAAGACCATTTAGCAATTTCATTTAAAAAACGCTTAACATTAGTTGATATATTTAGTTCAAAATTGTCAAAAGCAGACGGGTTATTTTCCATAAAAGTTTATTTAGTTTTCAAACTCTTTAAGAGTTTTAGTAATAATACTCACACAATCTAGCAACTGCTCTTCAGTCATTACTAAAGGTGGTGCAAAACGAATAATATTTCCATGTGTAGGTTTTGCTAGCAACCCATTGTCACGTAGCTTTAAACATATATTCCAAGCCGTATCACTGTCTTCATCATCATTAATAACAATAGCATTAAGTAAGCCTTTACCACGTACTAAAGTTACCAAATCTGTTGTTTCAATATACTTGTTTAATTCAGCTCTAAAAACCTTACCTAAAAATTCAGCATTTTCAGTAAGTTTTTCTTCTTTTACAACTTCTAAAGCTGCAATAGCTACAGCTGCAGCTACAGGGTTTCCTCCATAAGTACTACCATGATTCCCAGGTCTAATAACATTCATAATCTCGTTATTTGCTAACACAGCAGATACTGGATAAATCCCACCACTTAATGCTTTTCCTAAAACCAAAATATCTGGTTTTACATTTTCATGATCTACTGCAAGCATTCTTCCTGTTCTTGCTATTCCTGTTTGTACTTCATCAGCAATAAATAATACATTATATTTTTCACATAATGCTTTTGCTTTTGCTAAATACCCTTCACTAGGCACATAAACTCCAGCTTCTCCTTGAATTGGCTCTACTAAAAACCCAGCAATATCACTTGAGCTCTCTAAAGTTTCCTCTAAAGCTTGAAGATTATCATATTCAATTTTAATAAATCCATCGGTATATGGTCCAAAGTTTTTACGAGCAACTGGATCGTTAGAAAACGATATTATTGTCGTTGTTCTTCCGTGAAAGTTGTTTTTACAAACAATAATCTTTGCCTTATTAGTATCTATACCTTTAACCTCGTAAGCCCATTTTCTACAAACTTTTAAAGCAGTTTCAACTGCTTCAGCTCCAGTGTTAATTGGTAATACTTTGTCGAAACCAAAATATTCGGTAACATATTTTTCATATTTACCTAACATGTCGTTGTAAAACGCACGAGATGTTAATGTAAGTGTTTGCGATTGCTTTGTTAAAGCTTCAACAATTTTTGGGTGACAATGCCCTTGATTTACAGATGAGTAAGCCGATAAGAAATCGTAATATTGCTTACCTTCTACGTCCCAAACATGCACACCTTCTCCTCTACTCAATACTACTGGAAGTGGATGGTAATTTTGTGCACCATACTTGTTTTCTAATGCCATCGCTTCTTGCGATGAAATGTGGTCTAAAACAGCCATTTTAATAAATTTTAATTAGTAAAAAAATAACCATTCCTTATCTACCTTTATCCTTTCGAGGTGTCGAAAATTCAGCGTGGGAAAGAAATCATCCCTAAAAGGCTTGCAAATTACTAAATATAAGCTGCTTCTAAAAATGTTCTTTTAGTTTTTTGCTGCTAGTGATGAAATCTGTAACTCTAATCGCTTAATTTCTCTTATAATTGCATTTTTATCCATTTGCATCCAAACAAACATTTTTAACATACTAACTATTAACATACAAAATGTTCCAATAAGAGCCCATTTAATAAGTTCGTTTGTAACATCTGTATTAAAAAATTGGATCATACAATACACAAATACTATAAAAACAAATACAGTTACTATATTCATCATAAGCATGATCCATTTATTCTTTCCTTTAAAAGTCCCAAGAACCATTTGAAAAATATTTTGCTCTTCTAATTCATCATAGAATTTTGCTTCTTCTTGTGTTAATGTCTCTTTTATTAACTTGTCTATGTCTTCCATATTAGTTTTCATAATAAAATTTATTTTATTGTTCCCACGAAAGTGGGAAACTGTTAATATTTATCCTTTGTGTTTTTTAATACTTTTTTTTAATTTTTCTCTTGCATGAAAGAGTCTTGATTTTACTGTTCCTGCTTTAATGTTTAACAACTTAGAGATGTCATTTAGCGGTAGTTCTTCTAAGTAAAATAGTTTTACTACGTATTGTTGATCTGTTGGTAATTCTAAAATAGCACTATAAAGTTTCTTCTTAAGATTTAACCTTTCGTCATAAGGCTCATCTATTATATCAGTTTCTTGCTTAAAAGCATTCCCTACTTTTCTCTCTTTTTGCCTTTTCCTTAATGCATCAATAGACTTTGTATGCACAATTCTTAATGCCCAACCACCAAAACTTTGAGGATCTCTTATATCTTCTAACTTATCTATAATAGTTCTCCAACTATCTTGCGCAACATCTTTAGCTTCATCTGCATCTTTAACAATATAAAATGCTTTCGTGCAAAACTTTTTATGCCAACGTTTTACCAATGCGGCTAGAGCCATTTTATTTCCAGATTGGTAATCTAGAATTAAAAGTCCGTCTCTTTCTTTTTCGGTTTGGCTCATTAAATGGTCTCTTTACATAATAGACGTAAAAACCCAAAACAGGTTCAATTTTTACTGAAGTTCTATAAAGATAGTTGAAATTTGTTCGAGTTACAGGATGCTTTCTTATTTTTGCCGCATGGCAAGAAAAAACAAAAAACAGGTTTTTACAAATTTAGAAGTTATTGATGCTGGAGCAAAAGGCAAAACAGTGGCAAAAGCACCAGATGGGAAAGTCGTGTTTTTATCAAATGCCGTTCCTGGGGATGTAGTTGATGTGCAAACTTTTAAAAAGCGAAAAGCTTATTATGAAGGGAAAGCCATTGCTTTTCATAAGCTGTCTGATAAGAGAACAGAGCCAAAGTGCGAACATTTTGGAACCTGTGGTGGCTGTAAATGGCAACACATGAGTTACGACAACCAATTATTCTACAAGCAAAAAGAAGTTACCAATAACTTAACACGTATTGGACATATTGAATTGCCAGAAGTAACACCTATTTTAGGTTCAAAAGAGCAATATTTCTACAGAAATAAAATGGAATTCTCATTTAGTGATAGTCGTTGGTTAACACTTGAAGAAATAAATTCTGATAAAGATTTAGGTGATAAAAATGCACTTGGTTTTCATATTCCTGGAATGTGGGACAAAATTTTGGATGTAAAAAAATGTTGGTTGCAAGCAGATCCATCAAATGCTATTAGAAATTCAGTTAAACAGTTTGCCATAGATAATAATCTAGAGTTTTTCAATACTCGTAACCAAACAGGACTTTTACGTACTATGATGATTCGTACAACTAGTACTGGAGAAATCATGATTTTAGTCCAATTTTTTAAAGAAGATGTTGAAAAACGTATATTATTACTAGACTATTTAAAGACTACCTTTCCAGAAATCACTTCTTTACAATACGTCATTAACGGAAAAGCTAATGATACCATCTATGATCAAGAAATTATTTGTTATCATGGACGCGACCATATTTTTGAAGAGATGGAAGGCTTAAAATTCAAAATAAATGCTAAATCATTTTATCAAACAAATTCTGATCAAGCTTACGAGCTTTACAAAATTACTAGAGACTTTGCTAGATTAACAGGAAACGAATTAGTGTACGATTTATATACAGGAACAGGAACTATTGCGCAATTTGTAGCTAAAAAAGCAGAAAAAGTGGTTGGTGTTGAAGCTGTTCCAGACGCAATTACTGCTGCTAAGGAGAATGCACAATTAAACAACATAGATAACGTTGAGTTTTATGTTGGTGATATGAAAAACGTATTTAACCAAGAATTTATAAATACACATGGACAGCCAGACGTCATTATTACAGACCCTCCAAGAGATGGTATGCATAAAGATGTGGTTAAACAAATACTAAACATTTCGCCAGAAAGAATTGTTTATGTAAGTTGCAATAGTGCAACCCAAGCTAGAGATTTGGCTTTAATGGACACTATGTATAAAGTAATAAAAACGCAGGCAGTAGATATGTTTCCACAAACTTTTCATGTAGAAAATGTTGTACTTTTGGAAAAGCGAAAATAGATTTAAATGAAAAAACAATCCCTATTCATTCTATTCTTAATGCTCACAATGTTTGCTTGTGAAAAAGATGATATTTGCTCTGAAGCTACTGCTACAACACCTCAGCTAGTGATTCGATTCTACGATGCACTTATTCCAGAAGACACAAAATCTATTTCTGGTTTATTTGTGTATGGTATTAATGATGCAGACGAAACAGTATTTTTTAAAAATATTACAATAGGCACTAAAGATTCCATAGCTATTCCTTTAAGAACGGATAGTAATATGACAAAGTTAGTTTTCCATAAAGATTTAGTAGATACAGATGATTTATTAGTTGGAAATCCTGATACTGTAGATGTAAGTTACGAAAGAAAAGACATATATGTATCACGTGCTTGTGGTTATAAAGCGACGTTCACCAATTTAGGAGCTGTTTTAACACCTGATGCTGACAATTGGATAATAAATATTACTATCGAAAATAACACCATAGACAATGAAAATGCAGCGCACATTAACATATATCACTAGTATTTTTGCTGTACTGCTGATGACATTTTCAGTAAGCGCACAAGACGACAGCGTCGCAAACGACTCCATTCGTTATGCTCAAAAATATGGCTTACGCTTAGGTGGCGATGTAAGCAAGCTAGTGAGATCGTTTGTTGATGATGATTATACAGGCTTTGAAATTAATGGTGATTATCGTTTGTCTAAAAATCTTTACATAGCAGGAGAGTTAGGAACCGAAGAAAAAACTACAGAAAGTGATTACCTAAACGCAACCGCTCAAGGAAGCTATTTTAAAGGAGGTATAGACTTTAACTTATACGATAATTGGTTTGGTATGGAAAACATGATTTATAGTGGTTTTCGTGCTGGGTTTGGCACATTTAACCAAACTATAAATAGTTATACCATTTTTGATACCAATGGGCAGCCTTGGGGAAACCAAACAACTGTTACAGATGGTACAAAACAAAGTGGTTTAACAGCTATTTGGGGAGAATTAATTCTTGGTGTTAAAGCCGAAACACTAAATAATTTGTATGTTGGGTTTAATATCCAGTTAAAAGGTCGCATTACTGAGACTGAACCAAATAACTTTGAAAACCTTTACATTCCTGGATTTGGGCGCACATATGATAGTGGAAACTTTAGTGTGAGTTTTGGTTATAACGTTTCCTACCTTATTCCTTTGTTTAAGAAGGATAAATAATTATAAACTTTATTTGAAAACTTTTCGAAACCAAACAAAACAAAGCATTGACTTTTTAACTTTAAAAAGTTAACTTCGTTTAACGACTGGTATAAGTCATTAAAACGACGTCATATCACAAAAGTTAAACGAAACTCTCATCTTTTTAACATTCCAAACTGACATTTATCATAGTAATTCCTTTAGAGTTTAAAGACCTTTATTTCTATAAAACATCAATCTTTAAATTCCAAAACTATGAAAACTTTAAAAACACTTGGTATTATCTTTCTCCTTACGCTTTATGGCTGCGCTTCTACAGAAGCTGTATTGTCTGAGTTTGATGAAAGCGTAGACTTTGAAACTTATGATACGTTTGTATTATGTATAGATGATTTGTTTGTTGAGAATACAAAATATCCAAATCACGATAATAATAAAGTACGTGAACTCATAGGAAATGCCGTAGAAAACGAAATGATTAATAGAGGGCACAAAACAAATGTTATGGATCCACAATTACAAGCTGGTTTTAAATTACTGGTAGAAGAAAAAGAAGCCACTTTTTACGACTGTAAAGAACAAGACGAATACAGTTATTGGTCTGAATGCACTATAAACACTACTATTTATACAGAAGAAACTTTGGTAGTTTATGTGTCTGATTTTGAGAAAAATCAAATAATTTGGCAAGCATCAATAACTTGTGATATGAGTCGCTACAACAAAAAATTGCCTAGTTATGTAAACGAATTGGTAGAAACCCTATTTAAAGAATATCCAAAAGTAGATGGCGCATTATAAAAACTTAAGGCTATAAGCTAAATGTTTGTAGCCTTATTGCTTTTTAGCTTTTTTACTACCTTCATACATCTCGTACTTAACTAAGCGCGCTTCAAGCTTCGCATTAAACACTTTAATTTTACGTGACGGTCTCAGTCCAACAAATTTTAAACCTTCTAAGTTAGACGTAATGAACCATGCATGAGTTCCTGGATAACCATGCTTTAAAGTAGTGCCAATATCTCCATAGAATTCTTCTACATTCAAGCTTTCTAAACGCTCACCATAAGGAGGATTAAATACCATATGTAAATGCTCCTCACCTGCTTTTTGAGTTTTAAAAAAATCTTCATGCTTCACTTTAATAAAGTCCTCTAAATTGGCACTTTTAATATTATCCTGTGCTTTTCTAACCGCCGAAGGAGATTTATCATAGCCAATCATTTTATAATGAAAATCTCGTGTTTTTGATAACAAGGATTCTTCAATTTTCTCAAATAATTCAACATCCCAATCTTGCCAACGTTCAAACGCAAATTCTTTTCGCATTAAATTTGGCGGAATATTACACGCAATCATCGCTGCTTCAATTAAAATGGTACCACTACCACACATTGGATCCATAAAATCTGTTTGCCCATCCCAACCAGACAACATTATTAATCCTGCTGCCAACACTTCATTTATCGGTGCAATATTTGTAGCAGTCTTGTAACCACGTCTATGTAACGACTCACCAGAACTATCTAAAGACACTGTACATAATTGTCTATCAATATGCACATTAATCTTTAAATCTGGAAAACGTAAATCTACATTAGGTCTAGTTCCTTTTGTGTCCCTAAACTTATCTACAATAGCATCTTTAGTTTTTAAAGCAATGTACTTAGAATGTGTAAAAACGGTAGAATGCACAGTCGCATCGATAGCCAAAGAACCATTTTCAGACAAGTACTTATCCCAAGGCATTTTATAAACTTGGTTATATAAATCTTGCTCATTTGTAACTCTAAAGTTTTTTATGGGTTTTAAAATCTTAATAGCTGTTCGTAAGGCTAAGTTTGCCTTATACATAAAGCCTGTATCTCCAACAAAACTGACATTGCGCACACCAATTTTTACATCTTGTGCACCTAAGTTTCTAAGTTCTTTTGCTAAAAGCTCTTCAAAACCAAATAAGGTTTTGGCTACTATTTTAAAATTATTCTCCATATACTAATTAAATCTTAGACCAAGTTCATTTTGTATTAATTGAAACAACTCTTAGGTTATCAAATAAAATTTAATACTCAAATCTCGCTTAGCGAGCAAATAGATTGCAAAAATACTTTATTTTTGTTGCGACACACATTAATGCATGACAAAAGACACGAAAGATTGGTACTCATCATGGTTTGATACATCCTTCTACCATATTTTGTATAAACATAGAGATGATAATGAAGCTCACTCCTTTATGGAAAACCTCACAAGTTATCTCAATATCCCTGAAAATAGCTCCATTCTAGATCTAGCTTGTGGTAAAGGCCGTCATGCGGTGTATTTAAATAGCATTGGTTATGATGTGACTGGAATAGATCTATCAGAAAAAAGTATTGCGTTTGCCAAACAATTTGAAAACGATACTTTGCATTTTGATGTACATGATATGCGTGAAGCCTATACTAAACAATTTAATACTGTTTTTAATTTGTTTACAAGTTTTGGTTTCTTTGATGATGACAAAGATGATCTAGATACTATTAAAGCAATTAAAGCGAATTTAAAAGAAAATGGTATTGGTGTTATCGACTTTTTAAATGCCGATTTTGTTGTAAATAATTTAGTGAAAGAAAATACTAAAACTATTGATGGTATTGATTTTAATTTGAAACGTTATGTTGAAAATGGCTTTATTATAAAAGATATTTCGTTTATATCTGATGGAAAACCATACCATTACCAAGAGTTAGTAAAAGCATTAACACTTGAAGATTTTGAAAAGATGTTTGAGAAGGCAAATATTCAGTTATTGGATGTCTTTGGCGACTATAAACTCAATAAATTTAATAAACATAGCTCAGAACGCTTAATCATGATTTTTATGTAATTATGAATAAATATCTATTTCCCATATATGCAGTCATTTTAGGGTTTATAATTGTGAAACTCACAAAAAACAAACCCATAAAAAATATAAAACTATTACTAGCTTTTAGTGGTGCTTTTTTAATGTCACTAACTTTTTTCGATTTACTACCAGAAGTTTATGAACACTTAGAGGCCAAAAAAACTGGCTTGTTTATAATGATTGGAGTTCTCTTTCAAATATTCTTGGAATTCTTTTCAAAAGGTGCTGAGCATGGTCATGTGCATATTCATAAAAATAGTCATACCTTTCCTTGGCTACTTTTTATTAGTCTATGCATTCATGCATTTTTAGAAGGCTTTCCAATTCACCAACATAACGATATGGTTTATGGTGTTTTAATTCATAAAATACCAATCGCAATACTTATCACTACTTATCTATTTCAATCAAATTACAAAACATACCAAATCATTATGTTTTTAACTTTGTTTGGGTTAATGACACCACTTGGAACCATTGTTTCAAATAATGTTGAATTAATTCCTGGGCTATTAACGCATATAAATGCTGTAGTAATTGGTATCTTTTTACATATTTCGACCACTATTTTATTTGAAAGTAGCGAAGGCCATAAATTTAATTTAAACAAGCTACTAGCAATTGTTTTTGCAGTAGTTGTTGCGTATTTGATTTAATGTTTAGTAAAGAAGAATCCAGATTAATACGCCAAGAATTTTGGACAAGCTTTGGAAAATCATTTCCTAGAAAATGGATTTTATATAACACCAAAATAAAAGGACTCTTCTTTAAATTTTACTTCGATACCAAAAAAGCCTTTATAACTTTAGATTTAGAAGACGACCTAGAGAATCGTGTGAATTGCTGGGAAAAACTAACGGCATTAAAAAGTATTCTACATGACGATTATTTACCTGACGCCATTTACGAAGAAGAATTTTATCTAGATAACGGTAAAGAAATATCACGTATCTATGTCCCTTTAAATCAAAAAGTATCTATTCACAATAAAAATACTTGGAGAGATACCATGGCGTTTTTTAATGAGAAAATGAACTTGTTTGAAGCTTTTTTTGAGGAATATAGAGATGTGATTAAAAGTTAATCTTTCAAAATAATCTTATCTAATTTCTCTTCAACTATTTCACCATTTACAAGTGATACGTAATAGCAATTTCGTTCTTCACCCATAGAAACTACTTTAAAAGGTTTGCCATTTTTAAAAATAATTCCAGCTTGATTATCCATAGCATAACCAGCTTCAAAAATGCCGTTTTTTATGTTTTTTTCATATAATGGTCTTCGGAATTCCTCACCATCGTAGTGCGGACTATGGCTATAAGGCAAAAAGCCTAAACCTTCCACAACACTCAATTCTATTGGTCTGGAATCAGTTGTGCCATTGTCAAACCAACATAGCGAGCCTGCACTACCTCCTGCTAATACAATGCCTTTTTCTAATGCTTTCTTTAAAACTTTATCGATACCTTGTGCTTTCCATATAGCCATCATATTGAGTGTATTTCCACCACCAACAACAATAGCATCCATCCCTAATAGAAATTCTTCAAACGTATATTTTTGTCTGTACGAGCTTATCCAAACACGCTGCACATAAGGTTCAACTTCAAGGTCGTTAACCAATTCGTACCATCTAATTATTCCACTCTCTCTATCACCTGAAGCTGTTGGTAAAAAGCAGATTTTTGGTTTCTCCTTTCCAGTGAGCTTAATGATTTCTTTAATGAATGCTTTACTTGGTCCACTTCCATAAGGAAAAATATATTGATCTTGGCTAAAAGCGAATCCTGTCATAAAAAAAGAGACAAGACAAAAAATGATAAATCTTTTCATGAGTTGATATATTGGTTGGTTGTTTTTTTGATGTTCTACCAAATGTAATTTTTTATCCCTTCAAAATCAATTAATTACTTTATAAAAAGTTGTGATTTATTAACAAGCATTTAAAATATGTTAACATAAAAAATGACTAACTTTCTCAACATCTTAATAATGCTAAACTATCAACCAATGAATCATTTAAAACATCTTTTCCAGTTAATTATTTGTGTGTGTCTTGTGAGTTCTTGTAATTCTAATCAATCTACTAAAATTGAAACTAGTACAACTACATCATTTTCTAACACTTACAAAGCTGCAGCATTTGAAAACGATAATCGCGTTGAAAAAATTAAACAAATAGCTCCAGAGATTGAAAAAGTGATGATTGAGCATGCCAAAGGCAGGCATATTCCAGGGATTGCTTATGGTATTGTAGTCGATGACCAATTGGTTATTGCTTCAGCAGATGGTGTATTGGATGTTGATACTAAAAATCTAGCAACTACAACATCGGCGTTTCGAATCGCTTCTATGACTAAGAGTTTTACAGCAATGGCAATTATAAAATTAAGAGATGAAGGTAAACTAGCTTTAAACGACCCTGTTAGTAAATACATTCCTGAAATGACTAATCTGGAATATCTTACAAAAGACAGTCCTATTATCGATATTGAAAATCTATTAACTATGACAGCAGGTTTTCCAGAAGATAATCCTTGGGGAGACCGTCAGTTAGACGAAACAAACGAGATGCTTATTGGTATGATAGACGATGGTGTAACCTTCTCTAACACACCATCATTTGAATACGAATACAGTAATACAGGTTATGCGTTGCTTGGTAATATTGTGTCTCGAGTTTCTGGTGAGCCTTACCAAGATTACATCAAGAATAACATACTCCAACCCTTAGGGATGAACAACACCTATTGGGAATGGAATGATGTTCCAAAAGAAGAACTTGCCATTGGCTACCGTTGGGAAGACGAACAATGGAAACTAGAACCTATATTGCATGATGGTTCGTTTGGCTCTATGGGTGGGCTTATCACCACCATTGAAGATTTTAGTAAATATGTAAGTTTTCATCTTTCGGCATGGCCTCCAAGAAATGATGACGATAATGGACCAATTAAACGAAGCTCACTTCGTGAGATGCAAACACCTCAATATCCAAGATTATATCCAAATGCTAGAGATTACAATGGTGATACGTGCGCTTTAATGAATGGCTACGGATTTGGACTTGGTATTGCTACCTATTGCAATGACATAAAACGTGTATCACATGGAGGCGCGCTTCCAGGGTTTGGTAGTAACTATTATTTTTATCCTGAATATGGTGTTGGTGTGATGGCTTTTGGCAACCTAACGTATACAGGGCCTTTGCCAATAAACAAAGTAGAGCAATTATTATTTGATAAAACTGGGTTAGAACCACGAGAGCTTCCTGTATCTGATATTCTTGAGAAGCGAAAAGCGCAAGTCTTAGATTTAGTACAAAATTGGAATGCTAACCTTGAAAAGGAAATTATTGCAGAAAACTTTTATTTAGATAAGTCTAGAGATAAACGAATGTCTCAAGCCAAACAAATTTTTGCAGAAGCTGGAGCGGTTGTTAAAGTAGAAGACCTAACACCTTTAAACCAATTACGAGGTCGCTTTAATGTGCAAACTGAGAATGGTATTATCTCTATGTTTTTTACACTTACACCTGAAAAATCACCAAAAGTACAGCGTTTGGATATGTCATTTAAGGAAACACTATCCGAGTAAACATATTTGACTTTGTAAGAAAAAAAAGTCGAACTTCGTTTAACGTCGGATATAAGTCATTAAAACGACGCATATCCGACGTTAAACGAACCTAATATTTAGTTCTGCATTTCCAGCTAAACTACATACCACAAAATCATAAAATAGTGACTAATAGCACCAGCTAATACAAACACGTGCCAAATCACATGGTTGTATGGTATTTTGTTAATGGCGTAAAACACAATGCCTACTGTATAAAACAAACCACCTGCAAATAAGAAAAGTACCCCATTGGTGTCCATTCTTTCAGCTAGAACGCTAAAATCAAAGACGATTAACCAACCCATAACCAAATACAACAGCGTTGAAAACACCTCGAAACGTCCTGTAAAAAAGAGTTTTAGAAATACACCGAAAGCAGCAATTCCCCAAACGGTATAAAACAGAAGCCAACCATTACTATCTGATAATGTTAACAATAATACAGGCGTATAAGTTCCTGCAATTAATAAATAAATGCTTATATGGTCTACAATTCTAAAATAGTGTTTGCGTTTTTCGGTTTTGGCTGCATGATATAATGCAGAAGCACTAAACAACACAATAATGGAAAGACCATATACTAATACACTAAATAAACTCCATGGTGTATCAGCTTGTTTGCTTACTAGTATTATTAAACCAACAATACCTAATACAGCTCCAATGGCATGAGAGAATGTATTGAGCTGTTCCTCTAACTTAGTTTGTACGCTCAATGGTTTTTGGGGTTTTGGCAGTTTTAGGTTTGTCACTTAACCATTTCTGGGTTAATTCAAAGAAGTCCAATCCTAAAGCATCTTTTTGTCTTTCTAAGCGTCCGCTTTGAAAGTTGCGTTGCAAGATATCTTCAATTAAATAATCCTCTTTTACATTCATCGGGTCGAACTCTTTTTTCAAAGATAAGTCGAATAGACTTGCTGTATTATTAAACCAAAAGGCACGCCAACCATTACGTAGTTCTTTAATAAGCTCAAAGGTTGTATGTCCAGTCTGTCGGTGGATTAATTTAATAAGTATTTGTCCTTCGGTTCGTGTGAGTTTTTTTAACTCATCTGAAAATTCACCTTCAATATACCGTTGTATCTTTTTAGCGTACTGTTTTCTATCACGCTTTTTTTCTAATCTATTTAGTCGTGCATTAAGTGTATCTAATCTAGTAGCAGCCAGTTGTGCATAATGATATACTTTTAAGGTTTTACGCTTTAAGATTAAGTAACGTCGTCTATCTTCTTTACTATCAAACTCCAATTTATGGAGTAGCATAACTTCGTCTAAATCTATGGCTAATCTTGGAATAGAATCACCTTTTATTATCAAATATTTTATTTGAGAAGTATCGGTTTCAGTTTCTTCAACCTGACCAAAACAAAACAATGGTAATACAAATAATATGCAAAGAATCTTTTTCATAATTGGGTTAAATTCAAATTGAGGTGCTTTGAATAAAACTTAACAGTGTAAAGTTAATATTTTACACTCTTTTAAACCTTAAATTCTTATTAATATTATTATTTTAGAGCAAAATATTTTAGAATGGCAAAAAAGAAGATACTCAATAAAAAGTCTATGGACTTTCTTGAAAAATACTTAAATAATGCAGCACCTACAGGTTACGAATGGGATGGGCAAAAAATTTGGATGAATTATCTAAAACCTTATGTAGATGAATTTATTACAGATACTTACGGAACAGCTGTTGGTGTTATTAATCCAGAGGCTGATTACAAAGTAGTTATTGAAGGTCATGCTGATGAAATTTCATGGTATGTGAATTATATTGCAGACAACGGATTGATTTATGTGATTAGAAATGGTGGAAGTGACCATCAAATTGCACCAAGTAAAATTGTGAATATCCACACCAAAAAAGGTATTGTAAAAGGTGTTTTTGGTTGGCCTGCAATTCATACACGAAATCGTTCGAAAGAAGAGCCACCAAAACCAGATAACATTACTATTGATATTGGTGCTAAGGACAAAGCAGAAGTTGAGAAAATGGGTGTTCATGTTGGTTGCGTTATTACCTATCCAGATGAATTCCATATACTTAACAAAGACAAGTTTGTTTGTCGTGCTTTAGACAACAGAATGGGTGGTTTTATGATTGCTGAAGTAGCAAGATTATTACATGAAAACAAAAAGAAATTACCTTTTGGTTTATACATTACAAACTCAGTTCAAGAAGAAATTGGATTGCGTGGTGCCGAAATGATTACGCATACAATTAAACCTAATGTAGCAATTGTGACAGATGTAACTCATGACACTACTACTCCAATGATTGAAAAGAAAAAAGAAGGTCATTTGGAGATAGGTAAAGGCCCAGTAGTTGCTTATGCTCCTGCAGTACAACAAAAATTACGTGATTTAATTATAGATACTGCTGAAGAGAAGAATATACCATTCCAACGTTCAGCATTATCCAGAGCTACTGGAACAGATACTGATGCTTTTGCTTATAGCAATGGTGGTGTTGCCTCTGCCTTAATTTCGTTACCATTACGTTATATGCACACAACCGTAGAAATGGTACATAAAGATGATGTTGAAAACGTCATTAGAATGATTTACGAAACCATTCTAAAAATAAAAACTGGAGAAACGTTTAGCTATTTTGAATAAATGAATTTAAAACATCAAAAACATCTTTTTAGTATTCCTGAAGACGTTACCTATTTAAACATTGCAAGTCAATCGCCTTCTTTTAAGGCGGTTGAACAAGCAGGGATAGATGGTATTCTTGAAAAAAGTCAACCATATAAAATTACCACTAGCAATTATTTTGAGCCAGTAATTGAACTTAAAAAGTTATTTTCAAAATTGATTGACAATGATGATTATAACAGAGTTGCTAATATACCATCAGCTTCATATGGAATTGCAACTGCTGCCAATAATATTACATTAGAAAAAGACGATGAAATTATTTTGATAGACGAACAGTTCCCAAGTAATTACTACGCTTGGGAAAAACTAGCAAAAAAATATGATGCAAAACTAAAAATTGTTAAACAACCAGAAACAAAAGAAAATAGAGGAGCTCTTTGGAATACTGACCTTTTAAATGCTATTACTAAAAAAGCGGCTGTAATTAGCATTGGAAATATACATTGGGCAAATGGTACATTGTTCGATTTAAAAAAGGTTAGTAAAAAAGCTAAAGAGCATCATGCTCTATTAATTATAGATGGAAGTCAATCTATTGGTGCACTACCTTTCTCGGTAAAAGAGATTCAACCAGATGCATTAATTTGTGCAGGTTACAAATGGTTGTTTGGTCCTTATGGATGTAGTTATGCCTATTTTGGAGATTATTTTGATAACGGAACTCCACTAGAAGAAAATTGGTCTAACAGATTAAATAGTGAAGATTTTAGTAGATTAACATCTTATGAGCCTAGATATAAGCCTTTGGCTAATCGTTATTCTACTGGTGAACATGCTAGTTTTATTTATGTAAAAATGCAGATTGCAGCTTTAAAACAAGTTTTAAGCTGGACGCCGCTTGCGATTCAAGAATATTGTAAAGAAATAACACAAGACACTGTTAAAGCTTTAAAAAAATTAGGCTGCAATATTGAAACTCAAAATAATAGAGCACATCATTTATTTGGTGTAGAACTTCCAAAAAACCTTGATATAGAATTATTAAAACAAAAACTAAAAGAAGAAAACGTGTTTATTTCTTTTAGAGGTAATTATATCCGACTTTCTTGTCATTTATTCAACACAAAAGACGATTTTACAAAGCTAACAAATTGCATAATGTCTTGTTTATAAGCTTTCTAGTTCTTTGGAGACACTTTTAATAGTCGAGAAGTTGCTATAATTTCTTCTTTATTCATCATCATTTTTCTAAATTCTCCTTTACTATACATATCGGCTTGGTCGTCGTAATGTTCACTAAAAGGGTTTCCAGATTGTCCAGTTGGTAAAATGCTAATACTATTTTCAATATCTGAAAAGTCAACAATACGTCTTGTAGAAGGTCCAGCTTTTATTTCATACAAACCTGTATCGTTAAAGTCAAAAGCTTTGTTATCAATTACCTCTTCCGTTCCTCCTGTTTCAAACGGTCCAACATTAAAATAAGGTCTTAATGTTTTTACAGCTCCAAGTGCATGACCATGCTCTAAGGTGTGTACTGTTCCCCATTTCCAATTAATAATGTCTTCCCCTAGTTGTGCTTCTAATCTGGAGATAGCTTCAATAAATGATTGATTAATAATATCTGCTTTAGATTCTTTTACATTGGTAGTTTCTACATCATCCCACCATTTTGATGAATCGTTACCAATTTGCAATGCTATAGACCTCTTTATTAAATGCGTTTTTAAAAGTTGGTTAAACAGTGTATCGCCTAATTCATCTTTAAATGTGTTCTCCAAATAACGATACATAACACGATGATAAATGGTTGGAGCAATGCCTTCGACCTCATTATCACCTTCCCAAAGTTGCAATATATCCATTGCTCGTTGTTGATTTTTGTTTAATTTATTATAATTAATAACCTTGGTAAACACTCTAACATTACTAGTAGCAACAGACGATGTATTATCCACAATCATTTTAGAAAAACTCTCTCTATTCCAATTATTTTTGGGTTCAAGTAGTTCTACAATTCGCTTAGCTCTATCTTCTGGTAAATAATATCCAGGATATAACATTCCTGCAATTGAATCTGGTTGGTTATTTGCTGAGTACACATAATTCCAATCAGGATTTTCTGCCATTGGATTTTTTGAGAAGTCTAAATAGGTATCTGGGTCGTCCTCTCCACTTGCTCCTTCTAAAACAAACTTTGGATTAACGTGATCTTTATGCGTGTAAAGCTTCCCTGAAGCCCACCAAGCGACATTTCCTTTAGCATCACCATACATGACATTTAAACCTGGTGCATGAATCATTGATGCTGCTTGTTTTACATCTTCAATTGTTTTAGAGTGCGAAAGTTTGTAAGCAGCTTCTAGGATTTCAATTTTATGCTGCGTATATACCCAAGACATAGCTATTGGATTGCTATGCAAAATTTCATCTTGGACATTATTCATTATTGGACCATGTCTGGACGATTTTATATCTAAAATCACATCATCTTCATCTTTAACTTTTATAGTTTTAGAAGTTTTTTGATAAGCCGAATAACCATTTGGTGTTTTATATTCATCATTATTAGAGGAATGATTTGTCTCTTGATAAAAATCGATGTCATCATTTTCAAACATAGTTAAACCATATGCATAGTCTCTATTATGCCCTAACAATGGAAACACTACACCTGCCAAGTGATAACCATACATTTCATAATTTGGTGTTACTATATGAGCTTCATACCAAACAGCTGGTTGCGCATATCCAATATGAGGGTCATTTGCAAACAGCACACTGCCTGTGCTCGTTTTATTAGCATTCACAACCCAACTATTACTTCCAATAAAAACAGGAATTGGTAACTTATTTGTGACTTGGGTTATTTGGTTAGATAATGTCTCTAATACTTTAACTTCTGTCGTATTATTGGTTTTAATTAAAGTACCATTCGTATTTGGCAATAAATCTAAATCTATCAAATACTCATCACCTAACTTTTCTTGTATTGCAGTCAGCATTGGATCGGTTTTTTGAGCCATCGCAAAACTAAAAGCCATATACCCAAAAATATTGTACATGTCTTTTAATTGATAAGGTTCTTTTTTAACACCAACTAAAGTAAATTCTATAGGTGTTGCGCCTTCATTAATATACTGATTAACACCGTTTATATATGCCATTGCTAACTTGTAAGCATCAGTATTTTTATCTAAGTTATTTATAGCTTTCTCTGTAGCTTCCTCTATTCCAATAGTAGCAAAAAATTTGTCTGTTATTAACAAGTCCTTTCCCAATATTTCTGATAAACGTCCAGGAGCAATACGACGCATAAGTTCCATTTGCCATAACCTGTCCTGTGCATGCAAATATCCCAAAGTTGTATAGGCATCTTCTTGATTTTTGGCATAAATATGTGGTATACCATAGTCATCAAAATACGTTGAAACTTCTGATTGTAAATTTTGAAGCTCAAGATTTCCTGAATACTGAGGCTTTAGAGAGTTGATATATATAAAGCCAGAAATAGCACCAATTACCAATAGTATTAGTATTCCTAGTAAGATTTTTTTAAATACTCGCATAAAAAAAGTTTGATTACCAAAAATACTATTTACAGAAGTAAAACTAATTTTTTAAGACACATATTTTATTTAAAACCTATATTTGGTTATAAAATATAAGTTTGCAAGAATATATAGATATTTGGACAGAAAACGGGATTCCAACAGGAACTAACTGCTTAAAAGACGAAGCTCACTTAAAAGGATTATTTCATCCAACAGTGCACATTTGGTTTTACACTAAAAATGGTCATATTTTACTACAGCAAAGAAGTAAGCATAAAGAAACGTTTCCGAGCTTTTGGGATGTATCGGTTGCTGGACATATCTTAGCTGGAGAATCTATTCTAGAAGCTGCTTTACGTGAGATAAAAGAAGAAATAGGCCTAGATATTATTAAAAATAATCTAATACAAATTGATATTAGAAAAAATGTCAATGTACATCCAAATGGTATCAAAGACTGTGAATTTCAGCATGTTTTTTTATGTGAATTATTGGCTGATGTTAATAATTTAAAAATTCAGGAAGAAGAGGTAGACGGTATTACTTTAATTTCTTTAGATAAATTGAAATTCTATGCAGAAAATCGTAATGAAGCATTTAAATTAGTCCCAGCCGATTATACTTATTATACTTTTATTATAAATCAAGTGAGTAAAATGCTTTAATTTTTATAATTTTCCAACATGAATCTTCTAATTGCTACTGCTACTCCAATACTTATCGTCATTATTTACATCTATATTAAAGATAAGTATGAAAAAGAATCTAAACGTGTGCTATTAATTAGCTTCCTTTTAGGTGCTATTTTAAGCATCATCATAACGACACTGTTGTATGTGTTTTTTGATGTATTTCTTCCTTTACCAGATAATCATAGTATTTGGCAACAATTTGTAAAAGCCTTTTTTGTAGTTGCTTTAATAGAAGAGTTTAGCAAATATATTATGGTTCGTTATTATGCGCAACCTAAAAAAGATTTTAACGAACCTTTTGATGGTATTATTTACGCAGTTATGGTTTCTATGGGTTTTGCGGCAGTTGAAAACTTGTTTTATGTACTTGAAGGTGGAATAGAAGTCGCAGTAATTAGAGCTGTTACCGCTATTCCTGCGCATGCCTCTTTTGCAGTACTAATGGGATACTTTATGGGAAAAGCCAAATTCACTAATAACCGCATTAAGTGGAACTTAATAGGTCTCTCATTAGCAATTCTATTTCATGGGTCTTACGACTTTTTCTTATTTATAGGCTTTATTCCAGGATTATCAATTGGTGCATTTATTTCACTTATTATAGGGATTGTGTTATCTAAACGTGCTATAAAAGCACATCAAGAGATTTCACATTTTAAATAGCAAAAAATAGTTAAGAACATGACTTGCCTCATGTTCTTAAACAAAACTTACAATTAAATTTGTAGCTTTAATAGCCAATGAATTTATAAAAAATAATGAATAAAACATATACACTTAAATCAAATTCAGGTCATGAATTTAAACTAAATGCTTCAGATATTTCTAAGACCGATATCATTAGATTATCTAAATCTAAATATCATGTTCTTCATAACAATAAATCAATAGTTACCGAAACAATTGAGTCAGATTTCAATACAAAAACATATAAAATAAAAGTTAATAATAATATATATAACATAAACATAAGCAATATTTTAGATGATTTAATAAAAGAAATGGGTTTTAAAATTGGCATTTCAAAATTAGTCAATGAAATTAAAGCCCCAATGCCTGGATTGATTCTAGAAATTAGCGTTAAAATTGGTCAAGAAGTTAAAGAGGATGATACTTTATTAATTCTTGAAGCAATGAAAATGGAAAATATAATAACCTCTCCTCGTGATGGAATCATAAAAAATATTTCAGTTACTAAAGGAAATGCTGTCGATAAAAATGAGTTATTAATTGAATTTGAATAATATGAAGAAGATACTAATTGCAAACAGAGGAGAGATTGCTATTCGTGTAATGAGAACCGCTAAAAAAATGGGACTGAAAACTGTTGCAGTATTCTCAGAAGCTGATAGAAATGCACCACATGTACGATATGCTGATGAAGCAGTGTATATTGGTAAAGCGCCTTCTAATCAATCGTATTTATTAGGTGAAAAAATAATTGAAGTTGCCAAAAGTTTAAATGTAGACGGCATACATCCTGGTTACGGGTTTTTAAGTGAAAATGCGAATTTTGCAGAATTATGTGAAGATAACAATATTACTTTTATTGGACCACAATCTAAGGCTATTCGCATAATGGGTAGCAAGCTTGCAGCTAAAGACGCTGTGAAAGCATATAATATTCCAATGGTACCAGGAATTGATGAAGCCATTACAGATGTAAAAAAAGCCAAAAACATTGCTAAAGACATTGGATTTCCTATTCTAATAAAAGCATCAGCTGGTGGTGGAGGAAAAGGTATGCGTATTGTTGAAAAAGAGTCTGAACTAGAATCACAAATGAATCGCGCTATTAGCGAAGCAACTTCTGCTTTTGGTGATGGTTCTGTATTTATAGAAAAATATGTGACTTCTCCTAGACATATCGAAATTCAAATTATGGCAGATAGCCATGGTAACGTGTTACATTTCTTTGAGAGAGAATGCAGCATACAACGTAGACATCAAAAGGTGGTTGAGGAAGCACCTTCAACCATTTTAACACCAGAATTACGAGCAAAAATGGGAGAAGCTGCTATTAATGTAGCACGCTCTTGTGATTATTTAGGCGCAGGAACTGTAGAGTTTTTAATGGATGCCGACCATAATTTTTATTTCTTAGAAATGAATACACGATTACAGGTAGAACATCCTGTATCTGAATTGATTTCTGATGTAGATTTGGTTGAACTTCAAATTCGTGTAGCTCGTGGCGAAACTTTAGAAGTAAAACAAGAAGATTTAAAAATCAATGGTCATGCATTAGAACTACGTGTCTATGCTGAAGACCCTTTAAATGACTTTTTGCCAAGTGTTGGAACGCTTGAAACCTACAAATTGCCAGTTGGAAAAGGAATTCGTGTGGATAATGGGTTTGAAGAAGGCATGGAGATTCCTATTTATTATGACCCTATGCTTTCAAAGTTAGTTACCTATGGAAAAACACGTAATGAAGCTATTCAATTAATGCTACATGCCATTGAAAACTACCATATTGAAGGTGTACAAACCACATTACCATTTGGAAAATTTGTTTGTGAACATGAAGCTTTTATTTCTGGAGATTTTGATACACATTTTGTGAAAAATTATTATTCTCCTGAAAAATTATTAGAACAACATAAAGAAGAAGCGAAAATTGCAGCATTAATTGCCTTAAAATCTTATTTAGAAGACCAACAACTATTACGATTACCAAATTAGATACTTATGGACTCAAAAATAAAAGCACTTAACGAAAAACTTCAACAAGCCTATTTAGGTGGTGGTGAATCTCGCATTAAAAAGCAACATGCTAAAAAGAAACTTACAGCACGAGAACGTGTTAATTATCTGCTCGATGAAGGTTCTTTTGAAGAAATTGGCACTTTAGTAACGCACCGTACCAAAGACTTTGGGATGGAAAAACAAAAATTTTATGGCGATGGTGTTATTACTGGTTACGGCACAGTTGATGGAAGACTAGTGTACATGTTTGCTCAGGATTTTACAGTTTTTGGTGGCTCTTTATCTGAAACCCATGCTGAAAAAATCTGTAAGATTATGGATATGGCAGTAAACGTTGGAGCACCTTTAATTGGGTTAAACGATTCTGGTGGTGCTCGTATTCAAGAAGGTGTGCGTTCGCTTGGTGGCTATGCCGATATTTTCTATAGAAATGTACAAGCTTCAGGTGTTATACCTCAAATTTCAGCGATTATGGGACCTTGTGCTGGAGGAGCAGTCTATTCTCCTGCAATGACAGATTTTACTATCATGGTTCAAGATACAAGCTATATGTTTGTTACAGGACCTAACGTTGTTAAAACTGTTACTAACGAAGAAGTTACTAGCGAAGAACTTGGTGGTGCTTCAACACATTCTACAAAATCTGGAGTAGCTCATAAAACCTCGGCTAATGATATTGAGTGCTTAGAGGATGTTAAACAATTATTGAGCTATTTCCCACAAAGTAATCGAGAAAAACCAACGAGTCTTGCTTATGAGCTAAAAGATGAAATTAGAGATAGCCTCTCTTCTATTGTTCCAGACAATCCAAACAAACCTTATGACATGCATGAGGTTATAAAAGGTATTATTGATATCGATTCGTTTTATGAAATACACAAAGATTACGCTGAAAACATCATAGTTGGATTTGCGCGTTTAGGCGGAAAAAGCATTGGTATCATTGCTAATCAGCCTATGTTCTTAGCTGGTGTTTTAGATGTGGACAGCTCAAAAAAAGCAGCGAGATTTGTACGTTTTTGTGATTGTTTTAATATTCCAATGTTAGTTTTAGAAGATGTCCCAGGGTTTTTACCAGGGACAGATCAAGAATGGAATGGTATTATAATACATGGCGCCAAATTACTTTATGCGTTTAGCGAAGCTACTGTACCAAGAGTTACGGTTATTACTAGAAAAGCATATGGAGGCGCTTATGATGTGATGAACTCTAAACATATTGGTGCGGATATGAATTTTGCATGGCCAAGTGCCGAAATTGCTGTTATGGGAGCAAAAGGTGCTGCCGAAATTATTTTTAAACGAGAGATTAATACAGCAAAAGATAAAGAAGCTAAGTGGAAAGAAAAAGAAGCAGAATATGCCGAACTATTTGCAAATCCTTATAGTGCTGCGGAACGTGGCTTTATAGATGAAGTTATTTTACCATCAGATACACGACGTAAATTGTTAAAGGCTTTTTCAATGTTGGAAGACAAACAAGTAAATAAACCAAAACGCAAACATGGAAATATTCCGTTATAGGAAATTATTTTCTAATTTGTTTTTTTGAAGTTAAAAATATAAGTGACTAGACTATCGTTTTCGAAGCCTTTTATAGTTCTTCGATAATTATTTACATCTATAAACTCATAAACAACTTCATAAGGGTTTTTATAATCCTTATTTTTAAAAATAATTTTAGAATCAGATCTTTCAACAGCTTGGAAAATTTTTGGAGTCGAGTTTTTAATTACTGAAAGTAGAATTAGCTCTTCATTCACTAATTCAATACGCGTTCTTGCACTGTAACTAGTGTCTACTTTTTCAATATAATAACCTTCTTGAAACATCCATCCATTACTATCAAGCTTCCAAGCTTCATGCAATTCACCATCAAAAGCTTTAGCTATCCATTTTCCAGATAGTCTTGATTCTAAGTTTAGCTTATCAATATTATCATTTTCTTTTTTACAAGAAACAAACAGTAATACAAAAACTATAAAGGCAATGAACCTCATGACAAATTAAAATTATTTAGGAAATAAACTCTTATCCAATCCTGGAACTATGCGAAGTGCATTTTTGTAGTATACTTTTTTCAACACTTCATCATCAAGATCTAGCCCATACATTGCCCAATATGCATGGTATTTTTTATGATATGGAAAGTATTCGTCGGCACTTTCTAAAACTCTAAAATAGGTTGGAAATTCTTCTGGTTTCCAGCTATCTTTTCCAAATAACACACGATCTTGGTATTTAGTAATGAAAGCTTTAGCAAAACGTGGCTGCCTTCCTAATTCGGCTATAATTGCTCCTATACCAACATTCATGTTTGGCATTTCATCCAACAACTCTCCTAGCCTACCCAAATCATTAGCTAACCAACTCATGTGTGCACTTATAAAGGTTGTTTTTGGATGCTTTTTTATAATACTATATTGCTCATTCATTATTTGTTTAAATGGTGCAGGATTTGTATCATCACGTTTACGCCTTGGATGCGTTTTTAATTCTAACCAACGCTCATTATCGCCATCAAAATCATCCCAAAAAGATGCTGGATCTGCCGAATGTATTAATACAGGAATTCCTAATTCCCCACATTTTGCCCAAATTGGGTCAAGTCTTTTATCATTAATTGCTAGACGATTTCCTTGAAAATCTTTATTACTTAATCCTAAACTTTTATAGACCTTTAATCCACGTGCGCCATTTTTAACATCCTGCTCTAATTGTGCTATCATTTTTTCGGTCCATCCTTCACTTCCTGCATCTTGAAAATTAATATTTGCAAAGACAACAAATCGTCCTGGAAAATTAGTAGCAATATTCTTTACCGATTTCACAAGTTCATCTCCAGTTCTACCACTAAGATTAACCATGATTCTCATATTTAATTTATCCATATCTGCAACTACAGGTGCTAAATCTTGCGTTGGCATTCTGTATTGGTGACCATGAATGTCAATAAAAGGAAATTTTGCTTTAAAAATACTATCTCCTGGAACTACTAATGTTGATTTAGGATTATAGTCTTCAAAAGACATTTCTTGTGAAAATGAATTTACTGATAACGAAAAAGTTAGAATAAAAATAAAGGTTTTAACTACTCTCATAATTTAAATTAGTTAGTCCATAAAGTTATTTATTATAATTTATATTAATACTGTTTTAGCATGTATTTAACATGATTATTTAAATGATACACCTGATAGTATATTGACAATTGAAGAAATCATATATTCAATTCCAATAGCAATAACTATAAATCCAATAATCCTAGATAACGCATTAATGCCTGAAGCTCCTAAAAATTTCACTATAAAATAGGCACTTTTAAGAATTACATAAATACTTGCTGCTGCTAAAACCATTGCGCAAATAATTATTAATATATCTTTTGTTAAATGAAATTCTTGATTATAACCAATAAGCATAGATATTGTACCTGGACCAGCTAGCATTGGAATGGATAAAGGTGTAAGTGATACAGAATCTCTAGTATGGATATCCTCTTGTACTCCTGAGCGTTTCATCCCCTTATGTTCCCCAAACTTTCCTGTTAAAAGCGCAAAACCAGATGAGGTAATTATTAATCCTCCAGCAATTTTTAAAGAGTTTAGGCTAATTCCAAAAAAGGATAAAATAAATTTTCCTGCAAAAAAAGATAGTAGTAGAATTATCAACACATTTATAGCTGTCCAAAAAGCTGTTAGGGCTCGCTCTCTTTTAGAGTTATTTTGTGTTAAACCAACAAATACTGGTACTGTTCCCAAAGGGTTCATAATAGAAAACAAAGCACCAAAAGTAACTAATAGTAAGTTCATGTTTTTTGATGCAAAGTCACTACTATTTATTGTTATCGCGGTTACTTAACCTTTAAGCAATGATTACCAAAATGTAAAATTTTACTTTAAATCTTCTATCATTAAATTGTAGTCATACTGTAGGTCTTCGTGCATTTTCGCGATAGCTTTTTGAGCAAATTCTAACTGCTTATTATACATATTGGTTAGAATAGTATTTTGTGTATAAGACGGTTTTATTTTAGCTAGAACTTTACAAAAATAAATAAGTAACTCTGCTTCTGTTTCTTTCTTTTTCGAATAGCGAATGAAGCGTTTAACTTGTCTCAATATTTTACGAACAGATTTTTTTATATAATAATAGTTAGTAGCACTTATTTCTGAAAAATTTATATCAATATAAGTCTTTACACTTTCAATATATGCGTCTTCATTCTCCGATTCGAACACTAAATAGGTCAATAATTCTTTAGACTCTAACTTAAACCTTGCCATTGCCATACAATAGTCTATAAGTTGCTCTTGCGAACGGTACTTTAATTCTTTCTTAAGCTCTATAATACTGGCTGGTTTCATATAATTCTAATTAGTTAACGCTCTTTTTTACACCTTTCCTTCTACTTATAACTTTAAATGATTTTACAATTTTTTGAAATAAATCACGATACTTGTCATGCTTATTTTGTAAAGTCCATGCCATTACCATATACACATAATTTTCACCTTCAACAAAAGCTAGTGTGTAACCTATATCAATCCCATCTATAGTAGCATCTACTTCTGTAATTTCGAATGGAAGACCGTTTATAGTAGATGATTCAATATCTTCTGCTCTACTAATTGATACTTCTTCACCCAAAAATTGTAATTGAATGTTTTTATAATTTTTAGCTATCGACAATGATTCATTAAATTCTCCTAGATCCTTGAAAGCTGATATAAAATCTTCTTTAGACTCATCAATAACAATGGTGTAAGTCTCTTTAAATATATTTTGATATTCTAACGATGCATCTTCATTTAGGTCTTCAGATTCTTTCATAAAGGTTGGAAGCTCAATACTATATTGGTTGTTAACCCTTATTAATTCAAAATCTGTGTTTAGTAGTGTATTATTTTTTTTGTTTCCAGAAGGTTCTACACAAGAAGTAAGTAATAATGTAAATAAAGAAAGGAAAATAATTTTTTGGGGTAGTTTCATAATGTTAGACAAATTATTTAATCAAATGGTAGCAAATCTGGTTCTAAAAAGGAAGATTTTGCTGTTTCTGAATTAAATATATCAATATTATAATGCTGTGCCAAAAGATCTTTAAAGTTTGCTTTTAATCTTGGATGTTCAGAAATGAAATCCTTAAAGTTATTAGACTTCGATTTTAGAATAAAATGATAAACAGCTTTAACAGCAGCTATAGTTACCGTTTTGTTATATTTATCTTGGGCACCAAGTGAACAAACATAATTGAATAATTGGCTATCTACATTAATTAAAGCCTGTTCAATTCCATATTTAACAACATGAATCCAAGCTAACCTAATATGTGCTTCATGATTAAATAGAGACGGATTTAAAGTTCCATTACGAAATTGTAATTCGAAGGCTTCATCATTAAATTGATAGTGATTATTCATATTTTAATTAATTATGAATCTAATAATCGTCTATGATAATTAATTTGTCCCAAATGATATGCTAAATGTGTGGAAAGATGCACCAAAAAATAACCTGTTGTCATTTTGTCTTCTGTAGCTCTTCGTTTGAATTCTTTTTTTAAATCTTCAGATGTTAATTTCGATAAAGTATTTTCAACGATATGAATAACTTCGTCTACTTGACGTAACAGTTCTACTTTTGGAATATCTTTCAAAGAAAACTCTAAATCACGCTGCCTAACATAGCCTGAATTTCCAAGAGCTGCACCAATATAAGTATTAAGGTTTCCTATAATGTGTAAACAAAGGTTTCCAGCACTATTCGTAACTGTTTTGTCTACAATCCATAAATTAGATTCACTTTTATATAGCTCAATTTCCGTTTTTAACTTATTAAGATCTCTATTAAATATTTTTATTAAAGTGTCTAGTAACATAACTACTGTTTTCTTTAAAACAAATTTAGCAATATATAGAATAACAGGCTATACTTTAAGTAATAAAACCAGAATTAAAAAATTCTGGTTTTAAATTTGTTGATCTCTATTAATAAAAACAATTAACTTACAATTTCATAAAAGCTTGCATAGTGATTATCTGAATAATAGCGTTTAAGGATTAACGGGGTTGTTGTTGTCATATCTACTAAAAAAACAAAACGATACCTACCTGGATCATGATTTCTAGTCATGCCACAACGACCTTCAAAATAATGTGTATCTCCTTTAGAAGGTACTGGTGGTAACTTCATAGACCCATGTCCACCTTCATTACCATAAGGTCCATAATTTAGATCTGGATAAGCAGTGCCATTCATAGCTCTATCATTCATCTCTCTTAGATATTCTTTTACTTCTCTGGAGAATTTATCTCTAGATATTTTTGGATATTTTGCCATAATACTTTTGTTTTAAATTGTTTATTCTATTTAATTAACTGATGTTAAACCCATTGAAGTTGCCATGCATTACCAGCTCCCTGTATTATTGCTAAAGTAGCTTGGTTCGCATTGAGAGGAGCCATCGTGTTATGTGTAACGCCTCCTGCCGTTACTGATACATTTTTACTTGGCTTAACATCTTTTATGCTAGCAACAATAAAATGTGCATTCACATGCTGTAAAGGTTTAGTGTTATCTGTTGCCGTATAACGAACACTTGCACTTACGGGTAATTGATTGTCAAATTGCGCCATCTTAAATTTATTTAAAGTTTTTTTTACTCTGTAATATAAGCTTTTCGGATACTGCCTATAGTTTTTATAATTTGTAAGTCCCTTTTTCTTCTTACTATGTTAGCTTATTATCATTTCAATAATATCTATATATACTTGGGTTATTTTAATTTAATAAGTTATATGGCTCAGAAACAGAAAATAATAATCTTGTGTCTGAGCCCATATATTCTACTAATACTTATTACTCACTACTCCTAATAAAAAAGGAACATTAGTAGGCCCTGGATTGATTTCAATAGTATTGGAATCATCATTATAAGTAAAACTAGATGTGTTTAAATGTGAAGATTCAGAACCACTAAAACTAAATGGCCCAATACCTACTGAAACTGAAGCAGATTGCTGAAATGCAGTTTTTAAAGATGTATAACTTGCATTATCTACAGTAATTGTAATTTTAAGACCGTATCCTAATATTATAGATGAAGGTATGATATTAAGAGAGCCTCCATCACCAAAAAATTGTGGACTTGATTTAAGTAATTTATCTTTAAAATTTTGAATTATTCCACTTGAAAACCAATTTGCACTTGGATTTATTGGAAATGATTGCACCCCATTAAAAGAAATTTTACAATCAAAAGAAGATTGTTTCCAATCTTGATTTACAGATTGATAAGATGCTTGTTGATTCACTTTTACTGAAAACCATGATCTATAGGATGCACTAACTGCTTCACTCCAACCAAAATCTCTATAATTTCCATCTGCAAAATTTCCAGATAAAGAAAAAGATACTGGAAAATTCTTATTAACACTTTCCGTTTGCCATGCAGATAAAACTTTATTAAGCCCTCCTCCTACACTAAATGCAGGACGAAATGTTGATGTTAAAGAACTTACAGGTGCTGCCGGATCTTGCCCTGGAAGTACTGGAGTTCCACCAGCAGGAGCAACTGACCCAACTTTTACAGGCATATTATATGAGTTTTTACTTGTAAGGCTTTTTGCTCCTGTGATCGAGCTAACAGCTGCTTCTGCCGCTTCAATAATTGAATATCCAGCTCCATGAGCCTCTACCATTAAACCATCATAATCTGCTATCGCCCCATTAAGTGAGGATTTTGCTGAAGCATAAACTGGATAATTGGCATTAGCCCACGTGTCAAAATCACCTGTATAACCAGGATTGATAGTTGTTTTGTATGTTGAATACTGAGTATAGGCTTCACTTTGTACTTTTGTGAAATTAGATTGGTTACTATTTACATTAGCTGAAGCAACATTAATTTTTGCAACCAATGCAGGATCTGTATTTCCTCCTAAATCTATATTTTGAAGAAAAAGTGCATAAGATGTAATTAAATCTCCTCCTGGAGCATATGAGGCACTTGCAGCTGGTAATAAATTACCAATATTATAAATATTAGCGTTACTAATATCTGGATCTGCATTAACAATGTCTGCACTCAATGTTGTTCCTGATACAGATACAACTTGCTTTGTTTTGTCGAAATTTGGTACTGCTGTTTGAACTAATTTTTCGTAAAATTTTGCCCATACTTGTTCTGATGAAAAAGCCATAATAACTGTTTTAATTAATTAATACCTACTCTATTTTTAATTGGCTTTTCGGTTAGCGCCATTAATCTCATTATTTGTAGCTACAATATCAAAGATTAGTCAAATATGTTTTTTTACTAGAGTAAAAAGAAAAGAGATGAGTGGATGAGCTAATTTATTGAGTGGGTGATAATTATTAATGAGTAAAGTAGCATCTGTATTCTTAAAATAAAACATCTGTTGCATTAGAAGAAACTCTTTATTTCAATTAAATAGCTTAATGTCTGTTTTTTTGCTACTTTTAAACAATAGCAATGTAAAATCCCTAAGAACATGTACTAACTAAAAACCAATAACATGTTCATTAAAATTAATCTAACAACTAAAAAAAACTATCCGAGAAAATTTCCTATTAATTTAAAAGATTTAGAAGAAGCGATTAAAATGTGCTACTTAGGTTTAGGCACCCCTTACCAGCCTATTCCTGTAGACAATTTTGTAAGTTTAGGAGATAGTCAATTCCCTGCTATTCCTGCAAAAGCAAAGGTTTCTATTAAACTGTGCCCTGAAGATGAGGATGATTGCCAATACAAATTAAGTGACCCTAAACTGGTATGCTGTAAAGTTAAAAACGTTGATAGAAAATTTAACGATAAAGACCGTATCGCAAAAGGGTATTGGAAAAAGATTTTTAATTGTGATTCTAAGTACATTTTTAGTGCTCCAGAAGGAACATTATTTGTCTCCCCAAATAAAAAAGGGAAATGTAGTATCTCTACAAGAAAAAAATTTCCTGATACTATTGTAGCTTATAGTATTATGTTTTCATTAATCATTGAGCACAAAGATGGTTATAAACGTAGATACTATTTTATATTAGATCCTGTAGTAAAAATTAGCTCTAATAGAGACTAATTGAATCATTTTCATCTTGAGTATTATGCGCCTTAATTATCTTGTAAAATTTGTTCTAATATGTCCCATTTTAGTTTTCTCTCAGAATATAAGGAAAGCTGACAGTTTATTAAATATTTTAGATCACGGTGTCTTTTCGAAAAAGGAGCATTTTAAATTACTTGCTGATATTGCTTATAATCATCCAGATATGAATACTGCATTACGTTTTGCGAAACAATCTTTGGATCTAGCAATTGAAATAGAGTCACCAATTTTACAAGCCGAAGCCTTAGAAGAAGTTAGTCATATAGAGAGAAACCTTGGTAACAATCACTTATCATTTCAAGCCTCTTTAAAGGCATTACAAATTTATGAATCCTTAAATATGGTGAAAAGACAAGCGGCATCATATTCACAACTGGCAAATAATTATATGAGTGATGAAAATTATGATTTGGCAATTCAATATCTAAAAAAAGCAAAAAACATTTATGCGGATTCAGATAATATTCAAAATCATGTTTTAACTATTTTAAATCTAGGAGAAGCCTATCGTTTAGCTCAACATTTGGATAGTGCAGCAACCGCTTTTCAACAAACTTTACAATTAAACAAAACTTTAAATAATGATATCGTACAAGGCTATTCCCAAGGTAACCTTGGAATGGTTTATAATACTCAAAACAAGTTAGAATTAGCAGAAGAAAACCTAAACGATGCAATTACTATTCTAGCTCCCATGGGAGATGATTATTCTACTTCTGTATATCTTGCTGAGTTAGGGACAGTCTATAATAAAGAAGGAAAGCACAAACTTGCTGAAGCTAAGTTTTTAGAAGCGCATTCTATGGCTAAACAAGCTGGCCTAAAAGAACAGATTAGAGATTTTAGTGCTTTTCTTACTAGTTTTTATGAAGAGCAAAAACAGTATCGTAAAGCTTTAGAGTATCAAAAACAGTTTCAGGTGTATCAAGATAGTTTGGTCAACAAAGAGAATGTCCAGAAAATAGAACAAGTTAAGGCTAGTTACGAAATAGACAAACGCGAGTCTGAAATAGATTTATTAAACATCACTAATACCAACCAAAAATACTGGGTCACCTCTTTAGCTATAGGTGTTTCTTTATTGTTGCTTTTTGCTTACCTACTCTATCGCGGTAATAAAAAAGTTAAGGTCGCTAATGCTAGTTTATTTAAGCGCGAGCAAGAAAAGGCATTACTGCTTAGAGAGCTTAATCATCGTATAAAGAATAATTTACAAATGATCTCAAGTTTACTAAACCTTCAAAGCCATGAGCTTACAGGTCATCCTGCCAAAGAAGCCATTGTAGCAGGTAAACATCGTGTAGAAGCACTCTCTCTAGTGCATAGAAAACTCTATCAAGAAGATTTAGATACACGAATATTATTAAAGGACTATGTAGAAGAATTAGTTCTAGGGCTTTTTCATGGCTATGATGCGCCTTTTGAACCAGATTTTAAAATTGATGATATTAGTGCGAATCTAGATACAGCTGTTCCACTGGCTTTAGTTATTAATGAAATTATAATCAATGCATTAAAATATGCATATAATAACATTCATAAACCAAAACTCAAAATAGTTATGGCACAGGAAAAAGAGTATCTAAATATTGAAATTATAGATAATGGGATTGGTTTTAATACTAATGAGGCAGAAAAAAACAACTCTTTTGGTATTAAGCTTATCTACTCATTAATTGAACAATTAGAAGGGACTATTAAAAAATTGGATAGCAAACATGGAGCACATTGGAAAATGACTATAAAAATTGCATAACGCACCTGCCGAACATGCTTATTAAAATTTGTCAATTCGAGTGAATTTTACGATTTAAAAAGAGTAAAATTAGTATCGAGAATCAAACTTTGTGGTATAAAACCTGTTCTCGATACAATTTTCTACTTATTTCGACTGCGCTCAATATCATAGAAAATCACTCGAACTGACATTTAGTTTAGCCAAATTAACCAAAACACACAATAAAAGTATAATTCAATATAAAGCATGAATAGTAAAACCGCTAAAGTAAAAATTCTTATCGTAGAAGATGAAACATTAATTGCTAAAGACATTAAAAATAGGCTTGAAGCAATCAACTATCATGTTGTTGGAATTGCTGCTTCTGCTGAACGTGCTTTGCAATTAATTAAAGAACATACTGATATTGACATCTTATTAATCGATATTATTTTAAAAGGAGAGCTTGATGGTATTGAGCTTGCTCGCATCATTAATAATCATCATCATATTCCATTTATATTTTTAACATCACATGCCGACACACATTTAGTAGAACGCGCAAAAAGTGTTCGTCCTTATGCTTATATTTTAAAACCTTTTAATGACCGTCAAGTGAGTATAGCAATAGAATTAGCTCTAATGAATTATGCAAACAAAACTCATGAAAGATCACTTTTAAAAAAACAATCTTTTAATAAAAAAGATAATCAAGTATTGCAAATTAAAGACAGTTTGTTTCTTAAAAAGAACCATCATTTTGAACGCGTTCCTTTAAAAGACATTTTGTTTTTACAAGCAGATAGCAATTATTGTACAGTAAGCACAAAATCTGAGCGGTTTATTTACTCTATGGTACTTAAAAAAATAGAAAAGCATTTGCCTATAACTCAATTTTTAAGAGTACATAGAAGCTATGTTGTAAACATTAATTTAGTTAATGGATTTGAAGGAAATATGCTTTTTATTGGAAACAAAAAAATACCTGTAAGTAAAACTTATAGAAATAAAGTTTTTAAATTATTTCATACCATTTAGTTAATCTCAACTTTTTGTGAGTTATACATAAACGTCTCTTGAAAACGTCTAATTTTAGCATCAAATGTTTTAGCAAAAACTACGTACTGACATTTATTTATACTCTCTGAAATACGATTTATATCCTGAAAATTATTACTTATAGTTGAAAATTCAGCATCTTCAACAATAAACATTTTCAGCTGACTCAAATTAATACTATTTAATAAAAAGAGCTTATTTAAACGCTTAGGTGTTGCAATAAGCACATCTACACCGTCGTAAATTTCATCTCTTTGTGTATCAATATTATGTTCTTCATAAGCACAGTATACACGCAAATCTGTTTGATTAGTATACACATTAAATTTATCTTTTAAAGCTAAAGCTTCCTGCTTATCCCTCACAATAATTAATGCTCTTGGTGCATCTTCGAAGGCTATTCCTTTTAGTTTTTGAACAACACTAAGGATTAATGTTGTTGTTTTTCCTGAACCTTCTGGACCAATACCAAATACATCCACACCACTTTTAATTTTTGGTAAACTTACTTTTTGAAAATCTAAAGGTGCTTCAAATTGTAAGTTCTCAAGGGTGATTTTTAAAGGCTCTATTAATTTTTTAAACGACAAATCTCTTTTTTAAATGTGCAATACAAATGTAACAATATAAATAGAGCATCTTAGCATTAATATATTATATACTCTACAGAATTAAACTACATTTGCACAATGCAAAATAGGCAAACTTTTGAATTCGAATTCGTAGCATTAATGGCTTCATTAATGTCTATCGTAGCACTTTCTATAGATGCGCTTTTACCTGCACTTCCTGAAATTGGAACTGCGTTAAGTGTTCAAAACCCAAATGACAACCAATTATTGGTGACCATGATTTTTTTAGGCTTAGGTTTTGGTCAGCTTATTTTTGGTCCTTTATCAGATAGTTTTGGAAGAAAACCTATTGTATATATTGGTTTTACACTATTTATTATTGCCACTTTTATTTGTGTGTCTACTAAAAGTTTTGAGATGATGATTTTTGGTCGTGTATTACAAGGAGTTGGTCTCGCATCACCAAGAACATTAAGCATTGCCATGATTAGAGATTCATATAGTGGTAATTATATGGCTAAAGTGCTCTCCATTGTTGTGATGTTCTTCATTTTAGTTCCAGTTATTGCTCCTACTCTAGGACAGTTTTTATTAAATTATTACAACTGGGAATCCATTTTTTATGTAAATCTTTTATTTGGTTTTGTTGTCATGATTTGGTTTTGGAGACGTCAAGATGAAACGCTAAACAAAGACAAACGCATAAAATTTACACCTATGCTATTTGTAAATGGTACTATAGAGTTTATGAAGCATAAACATGCCGTTGGTTTTACGTTGGTATCTGGATTTATTACAGGTTCCTTTATGGTGTATTTGAGTACAGCTCAGCAAATCTTTGAGCAGCAATATGATCTAGGAGATATGTTCCCATATATCTTTGCTAGCTTAGCTATTTCTGTTGGTTTAGCGACTTTTTTAAATAGCCGTTATGTCGTGAAATTTGGTATGTGGCGCATAGCATATTTTGCTACTATTGCTTATTGTTTAATTTCAATTCTTTATGTTGTTTTATTTTGGTCTGGAGTAAATCCGAGCTTTAAAATACTTATTAGTTTTTTCGCTTTACAATTTTTTGCAATAGGATTTTTATTTGGAAACTTACGCTCGTTGGCGATGCAACCTTTAGGGCATATTGCTGGTATTGGTGCAGCAATTAATGGTTTTGTATCTACTGTAATGGCTGTTCCTATTGCAAACTATATTGGAAGCTTTGTCTCAGATTCTGTGTTACCGCTTTTTATTGGGTTTTCAATATTTGGGATTTTGTCGTTATTAGTGTTTTTAAGGTTAAAAGTTTCCAAAGCATAAAGCTTACAATTGAAATTCATAAAAAAGTGTTCCTAAACATAGAAACACTTTTTCCCTAATTACTAAAAATATTAATAATCTCTAGTTTGAGTTTGCATTTTCAATAATAGAAACACGTTCTAAAAGCTGCTGTAAAACTTTTGATTGTTGCTCTGTTTTTACTTGTAAGTTATTTAATTCTGCATTATACGATGCTTTTTCAGTTTGTAATTTCTTTATTTGTTCTTGCTGCTCTTGTATGGCTTTGGTTAACACAGGAATTAAATCGTTATAACGAATGCTTAAATAACCTTGGTCGTCTTTACTTAACAGCCCTTGGTTGTTATAGCCTAAGTCTTGCAATACCTTTTGTACATCTTGTGCAATAAAACCTATTTCGCGAGTTTGTTGCGTATTGTTTTTACGTACATAATCTACTGGTTGTAATCTATTTACCATGTTTAAACCATAAGGCAACTCACGTATTTGGTCTTTCCAACGTTTATCGGAGGTTACTGTCCATGCTACTTGTACTCCTGCATAGGTGATTTGAGAATTACCAATACGTACTTGATGGCTTCCTGTAGCACTAGGCACTGTAGTAGCAGCACCTAGAGCAATATTATTACTCCCACTAGTAACGTTATACAAAGCGTCGTTGCCTATAGCAACATTATAGCTTCCAGAAACATTAGTCTTTAAACTAGTATTACCAAAAGCAGTGTTATAATGTCCCGTAGTATTGCTATCTAGTGCTTTATTACCATTAGCGGTATTAGCAGTTCCTGTAGTATTACTATATAATGCTTCATTACCATTAGCAGTATTACTATTTCCTATAGTATTACTATATAATGCTCGGTAACCATTCGCAGTATTATAATACCCTGTTGTATTTCTAAATAATGCTTCATCACCATTAGCGGTATTAAAACTTCCTGTTGTATTTTTAACTAATGCTAGATAACCATTAGCGGTATTATAATTTCCTTCAGTATTACTTTCTAATGCTAGATAACCATTAGCGGTATTGCTAGATCCTGTAGTATTACTATATAATGCATGAAAACCATTAGCGGTATTGCTAGATCCTGTAGTATTACTATATAATGCATGAAAACCATTAGCGGTATTAACAGCTCCTGTAGTATTACTATATAATGCTTGATAACCAATACCAACATTACGATTATTAGTACCGTCATCATTTAGTCCAGCATCTATACCCATAAATACAGAAGAACCATTATCTGTACCATCGTTATCCGATTTGGCATCGGTTAAATCGTTAAGTTTAGAAACTGCACCATCTACACTCTTAGCATGCAACGCATAAGGCACTGCACTAAATTGAGTGGTTCCCATATCTATCAAACCACTGCCTGTATTTATTCGCACATTTAGATAATGATCGTCGTTTCCCCAATCTATCGTATTAAACACACCAGAATTAACAGTTCCTGTACCCATGATAAGTACCACAAAACCATTTGTTGTTGTTGTTGGTGTATGTGTTTCTTGATAGACGTTGGTTTGTCCTACACCTTCTAATATTTGAAACTGTACTGTAATGCTTTGGTTAGCTACTACATTTCCTAAATTATCTTTTACTAAGGCTTTATAGTTAATGCCTTGTTGCGCATTTAGTGTTAAGCTAAAAATCGCAATTATAAATACTATTATTTTTTTCATGTCTAACCTATTATTGTTTTACTATTCTTCTTGTAAAACTTGTATTATCTACCTCTCCTTTTAAAAAATAAATACCATTTGGTAGTTGCGTCAAATCAATTCTATAAGAATTAGTTTTTGTAACTACTAATTTTCCTAAAACATCGTACAATTCCAGTTTACTTATCGTTTTTGATGTATCTACATTAACAACACCTTTAGTTGGATTTGGGTAGACTGATATAAATGCCAGATCAATTTTGGCATTATCTATACTTAATGGCGCAAATGAAAAACTTTCCATACCAGAGGCTAATCCACCAAAATAATCGGCTGTTGGGTTTCCTCCTGGACCATCTAAATCTGTATTATAAAAACTATCCAATACACTACCAGCTCCTGTTGCAATAGGGTCGCTATTTAACAAGAAATACATTGTTCCACTGGTTGGATTATTACTTACTTGAAAACTTATCAAGTCTATTTGTTGCCCATTTGTATGTGTAATAATACTTTGTCCAGGTGGTACATTAAACTGAAAAGCATCTAAAGTTCCATCGCCTAAGCCTTGTCCTGTTAAAAAAGCAGCATCATGCTGTTGCACAGTCCAAGTTCTAGAGGTTAATAAGCCATTATGATTTACAATATCGGCTGTTCCTGCTGGAAGCATTAGTGTAAAACCAATATCAGAAATATCGGTGTTTCCTCCTGAATCAAAATTTGGGATTGCTACCACTTTAAAATCGTAATTTCCATTATGAACTAAAGCAAACTCATAGGTTTGCGCCATACAAATGGAAGTGAACATGCTCAATATTAAAAGAATGTATTGTTGTTTCATAATCTATGTTTGATAATTAATTTAATTTTTTGGAGGTACTGTTGGATTAATTGTAAATGTTGGAGAGTTAAATCCATTTGCTGGATGAGATAGAACATTGTCTTTTATAATATTACTATCGTTTCCTGAACCAGAGAACTTACCTTGACCGTTTAAATCGCAATCAAAAAGTAAATATCCAGAGATTCCATAAGTAACAGAGTTAAAGCCATTTCCAGGGTGTGCTAATACAGCATCCTTTATAACATTGGCGTTGTTATTGGCTCCAGAAAATCTAATTTTCTTATTAGTATCGGTAATACCAGCCCATAATGCCATACTGCCATTTGCAAGTTGCACTTGTGCATTACTACCGTAAGTAACTAATGCATTTTGTTTATAAGCAATTGATGTATTGGCTGTTTCTTTTAAACCAACCGTATTCCCTGTCATTACCCCTAAATGGTTACGGTGTTTAACCACCACATAATGTTGCGTGGGTGCTGCTTGCATTTTTAAATTGGAAACACCATCTAAATCTACAATATCACCATCGCGTTGTAATAAGGCTGATTTTCCGTTTATTAATTCACCTGTATCATTGCTTGCTCTTAACTCTAACCAAACCCAATCTACAATAGCATTGTTTCCAGTAACTGTAAAAATTGAAGCATTAACAGTGGCTACATCTGCATAAGGGCTTGTAGTTGGAAGCTGGTTTCCAGAACGTAAATCATCGTTCATAAGTCCTGGTGTGCTAGGGTTTAGCATTGGTCCTTGTAAAAACACCTGTGGTAATACCAACACTTTAAAGTTTGAGTTTATAAAGCCTTCGGACATACTGGTGCCACTAACCTTTAATTCTTGAATACTAGTTTCACCTAAAGTATACATTAACTCCATACCTCCTGCTGAAGCTATAGCTCCACCACTATCTATACTATATTTTTCTATAGTTTGGGCATTAATAATTGTGCAGTTAGCAAAAACTACAAACACAAATAATCTTAACATACTCATTATTTATTAGTTAACTAAAATAACTTTAAGTTTCATGAGTTTATGTTCCCATTTAGTAAGCTGCTTAATTTTGGCTAAAACTGGATTAAATGACTTAGTATTCGATACAATAATCTATCCTATCATTTTTAGTGTATTTGGAACTAAACTATAAGCAATCAAATTTTCCAAATACTCATTGAAGTATTCAAATAACACAGCTTAACCTTGTAGATGATAAGTTATAGATGTTAGTCTCAGTAATTTAAATTACATTTAATCTATAAAAATACACTGTATCAGAACTTTTTTATACATTATTGTTTTATGTTCTTTTTCCCTCTTTAATTCTTGGAGTCAGTCTAGCAATGAAAAGAATATTGAGTTTGAACGCATTTTTATTACTTCAGATGATGGCTTACAATCTTGGGAAAATATTGATCAATTTTATGAGGATGACCATGGCATTATTTGGGCTATAATTAATAATGGTCTTTATAGATACAATGGACATTCTGCTATAAACGTAACTCATTATTTATCTAGTACTTATAATTTTGATATCGGTTCTCAACCTAGCATTCGATTTCTAATGGAGAGTGACAGCATTATTTGGTACGGAGAACGTAAAGGATTGTACAAATTAGACTTAAAAAATTTAACGTCCACTAAGATTAAATTAGACGAGCCTATATTTCCACCTAATTATCGAAACTATATTTTAGAGTTGGAATTAGTAAAAGACACTCTTTATGTTGGCACAGCCAATGGACTTTATCTTGTTAATAAGAATAGTCATAAAATAATATCTAAACACTTTATTAATGGCAAAGATGTAAAACACAGAGAAAGTTCTCAATCTGTACAATCAATATATCCAAAACTAGAAAAAGATGTTGTTTGGGTTGCATTAATGAATGGTTTTTATAGACTCGATTTAAGAACCAATACACATAAAAAACATACAATATCAAGTATTTGGTCAGATTCCTTAGCACATAATTTTAATCGTGGATACCAACATGAATCCAATCTTATGATGCCTGCATATGGGCTAGGTATGGTGGCATTCAATTTTAAAACAGAAGCATTTTCACGTTTCGAAACCGGAATAAAATATAAGGACGATTGGCGTTATAATATTATTCGTTCCGCAATTCCTATTAACGACAGTACAGCACTCGTAAATGTTGCAAAATTGGGTAACGCCGTTTTTAACAATTATACCAAAACTTATAAATGGTTAAAAACTCCAGATGCTATGATGGATGGTGTCTTTTTAAATTTAGATAGGAGTGGCTACGTTTGGGCTTCCAAGCGAGGGCAAATTTTTAGATCTACTATTCCTTTAAAAACATATATAAAACCTTTTAAGCATATTATAGACGTAAGCTCATTTAAAGCAAATAATACTTTAGTAAAAAGGCCAAATATTGATGGATACGCTCCAATTCAATTAAATGAAACTGAGCGAAATATTGATATAGAATTTTCAATATCTAAGCCTTATGTACTTGACGATTTTACCTATCAATATAACCTAGATGAAAGTGGTTGGGAAACAATTACAGATCCCAATGATTTAAAATTATATGATGTACCTGTTGGTCATCACAATATTGTTATTCGGGCTATCAGCAACACTGGTAATAATTTAGCATCCAGAGAGCTATCATTTTATATATATCAACCTTTTTATAAATCATCTTATTTTTTAGGTTTAATTCTTTTGGCTTTATTAATCCTTACGTATTTTTTTGGTAGATATAAAAAAGGTCGTAGAATAAGAGAAGAAGAACTAAAAACAAGCTACGAATTAAAGCTCACTAAGTTAGAAGCAGAAGCATTGCGTTCTCAAATTAATCCGCATTTTATATTTAATACTTTGAATAGTATTAAATATTATACTATAAAAAAAGACAAACATGAAACACTAAATTTTATAAATGAATTTTCTACGCTTATTCGTCAAATCTTAGAAACTTCAAGAAAACCTTTAGTATCTATTGATGATGAATTAAAAACAATTACTTCGTACATAGAAATTGAAAAACTGCGGTTTAGTAAAACTTTTAATTATCACATTGATATTGACACGAGTGTTGATCATCATTTTCAAATTCCGCCAATGATTATTCAACCATTTATTGAAAATGCTATTTGGCATGGACTAATGCATAAAGATGGAGATAGGCAATTAACAATTAGAATTAAGCAAGAAGTTAAAACTCTAATCTTAGAAATAGAGGATAATGGTATTGGCAGAAAAGCCTCTAACAACATTTCGAAAAAGAAATCTCACAAATCTAGTTTAGGCATTTCTATAACTTCAAATAGATTAAAACAGTTAGAGATGCTTAGTAACATAAAAAGTTCGTTCGAAATTTTTGACTTATATTCATCAAATAATCTAGCAATAGGAACCAAGGTAGTAATAAAATTTAAAAAGACAACAAATGATTAAGCAACGAGCTATTTTAATAGACGATGAAGTAAATAGTCTTGAAATATTAGAGTATGAACTTCTAAATTTAAATAGAGATATTGAGATCGTTGCCAAATGCAGTGATGCACGTAAAGTTGCTAATATTATTGAAAGCGAAAAACCAAATTTGGTATTTTTAGATATTGAAATGCCTTGGTTAAGTGGTTTCGAGGTATTAGATCAACTCACATATTTAGATTTCAACCTTGTATTTGTTACAGCATATAACCAATATGCCATTAAAGCCTTTAAATACTTAGCTTATGATTATTTACTAAAACCTGTAAACGGTACTGAGCTAAAAAACACATTAGAGCGAATAGATACAAAAAGTAATAATTTGCAAAAAGAAGAATTAAAAAGTATCCTAAATTTACTTACTGAAAATAATTTAAAACTAGAACGCATTCCCTTTCCAACACAAAAAGGAATTGAATTTATTCGTGTTAATGATATTATTCGCTTTCAAGCCGACTCTAATTATACCGAAATACATACAACAGATTCAAAAAAAACTACCATTTCTAAAACCCTAAAAAGTATTGAAGAACTTCTAGACAAAAACCAGTTTATTAGAGTACATCAATCGCATTTAATTAACTTAAGCAAACTTGCTAGTTATATTAAAGAAGATGGTGGTTATTTAAAAATGCTTGATAACAGTATTGTCCCACTTTCACGCTCCCGTAAATCACTCTTTCTTGAACGTATTACTAAAGTATAATGTATTTATTACTTCATCATTGTTGGTTTAGATATACATAAAGTGAATGCCAACACCTTAAAGGACTGTATACCTTTCATAAAAAGAATAATTGGTTGATTATTCTCAAATATAGCGAATTATAACGCTAGAGAATGCTGAAACTTTTATTAACAGTTAATGTCATATCGAATGAAACCAAACTTGTGAGGTTTTGTATCGAGATGTAGTCATGTATTGTTCTCGATACTTCGGCTAAAGCCTCAACTCGAACTGACAAGCATTTTGTATTGAATGCAAACACAATCATAACTTAATGTCACATCGAGTGAATTTGAGCAAAGCGAAAATTTGTATCGAGATGCTTGTTAACTTGATTCTCGATACTAAATTGCTACGCAATTTCACTCGAACTGACAGTTGTATTTCTTTATTGCTTCGATTGGTTTTGGGAACACATCTAAAAAGTAAGTACTACTTTTTTCCGCGTGAACGTCTTGCTGGCTTTGGTTTATTTTTTACGTATACTAATTTTGAACGCCCTTTATAATCTTCACGTCGTTCAATTTCGAATTTACCAATAGATTTAATAAGTGGTGTCAACTTTTCAAAACCGAAGTTTCTAGAATCAAAATTGGGTTGCTTTTTTTGTAACAAACTTCCAACATCCCCTAAAAAAGCCCAACCATCATCATCCGCTAAATCAGAAATGGTTGTTGCAATAAAGTGGATATCCTTAGGTGTTATTTTATCATAATCATCTTTAGAGTCCTCTGAAGTCTCACCAGATGCTGACTCATCTTCAGATTTTTGATGTTTTAAAATTTCTATATAGATAAACTTATCACAAGCTACAATAAACGGATTAGGCGTTTTCTTTTCACCAATTCCATACACCTTCATGCCTGCTTCACGTAAGCGTGTTGCTAATCTCGTAAAATCACTATCACTGGACACCAAACAAAAACCATCTACTTTTTGAGAATAGAGAATATCCATCGCATCGATAATCATCGCCGAATCTGTAGCATTCTTTCCTGTGGTATAACCGTATTGCTGTATAGGTGTAATGGCATTTTCTAACAGCATATTTTTCCATTTGGAAAGATGCGGTTTCGTCCAATCACCATAAATACGCTTAATGGTGGGGTTACCGTATTTAGCAATTTCTTCCATCATTTCTTTCACATAAGCCGATGGAATGTTGTCACCATCAATAAGTACTGCTAATTTAATATCCATATATACTTTGTGTTTCTTACTTTAATTTTTTGCTTTACTATTATCCCTTAGTAGCTTTTTTAGCGCGTTTTGCTGCTTTTTTTTCTTTAGCAGTTAAAAGGGGTTCTTTTTTAACATTTCGCTTTGTATCTTGTGTTTTAGCCATGGGTGTTTTTGTTTATTTTGCTTAAAGGTACGTAAAAGGGTATTAGTGATGTTGATATGCTAATTAATATGGTTCCCGATACTATATTACTACGTAATTTTACTCGAACTGACAAAACGTATTACTTTGTCACATCGAGTGAAACCGAACTTGTGAGGTTTTGTATCGAGATGTAGTCACGCATTGTTCTCGATACTTTGCTTAGGCCTCAACTCAAACTAACAGGCGTTTTGTATTTAATAGAAATTGTGTTGAATGTAAATGCAATCATAATTTAATGTCACATCGAGTGATTTGTGAGAGACGAGTAAATTCTATCGAGATGTCTGTCCTTTTATTTTGTACGTTCTTTTAAGAGCGTATTTTGTTCTTCCATAAGATCTGTGAGTTTCGACAACAGCTCAATATCCTTTGGTGTAGCGACGGTTGTATCTTTTGTGTCTTGTGCTTTTTTACGCAAACGGTTCATAGCTTTCACTACAATGAACACCGTAATACCAACAATAATGAAATCTAAAAACACCCCAAATAAGGTTCCGTATTCAATAGCAACTTCAGTGGTTGTTATAATGCCTTCAGCATCAGTAATAACATCACGTAGAATGATTTTTTGCTCTTGAAAATCAAAACTATTGGTTAATAATGACAATGGTGGCATAATGACTTTTTTAACCAACACATCTATCACTTTATTGAAGGACGCTCCTATAATGATACCAATGGCCATGTCCATCATATTGCCTTTTACAGCAAACTCTTTAAATTCTCTTACAAATTTCATAGTTACAGTATTATATCTTAGATTGATAGGTATAAAGATCGAAATATCTGCCTTCTGTAGCAATCAATTCATCATGCGTTCCACGTTCGGCAATTTCTCCAGATTCAATAACTAAAATTTGGTCTGCACGCTTAATGGTACTTAATCTGTGAGCAATCACTATCGTGGTTCTGTCTTTAGTTAGTTCCGATAGGCTTTTTTGTATCATGCCTTCACTTTCGGTATCGAGGTTAGAGGTTGCTTCATCCAAAATAATCACTTTAGGATCTGCCAAAATCGCTCTAGCAATAGCAATACGTTGACGTTGACCTCCAGATAATTTCACACCTCTCTCGCCTATCAAGGTTTCCAAGCCATCATCAAAACGATCCGTGAATTCATTGACATAGGCTGCTTTTACGGCATTTTGTAATTCGTCTTCAGTCGCATTAGGTCTTGGAAACATGATGTTTTCTTTAATAGTACCTTCAAATAAAAATTCGTCTTGAAGCACCACACCTAAATGCTGTCTGTAACTTTTTAATTTGACTTTAGATAAATCTTGATTGTCTATAGTAATGGTTCCAGAATTTGGATTTAAAAACGTTGCCGACAATCCAGCAATCGTTGACTTTCCTGAACCTGAACTTCCTACCAAGGCTGTCACGGAACCTGATGGTGCTTTAAAGTTAATGTTGTGTAATACTTCTTTGCCTTCTTCATACGAAAACGACACATCATCAAACACAATATCGCCATCCAGTTGTTCTAATTCAATGGTTCTATCTAGATCATCTTCTTCCGAAGCCATATTCATTAATTCTTCCGTTCTGTCTAATCCTGCAAGAGCTTCAGTTAGTTGGCTACCAATATTACTCATTTGTACAATGGGCGCAATCATAAACCCTAGTAATAATGTAAAGAACAAGAAATCACCTGTAGTCATAGTACCTTCAATCATATAATAACCACCCATTCCCATAATGCCTGTAGTGGCTACACCAATTAAAAAGGTAGAGGAACTCGTCATAAAAGCGGTGGCTGTTAGACTCTTTTTTACATTCTGATACAATCTATCCACACCTTTTTCAAATACCTCATTTTCTTGTGCTTCCGAGTTAAATGCTTTAATAACACGTACACCTGCGAGTGTCTCAGTTAAACGTCCTTTAACCTCTGCATTAATTTTACCTCGTGTTCTAAAAATTGGACGAATATATTTAAACGCTTTTAGGGCTATAATGCCAAATATAGATATGGGCACAAATACAAACAAGGTCATCCATGGATTTAAATTAATTAATAGTATTAACGAAAAAATGGCTGTAATACTTCCTCCAACTAATTGTACCAATCCTGTACCAATTAAATTTCGTACACCCTCTACATCGCTCATAATACGAGAGACTAAGGCTCCAGACTTTGTATTATCGAAAAAACTAATAGGTAGTGATAACACCTTCTTTTGCACTTGCGCACGCAACTCGCTAATTAAATACTGTGCTTGTACACTTAAAATACGTGTTAATAAAAAAGACGTCACTGCTTGCAATAAAATAGCAGTGAGCACAATGGCGATTAATGTATATAACTGGCTTGTATCTTTGTTAGGCACTACTTCATCTAGTAACACTTTACTTTGCCAAGGCAAAATTAATCCAGAAACGCTTTTAATTACAATAAGTAGTAAACCAATAAACACTAAGTTACGTCTAGGCCAGATAATGGTCTTAAACGCTTGTTTCATGGTGACTTTAGGTTTCTTTTTGTCTGTTTTTTTTGGTGGGTTTTTCAAATCTTGCATGCACTGATTGTGGCAATTAATATGCCATAGCGAAGCTGCATGACATATTTGCAATTGTTCATATATACGTATAACTACGTATTGATTTTTTGTTGTAAAACAACTATCTTCGTTTTACTACTGATATAAACAATTACAACAGTTCATATCAAAGTGTTAGCTACAATAGAATAATAATATGAGTAAAAAGAAATCATGTTTTGTAATAATGCCAATTAGTGATAGCATTGATTATCCTGAAGGGCATTTTAGTAGAGTTTATCAACATCTTATTAAACCAGCTTGCGAGCAAGCTAATTATGAACCTTTAAGAGCTGATGATGTCAAAAAAACGAATTACATAGCAATAGATGTAATAAGAAGAATCATAGAATCTGACATGGTTATCTGTGATTTAAGTTCGCAAAACCCGAATGTACTTTATGAACTAGGAATAAGACAAGCTTTCGACAAACCTGTAGTCCTTATAAAAGATTCAAAAACCAAAAGAATTTTTGACATTCAAGGTTTTCGAGATTTTGAATACGACGGAACTCTTAGAGTAGACTCAGTTCAAAAGGAGATAAAAAAACTTAATGAAATAATTACTTCTACTTCAAAAAAAGAAATTGAAGATGTGAATTCTTTAGTTTCTCTTTTAGGTATTAAATCAGCTGCTTTAGGTGAAAGTAAAGAAATATCACCTGAATCAAAACTAATTCTTAATTCACTTGGTGAAATTGAAAAAAGAATAAGTAGCATGGAAGACTTGGCTGAAAAAGTACAAAGACCTAGATTTGTTGTTCCTCCTCCACCACCTAGAGAAACGACTAAATTTTATGGAATTGGTCTTAATGAAACGATACCACCACCACCTGGATTAGATATTAATTCTAATGAATGAATACAATAGTTAAAGAATGGAGTTTACTGTAGCTAACAACGTGTATAATTCATTGCTCTAGACAAAGAACTTAGTCAAAACTAATCCTATCACGTATCGTACCATCTGCTCGATGTATAATGACATCGGCTTTGTGTTTTTTGGCTAGTGTTTTGGCTTTTCGTATGGCAGTGCTTTGCTTTCGGTGTTTAGAGGTAATGCGTTTGTTGCCTTCGCGTCGTACCGCCCAATCGTCCTCATAAGGCACGACGTGTTGGTGCCATGTTCTTGGTCTAGCACTTGAGCTTTTAAAAAACGCTTCTAGTAACTCGATGAGTATGTTTATCCAATTTTTTGAGTTGCTGCTTTTTGGCATAGAGTATTAGTTATGTGCCTAAGATACTATTTTTTGATGTTATAGGTTGTGAAAACTTCTCGATACAATTCACTCGAAACTCGTGAATCACTCGAAGTGACAATACGTTTATTATGATGTCACATCGAGTGAAACCGAACTTGTGAGGTTTTGTATCGAGATGCATGTAAACAAGGTTCTCGATACTAAATTGCTACTCAATTTCACTCCTTCTCAATACTATTTGCTAAAGCTTCGCAAATCACTCGAAGTGACAATTAGGTTACCAATTCGTATTTTTAAAATCTTTAGCGCCTTCAATAATACTTTCTACCACTTCTGGGTTTAATAGTGTACTTGTATCACCTAAGTTACTCGTATCATTATGTGCTATTTTACGTAAAATACGACGCATAATTTTTCCAGAACGTGTTTTTGGTAAACCTTGAGTAAATTGAATTTTATCTAGCTTTGCAATTGGACCAATATGTTCTGTAATAATTTGGTTAATCTCTTTACGAACATTATCATGGTTTCTAGACTCTCCAGTATCTTTTAATATCACATAACCATATAAGGCGTTTCCTTTTACATCATGTGGAAAACCAACAATTGCAGATTCTGCCACTGCTGGATGTTCGTTAACTGCATCTTCAATTGGCGCCGTCCCCAAATTATGTCCTGACACGATAATAACATCGTCTACACGACCAGTAATACGATAATAACCTACTTCGTCACGTAAGGCACCATCACCAGTAAAATATTTATTCTCAAAAGCTGAGAAATAGGTGTCCTTATAGCGTTGGTGATTTCCCCAAATGGTTCTTGCCATACTTGGCCAAGGAAATTTAATACACAAACGACCATTTACTTGATTGCCTTTAAGCTCCTCACCTGCTTCATCCATTAAACAGGGCTGAATTCCTGGAAATGGTAAGGTGGCATAGGTAGGTTTTGTTGGTGTTACATACGGAATTGGACAAATCATAATACCTCCTGTTTCGGTTTGCCACCAAGAATCGATAATAGGCGAGTTCTTTTTACCAATATTATCGTTGTACCAATGCCATGCTTCTTCGTTTATTGGTTCTCCTACAGATCCTAAGACTTTTAGAGAGGATAAATCGTGTTTTTCAACGACTTCTAAACCTTGTTTTGCCAATGCACGAATAGCAGTTGGAGCTGTATAAAACTGGTTGACTTTATGCTTTTCTACTATTTGCCAAAAGCGTCCGAAATCTGGGTAACTAGGTACGCCTTCAAACATCACTGTGGTCGCACCGTTAGTTAATGGACCATACACTATATAACTGTGTCCTGTAATCCAACCAATATCTGCGGTACACCAATACACATCTTTTTCTTTATACTGAAAGGCATTTTTAAACGAAAAGGCAGTATATACCATATAACCAGCGGTTGTATGCACCATTCCTTTTGGCATGCCTGTTGAACCAGATGTATATAAAATAAATAAAGGGTCTTCGGCATTCATTACCTCAGCTTTCCCTTCGGGAGAGGCTTCGTCTAATAATGGTTGTAGCCATTTGTCCCGTCCTTCTTTCATGGCAATATTTGAATTGATACGCTTTGCTACCAATACTGTTTCTACACAAGGGCAATTCTCTAAAGCATCATCGACAATACCTTTTAAGTCAATCGTTTTTGCACCACGGTACGAGCCATCACTTGTAATGACCATTTTACAATCGGAATCGTTTATTCTGGTTGCTAAGGCTGTTGCAGAAAACCCTGCAAACACCACAGAGTGAATAGCGCCTATTCTAGCACATGCCAATACTGAAATAGCCAACTCAGGAATCATTGGCACATAGATACACACACGATCGCCTTTTTTAATGCCTTGCGCTTTTAAAACGTTAGCGAATTTATTAACTCGTGCGTATAACTGCTTGTACGTAATATGTTCTGCTGGCTCGTCTGGATTGTTAGGTTCAAATAAAATAGCTGTTTTATCACCTCTAGTCGCCAAATGTCTATCGATACAGTTCTCAGTGATATTTAATTGAGCACCTTCAAACCATTTGACTTCTGGCTTAGTGAAATCCCACGATAATACCTTATCCCATTTTTTTCGCCATACAAAATGCTCTTCAGCAATTTCTTCCCAAAACACTTCGGGATTTTGTACAGACTTTCTATAAACTTGATAATATTCTTCTAAATGTTTTATGTGGTAATTACTCATTGGTATTTTAATTTGAAAATAAATTGAAAATAAATTAGTAAACTTAAACTAGAAATTTATGAGCTAACTAAATTAACAAATTACTTAGTAAATACTATTTTTTTTCTACTGACAACAATAAATTACCTACTAAACTTATAGTATCTCTTGTTAATAACATAAATGATTACGATTTAAAAGTTAAAACAAATCCTGACAGCAGTAATAATAAAATAACTCCTTTTCGCAATATTGACTCATTTAATTTTAAGTACATTCTTTTTCCTAGATATACTGCAAGTATGAAAAAAGGAAATATATACAGTGAATAATATAAATGATTAAAATTTAAAATTCCCTCTAAGCATAAAATTGGAACTCTAACCAAAGTCACAAAACCAATAATGCCAAGCATTGTTGCTCTAAAAGTTTTTATATCTATCGCCGTATTTTTAACTATGATAACATACAATGGCCCTCCAACTGAAAACAATCCAGAAAAAAAGCCTCCAAAAAAACCAAAGATAAACTCAAATTTTGATTGGTTACATATTTTCATATTCGAATACATAGTATAAACTACATATATTAAAATAAATATTCCCAATCCCTTTTTAAGGTAGAGAGGTTTTCCATGAGACAACACCCAAATTCCTAAAGCAATTCCAAAAATGGAAGCAATAGCGAGCCTAATAATAATTTTTCTATCAATATTCTCCCATTCCTTTGAAATAAGATAAATACTCGAACACAAATAAAATATTGATATATAAGCTATTGCATCTGGTAATCCTATAACTAGCAATAAAATAGGTAAAGCCACTAAAGCTCCAGCAAAACCAATAATAGTTTGAATAAAAAAGCCTAAAAAAACGCCTAGACATATAATAAACAACACTTGTAATTCCATTAATACTATTAGTTATAGATATTGCTCAAAAATAATTCACGGACAATTTTATATGAAATTGATTTCACTAGATTTAGCTCATAAAACCAATTTAAAAAGTTATTTTTATTAACAAAACAAACAAATCGATGGTAGATAAAACAGATTACAGAATAATTGAGGAATTGAATAAAAATGCTAGAGTTTCATTTGCAGATATAGGTAGACAAATTCATCTTTCTGCTTCGTCGGTCAGAGAAAGAATTCAAAAATTAGAAGATTTAGGCATTATTAAAGGTTATAAACTTGAACTAGATAATAGTAAGCTTGGATTAGGTATGGAAGTATTTATTATGCTTAAATTATTTAGCGGAAAACTAAAAATATTTATATCTGACATTAATAGTTTTTCAGAAATAAAAGAAAGCTATAGAGTTACTGGATCTCACAATATACATATGAAAGTTGTACTCAAAAATCAAATGCATTTACAACAATTCATTGATAAGCTAATCAATTATGGAGATCCTACAACACATTTAATTCTATCCGAGTTAGGAAAAGATTAATTTTTAAACTCTAGTAGACTAAATTTAGTCTTGTAAATACGACTGAAACCATTTTCGTAACTATTAAATTCTTCTAATAGATTTTTTACTGAAGTGACGCCCTTAGTTGACTCTAAATTGCTTCGTCTACTTGTGAAATACATTTCTTCACCAGATTGTGTTACGAAAGGACAAAAATCCATATACTTAGAATTAATTTTGTCTCCCATATTTTTAGCTAGCGTCCAAGTATTATCATTGTTTCTAAAGCTAATGTATAAATCTCCACTACCTAAACCATCTTTTCTATTGTAGCCGCCAAAAATCAAGTAATCTTCATTTGGAGAAATAAACGAATTGTATTCATAACTTTTGGTATTTACACCACCTTTAAGTGCCACTGGTGTCGTATATGTACCGTTTTTATATTCACTTACAAAAATATCATCTTCACCCATAGCATTATGTCCAACGGATGTAAAATAGAGGTTACCATTTTTTGCTATACTAGGGTAAAACTCATCGGCTTCTGTATTAACAGGAGCTCCAATATTTTTAGGCTCAGACCAATCACTTGTTATTGACGTTCTTTCTACATACCAAATATCCACATCTTTTAATTCCCCTTCTTGATTTAAAGGTCTATTAGACACAAAAAAGAGTTTTAAATTATCTGGGGTTAAAAAAGGCTCTAAATCTCTATACTTCCCAGAAAAGGAAGCTATATCTACCCTACTCCATACTCCATTTTCTTTAGAAATTCTTAGAATAACTGATTTCTCTTCAAGATTGCTTTGAGCTGACACATATGCTTCGGTTTGGTTATTATTCATGGTAAAGTCCCTAACCTTATCATAATCTTTTAAGATTGGTAAAGCTGGTTCCACCTGAAATGCATTTCCTTTAATGAAACAACATATAAACAAGATACTTAAAACTATACGCATACAACTAACTTTTATTTATGTTCTATTTTCTTTTAATCGCTGTTTATAAGCTCTTAGCTCTTTGACCACTTTTGGTGCTAATATTATTGTAGATAACATGGTTGGTATTGCCATAAGTGCAAACACACCATCAATAAGGTTTATCATGGCGCTTAAAGACGTTGTTGCTCCAAGTATAATACTAACAATATATATATAATTGTAATAATGTTTTTTATTGGCTCCAATTAAGAACGACATACATTTTGTGCCATAATATGAATATGAAAATAAAGACGAAATACTAAAGACTGCAATACATATTAACAATAAATATTTACCAAATCCAGGCATTGCTTCTCCAAAAGCAGAGGCCGTTAAACTCACTCCATTATTAGACGTCGTTTCCCAAACACCAGTAACCAAAATAGCTAAAGCTGTAAGTGTACAAACCACTAAGGTATCAATAGCTGGACCTAACATAGCAACTAATCCTTCGCGAACTGGTTCATCTGTTTTTGCTGCTCCATGAGCTAAAGGTGCTGTCCCTAAACCTGCTTCATTCGAAAATGCACCACGTTTTATTCCGTGTAAAATCAATGCACCTATTACACCTCCTAAAAACGTGTCGTCTTTTGGAAAATAATTAGCAGTAAAAGCATCTGTAAAAATCAAACTTAAATACTTTGGTACTACATCAATATTTACAGCTAAAATTATTAATACAGATACAAAGTATAGTAATACCATTGATGGTACCATTTTGGCTGCTGTTTTACTAATACGTCCTAAACCACCAAGAATCACTATGGATGTAATCCCAACTAGTACTAATCCGATAATTAAATTTGAAGAAAAACCAACCTCAACGCCATTAGGTGCTAATAAAATATCATTAATGGCTTGTGTTAACTGATTGACATTAAACACAGGTAGTGCTCCAATCATACAACAAAAAGCAAACATAATAGCTAATGGCTTCCAAGATTTGCCTAAGCCTTCCATTATGAAGTACATGGGACCACCTTGCAATTCTCCAGCACTATCTTTTCCTCTAAACATAATTGCCAATGTTGATGTGAAAAACTTAGTAGACATCCCTACCACAGCACTTATCCACATCCAAAACACTGCTCCTGGTCCACCAATAGAAATAGCTACAGCAACGCCTGCAACATTTCCCATACCAATGGTTGAAGACAACGCTGTTGTTAAAGCTTGAAAATGACTTATTTGTCCAGGGTCGTTTGGGTCGTCATACTTACCTCTCAATACTTGAATAGCATGACCAAGCATTAAAAATGGCGCAAATTTTGAGCGGATTAATAAATATAATCCACCTCCAATAAGTAGTATTAACAAAGGTAATCCCCATACTGCACTAGAAAAAGCTGCAGTTAGGTCGTTAAGTAATTCCATAGAAATTTAGTTAGTTTAAGTTATAAATGTAAGAAAGATGCATGAAACTTTAGAGGATGTTAATAATTTCTTACTAATTAGCATTGTATTCCATTGATTTTAAAAATTTTAAGAACTAATTTCGTTACAAGCTCAACACTACAATTAATTTATGGCTTACGACGAGTACCTAGCAGATAGAATAAGAAGACAATTTAAAGAGAAAAGGATTCCCTTTTTAGAAATGAAAATGATGGGAGGGTTGCTCTTTAAAGTCGATAATAAAATGTTTTGTGGTATCCATATCGATAAAAAATATGGTGATAGTTTACTTATGGCGCGTATTGGTGAAGATGCCTATGAGAATGAAATAGATAAGCCACATTGTTTACCAATGGATTTTACAGGACGACCCATGCGTGGTTATATTTTTGTAACACCTGGTGGATTTGATAATGAAGACGATTTATCACATTATATAGATTTGTGTTTGACTTTTAACCCTTTAGCTAAAGCTAGTAAGCCTAAAAAGAAAAAGTAATAAATTCAGAAAGTAACTCGAGATTATTATCTCTGTCAAATAACTTTTGGCTTAGGATTTCATAGAACTAATGGAGTCTTAATAATTAAATACGTTTATTTTAATTACTCCAAAGTTTTAAACATATTGCTTCCGAATAGGACAGTAAATAAAAATTTAAATGAGACTATTATATTTAGTATAACTGTCCCATTTAAATAGTACTAACTCAAGTAAACTAATATCAATCTCCAATAGCTGGATTCATTGGACTAAAAATACCATTAGGGTTTTCTAGAATAGTCCAAACATGTAAAGTCCACATACCAATCATTTCATTTTAATACCATACGTCTTTACTGCCAGTAAATCCTTCTGGCGGATTGCCTGGGCTTTCAGTATCTTCAGGAACTATACCATACTCAATGGCTATCATTTGCATGTCTCCGTTAACGTCTGGAGCATATAGGATAAATTCTGGTTGTGTTAGCTCAAAAGTGCCATCAGCTAATGCAGGATTTAAATAATGATGCCCCATATTAGGTACATAACCAGACACATCTATTCTACCTTCGTTAGTTGCAAAAGTAATATCTGTATAATTTGCTGTTGCCGTTTTTGCTTGTTCGATTTCTATTCTCCATTGTTCCTGCGCAACGTTATTATCGTCATCACTACTACAGTTAGACATCAATACTATAGCCAATAGGCTAACAATGAATTTAGAATGAATTGAATTTGTTTTCATGATTTATAGGTTTAAATTACATTTATAACTATTTGTAACAAAGATACTTACATACAGTTTTAATTACTATAACTCCTGTTGTAACTTATATCACATTTGTTGCGTTATTCATGGATTTTTAGTACTTTGAAACATATATGCTACTATTTGCGACATAAGTGTTATGCCTTTCGACAATGAATAATGACTTTTGAGAAACGAAAAGAAGTTCTATGAAATACATTGTGTCTTTTTTTATGCTTTTGTATTGTTTGATTGGTTATGGACAAGAAGTTTATAACATAGATACAACATATCCTGTTCATGATTTAATGACCTCTTTAAACATTATTGAGGATCCTAATGAAGAATTAAGCGTAGAAGATGTATTAATGGATTCTACACTTTCATTTAAAAAAAGAAATGAGTTTGGAAAGCACTTAAATATTACCTCCACCTATTGGGGAAAATTTAGAGTTATTACTCTTGATTCTTTAAAAGATTGGACATTACATTTTGAAGACAAATTTATTGGACCTCCAGCATGGACTAAAAGCAATGGTAAAGTAGATGTATTTGCGTTTACGAACAACCAACCATTGTTTCATAAAAAAACTGGAGTAGAATATACTAAAAAAGACCGCGACGTTAAAAATCATTGGATCTTAAATCAGGTGAGTTTGGAAGAATTACCTCCAAAATCATTAATTACAATTATTATAAAAGTAAGAGGTAACCAACTTGGATATCCTCCTTATTTTAATTTGACAGCTAGAAGTCCTAAACAGCCCCATTATCATCAGATATATCAGTTTAATAATAGTTTTAATCTTTTTTTGTTTGGAGTCACATTTATTATTTTTCTATATCATTTATTACAATATTTTTATTTAAAAGAAAGTGTTTTTCTGTGGTTTTCAATTTGGTTACTATTCTGTGTAATCACACAAGCAATGACTATCGGTTTCTTTATAGGTTCAATTACTACAATGCGCTTTCCGTTGCAGATCATCATTTCAAATGGTGTGTTTTACTCATGGTGGTTTTTTGGTCGTTCATTTATTAATTCAAAGCATAAATTTCCTAAACTAGATAAAATAATATTGAGTTTGTCTTATTTTTTAATAGCAGAAATATTAATCACTGTGATTTTTGTTTCTGTATTTGATACACAACCTATATTTTTAAATATTGGTATTCATTTTATAGTTTTATGTGTTTATTCATTTTTAAGTTTAATTATTTCAGTATTACTACTTTTAAAAAGTGATCTATTTGCAAAATATTTTGGTTTTGGATCAATAATTTTCTCATTGTTTTTAATAGCAGGTACATTTTGGTCATTAGGAATTATTTCACCCATAAAAAATTTCGCTGATCCTTATGCGACTGGAATGTTTTTACAAATAGTTATCTATTCATTTGGAATTGCATTTAGACAACAGCAACTTGCAAAAAAAACACAAAATGAAAAGCAATTGGCACAAGAAGCTTATTCAGAAATGCTGCGTATAAAAGATTTAGACGAGGTAAAAACACGTTTCTTTGCAAATATTAGCCATGAGTTTAGAACACCCTTAGCTTTAATTTCGGGCCCGATAATAAAAGCCTTCAATAGCAGCTCTAACGGTACTGACGTTGTCGTGTTAGACAAAAAATCTTATGAAATTGTAAAAAATAACACTTCCAGATTACAAAACTTAGTTGACCAGCTTTTAGATTTATCAAAATTAGAAAGCGGTAAAGTGCATCTATCATTAAAACAGGGTGGCTTAATTCAATTTTTAAGGTCAATTATCTTTTCTTTTGAAAGTATGGCCGAAAGAAATAACATCAGTCTTAACACAAGCTTTCCTGAAGAAATTGATTTTGCCTTTTATGATAAAGACAAATTAGAGAAAATTGTTACTAATATTTTATCAAACGCTTTTAAGTATAACTCAAATACAGGTACCATTACCGTGACTATAGTTAATGACCTACATTATATAAATTTAGAAATATCCGATACTGGCAAAGGCATGAGTAAAGATGAGGTTAAACGTATTTTTGAACGGTTTTACCGCGTTGAAAGTAGTGAAGAAAAAGGGTCAGGTATTGGTTTGGCCTTAACCAAAGAATTGGTTGATTTGCATAATGGAAAAATTAGTGTGGATAGTGTTAAACATAAAGGAACAACTTTTAAAGTTAGATTACCTATCTCATTAGATAATTTGCCTCGTGCAATTTCGTTTACAGAAACAACAAAAACCAAACCTAAAAAGTTAAACACAAGTGAAGATATTTTTTTAGAAACCAATTCACTTACCACAAATGCAAAAGAATTACCAGTTGCTCTTATTGTGGAAGATAATCAAGATCTGCAATATTTTATTTCGGACATTTTAAAGCAACATTATATTATTTTAACAGCTAAAGATGGCATGCAAGGTGAACGCATGGCATTTGAGCACATACCAGATATTATAGTTAGCGATATTATGATGCCAAAAATGGATGGTTATATGCTTTGTAATTCATTAAAAGCAAATCCAAAAACTAGTCACATACCTATCATCTTACTTACAGCCAAAGCAGGACATGAACATAAAATGGAAGGCCTTACACAGGGTGCAGATGCTTACTTAACCAAACCTTTTGATGATAAAGAGTTATTGTTAAGAATGAAAAACCTTATAGCATCTCGCAAAAAGCTGTGGGAACACTTCAAGGCCTTAGATATGCTCTTAGTGGATGATATTGATGTATCATCCATAGATGATAAATTTTTACAAGACGTTTTTAAAACAATTAAAAACAATTTAGATAATGAACATTTTGGCGTTGAAGATATTGCTAAACAAGTTGGTTTTAGTAGATCCCAATTACACCGAAAACTAAAAGCATTATCTGACAAATCAGCGAATCAACTTATAACTGAAATACGACTAAATGAAGCCCATAGAATGTTAACATTAAAAACTGGAACTGTCTCAGAAGTGGCCTATTCTGTGGGATATTCTAACTTATCATACTTTACTAAAAGCTTTAAGGAAAAGTTCGGAAAATTACCTAGTAAAATATAAGGTGCTAACTTAGGTATTCCAAAACATTCTTTTCAATACGCTCCTGAATATTGGACACATCCGCTTTTTTAAAAACATCACCAGTAATATTTTCATAAAGTTCAATGTAACGTTCTGATACGGTGTCTACATAAGCATCACTCATTTCTGGAACCGTTTGTCCTTCGAGTCCTTGAAAGTTATTAGCGATTAACCACTGACGCACAAACTCTTTAGAGAGTTGCTTTTGCGCTTCTCCTCTATCTTGACGTTCTTGGTAACCATCTGCATAAAAATAGCGTGACGAATCTGGTGTGTGGATTTCATCAATCAACACAATTTTGCCCTCTTTGGTTTTACCAAATTCGTATTTAGTGTCTACCAAAATTAAACCTCTTGATGCTGCTATTTCTGAACCTCGTTGAAATAATTTTCGCGTATAATCTTCAAGCACTACATAATCTGCTTCTGAAACGATGCCTCTTGCCAAAATATCTTCTCTAGAGATATCTTCATCATGATCTCCCATTTCTGCTTTAGTTGCAGGGGTAATAATTGGCTCAGGAAACTTATCATTTTCTTTCATGCCTTCTGGCATTGGCATACCACAAAGCAATCGCTTTCCAGCTTTATATTCTCGAGCAGCATGACCAGACATATAACCCCGAATGACCATTTCTACTTTAAAAGTCTCACATAAATATCCGACAGCGACATTAGGATCAGGAGTTGCTAATAACCAATTTGGAACTAAATCTTCTGTAGCCTTCATCATTTTTGTAGCAATCTGATTTAGTATCTGTCCTTTATAAGGAATTCCTTTAGGCATCACCACATCAAAAGCAGATAATCTATCAGTAGCTATCATGACTAACAAATTATCATTAATGTTATAAACTTCGCGAACTTTTCCTTTATAAACACTTTTCTGGTTTGGAAAATTAAAATTGGTATCTGTGATGGTGTTGTTCATTTTTACAATTTAAAAGACACTTCGACTACGCTCAGTGTGACAACTAATTTTATTGTTGACTGCTACTGCCAACTAATTCTATTCTCTATTTTCAATATTTTTGTATGCTGCAATAACTTTTTTAACCAATTTATGACGAATTACATCTTTATCATCCAAGAAAATAATACCAACACCTTCAACATCTTTTAAAATTAGTAAAGCTTCCTTTAATCCAGAAATGGTACGTCTTGGTAAGTCTATTTGACCAGGATCACCAGTTAGTAAAAACTTAGCGTTTTTTCCCATTCTGGTTAAAAACATTTTCATTTGCGCATGTGTGGTGTTTTGACCTTCATCTAAAATCACGAAGGCATTATCAAGCGTACGACCACGCATAAACGCTAAAGGTGCAATTTGAATAATCCCTTTTTCTATATAACCCTCTAACTTTTCATGAGGAATCATGTCTCTTAAAGCATCATATAAAGGTTGCATGTAAGGGTCTAACTTTTCTTTTAAATCACCTGGAAGAAATCCTAAGTTTTCACCAGCTTCAACTGCTGGACGTGTTAAAATAATACGCTTGACTTCTTTATTCTTCAATGCTTTTACTGCTAAAGCTACTCCTGTATAGGTTTTTCCTGTTCCAGCTGGACCAATAGCAAACACCATATCATTTTTACGCATGCTCTCAACTAATTTACGTTGATTAGCAGTTTGCGCTTTAATAAGTTTTCCTCCTACACCATGCACCAACACCTCGCCACTAGCTTCGGTTGTCGCATAATCGTCACTTGAAAGACTTGTAAGTACACGCTCAATAACGTTTTCGTCTAGCTTGTTATATTTTCCAAAGTGGGTCATAAGCATAGTCAATCGTCTATCAAATTCCTCTAGTAATTCTTCATCACCAAAAGCTTTAAGTTTATTTCCTCGTGCAACAATTTTTAATTTTGGGAAGTATTTTTTTAGAAGTTCAATGTTGGCGTTTTGGGCACCAAAAAACTCTTTTGGGCTTATCTCTTCAAGCTCGATAATTAGTTCATTCAAATGCTGAAAATTTTATAAGATAAATCACTTTGGATTTATTAGTTTTGTATGTCTCAAAAGTACAAAAATTACCTTCAAAAAGGTTAAAAAAAATATCAACAAATTTGCCAATGGCAATTATCACATTAACAACAGATTTTGGAGAGAAGGATCACTTTGCTGGTGCTATTAAAGGTGCCATTTACAGCGAGCAGCCTGAAGTAAAAATTGTTGATATCTCACACTCTGTATCTCCTTTTAATATTTCGGAGGCTGCTTATATTATTCAAAATGCTTATAGTAGTTTTCCAAAAGGCACCATTCATGTCATAGGGATTGACTCCGAACTTAATAAAGAAAACAAACATATTGCTGTAAAGCTCGATGACCATTATTTTATTTGTGCCAATAATGGCATTATGAGTATGATATGCTCAGAAATTGCACCAGAAAAAATTGTAGAAATAAATATTCACGATAAAATAGAAACTAGTTTTCCTGTATTGGATGTGTTTGTAAAAGTAGCTGGTCATATTGCCAGAGGTGGGACATTAGAGGTCATTGGTAAAACAATTGCTACTATAAAACCAATAAAAAACTTGATTCCGTTTGTTAATGATGAAAAGAGTCAAATTATTGGTAACGTAATTTATATTGATAATTACGGAAATGTTGTAACCAATATTAGAAAGAAGTTTTTTGAAGAAATTCAAAAAGGTAGACCTTTTGAGATTTCTGCTAGGAATTATAAATTCAAAACTGTGTTTTCAAAATATAGTGATATTGTCAACTTCGATATTGATGAGGATAAGCGTAATGATGAAGGAAAAGCTATGGTCGTTTTCAATTCTTCAAAATATCTTGAAATTGCTATTTATAAAAGTAATACTACAACCGTTGGAAGTGCATCAACACTTATGGGATTAACAATGAGAGATACTGTAACTATTAACTTTTTGAACACTTAATATGTTTGTTAGAATAGTAAAAATGAGTTTTGATGAAACTATGATTAGTACTTTTAAAAGTATTTTTAACACTAATAAAGAATCTATACGAAATTTTCCTGGTTGCCGTTTATTAGAATTATACCAAGATAAAAATCATTCTAATATATTTTTCACCTATAGCTACTGGAATGATGAAGCCGATTTAGAAAATTATAGAACATCGGAATTGTTTAAAAATGTTTGGTCAAAAACCAAAATACTATTTAATGATAAACCACAAGCTTGGAGTGTGGATAAAATTGTAAGTTTACGATAATGTTTGCAATCCTTAAAAAAGAAATTCAGTCGTTTTTTACCTCACCAATTGGTTATTTAGTAATCGCTATATTTTTATTAACCAATGGATCGTTTTTATGGGTATTTAAAAGTGAATTTAATGTATTGGATTATGGCTTTGCCGATTTATCGTCCTTTTTCTTTTTAGCACCTTGGATATTGCTTTTTTTAATTCCTGCAGTATGCATGCGAAGTTTTAGTGATGAAAAAAAACAAGGTACTTTAGAACTTTTACTTACTAAACCTATATCACATACCAATATAGTTTTAGAAAAATATTTAGGTGCTTTTGTACTCATTCTTATAGCTTTACTACCAACATTACTTTACGTTTACACGGTTTATCAATTAGGAAATCCTATTGGGAATTTAGACACAGGAAGCACCATTGGATCCTATTTTGGATTGCTATTTCTTATTGCAGCATACACCTCTATTGGCATTTTTGCATCAATCATAACCGATAACCAAATAGTAGCTTTTATTACTGCTATTGCAATTAGTTTTTTCTTTTACTACGGTTTTGATGCTATTGCCGATTTTGTTACAAGCACCTTTGTAGAGCAATTTGGTATGAATTATCATTTTAAAAGCATTGGTCGTGGTGTTATTGACACAAGAGATGTGATATATTTTATAAGTATCACCGTATTTTTTCTAGCGTTAACAGTTGTAAAGGTTAGTAACAGAAAAGTCTATAAAAAAGAGTGGACAGCTTTATCTATACTTCTTTTAGGATTGCTTGTTGCAAATATATTTTCGAATTCAATGTTTAAACGTTTCGATTTAACATCCGATAAACGTTATACACTAAGTGAAGCTTCAAAACAATTAATAAAAGATGTGAATTCCCCAATTATTATTGATGTGTTTTTGGAAGGAGATGGGTTTCCTTCAGAATTTAGACGTTTAAAAACCGAAACACAACAATTATTAGAAGAGTTTGTAAACACAAATAAAAACATCAATTTTGGTTTTATCAATCCCATTGCAGATGAAGCGAATAGAAATATAAATATTCAGCAATTATCTGAAAGAGGCTTGACGCCAATGCAATTAAATGTGCAAGAAAGCGGAAGAACCACTCAAGAAGTTATTTTTCCTTGGGCCTTGGCAAGCTACAACGACCAAACCGTAAAAATTTCACTACTAAAAAATAATATTGGAGCTTCAACCGAAGAAAAAGTAGCCAATTCTATTCAACATTTAGAATATGCCTTTTCGGATGGTTTTAATAAATTAATTAATCCAAGAAGTAAAAAGGTTGCTGTTTTAAAAGGGAATGGTCAATTAGAGAATCGCTATATAGCCGATTTTGTTAAAACCATTGGCCAATACTACTTAACTGCACCTTTTACATTAGATAGCGTTGCGAGTAATCCTCAAAAAGCGCTCAAAGATTTAAAAAATTACGATTTGATTGTATCTGCAAAACCAACAGAAGCGTTTACAGAACAAGAAAAATATGTGCTAGATCAATATGCCATGAATGGTGGAAAAAGTTTATGGTTAGTTGATAAAGTGGCCATGGACAAGGACAGTCTTTATAACGAATCTGGAGTAAGTTTTGCAACAGTTAGAGACTTAAATTTAACCGATTTCTTTTTTAAATATGGTATTCGCATCAATCCTGTTTTGGTAAACGATATGTACTCTGCTCCTATTGCGTTAGCTATTGGTGAAGGTAGTGATGCACAATTTCAACCTGTACAATGGCAATATTCGCCTTTAGCTTCTGGAAATAGTAACCATCCAATAGGCAACAATTTAAACTTGGTGAAGTTTGATTTTGCAAATCAGATTGACACTTTAAAAAATTCAGTTTCAAAAACTGTACTCTTAAAAAGTTCGCCACTTTCTAAGTTAGTTGGTGTACCAAAAGAAATTAGTTTGGAAAGTATTACGCAAGAACCTGACAGGAATACTTATAATAACGGAAATCAAAATCTAGCAGTATTACTAGAAGGTGAATTTACATCGGTTTATAACAATCGTGTAAAGCCTTTTGACTTAAAAGATGATATATCTATTAGCAAGTCTACAAAAATGATTGTCATTGCAGATGGTGATGTTATAAAGAATGAAATAAGACGAAGCGGTCCATTAGAATTAGGTTTTGATGCATGGACTGGACGCATGTATGGAAACAAAGAATTTTTGCTAAATGCTATCAACTATTTATTGGATGACGACGGACTTATAAACATTCGTTCCAAAGAAATTGCAGTTGCTTTTATGGATTCTGAAAAAATTAGTGCACAAAAGCGTAAATGGCAAATTGTAAATATCGCATTACCACTTATTTTGCTAGCGGTTTTTGGCTTTGCTTTCAACTTTATTAGAAAGAAAAAATATGCCACTTAGTTGTTAATAAGTTTGTTTCCAATTTAAGCAGCGATAAGATATATTTGTAATAACTAATTATACGAAAGATATACATGAAATTTATAGTATCAAGTACCTACTTACTTAAACAGTTACAAGTTTTAGGAGGCGTTATTAATAGCTCGAATACCTTACCTATTTTAGATAATTTTTTGTTTGAACTTAACAATTCTAAGTTAACAGTTTCTGCTAGTGACCTTGAAACTACGATGTCATCAACAATAAATGTTGAAAGCGATAGTGAAGGGAGCGTAGCAATACCTGCAAAATTATTACTAGATACTTTAAAAACATTTCCTGAGCAACCATTAACTTTTGTTGTTGAAGAGAATAATACAGTTGAAATAAGTTCTAACCACGGTAAATATGCGTTAGCGTATGCCAATGGAGAAGAATTCCCAAAAGCAGTAGCTCTTGAAAATCCGAGTGCTACAACACTTTCTGGAGATGTACTAGCTACAGCAATTTCAAAAACTATTTTCGCTGCAGGAAATGACGATTTAAGACCTGTGATGAGTGGTGTATTCTTTCAGTTTTCAACAGATAGTTTAACTTTTGTTGCAACTGATGCTCATAAATTAGTTAAATATACACGCAGTGATGTATCTGCCAATGAAACAGCAGAATTCATTATGCCAAAAAAACCTTTGAATCTTTTAAAAGGAATTTTATCTGGAAGCGACGAAGATGTGCTAATTGAATATAACGATTCTAACGCTAAATTCACGTTTGATAGTTCTGTGTTAATTTGTCGTTTAATTGATGGAAAATACCCTAATTACGAGGCTGTAATACCAAAAGAGAATCCAAACAAATTAACGATAGATAGAACACAGTTTTTAAACTCTGTAAAACGTGTATCAATTTTCTCAAATAAAACGACACACCAAATTAGATTAAAGATAGCTGGTGCAGAATTAAATATATCTGCTGAAGATATTGACTACAGTAACAAAGCCGAAGAGCGCCTTACTTGCGATTACCAAGGTGATGATATGCAAATTGGCTTTAACTCTCGCTTTTTAAGCGAAATGTTAGGTAACCTTAGCGCAAGTGAAGTACAGCTAGAAATGAGCTTACCAAATAGAGCTGGAATTTTAACGCCAATTGATGGCTTAGATGAAGGTGAAAATGTCACTATGTTGGTAATGCCTGTGATGTTGAATAACTAATCGAACATAAATAAAAATCAAAAAAAAGCAATAACTTAGTTATTGCTTTTTTTATACCTTAAATGAATTTAAAGAATCTAAAACAAGTTTTTAATTAAATAGTTTAATACTATTATCTGATATTTTTTTTTCATAAATGTAAGGGACTTCTATAATAAATGGCTTTTTTAAAACTCCATGCTCTCTATCTTGTATTCTATTATCTTGAATTATTGTCATTGCTTCAAAATATGTATTATAATTTAAGCCTCTTCTTGTCTTTACAAACAATAAATCATTATTAAAAGTAATTTTATTTATTAACTCTAGATTTTCAAACTTTTGAAGCTTTGAGTTATAAATAAATGCTGACTTTGAAACTATTTCCAAAGAATTATAACTTAGTTCTTCCAAAATATTTTTTGCATAAGCAATATTATTATCAAAAAAATCACCTGCAAAATTATGTTGCCAAACAGTATTAATAGGCCAAACCCAACCTTCTAAAGTTGGAATTGTTGATTCTCCAGTGTACTCTTTAGAAGTATATATGATTTTGGGACCATATACCCAATCTGTATCCTTATATTTAGTTGCCGACATTGCTGACCCATTAATATAAAAAGATAAGCAATTTTCTGTTTTATAACCGTCACTTTTATAATGCAAAAAGCCATTCCAAACCTTTCCAATTTCATGTCTAATTCTTTCAATATATGCATAAGATAATTCTTTGTCTGCATATATAATTATGTTTGAAACTGCATTTAACTTGGGCTGTCTTTCCTCTTCCAGTATAGAACTAGCTATTTGGTCCCAAAACCTTATTCTCTTATGATTAAAAAACATCTCTTTTTCTTTAGTATAATGAATAGTGTAATGGTTTTTATTAAGATCAAATTTGTTAACACCACCAATAGGTAATGTTATTGAATCATATTGAGCTAAGCAAAAACTATAACTCAAAAGTGTTGTTATCAATATACTTTTAAACATTTTTTAATTTATTATTAGATAGCTAATTGAATTTTAAATTTTTAAGGTTTTATCTTTAAAACTTCTGATTTAAAGTCTTCATATAAAGACAGGCCTTCTTTTAAAATAGATTCCAAATCTTCATAATTACTAAAAGATGGCTTTTTTATATCAGTTTTATCACCATTGTTTAACAATCTAATAATAAAAGCCCAAGGACCACCTAGAGTTATTAATTCTCCATTTTTACGAAGCACCCAAATGAACTCTACCAAACCATATCTTAATGAAATATTGAAAGTGAAAAGGTAATCACCAATACTTTGGTTTAACCCATAAAATTTCTCCTTTTTATTATATATAAAACTATAGCTTAAAGATGTAAAAATGGATAAAACTTTTTCATTCGAATAACTTTCTAACGTTTCTTCTTTAGAAGCAGAATACTTTTCAGAAATATTTCTATATAAGTTTTCAAATTTTATATTCTCTAATATGAGTTTTATTTCAGGAAGTTGTTTCATATTTATTCTGGTCTAAAACGGATTTCAATATCGTAATTATCTCTTGCAAAATCAATAAAATCTTGAATATTTGATAATGACTGATTGCTGTCAGGAATTTCTAGAATTTGTTGCCCATGCAGAATTAGCCCATCTAAATTAGAATACTTATTAGATCTAATAACGGTACCTGGCGCATATTTTTGATTCATTTCAATTAAATATTTTTGAAATGTAGAAAATTGAATTTCACTTAAATTTGTTGCTTTTCTTGAAACTATTTCTCCGGTTAGCGGATCATAGCTATCTAATCGTTTTCCATTAAGACTTAAATAATTATTGACTTTTATAGGTTTTCTGATACTAATATCTTTCGAATCTCCAAGTTTGCCTATTAAAAATTTACTTTTTTATAATCTATATAATTTTTGTCACTCGGATATGATAAATGAAAAAGAGAATAATCCTTAATAGCGCTATTAATAACATACTTTTAAACTTTGGCTTCATCAAATTTTAAAATTTCTAAGTTGATTGATAGACCAACTCTACATTATCAAAATCTTTTCTCATTAAATCCTCTTTTTTAATACCAAAATATAACATCCCATCTCCAAAATTTTCAGTAACATTTATATCTGAAAAATCTACTTGTAATAAAAGGATATATTCTTTTTCAATCTCGTTAATCTTTTTTAAATCTTGGTCTGTAAATGGATAGCTTAAATTTAATGCGCTAGCAGCCCAATGAAAAGAAACAGTTCCTTGCACAGCTTGAGGGTTTCCAAATAATTGAGAACCTATATTATTAGAAAAATGATTGTTATTAGTATCAATAAAATCTTGTATTTCATCAATTTCTTCATCTAAATTAATACCTCTAGTTTCTAACTCAAGCATTTTATAGTTTTGATATGAAGGAAAATTATAATGTAAATAGAAATCAATAAACATCTCGTCTAAAACTGGTGAATTAACGAAGTGTTCATGTCTTTGTGTCAAATATTCTTTCTTACAATTATGATAAAATACTTTATAATCGCTTCGTCTAATTGGAAAACTTAAATTAAGATTAATAAAAAATGATATCATGCCGCCATCAAAAAAGTAATTAAACTCATTATACGGCATTATCTCATCTACCGAAATTTGACAAAGATGGGATAACGATTTGATATTAAAACGATCCATATCCAAATCATCAGAGAATAAAGGAATTCCACCAAATTTTGATATATTCTTGCTTTTCTCACTCTTTTTAAATGCGATAGTAGGCTTTATTAAATCTAATAAAATTGCATATACATTTATATGATTATTTATCATATACTGATTAATGCTTTCCTCAATAGTTTGGCTATCATTATTCATGCTATAAATCTAAAAAATTAAATCGTTTAAATGAGTATTAGGATTGTCAATTATAGCATTTCTTATGTTAGTGACAATATTGTTAACTTGCTCGAAAGCTTCATCTGGAGTTAAAGATTCTGGTAATGCATCAAATAATGCCTGAACTTTTTGATTATATAAATTATGATTTGGTTGATTCCTCCATGCAGCAACAGCTATACCATTCATTACATCATTCATGTGAAATGTATAAATAGAGTTAGCAGCTTTCTGTACTACTGGATTATTTCTTAACGCCCAAGGAACAAGATGATGAGCCTGCTGCGGATTGCCAGGTAACAAACCAAGTACCTTTCTTAACTGACTACTTCTTCCAAAATCTATCACATTATTCACTACTTTCCAAACCAATTTAGTAGTTTGTCCAGTCACAGTGTTTGTAAGCTTAACTGCATACTTTGCTCCAGTAGCTGTCCAACCAAAAATTGGTACAGTAGCTGCAAAGCTTAAGCTTGCATTTACACCATCACCTTCAAGAAGGTAAAGACCTCCATTTAAGAAATCAGCTAACTCACCAACAACTGGGATAAGACCTATGCCATCAAGAGCAATATGTACAACATCTCTAGTTGCTTCCCAAAACACCTTAATATCTGACCATTCAGGATTCAATGCTCTTAGAACTGCCATTTTAATCATGAAGTGTGCAATAATTGGATCATGATCATCAGAAATAGACAAATCTAAATTTGTAAATTGATCCACAGATAGCAAAAACGAACCATCAATGTCACTATAAATTTTATTTTGCTTTTTTGCTGCTAAAACAAAATTAAAAGCATCAATATCATTTATAGATTCAACACTAACTATATCTATTAACTCTTCAGCAAAATCCATCGAACTTTCACTAAACTCATTATCATTAAGATAATCAAAAATCAGATCCTTTTCAGCTGGATTATTTAAGTAATAATTTCTACTTGCATTGCTCAAAGTACTTAAAAACGACTTTACAAGTGTTTCCAAATCCTCATCTGGTATTACAGTTGCGGAGTAAGAATTAGGGTTTCCACTACCTCCTCCTGTGGCGCCTCCATCACTATAATATGTAGCGCCATCATTGAAATTGCCACCATCACTATCGCACGTGTTAAAAAGAAAACTCTCTCTCGTTGGCTTTCTTATATTACAAGTACACTGTTGAATTGACCAATGACCTTCACAGGGGCAGCTAGTCTCAACAATAATCTCTATAGTTTCGCATTCGTCATCAGCTCTCAAAAAAGCATTGCTTTCTGCTTGCGAGTTAATTCTCTTAATTAATTCCTTAATATCTCCTTCATGAGGCGATATTTTTACCGTTCCAGAAATATTTTCTTTTTGATTTTGCTGTAGAAATGGTTTGTCAAAAGTATAAGCAACAAAATAACCACTAATACTATCTTTTCTTTTTTCAATAACCAAATTTTCAAATAGTACAGTGGCAGGTTTTGATTGCCTTTCTATTAACATTGTATATGTTGTAAGGCTATCTGTTTCTACTTTTTTAATGACATCAGTATCAATTAAAAAATCAGATTTTTTACTTATTCTTTCATTGTCATTTGAGGAAGACTCGTTATCAATTATCTTTTCTAAACCAAATTTTGAAGTGATTTCTCTAAATTCAGCATCATTTTTATAATCACTTATTGTAGTGATTTTAATTTTCTGCTTAAGTTTTTCCTGAATAGGCTCTTTAGATTCTACATTTTCTTTATCACAACTTATAAGATTAAGAAATAATAAGGAAAATAGGATGACTGCAATTGACTTTGTGCTTTTCATTATTTTAAATATTTGATTTTTATGATTTTAAATGTAAGAGTAATGCCACATTTAAACAATACGTATAAATACGTATATTTTTAAATACTGTATTATTTAAAGTGTTCATTTTTAACATATTGATATACTAATGAGAAATCTTTGAGGTTTAAAATCGAAAATAAGATTAAACTACAAACTATTATTTACAATACTGTAGTTGTAAAGTCATATGCAAAAACTAGACATAAACAAAAAGCTCACTTCTAAGAAGTGAGCTTTTTTTATCTCTAATAAACTAACTAACTAATAAAACTAAGAGATAATATGTTTTATATTATTTAATAAACTGAATTGACATTGGGTAATTAGGTTGTTCACCATTACTTGCTTTAATAGCATTAATAATTGGGAAAACAAATGATATAATGCCTAATACTATTAGACCTAAAATTCCTAACCCTAATAACAGTATCAACGGAATGCACATAATAGAATATATTAAAATGCTTAATTGAAAATTGACAATGCTTTTACCGTGATTATCCATTTCATATACCTTTTCTTTATTGGTTGCCCATAAAATTAATGGTAATATTAAACTTCCAAAACCAATAACTAAAGTGATTAACTGACTTAAATGCGTTAGCACTATAAGTTGTCTATCTTCTCTCATTGCTATGTAATGTTCTTTTCTCATGATTTTAATTTTTGATTGATACTTATTTGACGTAAGTTCATGAGAAATGTTACAAAAAAAGTACGTTAACTTTGATGCTTAATTTTTTCGTAGAGTTTTACTAATGATTGGAGCAACTCCACAGGTGTTGTTAAAATTTGATAGTGGTTTTGACCAAACATTTGTGGTAAATAATATTTGGCTTGTGCCTCTATAGCCAAGGCATAGGAGTTTATTTGACGTTCGTTTAACTCACGTAAAGCTTGTTTCACATCGTTAATTCCATATTTTCCTTCGTATTTATCATAATCGTTTGGTTTACCATCAGAAATTACAATAACCCACTTGTTTTTGGTTGGTCTTGTATCCAACAATGCTCCAGAATGCCTTAAAGCTGAACCTATGCGTGTATATCCACTAGGCTCCACTGCTCCTACTTTAAATTTTGCTTTGTTCCAATCTTCATCAAAACCTTTTAAAGTAATATAATTTGAATAGTTTCTGGTTTTTGAATAAAAACAGTTGATAGAAAAATCGATATTAAATTCGTCTAAAATTTCTCCAAATAATATGGAAACTTGCTTTTCTACATCTATCACTCTGTTTCCTGCTGCATAACCATCACTAGATAAGCTAACATCTAATAATAATAAAATAGATAGGTCTTTTTCTTTCTTTCTATTTGATAAATATATTTTCTCGGAAGGTGTATGTCCTTTATGTACATCTACAAACAAATCGGTAATCGCATCTATATCAAACTCTTCGCCTTGTGGTTGACGTCTTTGTTGTTGAAATCTATTATTGACATTAGATAATAACTTACGTAAACCCAACAACGTCGAACTATTTTTAGAAATAGTCTCCTTATAATAATCGACGTTAGTTTTTAAAATTGATTTTGGATAGACTTTACAAAAATCTTGCTTATAAGTACGACTTGAAAAATCCCATTCATCGTATTTTAAATGAAAGCCTTTAGTGTCTGTTTCTGCACTTTCTGAAATAGTAGTATTCTCAATAAAATCTGCTTGGTAAACGGAATGGGCTGTATCGTCAACTCTAACCGTATATTTCATGTTTAGGTCTTCTAAGGCATTTGAGTGGTCATCTAGCTCATCGTCTCCATCCATGTCTCTCCAATTGCCTCCAAACTCTTCAGCTGTTTCAACTTTTTCAAATTGATGCTGTAATACTGCATCATCAAGCTGCTTTTCATCAACTTCTACTGATATTATTTCTTCTACAGCATTTGCTTTAATAATCGTCTTTACTTCTTCTTTTTTTGTTTTAACTCTTTCTGAAAAATTTTCGAGCGTGTTTTGTGAATTTGCTTCAGGCTTATTTTTCATCCACTTTCCATAAAGAAAAGTCGTGTCAACTTTAGATGTCTCTTTTGTAAGCTTCTTATAGTGCTCTAGAAGCTTAGTATGAATTTTTTGTGTAACAGGAAATTCCTCAAAAAGTTGCTTTAATACTTGACTAGAACTTTCAAAAGCTTTCTGCCTAGACATCTCTAAATTATCTTGTTCTACATTATTCCAATTAAAATGTAATTGCTTTTGAACAGATAAATACAGAACTCTAAAAAGATAAAAAGATAAGTTAACCTCTGCATCTTTAAACTGTGAAAAACTACTAGGTAAAAAGAAATTATTATTCTTGTAACCTCCTTCTCGTTCTGCGTCAAAAATTTCGATTGAATTTCCTGTAATAGCTCTAGCAATAAGGGTTAATCGAGGCTTTATATCAATTAAATTTACAGTGTAAGAGATTCGCTCTTGCTTCTCTTTCTTTTTTCGTTTGAAATAGTAAGCAAGTTTGGTAAATATATATTCGTCTGGCTCGAACTCAAACATAGTATTTAGTTTTCAGTATTCAGTAGCAGTATACAGTGTAAGCATTTTAAATTCGAAAAACTGCAAACTGTGACAGTAAACTGCTAACTGCTTCATTATATCATTAAATCACACAAATCTTTTAGTGCTATAATCACTTCGGGATCATCTGTTAAAGGCTCAACAATTGCTACATGCACAGATAAACGTTTAGGTAAATCACTATGTATTAATTTTGCTGCATCTACCAATAAACGTGTAGAAACTGTTTCGGTTAGACCTAACTCTGTTAAGTTTCTAATTTTTGTAGCAATATTCACTAATTTTTTAGCAATTGAAGCTTCGACACCAGTTTCTGAAACTAAAATCTCTGCTTCTGTTTTAGGTTCTGGGTAATCAAATGAAATAGCAACAAAACGTTGTCTAGTTGATGGTTTCAACTCTTTAAAACCTCTTTGATACCCAGGATTAAATGATGCTACTAGACAAAAATCTTCGTGTGCTTTAACTGTTTCACCTAATTTATCGATAAACAATTCACGCCTATGATCGGTTAAAGAGTGTATGGCTACAATTACATCTGGCCGTGCTTCGGCAACCTCATCTAAATACAAAATAGCTCCTTTTTTAACTGCTGAAGTTAAAGGACCATCTAGCCAAACGGTTTCTGCCCCTTTTATAATAAAACGCCCAATTAAATCGGTTGACGACGTTTCTTCATGACAGGAAACTGTAATGAGTTCTTTATCTAATTTATGAGCCATAAACTCTATAAATCTTGATTTTCCTGTTCCAGTTGGCCCTTTTAATAAAAAAGGTAACTTGTTTAAATATGTTTTTTCAAAAACTTGAATCTCCTTTCCAACAGGAAGATAATATGGTGCTATAGTATTCACTTAATAATTAAATTTTATTGTTGCTTTGTCGAAAATAATTGTGGCTTAAAAGTGATCATTACCCATGCCCAAGAATTGTTTTCGTCACTATCTCCTCCCACTTTTATAATTTCCATAGATTCTGTCGATAACATTTTTGAATAGCCTGCGTTCAATAATATATCTTCAGATATTTTATATCCAAAAGTAAGGTCTATTTCTGTTCCTAAATTATTATCCATTTTAGTTGAACCATCATAAATGTTGGCTACTGAAGAGAATAAATGTGGTACTAATTTCGCTGAAAATTTATCTTTTTGATATGAAAATGTAAAACTAATATCATTTAATCCAACAGAGCCTCCATGATTCCCTACATAGAAGTAATCCATCCAACCATTAAACTTGTGGTTAGTACCAAATAAAGGCATGAAAGATTTTATATCTGTATCAACATCATCTTGATCTTTTCCAGATAAATATTCGTAACCTAAACCTAAAGAAATATCGCTAGATATTTTATAGGATAAGTTTCCTGTAAAATATGACGCACTAACTTTGTTATCAAAAGATTTTCCTGTTTGAAAATACGCAGCTCCATTTACATTAAACTTATCAAACTTATAAGTTAATCGCGAACCTATGGTTTGCATATAATCTAAGGTTTGTTCATTAATATTATCTAGATATTCTATTCCAGTATTTAAAAGCAAAACGCTCAATCCTAAATTATCAAAATCACCATGGTACCAAGCATATTGGAACGCTTTATAACCAGCTGCATTACTATACAAGTTATCTAAATTACTTTGAGAATCAGAGTTTAAAGCTAATCCAATGTCTAACCTGTTTTTTGCATTTGGTACATATTTAAATAAAAATGCGTCATGACTTCTTGCTTGTTGTGCCCAATCAACACTACCGAATATTCTTTGATCATCATAAGCAATTTCTTGACGTCCAAGCTTTAATGATATTTTGTCATTTAATACTGCTTCTGCCCAAGCTTCGTGTAATGCATTAGCAGTATCATCACTAGACAAAGTGTTTACATCTCCCCAAACTCTAACATTTTGAAGTGACATCTTAAATATTAAGTTGTCCTGTTTAAAATCAAAATTTAACCTTGTTCTTTGAGATATAAAATTAGAACCATCTGCGTCTGTTGCTAGTAATGTACCAAAACCATGTTTATTTTCGTAGCGTGGTCTTAATTCGGCTGATATGTCTAATTGTTGAGAGTTAGTATTACCTATTATTGAGATAATAAGGAGTCCTGAAAAAATTATTTTTTTCATAATTATAACTTTTTATAGTGTTCTTAAATTATTGTTCTAGTTGAATAGCTTTAGGAAATAAAATGTTATTTTCTAAATGAATATGTTGATGTAAATCTTGCTCAAACTCTTCCAGTTTTGAATATAGTGCTCTAAAGGTATTACACGCCTCTTCTGGAGGTGCATAATTATTACTCAAAGCAGCAATTTCTTTAAAAATATCTCCAGCAGTTTCATGTTCATCCAACATCATATCAATTGGGTTGTTTACAGAACCAAAATGTGGTGTTGGTGGTTTAACACCCTCTTTTAAAGCTCTTACTTGTTGTTTTATATAAGGAAAAAGTATAAGCTCTTCTTTTTTCATATGCGCTGCTAGCTCTTTAACAACAGCTTCAACTAAGTTATTAATTTTAACAACCTCAGTATAATGGTGTCCATGTACTTTTGCCACTTTATTTGCATACTGTAGAAGTATTGGAATGTTTTCTTCAACATATGTATGATGAATATTTACAATATGATCTATCAAGAAATCTAATTCCCATTTATCATAATTATATAATCTATTCGTATTGGTATCTAGTGCTTCAATTTCTGCTTTTAAAGCATCAAAATCTGCGTTGTTGTTTTTACACGCTTTCTCTAAAGTGATTCCGCCACCACAGCAAAAATCTATACCATACTTTTTAAAAACATGAGCTGCTTTTATATTGTCTACAACCACTTCGGCAACTGTGTTATTTTCTTTTACTTTCATTTTAATTTTTATTTTACTAACTCTAATATTGTTGAAACTGTTTCTTTATTATCTACTCCTAGCCCTTCTTGTTGATGCATCAGTTCTCCTTTGTCATTAAACACACTTATAATATTTGAGTGTGAAAAATCTAATGGAGAGATTTGCTTGTATTTGACAGCAAGTACATTTGCAAACTCACGGACTGTACTCTCTGTACCTTGCAAAAACGTCCAATGCTCTGCATCCATTTGATTTTCTATAGCAAATGCTTTTAGACGTTCTGGAGTGTCATTTACTGGGTCTATACTAACTAAAACATAGCGCAAATCTTTATTATTAGGAATTTGTTTTTCTATATTTCGCATGTCTGCAACCAATCTTGGGCAAGCAGCTTTACATGTTGTATAAATCATGACCATTACCAAGGTTTTACCTTTTAAATCTTCTAGTAATATGGTTTCTCCTTCTTCTGTATGCCACTTAGAATCTAAATTGAAAATTGAGGTTTCTGATATTTCTTCGGAAATAGGTTCATCATTTAACTCAATTGCAATGGGTTGTAAGTCCATGTTACAAACACTACAACTTCCAGGTTTGTCAAACGTTTTTTCTGCTTCACATTTCATAGGGCATTGATATACACTAGCAATGTCATTACTTGAATTATCCTTACATGAGCTTATAAAAATTGCAATGAAAAGAATTCCTATATATTTTATTGCTTTCATCTTTTTAGTTGTTTTCATCTTTTACACATCTAAAACCTAAGTTTTTCATTGTATAATTTGCGTTTAAACTTCCTCTTATGGCGTAACGCATAAATGCGGCATAGTTCATTAAATCTGTAGTGCCTACTGCAGCACTTCCGCAGAATAGGTTACTGTCATCATCTACATCTTTACGAGACTCTCCAGAAATTAAAACCGAATTAAAATCGTACGTCCATTCCCAAACCAAACCATGTAAATCATAGACTTTCCAGTAATTTTCAAATGTAGAACCAATCTCATTATTTGAAGTTTTTGGTTTCTCGTACCATGAGAGGATAAACTCATTATACTTCTTTAATCTTCTAGCATCTGGCATTTCTTTGTTTGCCATGGCTACATATTCCCATTCATCTAAAGTTGGCAATCGTTTTCCTTGACATTCACAGTAATCTTTTGCTGCAAACCAAGAAATATTAGTGATTGGTGCTTTTAGTGATTGGTCTTTACCTAAAAGTGTATCAGATTTCCAATCCCTTAGATAGTTGTCGTCTGCAAATAACTTTTTAACGTTAGATCTTTTCCATTTAGGATACTTTTTTACAAACTCTAAATATTGTTGATTGGTAACTGGATAGACGTCCATTTGAAAATCGGAAATAGTAACCGGTAATGAATCTCTTCCATATAATGGAATATAAGTTCCTCCTTCAATTTTAACCATTTTAGATTGACAATTTGCATTGACCGTACAAAACAGAAATAAACAAATTATCAATCTAAAAATAGGTTTCATATTTATTACTTTTAATGATTAATGAGAACTTTTAACTTCAGCAACCATTGTAGGAGTTACGTTAGTTTTATTATTTCCCCAAGAATTATAAACGTATGTCATAACATCAGCAATTTCTTCATCTGTTAATGTTTGCTTAGTCATTATGCTATTATATTTTTGTCCGTTAACCGTTATTTCACCAGTTAAACCATTTAATACAGCACCTATAGCTCTTTTAACATCAGCATTTAAATAATCTGATTTAGCTAAAGGAGGAAATGCATTTGGTATACCTTGACCTTCGGCTTGATGACATGCAAAACACGTTTTCATATATATTTGCTTACCAGAAATCATCTTTTCACTTAGCGATTTGTTTGTGTTTGTAGCAACAACAGCAGAACCATCATTTGGCATTGTTTGAATTGTTCCTCCCTCTGGATTATAAATACCCTCTTGTTTTACACCTGAGTATATTTGCTTGTCCTCTTCTCCGTTTACTTTCAACATTCCTAAAGCTCCTTTATTAAAGGCTCTAAAGATAGCATGATCCACTAAAATAAAAGTTCCAGGAACATCTACTTTAAAGTCAACAATTGCAGCTCCACCAGCTGGAATTAAAGTTGTTTGCACATCTTTATTAATTATAGAACCACCTTCAACATGGACATTATCAAAAATTTCTCCAATTACGTGAAATGACGATGTTAAGTTTGGACCACCATTACCTACGTAAAGGCGAACAGTTTCTCCAACATTAGCTGTAATCGCTCCATCTCCTGTCAAAGCTCCTACTTTACCATTAAATACTACATAATCTGCATCTTCATCTACCGCTTTTTGCATATCGAAAGGTTGTAACCCTGGTTCTCCATTTTCTCCTTTAGTATAGAAATCTCCTTGCATGATATAGTATTCTTTATCAACTGGTGGCAAGCCTCCTTCTGGTTCAACCAGAATTAAACCATACATACCATTTGCAATATGCATTCCAACTGGTGCAGTGGCACAGTGATACACATATAGTCCTGGATTTAAGGTTTTAAACGAAAACACTTTTTCATGTCCTGGTGCCACAAACGATGATGTTGCCCCACCACCTGGACCAGTAACCGCATGTAAATCAATATTATGTGGTAATTTATTATCTGGATGGTTAGATAAGGTAAATTCGACCTCATCGCCTACTCGAGTTCTAATAAAACTCCCAGGCACAGATCCACCAAATGTCCAGTAGACATACTCTACACCGTCAGTCATGGTTCCTACCTCTTCAAGGATTTCCATGTTAACTATCAATTTTTTTGCTGGACGATCTCCAACTGGAGCAGGTACAAAAGGCGGTGCTGTTAATTCAGCTTCCATGGTTCCTTTTATTACTATTGTAGTTGGATCTTGCATTGCTACTTTTTCATTAGATGCAGAATCTCCGCAGCTAAATACTAAAACAAAAGAAGCAACTAACATACTTACTTTTGATACTAATTTATTTAATTTTATCATGATTTCTTTTTATTAATTGTCTAATTCTAATGCTTCATCATTTGGTCTCCCATGTTTGTAAAAATCTATTACATATAGTATGATACCTGTTGTAAAGATTGTTGCACATAGTATTAGTACAACAAAGTGTATGCTGATTTCTCCCTGAACTTGCATAAAGTCCATACCAAATTTTCTTTCTAAGTATACTTGAGCAACACCAGCAACTCCAAAAGCTACCGTCATACCAATCATTCCAATATTAGACAACCAATATGCAGCTCTACCTCTTGTACTTTCGTATAATTTTCGTCCAGTTAAATTTGGTAATGCATAACTTATAATTGCTAAAACAATCATACCATAAGCTCCCCAAAACGCTAAGTGACCATGCATTGCTGTAACGAGTGTTCCGTGTGTGTATAAATTTGTTTGTGGTAATGTATGAGCAAAACCTAATAACCCAGCTCCAACAAAGGATACTATAGCAGCTCCTAAAGTCCAGTATAATGCTAATTTATTTGGATGCTTTTTCTCGCCTTTTCTATACATATTAACTGCAAATAATGCCATTGCTAAGAATGCTAAAGGCTCAAGAGCTGAGAATATACCACCAACAATTAACCAAATTTTATTTACACCAATGTAATAGTAGTGATGTCCTGTTCCTAATACTCCAGATAAGAATGTTAACCCAACAATTACATACAACCATTTTTCAATAACTTCTCTATCTACACCAGTAAGTTTAATTAATAAGAAAGATAGAATACCTCCCATAATTAATTCCCAAACACCTTCTACCCATAAGTGCACAACCCACCATCTAAAAAATGAATCGGTTACTTGACTATCAAATGGCAGCATACCTGGTAAGTATAACAAAGCAGCAAACAATAATCCCATAGATAGGACTAATGCTGTTGTTGTTTTTCGTTTCCCTTTAAAAAGTGTGACGAGAATAAGTCCTAAAAACAAGAGCACATTTGCTACAACCAAGAAATCTAAAGGTCTTGGTATTTCTAAAAATTTTCTTCCTTCCCAATAGTTAAAGTGGTACCCTACTATAGCTACAACACCAACTACAGCTAAACTTATTAATTGAACATAAGCTAATTTTACGCTCACTAATTCGCGCTGAGCTTCTTCTGGAATAATATAATATGCAGCTCCCATAAAACCAGATAATAACCATACAACTAGTAAATTAGTATGCACAGCTCTTGCTGTATTAAAAGGAATAAAGTCGTGTAAATTGTCGAAACCTATTCTAGCAAAACCCATTATAAAACCGTATGTTATTTGCAATACGAGTAGTAACATAGAAAGGGCAAAAAACCAATAGGCAACTTTTTGTGATTTATATTTCATGATTCGTTAGTTTAGTTATTGATTCTATCTTTTGCTAATGGGGATACAATTCGATCGAAGCCATTAAGGTCTATTTCGCCTATCCATTCAAAAAAAGCAATCATATCTTCAGCTTCTTGTTCTGTCATACTATAAGCCACCATTTTTCTTCCATTTGGTTGCCATGGTACTTGAGACATTAAAATACTTTTTATAACTTCTTCTCCTTGGCCATCGTACTTCATATTGAGTCTATCGATAACCTTAGTTAACTCTGGAGCATAGTATGCTCCTTCTCCTAGTATTGTATGGCAGCCCATACAATTGTTCTCCTCCCAGATTTTTTTTCCTCGAACAACAGATTCAGTAATGTTTTCATGGTTAGATTGATCCTGTGACATCGACAAAGAATACACAGTCAAACCAATGAATACTAAAAATGTTACTAAGGTTCCGCCTAGAAAGAAAGCTCTTGCTTGTTTTTTAGATAACATGTTAATTGGTTTTTTAGTTTGATTTATAAAAAAGACAATTTTATCTTTTTCCAAAAATAGTTCACGAAAAAAGTTTAAAACATGACAAAAGTCAGTTTAGGATATTTAAATCCTAAATATTTTTGTTCTGTGAAATTTAGCTCATTAGTAATATCACTAATGTTATCTGTCTCGATATAAAATAGGTTTTGAAGCCTCAATTAAGCTTGAATTTACGGATGGTTTCTTTTTCAAAAACTGATATTTCTTATGTGTATGCTAAAAATAAAGGCTTAAAAGAATCGCTTCTACTTACCCTCCTCTAACCACCAAACTAGATTTTGGATTCGAGAAAAAGAACTATTGGGTAAATGCAACCTTTAATTTAGTTTCTAAACAAGATAAAATTGCCGAAAGCTTTGGTGAAACTTATACAAAAAGCTATGAAACGTTAGATATTCGTGTTGGACTAAAACCAATAAAAAATATAACAGTTGGTTTGGCAGCTATTAATGTTTTTGATCAAACCTACAATGACCATTTAAGTTTTTCATTTAACAACCAATCGGGTTTAGGCAGAGTCCCTATTAATGAACCTGGAAGAAACTTAACTGCTTTCTTACAATATAAGTTTTAGATAAAAGAAAAAGAGGGCAAATTGCCCTCTTTTTCTTTTAATAAATATCTTCATCTAGTTGCATAAAATCTACTAAAACTTAAATCGTATACCTTTATTTTATTAAATAAATGGTCTTATTAGTTTTTATTTTTTCCTTTCCCCATACCTTTTTTTTGTTCTTGCTTATAATGTTCATCAAACCATTCTGGTTGTTCAATATCATTATCATATATGTAATCAGCAATTTGTTCAATGTCTTCTTCTGAATAAGGAGCGTAAGGCATAATATTAAATTTTCTAATAGCTCCAGGCATTTTTGATATTTCTTCTGAAGGTTTATTAACCCATTTCTTAAAATTAGCAATAAACTCTTTCTTAGTGATATTATTATTTTTATAATGCTTCTTAACAGCAATCATTGGAGGTGCTAATCTATCATCATGCGAAGTCACAGGGTTGTGGCATACATAGCAATTAGTTTCCATAAGTTTTTTTCCTGGGTGCTCTTGACTTTCTACAATAGCTACGTCTTGATAATCTAGTTTTATTTTTTTATAACTAAAAAACAATGTGGCTAGAATCAATACAATTATTGTTAGAATTAAGGGTTTGACAAAACTTTTCATTTCTATTTTATTTTGAATACGCATTATAATAATACGTTGAATTTATTATTAAAATTAAAGCTTAATATTAAGTTCTGCAGTAACATTAGTTACATATAACTCATAAAAAAAGAGCAGCTAATAGCTGCTCTTTTTTTAAATAACTTATTAAAATCTATAGCAATGTCGTTGGACAAACATAATCTGTCATTGGCACACCTGTTTCCTTTAAATCTTTAAATCCGCCTCTTACATCAGTTACTTTTTTAACACCATTTGCTTTAAAAATTGAAGCTGCTACTAAAGAACGGTATCCACTAGCACAGTGCAAGAAATATTCTTTGCCAGGGTTGATTTCTGCAAAATTTTCATGTATCCAATCTAAAGGAAAATTCTCAACTTCTTTAACATGCTCAGATAAGTATTCTGATTCTTTACGAACATCCACAGGTTTTTCCATAGAACCTTCGGATAGTCGTTTTGCAAATTCAATTGCCGACATTGAATCAATTCTATCTACTTCGAATCCATGAGCAATCCAATCTTTAATACCTCCATTTAAATACCCTAATGTGTTATCGTAGCCCACTCTTGAAAAGCGTGTTACTATTTCATTAACTCGCAATTCATCATCAGCAATAAAAATGATTTTCTGATTAATATCTTTTATTAATGCGCCTACCCAAGGTGCAAAACTACCATCTATACCAATATACCAAGCTCCAGGAACAGTTCCTTCCTCTGTATAAGATTCTTTAGAGCGTGTGTCAACAACAAGGACATCTTTTTGCTCACTCATTTCTTTAAAAGTAGCTGGATCTAATGGCGTAGTACCTCTATGTAACACCTCATCAATGCTAGTGTTTACAGTTTTATTCATACGAACATTATTAGGAAAATATTGTGGTGGCGGCTTTAAACCAGTAGTTACCTCCACAATAAATTCTTCTTTTGTCATATCTGCTCGTAACGCATAATTAGTCTTCTTTTGATTACCTAATGTATCAAAAGTTTCACTACTCATATTTTTTCCACAAGCTGATCCTGCTCCATGATTAGGATATACTATAATATCATCAGGTAAGGTCATTATTTTGTTTCTTAAAGAATCGTATAAATAACCTGCTAAGTCTTCTTCAGTTAAAGTTCCTTGCTTTACAGCTAAATCTGGTCTACCAACATCACCAATAAACAAACAGTCACCAGTACATACGTAAGGCGTATTTCCTTCTTCATCGGTAATTAAGTATGAAGATGATTCCATTGTATGTCCAGGTGTATGCAATAACGTAATTTTACCACCACCTAGTAAGAACTCTTCACCATCTTTACCATTATAAATATCATATTCGGCTGTTGCATGAGGGCCAAAAACAATTTTTGCACCTGTTTTTTGTGCTAAATCGTATTGTCCAGACACAAAATCTGCATGGAAATGTGTTAAGAAAATATACTTTATTTTAGCTTTATCTGCTTCAGCCATTCTTAAATAAGGCTCAGTTTCTCTTAAAGGATCAATAACAGCTGCTTCACCATTAGACTCTATATAATAAGCCATTTCGGCAAGACATCCAGTAAATAATTGTTCTACTTTCATATTATTTTTATTTTATTGATTCATAATTATTTAATCACAAAATTAACTAAAATGCACTCTACTAATTGTAACTAGAGTTACAGAGGTGTTTTGAGACTACTTATTTGCTTGATTAGTGTATTTTTCAAATTTATTTTGCTTTTTAAATCCAGCTTCATAAAAATCAACTGCTTCTTGAATACTCATAAAGAAAAATTCATCTCCTATTTTATTCATAAGCTTAGATTTTACCATTTTGTCTCTTACTGGCCCTTTTAAGCCTGTAAATGCTATTTGTACTTCTCTATCTTTAAAATATGAATAAATTTCATTTAAAGCAAAAATAGCACTACTATCTAAACTGTTTAAGCTTTCGCCATCTATGATTAAAAACTTCAACTTATCTCCTTTAAACTCACTAAACTCTTGTAGTTTATCTTTAAAATAAGAAGTGTTTGCAAAATATAATTGCGCATCAAAGCGCACAATTAATATGTTTTCGTTTATAATAACATCTTTGAATCTCTTTCTATTACGATAAAAGTGAGTGTTGGGCACGTTACCTAAAATCGCTATATGCGGCTTTGTTGTTTTATAAATGAGCATTCCTAACGACAAAATCACACCACTAATAATACCCTCAGTAATACCAACCATAGCAGTAATTATTAATGTAATGTTTAGTATCACTAAATCCTTTCTAGCATAGGCTAATAATTGTCGTGGTATTCTAAAATCTAACAGTCCAAATACAGCTACAATAATAATTCCAGCTAAAACAGCTTTTGGCAAATAATAAAATACAGGCGTTAAAAAAAGTAATGTTAAACCTACTACAATAGCAGATATTAATGATGCCAATTGTGTTTTAGCATTTGCTTGATTATTTACTGCTGTTCTTGAAAACCCACCTGTAGAAGGATATGTTTGAAAAAATGAACCAACAACATTAGACAAACCTAAAGCTATTAACTCTTGATTTGGAACTACTTTATAATCTGTATGTTTCGTCTCAATAGCTCTAGCAACAGAAACTGCTTCTAGAAAGCCAATAAAAGATAATGTAAGTGCAACTGGAGCTAACTTTATGATGATATCTTTGCTAAAATATGGTATTCTAAAGCTCGGTAACCCTTCAGGTACACTACCTACAATTTGCACTCCTAATTGATCTAAATTAAATATTTTGACTGCAATTATTCCAAGAACTACAACTACTAAAGCTCCAGGTATTTTCTTGAATTCTTTCTTTAAAAAAACTAAAATAATAATCGATAAAATTCCAATTACCGTTGTAATGAGATTACTTTCATGTATATGTTCATACGTGTCTTTTAGTAACAGTTGAATTTTATTACTTCTTTCGACATCTATACCAAATAAGTGCTTAAATTGGTTTATTCCTATAATTAATGCTGCTGCTGAAGTAAAACCACTAATTACTGGTTTAGAAAGAAAATTAACTAGAAATCCTAATCTAAAAACTCCAAAAATAAATTGCAATACTCCCATCATAAAAGCTAACAATATTGCAAATTCAATAAAGTGTTGTGTGCCTATTTCTGCTAAAGCAACTACACCTGAAGCTACAATTAAAGAGTCCATAGCCACTGGCCCAACAGATAGTTGTCTAGATGTTCCAAAAACAGCATAAACAATTTGAGGTATTAATGCTGTATACAAACCATAAATAGGTGGCAAACCAGCAATCATAGCATAGGCTACACCTTGAGGAACTAACATAACTCCTACTGTTAATCCTGCACTAATATCTCCTTTTAACCACTCTTTTTTATAGCCAGGTAACCAATCTAAAATTGGTAGAATAGATTTTAAATTCATAGAATTAATTTGCCAGAGTAAAGATAGTATAAGTTAAAGGAAAGATTGTAACCAGAATTACAGAACGTGCATAATCAAATTGTTTTGCATTCATCAAATACTTTATCAAGACAAGGTTCTTTAATTTTTTTATGAATTTCACGAATAGCATCTTTCTTTTCTTTGAAGAATATATTGCTTCCTATTTTGTCTACAAACCCCCCTTTTTGTAAAATATCTTGGCTAACTAATTTTAATCCTGCAAAATAAATCCCTCCTCTATTTTTTTGCCATTTCTTGATTTCATTTGTCAACCATTCGGCAGCAGCTAAGTCAATAAAATTAATCCCATCAGCAGCAATTAGAATATGTTTTACTTTATTATCCTCATATAATTTTGAAAAATAATTAGATATTTTTTCTATAGATCCAAAGTATAAGGAGCCATCTATTCGAACAATTTTTAGATTTGAACATTCTCTAGTCTCATCATCTCTAATTATATTAATAAGACGCTTGTTTTTATCTACTCCTAAAATTGCAATATTTGGTTTAGACGTTTTTTCCATATAAAAGAAAAATGAAGCTAAAATTCCTGAAAGTAGTGCAAATTCTAAATCAAAAAAGAGTGTTCCTAATAAAGTAATAAGTAGTACTATTAATTCTCTTCCACTAGCCTTATAAACCACTTTTATGTGTTTGAAGTCTATTAAACTATAGCCAACTAACAGTATAATCCCTCCCATAGCAGCTTTTGGCAAAAACGAAGCGTAATGAGCAAATAGTAAAACTACTATCATTAATCCTATTGCTGAAATAATAGCTGACATAGGTGTTTTTGCTCCAGTTTGAAAATTGACACTAGAGCGCGTAAACGATGCGGAACTTGTATAACAAGAGAAAAAACTAGAAATTGTATTTGATATACCTTGTGATACAAATTCTTGATTAATATTTAATCTTTGGTGTGTCTGTAGTGCTATTGACCTAGAAATAGCTGCTGCCTCAACTAATCCAAGAATTGCTAAAATTAAAGCTCCAGAGCTTAGCATTTTCATACTACCTAAATCAAAATCAGGTAGATTAAATGGTGGTAAATTCGATGGGACTTCTCCAACTAATTCTATGCCATGCACACTTCCAAAATAAAGCGCTATAAAACTACCTAAAACCATCGCAATAAGCATGGAGAGTTTAGATATTATTTTCACTTTTCTAATAATAATTGCTATTAATAGTGTACTAATTGCTACTAAAAAAGCATACCAATTAATTTCAGGAACGTGATTGACTAAATACTTACTAATAGAATAAAAGGAACTACCTTGAGGAATATCTAATCCAAAAATATGTTTTAACTGCTTAAAGGCTATTAAAATACCTGCTCCAGCTGAAAATCCAATAATTACTGAATTAGAAACAAAGTTAACTAGTTTACCCATTTTAAATAAACCCATTAACAGTTTTAAAAATCCAGCCATAAAAGACAACAAAATGGCTAAGGAAATAAAAGCTTCTATATCTGAATTTGGTGTTATAAATTTACTAACAATGGCATAAAGCACAATTGAACTGGTAGTTGTTGGTCCAGAAACCAAATGATACGACGACCCAAATAATGCAGCAATTATTGGTGTAAGCATTGCAGTATAAAAACCATAAATTGGCGGTAACCCTGCAATCATTGCAAATGCAACTGCTTGAGGAATTACAATTATAGTTCCAGTAATTCCAGCAATAACATCATCTTTAATGTTGTCTTTTGCTAATGGTAACCAAGTAAGAAAAGGAAAAACTTTCTTTAGCATGTACTAATTTAGTTATTTTTCTTTTTTAGGAATATAATAACAACCTCCTTCTGATTTGTCTGGAGTAAAAGCTCTATTAAACCAAAGTGGTCTTCTTTCACCATTTGGTCCAGGAGCTGGTCGTGTCATCGCTAACCATTCTTTATAAATTTCATGCGACTTGTTCGTGTCTACATAAATGTCACCATATTTTTCATCTTTCCTAGGTACTTCTATTCTAACGCGTTGATGCCAACAATGCATTCCGCTAATTGGATCTGGATGCACAGCATGTGTAATATTTTGATGCACACCTCCATCTTTCCAGAAAATACGCTTTGAATCACTATCATGAGATTCAAAAGGTTTTACTCCAGAAATCGTATTCATTTTCCAACCACCTTTTCCATCATTTTCAATATTAACCGTATTAGTTGCCCAACGGTTTCCAATTTTGTCTTGTGGTCTTCTCCAGCGACCTATATGATGCGAACAAGCTACAACTCCAGGTTTCATAGATTGGGTTACCCAAACCTTATCAATAAAATAACCAATATCAGTATTCAATTTAACTAAATCACCTGTTTTGAATCCCCATTTTTTAGCGTCGTCTGGATGCATCCAAATTGGGTTTCTATTGGAAATCTCTATCAACCATTTTGCATTACCAGAGCGTGTATGAATTAAGGTTGGTAACCTAAACGTTGGCACTAAAACATATTCACCTTTAGATTTGTCTAATACGTCATTATGAATATGACTCTTTATATAAGTAGGAGTTGCATATTCTGGCCATTTCCAATCAACCATTGTTTGCGAGTAGAATTCGTTTTTACGTGACGGTGTTGGAAAACCTACACAAGCTTTTCCATTCACCATGACTCCAATTGGCTTACCGTCTTTGGTAATTACATCAGTTACTGGGTCTACAATTGAGCCTTTTAATTGCTCTTCTGAGAGCTCATTTTCATTGACTTTGTATGATTCCCCTTCTTCAATAGCAAAAGCACCATATTTTTTCATGTATTCCAATTCAGCAAATTGTCCAGTAAATCCATCTGCTTTTGCTGCCTCAGGCAAACCATTTACACGTTCGAAAATATATTGGTAATATTCGTCAATTGTAATCTTTTCTCCTAGTCTATAAGGCGATTCAAAGGTTTTTCTAATTCCCATACTTCCATCAGGATCTATACGCCATGATAATTCAATCCAGAATTCATCTTCTTCCCAAACTTCTCCAGGATTTGCTTGATATGTAAATTCAACAGATTTTCCATTTCTTCGAGCCGCTTCCCTTAATACTGGTTGACGGAAAGCCACCCAAGTTCCACCATGCGTGGCGTAACTGTTTAAGTCATGCCTCTCTGAAGCTAATCCCATTGGCAACACAAAATCGGCATAAAAAGCAGTTTCATTCCAAGTTGGTGTTAAGGCTGCATGTATTCCGAATTTAGATTCATCGGCAAGTGTTTCCATCCAAGTAAAGCCATCTGGGTAAGTCCAAACTGGATTAAACACTCTTGAAAAATATACATCCATTTTACCTCGTCCTTCTTTTAAGAAATGTGGTAACAATTGACTCATTTCAAAAAATGCTAAAGGATATTCTTTAGGAAAATGTAATTCGTTCCATTTCTTTTGAGGTGCTGGAGGGTTTGGTTGTGTTGGTTTAAATTTATTCCATGAATTTGGTGATGTTCCTCCTTTAGCACCAACTGCTCCAGTTAAAACAGTTAAGAAGTGTAACGCTCTGGAAACACACCAACCACCTAGGTTTGATGCACCTGCTGCTCTCCAGTTATGAGATGCAAAACGTTCTCCAGCTTCGCCAATTTTATGAGCAATCTCAACTATCATATCTGCTTTTACTCCTGATTCTTTTTCTGCAAATTCAGGTGTAAACTCTTTATATTCATCAATCATTGCAACTATATAATTCTCGAAAGTGACATCTTTGTCTGAATGTCTTGCTTTAAGGTACTCTTTCCAATTTGTCCAATTCTCAAGATACTCTCTGTTATATAGGTCTTCTTCAAGAATAATTAAAGCCATAGCCAACAACACAGCCGCTTCAGTACCAGGATACGATGGTAACCAATAGTCTGACATAGACGCTGTATTTGATAAACGTGGATCCATTGTGGCCAATTTTGCCCCTTTCATTTTACCTTCAATGATACGTTGCGCATGTGGATTGAAGTAATGTCCTGACTCTAAATGCGCAGAGACCAGTAAAATGAATTTAGCATTGGCGTGATCTGGTGATGGTCTGTCGTAACCATACCATAAATTATAACCAAAACGCGCTCCAGAAGAGCAAATATTAGTATGCGAATTATGTCCATCAATTCCCCAACCTTGAAGTATCCAGTTCATGAATTTTTCATGTCCAGGTCTGCCAACGTGATAGGCAATTTCGTTATGTCGATCTTCTTTTATTGCTTTTCTAATACGATCAGCAATAGTATCTAGAACCTCATTCCAAGAAACACGCTCCCATTCTCCTTCTCCTCTTTTTCCTTTTCGTTTAAGAGGGAATAATATTCTGTCCGGATCTGTTATTTGATTTATTGTTGCAGGTCCTTTGGCACAGTTTCTTCCTCTACTTCCTGGATGATGCGGATTGCCTTCAAATTTTTTAACTTCTTGTGTTTCCTTATCAATAAAGGCGGTTAAACCACAAGCACTTTCGCAATTAAAACAAGTCGTTGGCACTATTTGATAGGTTTTTTTATCTTTTTTAGGCCACACTTTAGGGTTATATTCTACCCAATTGTCCCATTTTTTGGGTGGCGGAAAATTCTCATACATTTGAGCTACTTTTTCGTCACTAAAATGGCGCATATCATCTTGAAACTCTTGATAGTTCTCCTTATGTAGGTTTGGAATAATTCCTAGTTTTTCTGCTATGTTTTCTATAAATGATGGCTTTTTATATCCCATGATTCTTTTCTTTTAAATTAAGCTAACGGAACTCGCTGTGGCGCTTCTACCCAAATTTTTTCTGTTACATAAATTCCTATCAATACGAGAATTGCTGAAACAGTTAATATAGTTCCACTAGGTGCAAACACTAATAGAGCTAATGGAATTACATTTCCAATTAGTACTACGCCAATCCAGAATAATTTTTTATATCTTCCTTTTGTAATCATTTCTACAACAGTATGAGCTGCTGTGCTTGGATGTGTAATAGTTAATTCGGTTATCATCGAGAATAAATTTACAGCTAAGGCAACTATCAATGTCATTTTTAAGATAGACATCCAACCTTCTTTTCCAAAAATTAAAGAAGCTAATACAAAAATGGCAACACCAGCCATAACACTATGAACTAACATGTGTAATGGCAACGTTGGACTTTGCCAGAAATCACGTCCTTTTGCTTGAGCAAATAAGAACGCCGTATAGATAGCTAATAGAACTGCAAATATTGCGGTTACCCATAATAATGGCATTTCAGAAATACCTAAATTAAACCAAGTATTTGCTCCCCAAAGGGTTACTAATAATCCAAATATTGTAATGGTATAGCCGCCTTTTACTAACCATGAATTCCATTGTGGACGCAATAATACATTTAGGAATCTGTCTGGTCTATCCAAATCCATTACCAAGAATAGCCCTGTTAAGGCTAAACCAACTAATGAGATTCCGGCTGACCACAATTTAGCAGTATCAGAAATTTCATATCCTAAAAGAATTGCTAGAAATGGAATTAGGAATGCACCCGCAGCAATGGCTTTTGTAAACACGTAAGCTGATACTTCCCAACCCCAAAGAATTCCTTTATCAGGTGTGTCATAAACACGTCTTGCTTTTCCAGTTAACACATCAATATAGTTAGGGTTTTCTGAATCTTTTCTTTGATAAGCCGCTTGTATTTCATTATCAATACTCATTTGCAACAAATCGACATCATCATTGGTATGCAACATTTTTTCGGCAGCTTTAGCAAAATGACCAACACCACGTGCTTGCGAGTTCCATAAACCAGGACCAGATTTAGCCGTTGCTTCGGGATTTAGCGATGATTCGTCTCCATCTATATAGAACAGATTAGGGTTTGTTCCTTTTTCAGGTTTACGTACTTTTACAGCTTGTCTTGCTAAAAGTTGAGAGATTTCTGTATTAGGATTGTGCATATCTCCAGCAATAATAGCATGTTCTGGGCAAACAGAAACACATGCTGGTTCCCTTCCTACATCTACCCTATGCGCACAATAATTACATTTGGCTGCAGTATGCGTTTCGGGATCAATATATAATGCATCGTAAGGACATGCTTGCATGCAAGACTTGCATCCAATACATCTGTTATTATCAAAATCTACAATACCATCTTCTCGAATAAACAATGCTTCGACTGGACAAATCTCCACACAAGGAGCATCTGTACAATGGTTGCAACGCATTACGGAAAAAATTCGGCGAGTATTAGGGAATTCTCCTTTTTCAACCTGTTTAACATACGTTCTGTTAACTCCTACTGCAACATCGTGTTCTGATTTACAAGCAGTGGTACAGGCATGACAACCAATACATCTTCGGTTATCAATAATAAAGCCGTACTTCATATAATTAAAAATTGGATAGTTAGGTGTTTTAGTTTATCTCTCAAAGTTAACCAACTTTGACTAAAAAACTGTAACAATAGTTACTTAACTATCCAATTTGAAAAATTTTAATTTAGTGTGGTAGTTTATGCTTTATGGCATGGTAAAACAAAACTCCGAGAAGTCCTCCAAAAATGACTATTAGAATAGATAATGCACCTCGTCCTAATAATATAAACATTGGTCCTGGACAAGCGCCTATTAATCCCCATCCAAGTCCAAAAATGATGCCTCCTATTATGGTTCTATAAATTCCTTTTTTCTTAGGCTCTATTTCTATTTTTTCTCCCAAATAGTTTTTAATACTTCCTCTTTTAAAGAATGAAAACAAAATGATTCCTAAAACAACAGCAGAACCTATTATACCATACATATGGAATGATTGAAATTTAAACATTTCATAAATACGATACCACGAAATGACTTCGGCTTTACTTAAAATAATTCCGAAAAGAATACCTAAAATTATAAATCTAATATTTTTCATAATGCTCGAAATTAAAATAGTAATGGTAAAATAAGCCAAGTCATAACCAACCCTCCAATAAAGAATCCTATAACAGCTATTAATGACGGTAATTCTAGATTACTTAACCCAGTAATGGCATGACCTGAGGTACATCCTCCTGCATATCTTGCTCCAAAGCCAACCAAAATACCACCTATAACTAAAATTACACCTCCTTTAATAGATAGTAAAGCATCGAGTCCAAACAATTCTTCGGGCAAGAATTGTTCGCCTGCATTTTGAAAACCAATTTCAGATAAATCGCTTATAGTTTGTGGATTTAGAGCAATTGCTTGGTTAGGCGTCATAAATTGAAATGCTATATAGCCACCAATTACTGTGCCTATTATAAACATTAAATTCCATTTGCTTTTTTTCCATCCAAAATTAAAGTGTTCATGTATCTTTCCAGCTCCTCCCATTGCACAAATAGATTCAAGACTTGAAGAAATTCCGAACTTCTTACCGAAATAGTAAAGAAAAAACATGACCAAGGTTATTAATGGTCCTCCAACATACCAAGGCCAAGGCTCTAATATAAAATTCATAAAATATTTTTTTTGCCAAAATTAGCAATTAATATAACTATGTACGTAACATTTGTTACCTGAAAAAATATCGAATTACAAATCGATTACTTTAATACTATTTCTATGCAGTTTAATTTTATTTTCTGTTTCGAGTTTCTTTAATAGCCTTGAAACTACTACTCTAGATGTGTGCAAATCTAAAGCAATTTCCTTATGTGTCGTTTTAATTACATCGTCTCTATTGACCATTGCTTTGTCTTTTAGATACTTAAATAATCGCTCGTCCATTTTTAAAAATGCAATGGTGTCAATTGCTTCTAAAAGTTCTTTCATACGTTCATGATAACTTTGAAGAATAAAACTTTGCCAACTAGGGTATTTATGCATCCATTCTTGCATTTTACTAATTGGAATCATTATAATACGTGTATCTGTTTCGGCTATCGCTCTAATTTCGCTTTTAGTTTCTCCCATACAACAGGTAATTGTCATGGCACAAGTATCTCCTTGTTCAACAAAATAGAGTATTAAGTCGTCACCATTTTCGTCTTCCCGCATAACCTTAATAGCACCGCTCAAAATTAACGGAATGCTTTTAATATTATCGCCTATGTCCATTAATGTAAAGCCTTCGGGTATTTTTTTGTATACGCCAATCTCACTTATTTCATTTAAAAGAGCATCTTCAAACAAATAGGCGTAATTACTTTGCAATCCTTCAATCATAAATACTAAACTTTAAACGTTAATGATTTATACAAAAATAACAACTATCTACTAAAATGTAGCTATGGAATAATTTTTGTTAAGGTAACTGTAAATTATTATAAAGTAACGTTAATCTCCTTGCAGATTAAAAAAATAAGAATCAAATATATATCTTTAACCCCAAGCATTATATATGCTGAAAGCTATGAAATTTTATATAACTTCTTTACTTCTTCTATGTTTTACATTTGCCTCAATGGCTCAAGTAAATGATTTTCAAAAAGGATTTAAAATAAGTCCTATTGATAGTACTACACAAGTTGAGTTAAAATTTTCTTTTAGACTATCTCCTGTAATAGGTTTAACTAATAAAAATATTAGGTATACGCTTAACTATAAATCACTACCTAAATCAAATAAAAAGGAATACACAGTAGATATGACCAAAAAAAGTTCTTTAGTTAATAAAGAATGGAAAATTAAACAACGTTTTAGTGAGGACAGACAAGACTTAGATGAGTTTGAGAAGGATTACTATTTAGGTGATTTGAGAACTACTTCAAAAACTGTAGTTATAAAATGTAGAGATCATGAATATGTTGATGGGGATAGAATTAAATTAACAGTGAATGATGTTGTTATTCATCCAAACATAAGGCTTTATGGAGATTTCTATACTATTGATATAGACTTAAAAGAAGGTTATAATACTATTAATTTCATTGCCTTAAACGAAGGTGAGTCTTCTCCAAATACAGCACAACTTATGGTGTTAGACCCTAATGGTAATACGTTGACATCTAATAAATGGCTAATTAGAACTGGTTATAAAGCGACTTTGGTTATTATAAAGGAGTAAGTTTACTTCCCGATACAGAAAGTAATTAATCAGTATTAAAAGCACTTAATCCTAAAAAGGTACAAAAATGGCACATCTTAAATCAAAAAAGATCAAAATAAAACTAAAATTGATTAACAAATAATTTAGAATACCATCCTCTATAATTATTAGTGAGTTTTTTGAAACAATAATTTTCTAAAGTATTTTTATAATATGTAATCAATTTCAAAATTTGAATACCACTAACGTGTTATATCCTGATTAGAGAAAAAGTGTTAATCTTTATCATGATATAATATTATTAAGTGGCAGCTATTAACCTCTTATCTCAAAGGGGTAATTTATAGAATTAGTTCAACGAAGACCAAACACCTGTGGTAACTGTTTCTCTTGCATAATTGGTGAAATCTTTAGCTTTTCTACCTAGTACTTTTTCTATATCATTAGTTATCGTAGAATTTCTACCATCCAGAACCTCAGTAAATAGGTATTTTACTAACCAAATGAAATCTTCTGGGACTTGAAATTCTCTAAGCATGTTTGTGTATTCTTCCATTGAAATGGAATGAAATTGAATATCTCTTCCTGTTACTTTTGAAATTTCTGCAGTAACCTCTTTGAAAGTTAAAAGATGAGGTCCTGTCAATTCATATATTTGTCCAATATGATTGTCATCTAATAGAGCTTCTACAACTACATCTGCAATATCATCATTATCAACAAAAGGAATAAGTGCTTCAGCTCTAGGCAATGCAACATGACCTGCCTTTATTGGATCCAAAAAGAAACTTTCACTAAAATTTTGGTTGAACCAGTCTGAACGAACAATTGTCCAATCTGCTCCTGAATTCATTACTATTTGTTCACATTTTTGAGCTTCTTTTTCGCCTCTTCCAGAGAGTAATACCATTTTTCGGACTCCATTTTTCACTGATAATGCTGTGAAGTTTTCTATTATTGGCACAGCGCCTGGAACAGCTAGGTCTGGTTGAAAAGTGATGTAAACGGTATCAATCCCCTTTAAAGCGTCTTCCCATGTTTCTGGCTTTTCCCAATCAAATTTAGGGTTTCCATTTCTTGAACCAATACGAATTGATTTTCCTAATCTGATTAATCGTTGGGCAACTCTACGACCTGTTTTTCCAGTACCTCCCAATATTAAAATTGTTTTTTTCGACATAATGTTTACATTAAATTATTTGATTAAATTTTTATTGAAATGGATTCATTGAGGAAGCTAGAAACTAAAATTGCTATAAAAGAAAGTACCGAGAAAACCGTTCTAATCGTATTAAATTGATTCCATTGACCTTCATAGTGCAATCTTGTTAGCCTTAGCTCCTCAACATTTAATTTGGTTAAGTCAACTAAATCTAAAGACTCATTCATAGGAACATTACCAAAAGCTGTTACTCCTATAGTACCTATGCCATAAAAAAGAATAGCAGCTGTAATTAACCAAAAAGAATTATCTATACTGACTTTGAATTGAAAGTAGGCACTCAGTATTAAAAAGAGAATTGCACCAAAGAAAATGATATAAAACTCAGGGTTTAAAATCGCCCTATTTATAGACTGCATTGTTCCTAAATAGCTTCTATCTGAAATGTTTTTTAATCCTGGAATAACTGAAATTTTCCAAGCATAAAATAACCCTGCTGAAAGCCCTGTAATTAAAATTGCAAGTAGTAATGTGACAGTTTTTAAATTTATTTCCATGTTACCTTATTTAAGGCAAACATATGACGCTTTTAATCTTGAAAATTGAACAAAGCCGTCAAACTGAAAAAGCAATTAGCAATTACAAAGGATTTTACTAAAATTGATATCCAGCAGATAGCTGAAAAACACCATTAGTAACATCTGGGTTCTCTACAACTGGTATAATACCCAAATTATATCTTACCTGAAAGAATAAACTTGACTTTAATTGATAGCCTAACCCAAAACTAGCACTAAGGTCAAAATTTTCTGAGTCAGTATCAAAAACAGATTGATTATCATTATCCAATTCAATTTCATCATTTACTAAAAATGCAAATTGAGGACCTACTTCAATACTGAAACCATTCACTATGTGATATTTTGCCAATAAAGGTAATAGCAGATAATCTAATTTTACTTGTACAATATCTTCTTCTGCACCTTGTGAGGAATACATTAATTCTGGTTGTATAGAGAACTTATTATTAATTTCAATTTCTGACACAACTCCTATATGAAACCCTATTCGTGAATCTACATTTAACTCTCCTCCATTTATTGTTGCCACATTAATACCAGATTTAACACCAAACTTTAAACTTTGTGCATTTAAACTTCCTGCAAAAAAAATAGCCACTACTGCTATACATAATTTCTTCATAATATTTTTTAATTTAAATTAAGGGCAAGTTTATTGAGATATCAATCTTAAGAATTGTATAAACCCGACAAATAAAATGGAATACTATTTTAAAGAGAAAGTTCCTTTTGAAACTCCTTTGGTGTTTTTCCTGTAAACTTTTTAAAGGTTCTAATAAAATGTGATTGGTCTGCAAAGCCATTTTCATATCCTATTTTAGTTAAGCTATCATAATCAGAAGTTGTAATTTGCTTTATAGAAGAACTAAACTGAATAATTTTTGCAAATTGCTTTGTTGTTACTCCCATATCCCTCATGAAATGGCGTTCTAATGTTCTTTCAGTAACACACAGTCTATCTCTTACTTCTTTTACACTAATATTACCGTTAGAGCTTAGAATAAGGTTTGTAGCCAATTTGACTCTATAATCTGGATTAGAAGATGCGTTTTTAAGCAATTCTTCAAAATAATTGGCTAAAATACCTATGGTTTCATCTTTACTTGAGGTTTGATTTAATTTGGCTAAAGTTACATTGGTATCTACATTTTTTATCAACTTAAGATCAAAGCAATCATCATTTAATATTTTAGGGTCAACCCCTAATAAAATTTTAACAGCAAAAGGGTACAGTCTAATGTCTATTAATTGAAATGCTCCTTTTATATCTAATGATATTGGTGCTATAGTTTGACCGTACAAATAAAACTCAGACAACTCTTTATTCCCCGGGTTTAAATAAAATGGATTATTTGATTTGGAATACACAATCCCCGGAAAACCATTTGCATAAAATGGATAACTTTTTTCAGTAGATTCCTCATAATTTTCAAGGAACATAATTTCTTTGACAAATGGATGAAGGCTTTTATTTTTGGAAATCTGTTTTATCATAATATTAAGCTTTTATTAAGGTACAATATTGTTTCAACTTGCTTTAAAGGCTTACCATCAGTGACTTTGGTTAAATTATAAGGAGTCAATAAATTTCATCAAGTAAATTGGTTTTTTGCTATAGAATTCATTGAAGAGGAATATGATTAACAATATGTACGCTATTAGCCCCAAGACGATTATAAATTGAGCCTTTGATGTTTTTTGAATATCTTCTCTTGAATTTATATCACATATCTCTCCTGGACAATACTGAGCTTTTTCTCTGTAAAACAAACCATATATTTTGCAGCCAAGACAAACATTAAAAGCTGTCTCAAAATATAAAAAAATGAGACAAATTAAACATACTAGCCCTGTAGCAACAGGGTGAAAGGTGTTTAACCCTATTGTAAAAAAGGCAATAGTTGCAGAGAAGATTATGCCTATTATCCAAGCAAACTTTTTTTGTGGTGCACCAACATATATAGGCTTTTGTTTGTTTGTAATTAATCGACCTATAATTAATAACGGCGCAAATTTTGGATTGATAAAAACACGTATTATCATTTCTGTTAAAAATATTGTGATCATATATTTCAACATTAAGAACTTACCGCTAAAACCTGCTAATATTATAGCAATAAACATAAAAAGAAATATTATTCCTGCCGATGCTCTTATTTCTCTTTCATTTAGAACTGGTATATTATAACCTTCCACTTTTTCTCCAAATTGTTTTATTCTACTCATAATTTATTTGTAATTAATTTGACTTTTGTTGATTACGGCGATACCAGTCTGAAATTGCTCGTCCAATTGCATCAGGCTGATCTTCTTGAATAAAATGCAACCCCAAACCAACGTAAACCGTTTCATAATTTTTAAATTGGGTTGTTAGATATTCTATCATTTTTGGTGGATTTACACCGCCAGGAGAAGCATATATATGCAGTTTTGATATAGAAGTATTTTTTAACCACTCTCCATAATGCTCAATTACTTTTGTTGTATTTTCTGGGACACCTCCTATTGGCAATTCTGCTAATAAAACAGAGAGTGATTTTCTACTTAGCTTCTCTTGAAATGGAGCACGATAAGCTTCCATTTCTTCAAATGTTAAATCGCGTACAATGCTATTAGGAAGTAGCTGTTCTATAAGTATATTTTTGTCAATAAGCATTTCTGCTCCCTGCACAGGATCTCTCCAAGTTCTAAACAGGTTACCATAAGATCCTAAGGCTTCATAACTCTCCATTGGCACAAATGGAGGAATTAAAGCTTCCATTATCACAAGTCCTTTAATATTATTTTCATGTCGTGAAGCATAATCTAATCCAAAGACAGATCCCCAGTCATGCACTACTAAAGTGATATTTTTGAGTTTAAGGGCTTTTATAAAACCTTCCAAATACCTTATATGGTCACTAAATTTATACTCAATTTGAGGTTTAGCAGATTTTCCAAAACCAATATTATCAAGCGCAATTACTCTACCCTGTTTTTGTAAGTATGGTAAAATATTTCTCCAAAGATAAGATGAGGTTGGGTTACCATGAAGGAACAAAATAGGATCACCTTCTCCTAATTCTACATAATGCATTGTTGACCCAAGAACTTCCACATATTTAGATTCAAATGGGAATTCCGATGAAATTTTAGGAGGCGAGGGTTTACTACTTGTTTGAGCATGAATTTGTTTTCCAAATAATCCCAAAAAGGCAACTATTGCAATGAAATAATGACAATTACGCTTTAATAACTTATTGTTTATCATAATTTTAAATTTTAAAGGAAACCAATGAATAATTAAACTCGTGGCAACCATAGATTTTTAGTAGCGGCAAAAATTCCAACGAGCATTAAAATTGTTAAAGCAACGAGGAGAAAAGAAACAGCGTATTTAGCTAAAATGTTTTTTCTTTTTTGGACTCCTAAATAAAACTCAAAAACAACCAATGGTAATGCATATTGAGCAATCCCTAAAAAAGTTAAAAAAGGCCCTTGAAAAGTTTTCATATCGAATCCTACGGGGCCATTATTAATAAAGAGCCAAAACATTAAACCTATTCTAAAAAACCAAACACCACTAACAACCAAGAATAGTCTAATTGTCCAGATACGATGTTCTTTAAAATTTCGTTTCAAAGCAAAGCGCCAAGCCAAAACTGCGCAGATAATAATTAAAACCGCATTAATACTAATGGTAATTGCTCCCGTAGTTCCTCCAGCACTACCTCTGGTTAATATCATATACAGGCCACTAACGCTTAAAATAATTGCAGTTACAATATAAATTTTACCATTCCATCGATGAAAATTTCTAGCACGATTTCTTAATTGTTGGCTAAATTGAAGTGGTCCACCAACAATAATAATTATGGCAAAAAATAAATGTATGGCAACTGCTAAATTTCCCGTAGTCTCACCATAAACATAACCTTGAGGGAGCACTTTATTCCAATTTTCTAAATTTCCGTGAATGGCAGAGCCTCCATAGAAAGTGGCCACATAATATGCAAAGATCCATTGTCCCAACACAGCCAAAACAAACCACAATGTTACAGTGGCGTTTAGAACCTTGTTTGCTTTTTTGATTTTGCTTCTGTGTATATTCATTTGTTTATTTGAACTTATTTCGAGTTTGTTTTTATCCGATTTATTTTTTATAACTGTTTGATAACGATTTGTTAATTACTATTTTATATAATTTAATTTTGCTTTTAGAACCTTGTTTGTTTAATGATTACTGTTGCTGCCAACCTTTAACCATTATTAAATTAGATGAAAGTTCGTTTTATTCACTTTTTTGTAATTCCACAAGCTTACTCCTTGCACTGTTGTTTTGAGGATTTAATTCAAGTGATTTCGAATAGTTTTTAATTGCCAAATCAATTTCTCCTGCTTTCATACAGGCTTCTGCATAACTATCATACACTTTGTAACTATCAGGGTAGAGTATCATATTCACTTTGAAAGTGTTTAGTGATAATGTCATTCTGTCCTCGTGGAAAAAATCGTAACCAATATCATTTATGTAGCTTTCAGTTACAGTTGGATGGTTAGGGTCGAGCTCCAATAGATTCTGATAGGCTATACGTGCGTTTTCAAAGTCACCATCAAGAAGGAATTCCACTGGACTTTTTTTGTCATTAGCTACCTTGACAAAAGTTGAAGTTATAGCTCCATCATTCCTATTACGGTAAAGTAAATTGGTAGTTCCATTTTCAGAGTTTATCTTGAATTGAATAAGTCGACTAGAATTTCTTTTAACAAAAAGACTATCTGAAAATTTGACTAGTTCTTCAGCTTCTAAATCAAGAATATTTTTAATAAACAGTAGATTGTCTTTTTGAAAAACTTCATCAGTAAAGTTATTGGACTGATATTTCCCAGTAATTTTATCGACTAATGACTGTTCAATTTCCATTTTTTTATGTACCGGAACATAATTATCCCAATCATATGCCTGAGCTACAGAGCGCATTACTTCGGCATTAAATTCTGGAAAAGTAGAATTAGTCATCACAACGACACCATAACCTTTGTCTCTATGAGCTACTATCTCAGCATAAAAACCTGTATTCCATCCATGATGCCTTAAGTAGATTTCATTGTTTCTATTTAAAAGTTGAAACCCTAATCCGAGCGTAAATGACCAATCATTATTATGCACACCATATGGTGTACCCATTGATGCTGACAAATCTTTAGACTGTTGTATATGAGTTATGAATTTGGCATAGTCCTCGGCAGTTGTCCATAGTCCGCCTGAAGCCATTGCCGGCTGGATATTTCTTCCACCTTCAACCATAGAGCCATCCTGTAAATAACCTGTTGCTGCCTTTTTTAATTGGTCGGGTGTAAGGGTTTGATCAAACGTGCTACTGACCATTTCTAGGGGTTGCAGCACGAGTTCATGCATGACCTCTGGGAAGGTTTTTCCCTCAACATCTAGCATCATTTGTTGAATGGGCACATAGCTGGCGTATGCAAAACGAACGCTTTCATTGGGCTCTTTATTTACAGTAAGTGGCTCGTTTGAGGCTGGGGGAGTTCCATTTAGTATCTCTACAAGTGTTGGAATTTCTTCGTTTATACCATATGATTCTGTTACACGCGGGTGTATTCCAGCAGAATGGTTTAAAAGATTTTTTATTGTTACTTTCTTTTCTTTGGTAAATTCATTTTCTGGTACTTTCCAAGATTTTAAATAGCTGTTAATGTTTTCATCTAAGTCTAATTTATGTTGTTCTACAAGACGTAATGTACCATATGCCGTTACTGGCATACTAGTTGCCGCTGCTTGGAAAAGTGTTTGTGTCGTTACAGGAGTTTGACTTTCCTTATCCATCACACCATACCCTTTTGCCCAAGCAATTTCACCGTTATGTATAATTGCAATACTCACACCTGGTATTCCATAATGTTTCATCCGTTCTTCTATAGACCATGTGGAATCACCTTCTATGTGCACCCGAGTTGTAAGACCAGTTTCTACCTCTTTAATTAAATCAATTGTAGTAGTCTTTGATTTTTTTGTACATGATTGGAAAAGAATTAAGATGAAGATAATTGAAATACTGTTTTTCATATTCTATATTTGTTAATGTGTTTGAACGTCTTATACGATGTTAGCCCTTATTCTTAATCAGTTGTTATTATTTTCAGAAAGTTCTTTTGCTCTTTGATAATATTTTGAAGCTGTTCTTTCTTTTTTCAATTCCTTATATGCATCTCCCAATCCATTCAATGGTATTTCAGAGCTTGGATATTTCTCAGTTAAATATGTGTATAGGGCTATTGATTTGTCATATTGTTTGTTCTTCAAATAAAACTCAGCAATTGAACAGGCTCTACTCACTCTTATCTCACCAAGAAATTTTGTTTTTTTAAATTCATTAACAAATGTGTCAAACTGCTCATAATCATTTGCTCGCATAGCATTTCTTGTCAGAGTAAACATTGTCCAATTTGTTAAGTCAGAAGAAAATCCAAATCGTTTTGCTCTTTGCTCATAATAGCCGTAAACATAATTCAAACCACCAGCTTTGGTGAATTCTTCAAGGCTACTAAATTGAAGTTCTGGATAGTAATGGTAGTGTTTCTTAATCCCGTGATAAAGTGTTGTAAATGGGGTTGACCTATGTTGTTCTCCTTCTAATTCTCTAAAAATCCAGTTCATTGTTTTCGGAGCTTTGTTTGTTAGAAGAGCATTCAATTTATCGGTCCCTTCTCTCACTATACCTTCGTCAGTACCAGAGGTGAAATATAGAAGTTTGTCGAAGTGCGGATTTTTTAAGAGCAGGCTATCTACTTTGTTAATTTTTTCATCTAAGGGGAACGGACTTGCGGCAATATAGGTATCAAATAAGTCAGGATGTGTAGTCATAGTTTGAATAACAAAACCTCCTCCATATGCCCATCCAAATATTAAACGTTCTTTTGATGTTCGAAATTTTTCATCAATAAAACGTAAAATTTCATTTTCAATGAAGTCAAGATATTTTTTCGAATCAATACTATAATATCTATTCCTGTCAGATTGTTTTTTAGAAATACCAACTATAATAAACTCAGGAGCGTGTCCAAATCCAACAAATGATTTCTGGAGACTAACGCCATGAAGAAAATATCGTTGACCATCTAAAATAAATAGAACAGGATACTTTTTATCTGACTTAGTGTAGCTATCAGGCAAAAAGACTTGAATTTCTCTTTCATCATTGAGTACTTGCGATTGAATCAAGAAAGTTTTACCAACGATATTGTCTGTTCCATCAATTTGGGAAAAGGACTTGACGTTTAAAAGAAATAGCAATAATACAATGAAAATATTTTTGTTCATATGTTGGGATTAATAGGTATTAACGGTCTTGTATATGGCTCGTAGCATGCAAATTAGAAAATTGTTTTCGGATTGAGCACAGTTGATTGGAGTGCCTTTTTACTATCTTTTATTTTCAAATTTCAATAAATTATTCTTATATATCTCAAGTTGTCTGTCATTCTGTTTTTCGGCAAGTAAAACAGCTTGTTTGTAATGTTTTAAAGCTTCTGTTTTGTTGCCTTTTAATGCTAGTACTTCTGCATAACTATCGTGCCCATTTGGTGAATCTGGAAAAATATTCATATTAGATTTAAAAATAACGTAAGCTGAATTTATCTGCTTATCTCTTAAATAGGAATAGCCCATATTATTAATCATAAAATCTTCAAGATGATTTCTTTTTAATAAAAGTTTGAATAGTTCATAAACTGTATCTTCATCATTTTGAGTGATCTCACTTTTTGCTAAAAGTAATTTAAGTTCGTTAAAAGGCTTTTCTCTATATTTTTTTGCGGCAATTATGGCCAGTTCTTTTGCTTTGGTTAGAGATTCTTCTTTAGTAGTTTTATAATTAGGAATTACACCTACGCCTTCCCAATTGGTTTTGGTAATAGGATTAATAGACCTTGCATAAGGCACAATTAGTCTATATCCTTTAGGTAACCTCATGCCATTAACAGGGTGTGCACCACCTCCGGTTGTTTCGCCAACAATTATTGCTCTTTTTCTAGCCTGCAAATCGTAGGCAAAGGCTTCTGCTGCTGAAAAAGTGCGATTGCTCGTCAAGAAAAATATTGGCATAGATAGTCTTTGATTTCCTTTTACTGAGACAGTTTTTAATTCTATTGTTGTATCCGTTCTTCTTTCATAGGATCCTGTTAGGGGCGTATTTTCCTTTAAAAAATAAGAACTCCAATAAAGACCAAGTCCACCTCCACCTCCATTTTCCCGTAAGTCTATAATGATGGCGTCTGCGGTTGATAGATAATTCATCACATCATCGACTTTAGAAATATCCTCTCTTCTAAACCCTTTTAACTCTACATAGCCAACGTTTCCTTCAAGCAAATCAATTTTTCCAAATCCACCAGAACGAAATCGTACTAAATTGGTTAAATGTCTTGATGTGAAATCAGAATTGCTCCTTGGTGGTCTCGGGGGTCTTGGAGGTGCGACATTTAGGTGTTTGTCATTCGTTATTTTTTGCATTTCTACAGATAAAGCTTTAGCAAAATCTTTTGGATCAGTATACGTATCAAAATAATTATTTTTCATTAAACCTTCTAAATGTAGATTGGTTTCTTTTGCTTTATCAAGAAATATATAATTCTCTAGCATCAGCTTTTGAATGTTTTTGATTATATCATCGTTCGATTGTGCAAATTGCAACAATGGTGTAAAAATTAGAATTGCAAAAAGGGCATTTTTTAAGTTTTTCATAATTAGCTTATTTAAATAACAATAAACGTATAGCTTAATACAATGTGAAGTTTAAACTATAGACAGATAGGTGTTAAGAGCAAACATAAAAGTCATATTTCTTTTATTCTCTATGTTAGAGATGTTTAATTCAGGTTCAGTTTCTCAAATTGGCTACAACATCTAAATATGCTTACTTATTAATTTAAGATCATTTTAGTCAACTGTACTTAATTTTTCTTTCGCTCCCATAATCAAGAGCCATAAACATATACCGAGTTCTCCAATGGTGGCAGGTAGTGTAACAAACGAAGAGATTCCTAGTTCGCTGTAGCCTGGAATAATTAAACGCCCGAAAACTTGGATTAGATACCCTAAACAACCAAGCATTAGGAATACACCTAAAAACTTGGGGAGAATTCCTGATTTAAACACTAAATAACCAAACGGAAATAACCACAATCCCCAAAATAGCATCGCAATTCGAGTTCCACTATAATAAGACCCAAGAGATAGCATCATTTTAGATTGCAGTTGTTCTGTGCTATATGTATTTAAGTAATCAGCATCACTAATCAGAGTGATGACATCCATTTTATATGACACAGGAATAAAGGAAAGTATGGCGCTTACCATACCAAGTGCTACCATTAGAACTGCCGTATTTTTATTGACAGATTTTAATAGTTTATAAAGCACAAAAGGGATAATTAACATGATGATATAACTTATCAAAGTACTGGCAATACTTAATCGGAATAACTGTTCACCGTTTACAACATTATTAAACGTGGCAGAAGCATCCTTCATAACTAATAATTTGGAAGGCACATACATGATTCCAAAAATACCGGTTAGTACAACTATAAAATATAGAAGCCCTGCTATTCTTGCTGTTTTTTTATTTGAATCCATCTTTATTCTTTTTCTTTATTTGACAATGCTTCTGCTTTTTTATAATAGGTTGCAGCCTTTTTCTTTTTATCCATAGCGGTGTACACATCTCCTAAACCATTTAAAGGTCTCTCAGAGTTTGGGTTATTTAATAGTAACGCATTATAGATGTCTATTGCTCTATTGAATTTTTTATGCTTTTGGTAGAATGCTGCAATATGATAGGGCGTACTTCTTCTTAACTTTCCTAACTTCTCATTTGTAAAAAATGAGCTTATTAAATCATCGAACACAGCATAATTGTTTTCATCTATTGCACTGGTTATTGCTGTAGATATAGTCCAGTCAGGCACATCTGTAGAAAACCCATATTTTTTGGCTCTTTTACTATAATATTCTCTCATGAAAGGTATGCCTCCACTTTTCTCAAATTCTTCTACGGTATTATAGACTAGCGTATTGTAATAAGAAAAATATGCTCTTAAACCGTGATATAAAACTCCATAAGAAGATGATCTATGGTTTTCGCCAACTAGCTTTTGATATTTCCAACGGAATGATTTTGGAGATTTCGTTGTGAGAAGTTCACTCAAATAATCTGCATTATCTGAATCTTCTGCATAACTTTTAAAAGGTGTTTGAGAACTTATTCCAAAATATAGGAAGGTATTAAGATCTTTATTTTCATCAAGTAACTTCTCTAAGGCTTTTATTCTAGACCCCTTTTTACTTATTGGGTTTGGACTTGCGGATATGTAACCAGAAAATAGACTTGGTTTTTCTATCATTGCATGAATAACAAAACCGCCTCCAAATTCCCATCCAAATACCATACGCTCATTAGTAGTTCGGTACGTTTTATCTATAAAAGAGATGACATCGTTTTCTATAAAATTGAGAAACTTAGGCGTGCCTGTACTAAAATGACTAAAACGTTGCGGATACTTATTTTTTATCCCTACAATGATAAATTCTGGAGTTATATCAAACTCTAAAAATGACTGATGCAAACTAACCGCATATAAATAAAAGCGCTGTCCATCTAAAACATACAATACTGGATATTCTTTATTTGATGTTTTATAGCTTTCTGGAACATATACTTGAATTTCGCGGTCTTCCTCTAATATTTTTGAGTTAATATTATAGTTTTTACCTACGGTATTATCTATTCCTTCTGTTTGTGCAGAAGAGTAGTTAGAGAACACGCTGGTTATTATTAATATTAAAAGTGTTTTTTTAATGTCCATATTAATTGAATTTTTTTAGTCTAAGCTGAGGTTTTGTATAAAACGTTCTCTTTCTATAAAGCCCAAGTTGAATCTTGGGCTTTTAACATTTCAATAATTAGCTACTAGGTCTATTTTTTACCTACTTCAAAAGTGATTGGTAGAGAGTATGGCACAACTGCACCTTTTCCTTTACGTTTTGCAGGAATCATTTTAGGAATAGAACTAATTACTCTTTTAGCCTCTTTTTCTAATTCTGGATGTGGTGCTCTAGATTTTACTTCTGTAACAGTGCCTTCTTCATTAATTTTAAAAATCACCGCAATACTCATTTCCCCCTTAAACCCAAGTTGTTTGGCAAGTTTTGTATTTAAATTGTCATCTACGTATTTATAAATGTTGTCAGATAAACATTTTCTTCGTTCTATATTGTCTGATAGATTCTCACACCCAGGAAAGACAGGCACTTCATCTATTGATTCATATGGAAATTCAGCCGTGTTTTTAAGTTTGTCTTGTGCGTTTAAATTTAAACACATAAACATTACAAATACAGTAGAGAATACTAGGGAATACTTTGATTTTAAAATTGATTTAGTCATCATGATAAATTGTTTTTAATTAATATTTTTTACACTTAATTTTCAAAGTTTTGATTTTTTTAAATATTAAAATTGAACAAAACCGACAAAATAAAATGAAAGAAAAAATTCTAGATTTATTCACTAACACTTTACGAGCAGTCTAATGATTAAGTTCCAGTCTCTAATTTAAAGCGAATATTAATACATCTTGGAACATTTAGACATACAGAAGGTAAACGCAAATAGAAATGGTTTATGAAACTACAAACCCAAACCCTTGAGATAGAATTTAACAACAACCGAAAGATGTAATCTGGAATTATTTTGCTTATTTAAGCACGCTTAAAGCATTGATTTTATAATATTCACCTATTGGGACTTCTATTTTACCAATTTCAATATCATTTTTGGTGAAGGCAGTAACTTTATCTGTATTTACGATGTAAGAACGATGTACTCTTAAAAACCGTTTATCTAGCTCCTTTTCAAAAGCAGTTATACCGTGTTTAATCATCATTTTATCTTCAAGGAAATGTATTCTAATATAATCTTTGATACTTTCTATATAAAGAATTTCGTCTAATAGAATTTTGACATTTTTCTTATTGCTTTGTATGTATATATGATTTTCTCTAAATGTAGAATCTTTTTTATTTGTGCTCTCTGTAAATTTTTCTATGGCTTTATAAAAACGACTGAATACAATTGGTTTAAGTAAATAATCTACCGCACTTAATTCAAAGCCTTCCACAGCATATTCTCTATACGCAGTTGTAAATATCACTTTAGGTTTAACAGAAAGGTTTTTAAAGAAATCTGTCCCCTTTAAAACAGGCATTTTAATATCTAAAAAAATTAAATCTACTTTATTTTCTTTTAAAGCTTTATGTGCCTCTAGTGCAGAATCACAAGACCCAACTAACTCAAAATCATCAAATTTAGACAAGTGATTTTGAATTAATTCTCTTGCTAATTCTTCATCATCTACTATTAAGCATTTATATTTCATTTGGATATGAGCTTTAAAATTACCCCAAAAACATTATTTTTATCACTTATGTGTAAAACATAATTATTAGATTTATATAATAGTTGTAATTGCTTTTCAATATTCTTTAACCCAATGGACTCCCTATTATCAACTATGTCATTAGTAGTCGAGACAACCACAGGTATCGTATTTTCAATATTAAAATAAATTTCTTTTTTTGTAGCTTTTAATTGAATCTTTATAGAAGCTACATTAATTTCTTCTTCTACACCATGCTTAAATGCATTCTCCGTTAAAGTGAGCAATAAAAGTGGAGCTATTTTTATATTATCTTCAACTGAATGATTAAATACTATATTTAGCCTTTTTCCGTAGCGTAATTTTTCTAAAGCTATATAATTTTCTAATAAATCTATTTCTCCTTCAATGTTTACATATTTATCTTTACACTTATATAGAATATAATCTAAGATATCAGAAAGTCTTTCAATAACTTCTGGAGATTTGTCTGATTTCTTTAAAGATAAAGCATATAAATTATTAAGTGTATTAAATAAAAAGTGCGGATTCAATTGATTTTTTAATGCTTCTAATTCTGACGATTTTTGCCGCTCCTTCAAGCTCAATATCTCTTTTTGATGCCTATAATAATTAAGTACCATTAATATGATAGTTGGAAAAATCAAACCAGTTATATTACCTAAAAAAGCATACACATTAGTGATACGTTCTATAAAAATTAAAGGAGGTCTAACACTAAATATCTCGGGATATTTTGGAACTAAATAATAGCAACGTAAGGCTGTATGAAAGGTGTATGCAAAATAAATAAGAACAAGACTACTGATAACAAAAAGAACTTTACGTTTTTTATTTAACAGAAAAGGAATAAGTACATATATGGCTATATAAGAAAGAATAATTTGAGGTACTGTTTTTGAAATCATTCTTTCAAACAGGAATACTTTATCAGATTCAAATGGCCAAGAAGAGCTTATATAATAAACAAGCATTATAAGCCAAAACACTATGTGAGTTAGAACTTTCTTACTAAGAAAAATATTTTTTGTGCTTTTAAATGTCATATAGAACTCAAATATAAAATAAACTAGCTACTATCTAATAATTTAGCTAAATGCAATGTTTATTAATAACCTTATTTCACTTTCGTGAAAGTAAGGCCTTTAACTCTTGGTGTTGATATGTTGAATGCTTCAACTTTATTTTCCCCATTTCTTTTAAATTCAAAGATTCCCATTGGACTTGAAAACAAACCTTCCATGATAGGTCGTAAAGGAACAGTCTCTCTCTTATTAATATATAGTATTATTCTATCTTTAATGACTTTAAATTCATAATATGCATTAATTTCTTCACTATAATAATTGCCAGAAAACAGCTGTAACTCCTCTAAATTATATGTCGCCGGGGTATATGTTTTAAAAACACCTACTTCTATACCATTCTCAATGAAAACCATTTTATTTTCTTGTTGAAAACGCACAAAAACTTTAGCACCAGGAGGCGTGTTTAACATTTTAAATTCATTTTTACTAATAGACACTAAACTATTCATACTTCTTGGTGAACGCTCATATCTTAAGGTGTCGTTTTTTAGAGTAATTTTTCTTGAATAGCTGTCTTTTGTATTCCAATAAGATCCTACATATTTATTTAGTGTTTCTTTCGGTAGTTTTTTAATAGTTATCTCTCTTTTTGATTTTACACTTTTAGGTTCCTTATACATATCACCAAGAAATATATCTGCTATTTGGTACCCTAATGGTGTTGCATTTGCATCTGCAGTATTTGTAAATACAATTACTGAAAATTTTTGTTCTGGGAATCGTATGATATTTGACCAAAACCCTGGAGCTCTTCCTCCGTGATCCATAGTTTTTAACCCTCTGTACTTTTTGATTTGCAAACCAAATGCGAAATCTATAAGGTCTCCATTGTTAAGTAGTCCTTGAGTAGTCATTAATTCCCAAAAATTGTCCTTTAAAATTTTACGGTTATAAAATTCATCATCCCATTTCTTTATATCTTCAACAGTAGTATAAATCCCTCTATCTCCAGTATGCTCTAATGTTGATAAAATATTTCTAAAATCTCCTGAGCGACTTGGACTATAGCCTGATGCTCTCTGTTTTATAATCATGGTATTGTTGTCAAGAAAATGAGTGTTAGTCATTCCAAGGGGTTCAAATATTTCCTTTTGAGCAAAATCGGCAAGACTCATTCCTGATGCTTTTTCTACAATTCGCCCTAATAACCAATATCCAGAGTTACAATACAAATGTTTTTCACCAGGAGAAAAGTTCAATTGCTTCTGGTTTTTAATCCATTTTAGAATATCATCATCATTATAATAATCATCTGGTCGCAATCCACTTAAATAAGTGATTTGTGCATAATCCCTAAGACCACTTGTGTGATACAACAAATTTTTAATCGTAATAGTTTTAGCATACTCAGGAAACTCTGGATAAAATGAACTTAATGATTGATTTAAGTCTAACTTTCCTCTTTGCGATAAAAGAACAATACTGGCAGCTGTAAATTGTTTACTATTAGACGCAATACTGAATGCTGTTAGAGGAGAGTTAGGAATATTATGTTCTAAATTTGCTAAACCATATCCTTTTGAATATAGGAACTCTCCATCTTGAATGATGCCGATTGCAGCTCCAGGTGAACTTGAATTGTTCCATTTTTCGAACAGATTGTCAACTGCTTTAATTTTGTCTAAATGATTCGTTTGTGCACAAGAATAAAACGAAATTAAAATAATAAGGAAGGATAGATTTGTCTTCATTTTTGTAAAAATTAGATTATTTTTTGGTTCAAATTTAAAAGTAAAAGAGATGCTTTATGAAAACTGTAGACATACAAGAGGTACGAGCAAACATAAAAGCTATACCTAAGAATAAGTATTATTTCAGCAAAATAGCATTTATGTTTGCTGTTAAGTCTCATTGGTCTATTTCTTAAAATACTTAAACTTTTTATTTTCAATTTTGGAAAAAAATTTATTTTATGAAATCATTGAAGCTTAAATTTATTGTTATTCTACTTTTTATTACAACTTCTTTTATCTCTAAAGGACAAAATAATCACAATGAGAAGTATTATAGACATCTGAAATACAATCATGTATCGCCACATATACCAATAATGGGTATTTACGAAATTAATAAGGTGGTGGCATCTAAAACATCTCATTATGTTTTTAAATTCAATAAATCTAATCAACTGGTTGAAATTATAAATAACCACTATCATACAGAAAAAAGACATCCACTTGCATCAATAGGTGCTTATAAAACCGTTATAAATTATACTGAAGGTTTAGAAACACGTCTTTTCTTTGATAAAAATAATAGGAGAATTACTAATGATCGTGATGTATATAAAGAAGTGTATTTGATCGATAAAGAAGGTTTTAAATATGAGCTCAAATTTTATGATTTAGAAAACAAACCAATGGAGTCTAGTTGGAAAGTTTCAAAATATAGTTGGAGCAAAAAAGGAAAAATGATTGTAGAAAAACGATTTAATTTAGATGAAAAGCTAGTTGATTTATCTCCTTATTTTGAATTTGAAATTACAGGAATTTTATATGATAAAAATAATTTACCTAAAGAGCATTATAATTTAAATGATAAATTTGAAATCCAAGAGAATTCTAAAGGAATAGCTTCTTACCAAGACACATACGATACAAAAGGAAATCATATTAAGTATTCGTATCATAATGCAAATAATCAACTTGTAAAAAACCAATGGGGATTTGCTTATAGAATAAAAAAGTATGACAATAATGGTAATAATCTATCATTATTATCATATGATGAAAATGATTCATTAATAAATGTAAGAGACATTTATTCAAACGCAATCGTGAAAATTGCGTCCAAAGCTTCGCAAAAGGATTCATTAGAGATTAAACAAAAATCATTAGAATATTTAACAGCACTACAAGAGTTAAATCCAAAGCTAATTGAAAAAGCTCTTCATAAAGAATTAGCAAAAGAGACTATAGGAATCAATCCAAGAAACAGAAGAGATACTATACGAAAAACTTCTTATAACCAAATGTTACAGTTTGCTGATTCATGGAATAAAGCAGGAAATAAATTTCCTCCTAACCCGAACAATCAAGTCATTATTTTAGATATTTATGATCGTATTGCTACTGCTAAACTAGTATCAGATAATTGGGTAGAATATCTACATTTAATTAAAACGAATAAGGAATGGAAAATAATCAATTTGCTTTGGCAATATAAAGATGTCGGTTTTTATTCTAATTAAGACAAATACGCGACAATTATTTTAAACTATTTGCCGATACAGAAATTAGCAAAAATATTACCTAATAAATCATCGTTGGTAATCTCCCCTGTAATTTCTCCAAAATGATATAAGGCTTGTCGAATATCTATCGCTAGTAAATCTCCTGACAAACTGCTATCCATACCTTGCTGTACTTTTTGTATTTCCTCAAGAGCTTTTAAAAGCGCATCATAATGTCGTGAATTTGTTACAATGGTATCATTATTTCTTAAAGCACCTGTGTTGATGAGACTTAACAACTTATTAGTCAACTCCTCTACTCCAAAACCTGTTTTGGCAGATAGTAAAATAGCATTAGGAATATGAGTTGTTAGTTCAGATAATTGTATGTCATCCAATTTATCAATCTTATTAGCTATAATTATTAGTGGTTTTTGTGGATGCCTGTTTTTGATTTTTTCTATTTCAACAAGTGCAACTCCTAAATTAGACACACTGATTTCAGCATCAAACAAATAAATTACCACTTGCGATTGATCTATTTTTTCAAATGTCTTTTTTATTCCTATACTTTCAACAACATCTTGTGTGTCTCTAATACCCGCAGTATCAATAAATCTAAAACCAATACCTCCAATAGTTAATTCATCCTCAATAGCATCCCTTGTTGTTCCTGCAATATCACTAACAATTGCCTTCTCTTCATTAAGTAACACATTAAGCAATGTTGACTTACCAACGTTTGGCTCACCTACAATAGTCACAGGTATTCCATTTTTAATCACATTACCAACTGCAAATGAATCTATTAAATGCTTCAGTACTTTAGTAATGCGTTCAATTAAATCTTTAAATTGGTCGCGATTGGCAAACTCTACATCTTCTTCGGCAAAGTCCAATTCCAATTCAATTAACGAAGCAAAATTCATAAGCTCATCACGCAACGCTTTAATCTCATTGCTAAATCCTCCACGCATTTGCTGTATTGCCACTTGATGTGATGCCTCATTATCACTTGCAATTAAATCTGCCACAGCTTCGGCTTGACTTAAATCTAATTTACCATTTAAAAAAGCTCTTAAGGTAAACTCTCCAGGGTTTGCTATTCTACAGCCATGTCGCAAAAATAACTGAATAATTTCCTGTTGAATATATGGACTTCCATGACACGAAATTTCAATAACATTTTCGCCTGTATAAGAATTTGGATTTTTAAAAACGGACACTAAAACTTCATCTAACTCCTTGCCGTTTTTTAAAATATGTCCTAAATGTATAGTATGCGTTTTTTGATCGCTAAGAGACTTTTGGCTTTTTACAGATCTAAAGAAATTATCAACTATAGTTATAGCATCCTTACCAGAAATTCTAATAACCGAAATAGCTCCAGCTCCTGAAGGTGTTGCTAATGCAATAATGTTATCGTTGTTTATCACAAAATCTAAATTTTATGCAAAAATAGGGAAATGACGACTGATTTTTCACATATTGTCTAATTATAGCGTATCTCATCTGCTTAAATTCAAAAGAAAACAAAATCGATGTATATTTGCGTAAAATACATTTAAAATGAAAAAGACATTCCTACTTTTAGTCTTAGTAATATTAAATTATAGCTGTAATAAGACTCAAAAACAAGAGCCTCTTACTGCAAATACTTACGAAATATCTGTAACAGCCAAAGGAGTTGTTAATGGTTTACGTGCTTATATTAAAACTGCCCAAGGTAATCGAGAAGCAGTTATAGATACTGCAATAGTCATGAACGAGCAATTCGTTTTTAGTGGCAAAGTCGCTAGCCCTTCTATTCAAACAATTACTATAAATGGTGTTAAAGGTACTTTACCCTTTGTCTTTGAATCTGGAAGAACCTTAATAAACATTAATAAAGATAGTTTGTTTAACTCGAAGGTTGAAGGCTCACAAAATAATAAAGATTATAATGGGTTTAAACAGCAGTATAAGAAAAAAGCTGATGCTATTAATGCTTTAAATGCTGAATACGGAAAAGCAGCTGACCAAGAATCTAGAAATAAGATTATAGAAAAAGCAAGACAGTTGAATAAAGAGATACAAGAATTTAGTATGGACTTCATTGCTGATAACCCAAATTCAGCTTTTTCACTTTTGCTACTTGAAACACAAATTGCTAATAAAGATATTAATCTTGAAAAATTAAAAAGCAATTATAATGCTTTACAAAGTGTAATTAATAAAAATGCCGCATTTATCTCTATTGGGGCAAAAATAAAAAGTCAAATAGAAATAATTGAAGCTAGTGCTAGCCTAAATATTGGTAAGATAGCTCCTAATTTCACATCTCCATCCATTGATGGTGAAATGATTTCATTAAATGATATTAAAGGAAAAGCTACTATTATTGAGTTTTGGGCTTCTTGGTGTGGCCCTTGTAGACGTGAAAACCCTAATATTGTTAGAGTTTATGAAAAGTATAAAGATAAAGGATTAGCTATTATTGGAGTGTCTTTAGATAAACCTGGTAATAAAGCTAGGTGGCAAAAAGCTATTGAAGATGATAATTTAAACTGGTATCATGTTGGTAGTTTACAATATTTTAATGATCCTGTTGCTAGAATGTATGATATTAATTCAATCCCTGCTTCATTTATTTTAGACGAAAATGGTAAAATAGTTGCAAAAAAACTAAGAGGCAGCGACTTAGAAAAACAAATAGCTTCAATGCTAGATTAATAAAAAGGTCTTAGTTTAGGTCATTGCGATACTGACGCTTATCGTCAGTAGTGGCAATCTCTATAATATTTAGTAATTAAATAACCAGATTACTTCACTTTGTTCGTAATGACGGAAGCTTTTGGATTTTCTGGCTGACTTTGTGCTTCTATATCTTGCCCATTTTCCGCATAACGTATAAAAGTACAATCGGTATAGCTAACAGAATTACCATAAGTGTATGTTCTGTAAATAACCAGGGTGCTAAAATTAAAGTAATCACATAACCTCCAATGGCGCCACCAAAATGAGCATCATGACCAATATTACTACTTCTCTTTTTCATTCCATAAATTGAATATAACAAATACCCTATTCCAAACAAATAGGCTGGAATTGGTACAGGAATAAAAAACATGTATAATTTCATACTTGGATTCAATAAAATAGCAGCATATAATATTCCAGTAACCGCTCCACTTGCACCTACTGCACTGTAATGATATTCATTTTTATGAAAATAGAGGGATAGTAAATTTCCAAAAACTAAACTCGCAAAATACACTAGCACAAAATTAAATGTTCCTAAATGCGTCATCACAGGATTAGCAAAAAAATACAATGTAAACATATTAAAAAACAAGTGCATTTCATCGACATGCAAAAATCCAGAACTAAGCATTCTTACTTGTTCACCACGTCTAATACCTCCTATATTGAATTTGTATTTTTCAAAAAAAGAAAAGTCATTAAACCCCGTTAAAGAGACTAAAACATTAGCACCAATAATAATTATTGTAATTAAATCTATTTTGCCCATATAGTGTAAACGTAAAAAGCCAAAAGTACATGATTTTTTTCATTTGAAAATTAACAAAAATCAAATGAAAAAAAAATTATGGATTAACGAAGTGATTACTGAAGCAAAACTAAATTTAGTTCATTTTATTAAACTGAATTTAGTTTTTGAAGAAGAAATATAGCATATATTTGCCAAAACAATTAAGCATTTGCAACTTCTAGCATACATAATTATTTATCCTATTTTATGGATTATCTCTATACTTCCTTTTAGACTTTTGTATATCTTGTCTGATGGTATTTACATCATTTTATATTACGTAATTGGCTATAGAAAAAAAGTAGTAAAAGATAATCTAGCTTTAGTATTTCCAGAAAAAAGCAAACAAGATATAAACCATATCTCTAAGAAGTTTTATCACCATTTCTGCGACATGATTTTTGAATCTATTAAATCGTTAACTATTTCGGAAAAAGAAATATTACGTCGTTTTAAGTTTACCAATATCGAAGAACTTAAACAGTATGAAACTTCTAACCAAAGTGTGATTTTAATGTGTGGCCATTATGCTAGCTGGGAATGGTCTATTAGTGTACAAAAGCACATAGATTTTATTGGTTATGGTGTATATAAAAGATTACGCAATCCATATTTTGATAGATTAGTGAAGCGTGTAAGAGGAAAATATAATAGTTATTTAATTTCTACAAAAGAGATTATCCCTACACTTGTTAAATCAAAAAAAGAAGGTAAACTTTTCTTATGTGGTATGGCTGCTGACCAATCGCCAAAGCTAAATAAAGCCTATCACTGGACAGAATTTATGGGAGTTAAAGTACCTTGTTATACAGGCTCAGAAATGATTGCAAAACGTTTGGATTTGCCCATAGTATTTATGGCTATAAAAAAAGTGAAACGTGGCTTTTATGAAACTACTTTTAGCACCATTACAAAAACGCCTAAAGACTTTAAAGACTATGATTTAACCGATATATTTCATAAATTAGTTGAAGAGCAAATTAAAACAGCGCCAGAATATTATTTATGGACTCATAAACGTTGGAAACATAAGGATAATGTTCCAAAAGAGTTTCAATAAATATTTTGACTATTTAATTAGTTTTTTTGCTTTTACACTTTCTGCTTTCGTTTCTAATAGCTGCTGTAAAAGACATAGCTGTTCCAATACCTATAGATAATCCAACTGCAAGACTATTTGTTGCTACTCCAATACTAATTCCTATTCCTACTCCAAAAATTAAGCTTAAAGCTATATAATTATTTTTCATACAATACTCAATTTATCTAATTAGTAGTAATTTTCAATTATTGTTACAATGTGTAATTATTAAAAATTAGTTTATACCAGCAATCTCCTTAATCTCACCCATAATTTTAGATGCTAAATCATCTGCTTCTTGTTGCGATTTTGCTTCTGTATAAACTCTAATAATAGGCTCTGTATTACTTTTACGAAGATGTACCCAATTCTCTGGAAAATCTATTTTTACGCCATCAATAGTGGTGATGTTTTCTTTAGCGTAGCGTGTTTCCATTTCTTTTAAAATACTATCAACATCCAAACCTGGTGTCAGTTGTATTTTATTCTTACTCATAAAATAAGATGGATAAGTTTTTCGCAGTTCACTCACTTTCATTTTCTTATCTGCCAATAAACTCAAAAACAAAGCGACACCTACTAAGGCGTCTCTACCATAATGTAATTCTGGATATATAATCCCACCATTACCTTCACCTCCAATAATGGCATTGTTCTTTTTCATTAATTCTACAACATTCACTTCACCTACAGCACTTGCTTCATAAGTACCTCCATGTTTTTCTGTTACATCACGAAGTGCTCTTGTAGAACTCATATTACTTACTGTGTTTCCTGGTGTATTGCTCAATACATAATCGGTACAAGCAACCAAAGTATATTCTTCACCAAACATTTCTCCATCTTCACTAACAAATGCTAGTCTATCTACATCTGGGTCTACCACAATACCAAAATCGGCATGCTCTTTAACTACTTTCTCAGACAAATCTGTTAAATGCTCTTTTAAAGGCTCAGGGTTATGCGGAAAATGTCCAGTTGGATCACAATACAATTTCACAGCATGCACACCAAGTCTTTCTAAAAGTAAAGGAATGGCAATCCCTCCTGTAGAATTCACACCATCAACTACTACTTTAAACTTTGCTTTTTCTATTGCTTTTTTATTCACTAAAGGCATTTTTAATACCTCGTCTATATGCATATCTATATAAGCCTCATTAATAGTGATTTTACCTAAACTATCAACGTCGCTAAAGTTCATGTTATCAGAATCTGCTAATCTTAAAATTTCTTCACCATCAGCACCATTTAAAAACTCACCTTTATGATTCAATAATTTTAAAGCATTCCATTGTTTTGGATTATGACTCGCAGTAAGAATAATGCCTCCATCGGCATGTTCCATAGGCACAGCTACTTCAACAGTTGGTGTTGTAGACAATCCTAAATCTATGACATGAATTCCTAAACCAACTAATGTGTTCATTACTAAATTCTGAATCATTTCTCCAGAAATCCTCGCATCACGACCAACCACAACTCTATAGTCTTCTTTATTACGTTGTTGCTTAATCCAGGTACCATAAGCCGATGCAAATTTAACTGCATCAATAGGCGTTAAATTCTCACCTACTTGTCCGCCAATAGTCCCACGAATTCCAGATATAGATTTTATAAGTGTCATATGCTATATTAATTTTGAACAAATATAATATTTCAAAACCGTATTCCTCGTTACGAATTTGTAAATTCGACCAATGAATTTTTTAGCACATATTTATCTTTCTGGTGATAGCGATTTAATAACTATCGGTAATTTTATAGCAGATGGTATTAAAGGAAAAGATTATCGAAAATACAGCAGAGAACTCCAAATTGGTATTTTGCTACATCGTGAAATAGATACATATACTGATGCTCATAAAATTGTTAGAAAAAGCACAAAACGATTGCATGAAAAATACAGCCATTATTCTGGTGTAATTGTAGATATTCTGTACGACCATTTTTTAGCTAAAAATTGGGATAGCTATTGCGATATACCTTTAGACAAGTATGTCGACAATTTTTACGATTCGTTAGAAGAACACTTTGATATTTTACCATTGCGTATCAAAAAAATGATGCCATACATGATTACCAATAATTGGTTATTGAGTTATGCATCAGTTGAAGGGATTAAAAAAGTGTTAGAAGGCATGAACAGAAGAACACATAATAGGGCTCAAATGAATTTAGCTGTGAATGAACTTGAAGAGTTCTATGAAGAATTTGAAATAGAATTCACTTCTTTTTTTGAGGAGCTTATTATTTTTGCTAAAGAGAAGTTAGAGTTTCTATCAGCTCAAAAAACACTATAATTTATCATGTTTGTAGAAGATCTCACTAAGCTATTTGGTAAGTATGCAAATGCAGAAAATGCGTCTCATATGAAAAATTACATGAGAGGTCAATTCGAATTTTATGGCATAAAAACCAAAGACCGTAGAGCGCTTTTAAAACAAGCTATCGAGAAAAACAAAGAAGAAGTCACTTCTAATATTCGTGAACTTACATTTCAATTATATAATTTATCTCAGCGCGAATACCATTTAACAGCTATCGAAATTTTCGATAAGCAACTCCGTAAAAAATACTTAAAAAGCGATATTATTTTAATTGAACGATTAATCACTGAAAATGCATGGTGGGATACGGTCGATTTTATTGCAAAATGGGTTCTAGGTAACTATTTAACAATGTATCCAGATATGGTCGAAAAAACTATAAATGGGTTTTCAAACGTAGATAATATATGGCTAAATAGAAGCACTATTATTTTTCAGTTGGGATATAAACACAATACCAATGAAGAATTATTGTTTAGACAATGTATGGCTCATAAAGAATCCAACGAATTCTTTATACAAAAAGCTATTGGTTGGGCACTTAGAGAATATGGAAAAACAAACCCTCAATCCGTATTAAATTTTGTAAATTCAACAAGTCTAAAGTCATTAAGTCATAGAGAAGCTATTAGAAACATTATATAAATGAAGCTAAAAAAGTCTATAAAAATTATTGTTGGTGTAGTGGTGTTTTTCACACTACCAACCCTACTCTTTTTAGGCTACGTTTATTTTAAATATAGCGAAGATGTGCCAGTTGGTATTGAAGGTGAAACTGCCGATGCCTTAGCCGATACTATGCTTGATGTTTTAGACTACGAAGCTTATAAAAAAACAGAATATATAGAATGGACGTATCAAAACAAGCGTCGCTACGAGTGGGATAAAGCTAATAACTTATGTACAGTTCGTTGGAAAGAGTATAAAGTAGATTTGCATCTTAATTACCCTGAGCGTAGTAAGGCCTATGTCCATAGTTTTAATATTATTGGCGATCAAAAAGATGCATTGGTTACTACTGCCTTAAACTATTTTAATAATGATTCCTTTTGGATTGCTGCTCCATACAAAGTCTACGACGATGGTGTAAAACGTAGTGTTGTAAAAAGAGATGGTAAAGATGCATTGTTGGTGACTTACACACAAGGTGGCACGACTCCTGGAGATTCCTATTTATGGTCTTTTGATGCAACTGGAAAACCTACAAAATTTAAAATGTGGACAGACCTCTTGCCTATGGACGGTTTGGAAGCTTCTTGGAGCGACTGGACAACAACCTCAACAGGTGCACAACTCCCAACTTTTCACAAAATACTTTTCTTTGGTTTTGAAATAAACCATATTAAAACGACAAGGTAATATATTTAGATTCCTTTTATTATCTTGTACTATAAATCCTTCTATTTTGAACTCAAAATTATCCTTTATAATAATTTTATTGTTTTCACTCAATATTGCATCTCAAAATCAATCTTTTTATGAGACTTTAGGTAGCATTCAAGAATTAAGAAAGTTGTCGAGAAATGAAAGTTTAAACTCGAATGACAGAATAAATTATGCTAAACGTGCATTGTCTCTTTCAGAAAACACAAAAGTTGACACAACCATTCTTAAGAGTAATAGGAATCTTGCTGCAGTTTATCTATATCTAGATCAATATGATGACTTTCAAAAAGTAAGTTTTAAAATTTTAAAATTGGCAAAAAAAGTTGGGGACTCAAAAGCTTTAGCTATTGCTTATAATAATTTAGGCTGGTATAATTATGTTAATTCTCAAAATGATAGTGCTTTTTTCTATTATAAAAAAGCAAAAAAATTATTTCATAATTTAAAAAATGAAAAACAAGAAGAAGGGTTCATTTTATTTAACATTGCAACTATTCAAAAAAAATATGCTGATTTTAGTAATAGTGAATATAGTGCTATAAAGTCTTTAGAATTAATAAAGACTCTTCCCGAAAATCAATATAACTTAGATACTTTATGGGGTATATATAACTTATTAGGCTTAATCAAAAAAAAACAAAAACAATATCAACAATCAAATGACTATTATAAAGAAGCGCTTTCTTTTTGTGATAAACTATCGGATGATAGTGAATGTAAACTCTTTATCAATATAAATCTAGCAGAACTTTACAAAGAACAAAAGTTATTTAATAAATCTATTAAAATTTATAATAAACTTCTAAATGATATTGTATTAATTAATGATCCAATAAATTACGCTACTATAATAAACAACTTAGCCTATGTAAAGTTTAAAGCAAAGCATAATGATAATGATAAAATAATTACCCTATTTAATAAAGCATACAAAATTTGTGATAGTTTAAATTATAAGTATGAGAAAGCAGCTTCTGGAAACGATTTATCTGAATTCTATTTATCCTTAGGACAGAAAGATTCATCTATAAAATATTTAGAGAGATCCTATGCTTTATCAAAAACTAATAAATATAATACAGAAGTACTAAGATCTTTGTATCTCTTATCAAAATCAATTGAAGGAGAAAAAGGCAAACAATACTTATATGAATATATAACTCTTAGAGATAGTTTACTTAATGAAGAACACATCATGCAAAATAAGTTTGCGCGAATCGAATTCGAAACAGACGAAGTTGTTGCTGAAAATATAAAAATTGCTAAAGACCGTTCTGTACTCTTTATAATTGCTTGCTCCTTATTTATAGGTTCAATATTACTATATGTTATTTATTCACAACGCTTAAAAAACAAACAATTAGTTTTTGAAAGTACACAACAAAAAGCAAACGAAGATATTTATTCCCTGATGCTTTCTCAACAATCGAAACTGGAAGAAGGGCGTATAAATGAACGTCAACGCATTTCGGAAGAACTTCACGATGGTATTTTGAGCAAATTATTTGGAATTAGAGTAGGTATTGAGTTTTTATTAGTAAAAACTAAAATGAAAGATGCTTTAAAGAAAAGATTTAACGATTACATAAATGATATACAGTCCACCGAATTAGAAATACGTGATATCTCTCACGAATTAAAAGATGGGCTTGCTTCTCATAAAATTAATTTTAAAAACATTATTGAGCATTATTTAAAAACTCAAAGTGAATTACATTCCCTACATTATAATCTAAATTCTGATCCAAATATCTCTTGGGATACAATTAATGACAATTTAAAAATGAACCTATATCGCATAATACAAGAAACTCTTCAAAATACTATAAAGCATGCGAAAGCAAGTCATATTAATGTTAGTTTTAATCAAATAAACAAAAAGCTTGTGCTAGTAGTTAAAGATGATGGTATAGGTTATGATTCAAAAACAGCAACAAAAGGAATTGGGTTGAGTAATATAAAATCGAGAGTTCAAAACTTAGGAGGGGAATTTCAAATCGAATCTAACTCGACTAATGGAACTACTATTACTGCTGAAATTCCAATAATAAATTAACAAGCAATTATTAATTACTTTTCTGTCCCGAAAATTGCTGCGTCTTTTGTTTAAACAACACATTAAACGTTGTCAAACTTCCATAGCATCTGGTAATATATTGCTGTAAATCGATTTTTTCTTGCTCGTCAAGGTTTTTGCTAGAGTTTATTTTTTGTTCCATAACTCTCAATCTATCACGAAGCATGACTATTTTATGAAAAAACGTGTCGATTGGCACTTCTTTACTCTGTAATGCCGTATCTCCAGGTTCCATAATAAGGTTGCCACCTTTCCATTTATCGGCAATTGGAACCACCTCACTTGCATCGCTCCACTTTTTTAGTATGTCTACCAAACTACTTTCTACATCAAACAAACTCACCGTATCTACATCATCAGTATTAGCACACTCAATCACTTCAAATTCGCTATCTAATTCTATGGTCTCTAAACCATTATCAATAAAAGTTACCCAATAATGTCTTGATGTTACGTTGGTAACTACGCCTTTACCATAGTCAGGATGGTTAATTCTAGAGCCTATTCCTAATAATCTCATCAATAATCTTTTTTTATTCCTGCAAGGTCACTAAGCTTATCGAAGTGAAGACAGGAATCTCATTAAACAATATCTTATACAAGTATATTAATATTTCTCGAAATATCACCTTCTTAAAAGCTCAAAATAAAATTCAAACCACCATCAAAAACGCTTTAATGTTTCACTTTTATTCTCATTAAATTTCATATCTTTAATACTTAAAGTTTAATTACTATGACAGTAACATACGCATTAATTGGTCTTGTAGTATTGGCAGCATTTTATGGTGTTGGAATTTACAACAGATTAGTAAAATTAAAAACACTCGTAGCCGAGGCTTGGAGTGGAATAGACGTACAATTAAAAAAACGTTATGATTTAATTCCAAACTTAGTTGAAACCGTAAAAGGCTATGCAAGCCATGAAAAGGAAACCTTTGAAAATGTCACTAAAGCTAGGAGTCAAGCACAAAATGCGACGACTGTTGAAGGACAACAAGCTGCAGAAAATCAATTAAATAAATCGCTAATAAATCTATTTGCAGTAGCTGAACAATATCCTGAACTAAAAGCAAACGAAAATTTTTTAAGCTTGCAAAACGAATTGTCTGTTGTAGAATCTGACATTGAAAAATCAAGACGATACTATAATGGCACGACTCGCGATTATAACATTTTAATAGATTCGTTTCCTTCAAATATTATTGCTGGAATTACCAACTTCACCAAAGCAGTGTTTTTTGAAATAGATACTGATACAGAAAGACAAAACCCTCAAGTAAAATTTTAAAGCGTTGAAACAACTCTTTTTTATTGTACTATTAATTACGAACACTTTTTCTTTGTTTTCGCAAAGTGAACGAGTGCTTTCATTTCATTCAGACATTGAAGTAGACACCTCAAGTACAATTACCGTAAAAGAGTCTATTAAAATTTACGCTAGTGGCAGCATTTTTAAAAGAGGAATTACACGCACTATCCCAACTGTAAGTGTAGACAGCTCTGGCAAAAAAGTGAAGTTGAATTATAAAATACTATCTGTAGAAAGAGATGGCAAAGCTTCAAAATATCACACTGAAAAGGGAAGTGGTGACATTACCATTTATGTTGGAGAAAGTGATGTGTTTTTAAATGAAGGTGAATACGACTACACAATTACCTATCATATGAGTGGACAAATTCGCTTTTTTGACACTTATGATGAAATTTATTGGAATGTCAATGGTTTTGATTGGGAGTTACCTTTTGGTCGAGTGTCCAGTAAAATAACATTACCTTTTGGTGGAAACATTATACAAAATGCATGTTATACAGGAACTTACGGTAGTAGCAGTACTAACTGTAGTTCAAAAATACTCACTAATAATAGTATTTACTTTAATGCTGAAAATATAAGAGCTGGAGAAAACTTAACTATAGCAGTAGGATTTAATAAAGGTACTGTAAATCAACCTCCTCCGCCACCACCTCCAACATTTTTTCAAAAGTTTGGAGCGCTTATCCTAAGTGGACTTATAAGTTTAGTACTTTTATTTTATTACGGTTTTACTTGGTTAAAATTTGGTATTGACCCAGCAAAGCCAACGGTATTTCCACAATTTGAAGTTCCAGAAAATATGACACCAGCTTCAGTTGGCATGTTAGATAAGTTCCGCTATCATGGCGATTTAATTACAGGCACTATTTTAAATTTAGCAGTAAAAGGATATCTTAAGATAGAAGAAGACACTCAAGATTATGTTTTTGGAATCTTTAAAAGCAAAACGTTTTTTATCCATAAAGTAAAAGAAGATACAGGTGCACTCAACGATGAAGAACGTGTGCTATTCTCAAAATTGTTTTCAAATACCTCTACGGTAACATTAGATGGAAAATACGACTCAAAAGTACAAAGTGCCGTTAGCGCCTTTAAATCATCATTAAGAAAGCAGCACCATGGTTTAATTTATCAAGGGTTCAATGCAAAATTTTGGATAGTTCCAATATTGACCATCATCGCTTATGTGTTTTTGTTTGTCTTTTTAGCGTCGCAATACTTCCAAGGTGAAAATGATGGAGTAATATTCGTTTTATTCTTGATTTTAAATATTGTATTCTTTTTGATTTACCAATATTTAATTAGAAAACCTGCTGTAGAAAAACTTAGGATTAAATCATTAATTGATGGCTTTAAAATGTACATGAGTGCAGCCGAAGAAAAACAAATCGCCCACTTTAATCCACCAGATTTGACACCAGATATTTTTGAAAAACTGTTGCCTTATGCGGTTGTGTTGGGTGCAGAAGATGTTTGGGGAGACAAATTCCAAAACCTTATTGATAAATCGCTAATAGACCAAAACTATCAACCAACATGGTATACTGGAGGACGTATTGGCAACTTCTCAACCTTTAACCATACCTTAAATTCATCGTTATCTAATTCCTTAAGCAAATCTGCAACGCCACCATCAAGCAGTGGTAGTGGTTCTGGAGGTGGTGGATTCTCTGGTGGCGGTGGTGGCGGTGGTGGAGGTGGTGGCTGGTAACAGTACGACTTCTTATTTCAACTCCACAATCTTACAAAACTTAAGATATCGAATAATTTTTGTATCTTAATACTATGAATATACCAGAAGAAGCATTCGATATACTTGTCATAATTGGGATAATTGGTGCAGTATGGGCTTTTGCTGCTTACTTTACCAGAAACGGTAGAAACTTTAGAAGCAGTAGAAATAAAAAGGCTAGGAAGCAATTTTAATAATTGAACGTAATTAGCAATTTTACTATGTGCTTAAAATAGATGATTTATGAAGGAAAAATTTGTTTCAAACAATTACTTTGATCATCTAAAAACTCATTAATTTCTTCAATAAATATTTCTTTTTGTTCTTGTCGATTTATTGTTAGATGAATAACTATAGATTCTGGTTCTGGCTGAAGTCCAGTTGTAATGGTCCAAGTTAAAGCATTAGGGCATTCTAACAATGCAAAACGCAACCCTCCTCTAATCTCATTTCTAGTTAAAGTAAATTCACCCCAAATACTTCCAATACTAGCTTCAATTTTATTTTGAATACTAATAATAATTATTTCATTGCTCATCAATTCTAGATTTTCTAGAGTTAATAGCTCTTGTATATCTTTATCTTGTGTCTTTTGTTTAATAATTCGGAAAAACTCCATGTTAAATTTATTTTTTTTGATTTCTATATTCCGATTCGAGCATTGACATAATTATTAGGTTTTGGTATTCTCCATCTTTAAAAATACTATCTCTTAATATCCCTTCTTCTTTAAATCCTTCGGTTTGATATAAATATCGCGCTCTTTCATTAACCTCCAATACATCCAACCAAAGACGGTGACATTGTAATTCACTAAAACAATAGTCTTTTATTTTTTTTAAGGTTTTTCTACCATAACCTTTTCCTTTTTTAGAAATAACAATACGTCTAAGTTCAATACTTTTATTAGCATTAGTTAATCCAGCTAAAATCACGTAACCAATAAGACTGCCATTAGCTTCTTTAAGCACAAAATGATTAATGTCATTATTACTAATTAAATCTAGATGTTCTTCTCTGCTATTTGGGAATACAAATGCCGAGTTATCACTATGAGTCTCCATAGCAATAATTTGGTCTAGGTCTTCTATTTTGGTGTTAACTAACAAAATCCAATAAGTATATTAATTTTTAGCTGACAAACTAAATTATTTTAAATTCTTAGGAGGCAACGGTGGAGGTGGTGGAACAAAACCATACTTGTCGCGTACCAACAAAGTTTTATCTACATAAGTTTTATATCGCGAAAGCCACCATTTATTTATCTCATCATCACTAGTAATTACATCAGATTTTATAAAATTAATCACCTGATTTTCTACATCAATAACCACTTCAGACCTAATTACAAAATAATAATCACCTCGTGGATATTCTTCATTATCCACTTTATCTAAAATATCAAATCCAGTAATAACCATGTTAAATTTATTTGGGGTATCCGTTAACAAAAAATAAGGTAAAGGTCTAGCAGATTCTATATTAAAACCATTACTTAGTGATATTTTCAATTTTTTTGCATCACTAGGACTTAGTTTAAGATATAATTCAGCATTATCTATATCTTTCTTTTCTAAATAATTAATGATAATATAAGAATTTGCTAGTATTTGCTTAAAATGCTCTTTAGTAATCTCCTGAGAATTTACTACAAAAACATGACAAAAAAAGAAGCTGAATAATAGATTTTTATTGCCAAAGAATCTCATAATACTCATTTTTTAGTTATACAATACAAGTATATTATTTTTTTGAAGTTTTAGAAAATAAATAATTGAAGCGTTTTTATATTTACTGTATACGAAAGGCGGTATTTTTTATACTAAAGTCTATACGTATATATACCCTCACTTATCAACAATTTCCTGTTAGTATGTTACTTCCTATTTACCTATAAAATCTGTACCTTTGCAACTTTGCCAATTTATGACCAATTTTAAAGACTATATAGATGTTCAAGGTGCTAGGGTTCATAATCTAAAAAACATAGATGTGACTATCCCTAGAGAAAAACTTGTAGTAATTACAGGCTTATCTGGTAGTGGTAAATCGTCCTTAGCATTCGATACTATTTACGCCGAAGGACAACGACGCTACATTGAAACGTTTTCAGCCTATGCACGACAGTTTTTAGGTGGTTTAGAACGTCCTGATGTCGATAAAATTGATGGACTTTCACCAGTTATTGCCATTGAGCAAAAAACAACTAGCAAATCACCTCGCTCTACTGTTGGTACGATTACCGAGATTTACGATTTTTTACGTCTACTATATGCTCGTGCAAGTGATGCTTACAGCTATAGCACTGGCGAAAAAATGGTAAGCTATAATGACGAGCAAATCCAAGCCTTGATTATAGAGAGTTTTGCAGGCAAACGCATTAATATTTTAGCTCCTGTGATTCGTTCTAGAAAAGGACATTACCGCGAACTATTTGAGCAAATTGCCAAACAAGGTTTTGTAAAGGTACGAACTGATGGAGAAATAAAAGACCTTGTAAAAGGCATGAAGCTGGATCGTTATAAAACGCACGATATAGAAATTGTGATTGACAGACTCAAAATTGATGAGAATGTTGATAACGATAAGCGACTCACTGAAAGCATCAATACTGCCATGTATCATGGTGACAATGTGCTTATGGTAATTGATAACGACACCAACGAAGTTCGCTATTTTAGTAGAAACCTCATGTGTCCTTCATCTGGGATTTCATATCCAAATCCTGAGCCAAATAACTTCTCATTTAACTCTCCAAAAGGGGCTTGTAGCAAGTGTAATGGTATTGGAACCTTATACGAGGTAAATGAAGATAAAATTATTCCAGACCCAACCCTATCTATAAAAAATGGTGGATTAGCACCTCAAGGACCACAAAAAAATTCTTGGATTTTCAAACAATTGGAAGCCATTGCGATGCGTTACGAATTTGATTTAGCAGATCCAATTAATAAAATTCCAAAAGACGCTATGCAAATGATTTTGTTTGGTGGTAACGAAAAATTTACCGTAGATAGCAAAACCTTAGGTGTTGCTCGTAATTACAGTATCGACTTTGAAGGAATAGCCAATTTTATAGAAAGTCAGTATAAAAATGCAGAGTCTACCTCTATTAAACGTTGGGCGAAAGACTATATGGATAAGGTGGTGTGCTCCGATTGTGGAGGCTCTCGTTTAAAGAAAGAATCGTTGTACTTTAAAGTTAATGGTAAAAACATTTCGGAATTAGCCAATTTGGATATTGTTGATTTAGCAGAATGGTTTGAGAATCTAGAAAACCATTTATCGGATAAGCAAAAAGCCATTTCAGAAGAAATAATCAAAGAAATTAGAGCGAGAGTTCAGTTTTTACTAGATGTTGGTCTCGATTATTTAACCATAGATAGAAGCTCAAAATCTCTTTCTGGTGGTGAAGCGCAACGAATTCGATTAGCAACACAAATTGGCTCGCAGCTCGTTGGCGTACTTTATATTTTAGATGAACCAAGTATTGGCTTACACCAACGTGATAATGAAAAACTCATCAATTCGTTAATCTCTCTGAGAGATATTGGCAATTCTGTGATTGTGGTTGAACATGATAAAGACATGATAGAGCGCGCAGATCATGTGATAGATATTGGTCCTTTTGCAGGAAAACATGGAGGTGAAATTATTAGCGAAGGGACTCCTAAAGAGCTATTAACGCACCATACACTTACTGCAGATTATTTAAACGGAACCAAAGAGATAGAAATTCCAAAAAAACGACGCAAGGGCAACGGAAAAACAATGAGTTTAACTGGTTGTACTGGAAATAATTTAAAAAATGTATCGGTAAAATTTCCGTTAGGAAAAATGATAGGTGTTACTGGTGTTTCTGGTAGCGGAAAGTCCACATTAATTAACGAAACGCTCTACCCTATTTTAAACAACTACTATTTTAATGGTGTAAAAACACCAATGCCTTATAGTAAGATTACTGGCTTAAAACATATCGATAAAGTGATTGATATTAATCAGTCGCCAATTGGTCGTACACCACGCAGTAATCCAGCCACTTACACAGGTGTTTTTAGTGAAATACGAAGCTTGTTTGCTAAAATTCCTGAAGCGATGATTCGTGGTTACAAACCTGGTCGTTTTAGCTTTAATGTCGCTGGTGGGCGCTGTGAAACCTGTAAAGGTGGTGGTTTGAGAGTCATTGAAATGAACTTTCTACCAGATGTATATGTAGAGTGCGAAACCTGCCAAGGAAAGCGTTTTAACCGTGAAACGTTGGAGATACGCTACAAAGGAAAATCAATTAGCGATGTGTTGAATATGACTATTGAAGAAGCTGTTCCGTTTTTTGAATTGATTCCGAAAATTCATAGAAAACTAAAAACCATTCAAGATGTTGGTCTTGGCTATATTTCTTTAGGACAACAAAGCACGACACTTTCTGGTGGTGAAGCACAACGTATTAAACTTGCAACCGAATTATCAAAAAAAGATACAGGAAACACCTTTTACATCCTTGATGAGCCGACTACTGGATTGCATTTTGAAGATATTCGAGTATTGATGTTAGTGCTTAATAAGTTAGTAGACAAAGGTAATACTGTGCTAATTATAGAACATAATATGGATGTTATTAAAACAGTTGACCATATTATAGATATTGGCTACGAAGGTGGTAAAGGTGGTGGACAAATTATTGTAGAAGGCACTCCTGAACACGTCGCAAAACACCCAAAGAGCTACACAGCTCAGTTCCTTAAAAAAGAACTAAATTAGCGTTTGGAATAAAATAAAACTGAAAAGAACAGATGAATAAGAATTTACATCCAAAAGGTTGGAATGAAATAAAAACAAACGACTCGTGGGCTATTTTTAAAATCATGGGTGAATTTGTAAATGGGTATGAAAAACTAAGTCGCATAGGGCCATGTATTTCAATATTTGGTTCCGCTAGAACAAAACCTGATAATAAATATTACAAATTAGCGCAAAGTATTGCTCATCAAATTGTAGAAGCTGGTTATGGTGTAATCACTGGTGGTGGTCCTGGTATTATGGAAGCTGGTAACAAAGGTGCACATTTAGGAGGTGGAACATCAGTTGGATTGAATATTGACTTACCGTTCGAACAACACGATAATCCTTATATAGATAGTGACAAGAGCCTTGATTTTGACTACTTCTTTGTACGCAAGGTCATGTTTGTAAAATATTCGCAAGGCTTTGTAGTAATGCCTGGGGGATTTGGTACACTTGATGAATTATTTGAAGCAATAACACTTATTCAAACAAATAAAATCGAAAAATTTCCCATTATTTTAGTTGGAACCGAGTTTTGGAGTGGTATTATGGATTGGGTAAAAGACACCTTGCTTGAACAATTTGGAAATATTAGCGCAACCGATTTAGATTTAATTAATCTAGTAGATACAGAAGCTGAAGTAATTGAGATTTTAGATTCATTCTATAAGAAATATGAGTTGAGTCCAAACTTTTAATAAAACAAATCCCTTCTCCCTAAGAATGGTAAAAAAATATGTAATAGTATTAACTGTAATGCTTATTGGTTTTTTGGGTTTTTCTCAAGAAACTTTTAAAGCTATGTTTTATAATGTATTGAACTTTCCACTTCAAGAGCCTGCTAATAGGATTCAACATTTGGATGCTGTACTAAATGATTACTTACCTGATTTATTTATGATTTGTGAATTAAATACTGAAGCTGGAGCAAATACGATACTACAAACGATGCAGTTTATAAACCCAGATTATGAAAGAGCTGCATTTGTAGAAAACACTTCGGATGATAATTTTGGTGACCAGAACGAATTGCAAAACATGATTTTTTATGATAGTTCTAAGTTTATTCTAGAATCACAAGCAGTTGTTACCACTATTTACCGTGATTTTAATCACTATAAATTAAAATTAAATACTACTGACCAAACTAGTGATCCAGTATATTTAGATGTGTTTGTAACGCATTTAAAATCTTCTAGTGGTACAACTAATAAAAATTTACGCAAACAAATGGTTGATGCTTTTGTAGCATATTTAAGCACAATGCCTAATGATAGTAATATTTTACTCGGTGGAGATTTAAATCTCTACACCTCTTCTGAACCTGCTTTCCAGGAATTACTTGACAATACCAATAATATTACGCTAATCGATCCTGTAAATCGAATTGGAAGTTGGAGTAACAATACAAATTATCTAGATGTATTTACTCAATCAACTAGAACAACCAATGAGCTAGGTGGAGCTAGTGGTGGTTTTGACGATAGGTTCGATTTTATTATGACATCTGAAAACATGGATACAAACCCTGATATTTCTTTTGTTTCTGGATCTTATAAAGCTTATGGAAATAACAATAACATAAATTGTTATAACAATAATATAAATTCCACAAATTGTAGTGGCCCAACATATAGTCAATCTATTAGAGAGGCACTTTATTATTTTAGTGACCATTTGCCAGTAACTTTAACATTAGAAACTAACAAAACCTTATTAAGTACAAAAACAGTTGCATTTAAAAACGGAATAACTATTGAGGGAAGTAATTTAGTAGATGAAGTTGTTAATTTAAAAATACAACCGCAACTAAATATAAACAAGCTTGCTATTTACAATTTTCTGGGACAAAAAATGGAAGAACATCAAGTCAAAGATAGGAATTTAGTTAAGTTAAATGTTTCATACTTGTCCAGTGGTATGTATTATATAACAGCTGACAATAACATTACTGAGCCCTTAAAATTTATCAAACGCTAATTTGAGATACAAAATTCTACATATATTAATTGTTGCTTTAGCCTATTCCAGTGCTTTTAGTCAAGACAAAATTGACATAAAAGCGACGTTTAATATAGAGCTAGATCAAATACAAATTCACCAATTTATTGCTTATAAAAATAAATCTAATGATACTTTAAAGAGTATTTATTTAAATGATTGGAGCAATAGTTATTCTACAAAAAACACACCGCTTGCTAGACGTTTTTCTGAAGAATATGATGGTAAATTTCATTTTGCAGAAAGTGAAGAACGTGGATTTACTGCCATAACATCTGTTATTAATTCAACCAGCACTAATTTAAATTTTGAAAGATTAAAGGAACATCCAGATGTATTGAAAATAGATTTAGAAAGACCTTTGCTACCTAACGAGAGTTATAAAATAACGCTTGAATATATTGTAAAGCTTCCTAAAACAAAGTTTACAGATTATGGTGTCACACCTTTAAAAGATTATAATTTAAAATATTGGTACATAACACCAGCTGTATACAATGGCAATTGGAATTATTACAGTAACAAAAATTTGGATGACCTTTATATTCCGAAAGCAGATATTACACTTCAACTTGAATTCCCAAGAAATTACGTCCTTACTTCGGAATTAGATTTAATAAATGTAATTCAAAATAACACTTCTCAAACTCTTATTTTGCAAGGAGCAAATAGAGTGGATAGCAAATTGTTTTTACAAAAATTACCAGTTTATAAAACGGTGCAGACTGATGATTTTTCAATAATCTCAAACTATCTCGAAAAAGACTTAGAGCCTTCTAAAAAAGCTATAATTACTGATAAAATTACAGCTTACGTTACAAAATATCTTGGGCCTTATCCTCATAAAAAACTCATTGTTTCAAATATAGATACAAAAAAAGACCCTGTTTATGGTTTAAATCAACTTCCAGATTTTATTAGACCATTTCCCAAAAATTTTCAATATGAATTGCAGTTATTAAAAACCACGCTCGGTAATTATTTAGATAACACCTTGCTTATAAATCCACGGAAAGAGCAATGGTTAAAAGATGGATTACAAATCTATTTTCTTATTAAATATATTGAAGAAAATTATCCAGACATGAAACTCGCTGGGAATTTAGCAGACATATGGGGATTGAGGTCTTTTCACGCTGCATCTCTAAAATTTAACGAACAATATAATTTGGTGTATTTACACATGGCTAGAACCAATAGAGATCAAGCTTTAACCAGTTCAAAAGATTCTCTGTTACGTTTCAATAGTGACTTAGCCAATAAATACAAAGCTGGTGTTGGATTAAAATATTTAGATGATTTTATAAACGCTCAAACTTTAGAAAGCACCATAAAAGAATTTTTAAAAAACAACTTATTAGAAAACACGTCAACTAAAGAATTTGAAACATTATTAAAATCTAAAACCGATAAAAATTTAGATTGGTTTTTTAAAGAGTACATTAACACTAATAAAAAAATAGATTTTAAAATAAAATATTTAAAAAAGACAGAGGATTCTATAACACTTACTATAAAAAATAAACGTCATAACAGTATGCCAATTTCTTTGTTTACTTTAAGAAATGACACTGTAACATCAAAAATTTGGGTAGAAAATATTAAGAATAGTAAAACAATTACAATTCCAAGACATGACACCAATAAGCTGGTTTTAAATTATGACAGTTCTATTCCTGAATACAATTTAAGAGATAATTGGAAATCTTTAAACGGTTTTTTAGCAAATAACAAACCTTTACAAGTACGATTATTTAAAGACGTAGAGGACCCATCAAAGACACAATTATTTTTAATGCCTGTTGTAGAATTTAGAAATATTTATGATGGTTTAGTTCTTGGTGGTAAGTTTTATAACAAAACTTTATTGCGTAGAGGATTTAACTACAAGATTTCTCCAAACTATGGAACTAAGTCTAAATCGTTTACATTTTCAGCATCAATAAATTACACACAAAATATTGAAAATAAGGACTTATATGGAATTACTTATGGTTTAACAGGGAAGTATTCTTCGTATGCACCAGATTTATTTGCAAGGGTTATTACACCATATCTAAGGCTTAATTTTAGAGATCATACAGATTATAGATCTAACAAGTTTCAATCACTAAATTTTAGATATTTAGACATTAATAGAGATGAAGACATCAATAATATTACAAATAATACGGATCCAAATTATAGTGTTTTTAACGCAAGATATATCAATACAAATCCTGGGTTAATAAACTATTATAAGTGGTACACCGATTTTCAACTAGCTAAAGATTTTGGGAAATTATCGTTTAACTACGAATACAGAAAACTATTTGAAAGCAATAGACAAATTAATATTCGCTTTTTTGCTGGAGCTTTTTTATATAACAATAATCCAACAGGTTCCGATTATTTTAGCTTCGCTTTAGATCGACCAACCGATTATTTGTTTGATTACAACTATTTAGGGCGCTCGGAATCTTCAGGGATATTTAGTCAGCAAATAATCATAGCCGAAGGTGGCTTCAAATCAAAACTAAATACACCATTCGCAAACAGGTGGATGACAACTTTTAATTTTAGCACTACACTTTGGAAATACATTCAGGCTTACACCGATTTTGGTTTAGCAAAAAACACTTTTAATCCAGTTAAATTTCAATATGACACTGGCTTAAGAATCAATTTAGTTACCGATTATTTTGAAGTCTACTTCCCTATTTACTCAAACCTTGGATGGGAGATTGGTCAACCTAATTATGATCAAAAAATACGATTTCTATTTACTGTAGACCCTAAATCTTTGTTGGGATTATTTCGCAGAAAATGGTATTAGCACCATGATTATTCGTTTGAATAATTCTTAATATAAATTTAAAATATTTCACTTTTTTATGTATTTGCCAGTCATTTTTGCTTTTTATTGTGAATTTGATAAATTATTAACAGTCTATCAGATTGTGTAAAACATAAAAAAAAGCTAAATTTGTAGCATCTTAATTTTTAATAAATGCAAACAAACCCTGATATTACCAAGAATATGTCTTTTAATGATTTTAAGAGTGAAATCATTAATGATTATACAATCGCTGTAACTAGTAGAGAGTGTAGTTTACTTGGTCGTCGTGAGGTTTTAACTGGAAAAGCAAAGTTTGGAATATTTGGCGACGGAAAAGAGATTCCACAACTAGCTTGGGCAAAAGCATTTAGAGATGGTGACTTTAGGTCTGGATACTATAGAGACCAAACATTTATGATGGCTATTGGCCAATTAACCATTCAACAATTTTTCGCTGGCTTATACGCACATACTGAGATTGAGGCAGACCCAATGAGTGCTGGAAGGCAAATGGGTGGCCATTTTGGTACACATAGTTTAGACGAAAACTACAATTGGAAAGACCTCACTAAACAAAAAAATTCTAGCTCAGATATTTCTCCTACAGCAGGTCAAATGCCTAGATTATTAGGATTAGCGCAAGCATCAAAAATATACAGAAATGTAAAAGGCATTGATAGTACAAAGTTTTCGGAAAATGGAAATGAAGTTGCTTGGGGGACTATTGGTAATGCTAGTACAAGTGAAGGTGTTTTTTTTGAAACCATTAATGCTGCTGGAGTATTACAAGTACCTATGGTTATAAGTGTTTGGGATGATGAGTATGGTATTTCTGTTCACGCGAAGCATCAAACTACTAAAGAAAATATATCTGAAATTCTAAAAGGATTTCAACGAGACGAATATGGTAATGGCTATGAAATAATAAGAGTAAAAGGTTGGGATTATGTAGGTTTAGTAAATGCCTATGAAGAAGCTTCAAAAATTGCAAGAGAAGAACATGTACCAGTTTTATTACATGTACAAGAGTTGACGCAGCCTCAAGGACATTCAACTTCTGGATCACATGAACGCTATAAGAGCCCTGGAAGATTAACTTGGGAAAAAGATCATGACTGTATTACTAAAATGCGAGAATGGATGATTAGTAATAGTATTATTACTAATGAAGAAGTAACACAATTAGAAAAAAATATTAAAAAGGAAGTAAGAGATGGTAAAAAAGCTGCTTGGAATGCTTTTATATCTCCCATACTTAATGATAAAATCGAGCTTGTAGAGTTGCTTAATAATATATCACAATCTAGCCATAACAAAGTGTTTATTCAAAAAATAGTAAACGATTTGAATACTATTGATGAACCAACAAGAAGAGATGTGGTTTCGGCTGCTCGTAAAGTATTACGTTACGTCACTTTTGATGATTCTATTGAAAAGGAGAAGTTACAAGCTTGGATAGACAGCTATTTTGTTGCCAATCAACCAAAATATAGCTCTCACCTTTATAGTCAATCTAATCAAAAAGCAACTAACATAAAAGAAATAGTGGCTACTTATGATGCTGATGCTTCTATGGTAGATGGTCGTATAATTATTAGAGATAATTTTGATGCTATTTTCAGTAAATACCCTGAAGCTTTGATTTTTGGAGAAGATTCAGGTAGTATTGGAGATGTAAACCAAGGGCTTGAAGGATTACAAGAAAAGTATGGTGAACTTAGAGTTGCTGATGTTGGTATACGAGAAGCAACTATTGTTGGTCAAGGAATTGGTATGGCGATGAGAGGCTTACGTCCAATTGCCGAAATTCAATATCTAGATTACTTGATGTATGCACTTCAAATAATAAGTGACGATCTTGCAACCTTACATTACAGAACCTTAGGAAAACAAAAGGCTCCGATGATTGTGAGGACGAGAGGACACAGACTTGAAGGTATTTGGCATTCTGGTTCGCAATTAGGTGGTATTTTAAATTTAGTAAGAGGTATTTATGTGCTTGTTCCAAGAAATATGACCAAAGCTGCAGGGTTTTATAATACGATGCTTGAAAGTGATCAACCAGCGCTTATCGTTGAGTGTTTAAATGGCTACAGACTAAAAGAAAAGATGCCTAACAATATAGGTGAATTCAAAACACCCGTTGGCGTTGTTGAAACTGTAAAAGAAGGAGCAGATATTACTTTAGTATCCTATGGGTCTACTTTAAGAATGGTGGAACAAGCTGCTAAAGAGTTATTAGAAGTAGGAATAGATGCCGAAGTTATTGACGTACAATCGTTAATTCCTTTTGATATAACTCACGATATTTCAAAAAGCCTTGAAAAAACTAATCGTTTAATGATTATTGATGAAGATGTTCCTGGAGGAGCTTCAGCCTATATCTTAGATAAAATTATGAATGCCCAAAAAGGCTATCTACATCTCGATAGTCAGCCAAAAACATTGACTGCAAAAGAGCACAGGCCAGCTTATGGAACTGATGGTGATTATTTCTCAAAACCATCTTTAGAAGATATGTTTGAAGCTGTTTACAATGTGATGCATGAGGTAAACCCTGAAGATTATCCAAAATTGCGTTAAATAAGCTCAAAGCAACAATCACAATTATCAAACAGGAGTAATTTCTTTTTCAATATTTAAAGTATATTAGTAGTGATATGCTTTCAAAATACGACAAGGAACAACTTAGAGCAGTAATTTTTCGTCACCTAGATGGAATTGCTACTGCCACTACTGCATATTCATTAAGTAAAAAAGGCGTTCTTACATATTTACTTCAGCAAAAAAAGACTAGTCTATCTGAGTTAACAGAGAAATTCAACACAAATGAAGGTTACCTTAATATAGCACTAAGAATATTATGCTCTCAAGGCTGGTTAGATAAAACTATTAACAACAATACAGATAGTATAACTTATTTTACAAATAGCAATAGTGAAAAAGCTTTTGGGTTAGTAAAATTATACAAAGATGCTGTAAACCTAATCTCCTATTCTATTAAATTTCCAGAAGAGCGAATTGGACCTGACGCTTTTAGTGCTTTAGAAAGAATATTTAATGAGTATAAAACAAATTTTGGATTAGAAACCATTAAAGAAAACTCAATTGAACATCAGGTATTAATGCACATTGAAGGCGTTATAATTGCACCAGTTATTGTAATGTTAGGCGTTAATGGTTTGTTTCATAAATATTTCATGGAAGCTTCATTTAGAGCACAAGAGTATCATAAAAATCCAGAAAGTTTTAAAAAAATATTAGACTTTTTTGCCTATTTAGGATGGTTCAACAAAAAGAAAGACACCTATCAATTTACAGATAAAGGTCTGTTCTTTGCAAAGCGTGCTAGTGCTTATGGAGTAACAGTCTCCTATTTACCTACATTCGCTCAATTGGACCAACTCATATTTGGTAATCCGTTAATATTAAAAGCAAACTCTGCAAGCGAACCCGAAAAACACGTGCATCGCGAGATGAATGTTTGGGGAAGCGGAGGCGCACATTCAACCTATTTTAAAGTGATTGATGCAATTATAATAGAATTATTTAATAAACCTATAGACGAACAACCCAAAGGTATTTTAGATATGGGTTGTGGTAATGGTGCCTTTATACAACATATTTTTGATGTTATTGAACACCAAACGTTAAGAGGCAAATTATTAGAAGAGCATCCTTTGTTATTGGTTGGGGCAGATTTTAATCAAGCAGCATTAAAAGTTACTAGAGCGAATCTTATTAAAGCAGATATTTGGGCAAAAGTAATCTGGGGAGATATTGGACGGCCTGATTTATTAGCAAAAGATCTCAAAGAGGATTATAATATTGATTTAAAAGACCTTTTAAATGTTCGTACATTTTTAGACCATAATCGTATTTGGAAGTCACCAAATAATCCTATACAAAAATCTAGTAATTCATCAGGTGCATATGCTTCTTTAGGAAAACGTCTTCCCAACAATATGGTAGAAGCTTCATTAAAAGAACATCTAGAAAAATGGAAGCCATTTGTAGAAAAGTTTGGCTTATTAATTATTGAACTTCATACAGTACCTCCAGAATTAGCCGCCAAACATTTGGGAAAAACAGCTGCAACAGCCTATGATGCAACACATGGCTACTCTGATCAGTATATATTAGAAATAGAGGTTTTTAATCAGATAGCAAAAGAAGCTGGCTTATTTCCTGATGATCGTTACTATACAAAGTTTCCAAATAACGAGTTAGCTACCGTGAGTATAAACCTCCTAAAAGGATAACAAAACTTGTTTGACATGAGTTAGATTGTGTTTGACGAAATAAGTTGATTTATGTATTACATTAGTATTGCTTTGCCGATACATTTATAAAACAAAACTCATGAAACTTAAAACTGGAATTTTAATTTGTTGTTTAGTATTACTAAACTCGTGTATTGTAAAATCATTACAACCATTCTACACTCCCGAATCAATTGCATATCAAGAATCTTTTACCGGAAAATGGATAGATAAAGGAGAAAGAACTTGGGAAGTTGTCTCTTTTAAAGAAGTGTTTTTAGAAGAAAACAAAGATTTGTCTAAAGTAACAGATGAAGACAAAGTAATTTTTGAAAAATATAAAGCAGGCTACTTTATAACCCTTACAAAAAAAGATAAAGAATCAAGTTTTTTAGCTATGCCTTTTAAAATTGAAAATCAATTATTTATGGATTTCATTCCTTTTGACTACGAAACTATAACCAACGATTTAACTAGTCAACATTTGCTTAACACTCACTCTGTTGCAAAAGTAGATGAAACAGAGAATAACACACTTAAACTTACTTGGCTTGATGAAGGCAGGCTTAAAGATTTATTCGAAAAAGATCAATTAAAATTAAAGCATGAGCTTATTGGCCTTGAAGAGTCTTTTGTTTTAACTGCATCGTCTGAGGAACTATATGGATTTTTAAAAAAGTATCTAAATTCTAATATTGAAAATAAATGGGAATCGTCCGAAAAGTTTATCTTAACAAAAGTAAATGCTCAACCTTAATCCATATCTAAAAAAACTCAATAACCACAGACCATTTTTATTCAATTTGGTACTGTGGTTTTGTGCGTTTGTTATTGTCCTTTTTATTTTTTCTAAAGGACAAAAACCTATTAAAGTTGATTACATCTATACAATTTGTTTTATTACTTCAGTAGCTATTCCAGTAGTAGTTAATCTTTATCTATTTATTCCTAAGCTATTAAAGAAAGAAAAGTACATAGGCTACTTAATAGTGTTTGCCCTTAACTTAATTGTATTTACACAATTACACTTGCATTTGTTTCAACCTATTATAGATCAGCTTTTTCCAAATTATTTTTTTATTTCGTACCATTCAAATACTAATCTCGTAGTCATTTTTAGTATATTTTTAGTTGGCACTACACTTATTAAATTATCAGAAGATTGGTTTTACTTTAATGAAAATGAAAACAAGCTATTAAAGCTTCAAAATAAACAGATACAGTTACAGCTAATATCGTTGCGTTCGCAAATCAATCCTCATTTTTTATTTAACTCACTCAATGTGATTTATGCATTGACTATTGAAAAAAAAGATGGTGTAAAAGATGCTATTGTTCAGTTGTCGGATATTTTAAGATATGTGATTTATGATTCCGACACGGAAAAAGTAACGCTTAAAGACGAAATAACGCTTTTAAAAAATTACATAGCTTTTCAAAAACATCGTGTACATGGCTTTACAAATATCAATACAGATATTGAAGTTGAAAACGAAGTATTTACAATTTATCCTATGTTGTTGCTACCTTTATTTGAAAACAGTTTTAAACACGGAATTAAAGGTGATTTAAGTGATACTTTTATAAATATAAACATCAATCAAAAAGGAAATGATTTTACATTCCGTATAGAAAATAACCTTTTTAAAGAATCTATAGAAAATCAAGAGCCATCTGGTGTTGGATTAGAAAATATTAAAAAGAATTTGGAAATTGTGTATCCAGAATCGCATAGCCTAGAGATAACCAAAACAAAAAATACCTTTGCAGTAACCTTAGCTATTTTAAACCATGACTATTAATTGCATTATTATAGATGATGAGCCTTCATCACAAACCGTTCTAAAAAGCTTCATAGCAGATGTTCCTTTTTTAAAGCTTGTCACTACTTGTAACAATGCTATTGAAGCTAATACTCTTTTAAGTAATACTACCTCAATAGATCTTTTGTTTCTTGACATTAACATGCCTAAAATTTCTGGCTTAAGTTTCTATAAATCTTTACAACATCCACCTGATGTAATTTTCACAACTGCTTATTCACAATATGCTATTGAAGGATTTGAGGTTAATGCTATAGACTATTTACTAAAACCTTTTTCTTTTGAACGCTTTTTAACTGCAGTAAACAAAGTAGTCGAAAAACGCACAAATAGCATAAAAAATGATGTTGAAGAATTTTTAATTTTTAAATCTAATAAAGTACTGCATAAAGTTGCTCCAGACGACATTTTGTATGTAGAAGCTTTTGGTGATTATGTAAAAATACATCAAGTAGAAAACTATATATTAACAAATAGTACATTTACAAATATTTTAAAACAGTTACCTAAACAATTTGTACGCTGTCATAAATCGTTTGCGATTAATTTAAAAAAAATGAATAGCTTAGCAGGAAATGTAATTACTATTGGAGACAAAACTGTTCCAATTGGTCAAACTTATAAATCGGACTTTTTAAAGTCATTAAACTAACTAAACCATGTTAAAAAAGAATTTTACCGACTTAGCCTTAGCTATTTTACGTATTGGAGCATCTGCTTTAATGCTTACCCATGGAATCCCAAAAGTTAAAAATTTATTTGCAGATACTATTGAGTTTCCAGATCCATTAGGTGTAGGAGCTCCTACTTCGCTTACATTAGCCATTATTGGGGAAGTCATTGCACCAATTTTTATAATAATTGGTTTAAGAACCAAACTTGCAACACTATTTCCAATTGGGGTAATGCTAGTAGCGTTCTTTTTTGTGCATCTAAATGACCCAATAGAAAGGCAAGAAAAAGCATTACTTTACTTAGTAGTATTTATTACAATATTTTTTGCAGGTCCTGGAAAGTATTCGTTTGACAGGAAATAAACACTGAAAATATTTCCATTTAATTTAGTAAATGGCTAACATAACAAGAAGAAAATTTATTAAGAGAGGCATTTTAGCCTCAATTGGATTGTTTTTTTTTAGATTCGCTTTGGTTTGAAAAATATGTTGTTGACTGGAATTATTTCGATATTTCAAAATCGAATGAAAACAAAATAAAGATCATTCAAATTTCTGATCTACATTTTAACCAACTGAGATATTTTCACAAATCGATAGCAAAAAAAATAAATTTAATAAAACCTGACTTAGTATTTATTACCGGCGATTCTGTTGATAAAACAGAAAATATAGCACCATTTAATGATTTTCTTAAATTGATAGACAAATCCATCAAAAAATATGCTATCACTGGTAATTGGGAATATTGGGGAAATGTAAATCTAATCGAGCTTGAAAAAGTTTATTCAAGCAATAATTGTGAATTACTAATAAATGAAAATAGAACTATCTCAATTAGAAATCGCGAAATATCAATAATTGGAATTGACGATTTAGTTGGTGGAAATTCTGATTTTGAGAAAGCAGTCAAAAACTTAAAACAAAGCAACACAAATATTGTCTTATCCCATTGTCCTGAGTATAGAGATATAATTGCTAAACAAAAAGGAAGTTTAAATATTGACTTAGTCCTTTCTGGTCATACACACGGAGGACAAATTACTTTTTTAGGAGTTGTCCCATTCAAACCACAAGGAAGTGGAGAATACTTAAAAGGCTGGTATAAAGAATCTGAACCGAAAATGTATATATCAAAAGGTATTGGAACAAGTATTCTACCTATCAGATTTGGAGCAAGAGCAGAAATGGTCGAAATGGAAATATAAAACCGAAATCAACTCATAATCCTAACCATCAACTCTTTTAGTAAATCACCTTGTGGTACCGCATTAGCACCAACACCCTTACTTTTAACATCAAATTCACGCAAGGTGGCTATTACTTTACTAACCTGCTTCATTGGATAGTTACGAGCTGCATTGGTATACTCATTAACAAAATAAGGATTTACGCGAAGCTTAGACGCGATATTTCTAGGCGATTTATCATTCAAACCGTGTAAATGCAGTAACTGAGCGAAAAAACTAAATAACAATGATACAGTCACTACCATTGGATTATCCTTTGGGTTATCGGCAAAATAGTTGATGATTTTGTGCACCTTAACAACGTCCCTCTCACCTACTGCCTTACGTAACTCAAAATTATTATAGTCTTTAGAAATGCCTATATTCTCCTCAATAAGCTCTGGCGAAATTTGAGTGTCTTTTGGTATTACAAGCTGCAGCTTTTCCAACTCATTATTTATCTTACTTAAATCGGTTCCTAAAAATTCCACCAACATCTGTGCAGCTTTTGGGGAAATGCTATAACCTTTAGATGACAATACACGACGTATCCAATCGGCTACCTGGTTTTCGTATAATTTCTTGCTTTCATAAACAACACCAACTTTGTTAATAGCCTTATATAAAGCCTTGCGTTTGTCAATTTTTTTATACTTATAATTTACCACTAAAACTGTTGTTGGTTGTGGGTTTTCGGCATAAGAAGCTAGTTTCTCAATACTACGTGATAGGTCTTGCGCCTCTTTTACAATCACTACTTGACGCTCAGCCATCATTGGATACCGTTTGGCGTTTCCTACAATATCATCAATCGTTACATCACGACCATACAACACCATTTGGTTAAATCCTTTCTCCTCTTCAGCAAGTACATTATCTTCAATAAAATCAGAAATCTTATCAATATAATAAGCCTCCTCTCCCATTAGGAAATAAATAGGCCTTAAATTGCCATTTTTAATATCGTTTACTAGCTGTTTAACTTCGTCCAAAGCAATTAATATGATGAATTTAGTCAGTTCGAGTTGCGTCCCAGAATCTCGAGAATTTCTCGATAAAATTTTCTTTGAAAATCACTCGAAGTGACATTATAATTATAAATTTGTGTTGTGCAAAAATTAGATTTTCCCACATATACCTTCCGATTCAAAAATAGCGAAAATAAACCTTATATTTTTGATGAGATCCGCAAAAAATTTGTGGTTTTACAGCCTGAAGAATGGGTTCGACAACATTGTGTGCAGTTTCTTATTAATGAAAAGAAGTATCCAAAGTCTTTAATTAATGTCGAGAAAGAGTTAAAAATAAATAATCTTAAAAAACGATACGACATCGTTATTTTTAATAGCGATGGTTCTATACACTTAATTGTAGAATGTAAAGCACCTAAAATTACCATTAATCAAAGTGCTTTCGACCAAATTGCACGATACAATTTGGCACTAAATGCCACATATTTAATGGTTACAAACGGATTAAATCATTATTATTGTAGTATCGATTTTGATGAAGAACGCTATCAATTTTTAAAGGATATTCCTGAATACCAACTGTGAAAATAGCAATAGTCATATTAAACTGGAACGGAAAGGCATTGTTAGAACAATTTTTGCCTTCGGTAATATCATTTTCCTCTGAAGCAGATATTTATGTAGCAGATAATGCTTCTAGTGATGATTCGGCTTCGTTTCTTAAAACTCATTTTCCTCAAATAAAAATAATTCAAAATAGCACTAATGGTGGCTATGCTAAAGGTTATAATGATGCGTTAAGACATGTTAAGGCAGATGTGTTCTGTTTGTTGAACAGTGATGTTGAAGTAACTAAAAACTGGTTGTTACCAATTCAAAAAACGTTTATTAATGAGCCAAATACTGCCATTATCCAACCAAAAATTCTAGACCAAAAAAACAAAGATTATTTTGAATATGCAGGAGCAGCTGGTGGATTTGTAGATAAATTTGGTTATCCGTATTGTCGTGGACGAATTTTTAACACTATAGAGAAAGATCAAGGTCAATATAATGATACTATAAATATCTTTTGGGCTTCAGGTGCTTGCTTATTTGTAAGAAGTAACGTTTACAAAACATTAGGAGGCTTTGATGAAACCTTTTTTGCTCACATGGAAGAAATTGATTTCTGTTGGCAAACTAAAAACTTAGGATATAACATCAAATATGTTGGTAACTCAATTATCTACCATGTTGGAGGAGCTACACTTAGCAACACAAGTCCTAAAAAAACTTACTTAAATTTTAGAAATAGTTTATTTACGCTTGTAAAAAATGCCTCAGGCAGTGTTTTTTACTTAGTTCTTATTAGGCTTATTTTAGATGGTATAGCTGGTGTTAAATTTTTATTCGAATTAAAACCCAAACACACCCTCGCAATTTTTAAAGCACACTTTTCATTTTATAATCATTTAAGCATCCTAAAAACCCAAAGGAAATCTCAAAAAAAAATGCAGAAATACTATACTCAAAAGAGTATCGTTTGGTCATATTTTATTAGTAAAAAGCGATATTTTAAAAGTTTATAACTTCGTTAGCAAAAGTTTTGTTAATACCACATTTATTTGTTCTTTTTTACATAATTTTGTGATATTCGTCGAATATAAATTAATTAACAACACATCATGAAGAAAATTTTATTGTTAAGTCTTACTGCTATGCTTGTTTTAAGCTCATGCGTATCTAAAAAAGAATATGCTGCATTGGAGGCAAAACAACAAGAAACGCAAGACCTATTAAACACTGCAACCGTTAAATTAAATGCATGTCTATCTGATGCTGCTGCTGCTAATGCACGAGCAGATGCTTTAAAAGATCAGCTTGCGGACATGAGAAAAAATAACGAAAGCCTAATACAAAGTAATAAAGACTTAACGATGCTTACTGCAAAAGGAGCAGATAATGTTGAAAGAACTTTAGAAAGCATTAAAGAGAAAGATCTTAAAATTACTCGTTTACAGGATGCGTTAAACAAAAAAGATAGTGTTACGCTAGCTTTAGTAACAAGTTTAAAACGTGAAGTTGGAATAAACGATCCAGATATTGAAATAAATGTTGAAAAAGGAGTGGTATTTATTTCTATTTCAGATAAGTTATTATTTAAAAGTGGAAGCTATGTAGTAACCTCAAACGCAAAAGACGTTTTAGCTAAAGTTGCTAAAGTAGTTAATGGTAAGCCAGATTTTGAATGTATGGTTGAAGGACATACTGATAGTCAATCTTACAAAAGTAATGGTATACTATTAGACAACTGGGATTTAAGTGTTAAGCGTTCTACATCTATTATTAGAGTATTAGAAGATTTAGGTGTTAACTCTACTCGATTAATAGCAGCTGGTAGAAGTTACCATGTGCCTTTAGTTGATAATGATACTGCTGAAAATAGAGCAAAAAATAGACGTACTCGTATTGTTGTAATGCCAAAAATTGATCAGTTTTACGACATGATAGAAAAAGAAATGAAAACTCTTTCTGGAAGCTAATCATTTCTATATATATATAAATATAAAAGCTCAACTTAATAGTTGAGCTTTTTTTATTTGCAAAAAATGCCTGTTAACTCATACTAGTCCTTAGGTAATGTATGAGCAACAGGCTAAAAAATCATGAATAGATTTAAAACAGAGATTAATAGCAAGTTGTAAGATGCATCTATATCTCTATTTGTAACAACAAGAATTAACTATCACGATTTAATAAATATTACTTATTAGTAACTCATATAAATATTTAGCATCAGCGTAAATAATAATAGCATAATAAAAAGTATAAATATTATATAATTAAAAAGCTTATTCTTCTTCATATTTTATAAATAAAATCTGGTCTTTTTCCTTTTCATAAGCTTCAAAAGCTAGCTTACGTTTTTTATACACTTTAAAAATTATTAGTTCTATCTCTTTATGATTAATTTTTCCAGTAAATACCATCCTAACCATACTCTCACTATAAAAGGTTCCTCTTGAGGATACAATATTGTTGTTTTTTAATTCTTCAAGAACCTCGGGAATCCAATCCTTTTTTAAATGCTCTTGCAGCTTTTCCTTTTGAGATTTGGTAATCATAGATGCATTATTTACTTATTGATATTTTTATGATATATTTGTGATATATTAATGATGAATAGTTGAAAATAAAATTACTAAAATATTAGATAATATACTAACATTTTAGTAATTATTTTCTTATTTATTAGTACAGTTAAGTCTGAACCTGCTTAAAACATGGAGTTACCAGAAATTAATAAGCGAATAAAAAAATTAGTAGAGAAGTATGCTGATGATAATTCGTCTAAATTTTGTAGGATGGTCGATATAAAGCCTTCTTATAAATTAACTCGACTATTTTCCATAGAAAATCGTAATGGCAAATATCCAGAGCCTAGTTTAGATATTATTAGGCAAATAGTTAGCAAACTAGATATAGATATTAATTATTTAGTTTTTGGAGAATCAAAATTCACTGAAAATGTTGTAAACGAGGAGCGTAAGAAGTACTTAACTAGTGATGATAAGTTAAATATTATAATAAATCAAAATGTTGAAATTCTAGATAAACTCAACAATAAATAAGTTTTAAATTAAAGGATATCTAAGCTTCCTTTACCTTCTCTAATTACTTCTGGTTCACCAAATGAAAAATCAATTATTGTAGATGGTTCATTATCTCCATAACCACCATCAATAACCAAATCCACTAGGTTATCCCATTTTTCAAAAATCAATTCAGGATCGGTAGTATACTCCAAAATTTCATCTTCATCATAAATAGATGTAGAAATAATTGGATTACCTAATTGCTTAACAATTTCCAATGCTATGTTATTATTTGGAATTCTAATACCTACCGTTTTCTTCTTTTTAAATGCATTTGGTAAACTTTTTGCTCCAGGTAGTACAAATGTGTAAGGTCCAGGTAGCGCACGCTTTAAGACTTTAAAAGTAGTTGTATCTATTTGCTTTACATAATCACTTAAGTTACTTAAATCATGACACACAAACGAAAAGTTAGCCTTTTCTAATTTAACTCCTTTAATTCTAGCAACACGCTCCAATGCTTTATTGTTAGTAATATCGCAGCCCAAACCATACACGGTATCCGTAGGGTAAATGATTAATCCTCCTTTTTTTAAAACAGCAACCACTTTTGCTATTTCTTTTGGATTAGGATTATCTTCATAAATTTTTACAAAATCTGCCATATTCATTATCTTGCTAAAAGTGTTATACAAATAAACTAATTATTTAAATATGAATACTCCAAAATCTACATTGTTGAGTGTTATTTGCACATTTATACTATTTGCATGCTCATTAAACGATGATAATACTATTCCAAATACCAACACTTTAGATCCTACAAGATACTATCAAGAACTCGATGTCGCTTATGGAAATGATGCCAAACAAACATTTGATATATACTTACCTGCAGATAGAGAGAATAGTACAAAAGTAATGATTCTTGTGCATGGTGGTGGATGGTCTGGTGGTGACAAAAGTGACATGAATTTATTTAAAAATTATGTAAGACAGGAACATCCAAATTTAGCAGTGGTAAATATGAATTATAGGTTAGCAGATGATGACAACAATCCATATCCAATGCAAATAAACGATATAACATCTGTGATTAATCATTTAAAAGAAAACAAAGATAATTATACAATAGATGATGATTTTGGATTTATTGGTGTAAGTGCTGGTGGACATTTATCATTATTATGGAGTTATGCATTTGATACTGATAATGATGTAAAAATGGTTTGTAGCGTTGTTGGCCCAACAAATTTTACAGATCCTGCATATTTAAACAATGCCAATGCAACATTACAAGAATTAATTGATTTATTTGGAATTGATCCAACTACCGAATTTTTAGAAGAAGTAAGTCCGTTGCATCAAGTAACAGCTTCCGCACCTCCAACCATATTATTTTATGGTGGACAAGACCCTCTTGTACCTATTACTCAAGGAACTGCTTTAAGAGATGAGCTAACTACACTTGGCGTAACTCACGAATTTACTTTATATCCAGATGCTGGACATGGTTGGGTTGGCACTGATTTATTAGACACAGTGCTAAAGTTAAAGGCTTTTACGCAAACGCATTTGGAATAAAATAATGCGTTGACTTAAAGGCAAACAAACATAAATAAGTTTAAAAAAACATGTATTTTCTGACTTTGCTTTAATTAGTCTAAATCCATAAACGTTGGCAAAATCACATTATTAATTATAGCAAAAGGTAATTTCTCCTCTTGCGAATTGTATGCTTCTCCATTAAATATTGCAACAATGCTTTCTGATGGAAAAATCATAATATACTGTCCTCCATTTCCTGTAGCAACTATAGAAGTTATAGTTTTTTCGTTTACTCTAAAGGGAATATTCCACCATAAAAACCCATAATCAATGTCAGTGATTTTTGTTTTTGGGGTTGTGGATTCTTCAATCCAACATTCAGAAACTACCTGCTGTTTATTCCATATGCCTTTGTTTAGCATTAGTTGACCTATTTTAGCCATATCTCGTGTGGTCATATACAATCGTTTTCCTGATGGAATAACATTTTTATTGCTTGTATGATCCCAACCAACATTGTCAATACCTAATGAGTTGAATAAATAGTGTTCAGCAAATTTATCGATTGTTATTCCTGATGCTTGAGTAATTATTTCGGCAATTAGTACAGCTCCCATTGAACAATAATTGGAAACCAACCCTGGTTCATTTACCATTGGTAAATCTAATGTATATTGAATCCAATCCTTTTTCCTATAAACTTTATCTTCTTGCCCTTCAGATTTTTGATCCCAATCGTTGCAATCTAGTCCAGATGACATAGTTAAAAGATGTCTAATCGTGATTTTTTCTTTTCTTTTATCCAAGTTTTTGCTAAATATAGGGTTTTTAAGGTATTTTGTAATTGGGTCGTCAACACTGCCTATAAAACCTTTATCTATGGCAATTCCAATTAAAACAGAACGTATACTTTTTGTGGTAGAACGAAGATCGTGCTGTTTATCAACAGCATGTTCATTAAAATATTCCTCAAGAATGATTTGCCCATTTTTTACCACTAAAATACTTTTGAGCTTATGCTTAGCTTCTTTAAGTTGATTGAACAATTGATATATTTTTGTCGAATCAAAGTGTTCTGAACGCAGATTTACTGTTTTCCATCCATCGTTAAGATCCTTAGGCTGAGTATAAGAATAGCTTTGTTGTCCATGACTCACTATTACCATAAAGAATATAAAAACTAAGGATGTAATTGTGATCTTCATTTTTAGTAAGCAATAATGGTATTCAAAGTGTTTTGTTACAAATTCAAAAATAATGGCGATTGCGTTTCTATCCAATAATATCTAATTTAGCAAAGCGAAGTAGTAATTTTTTTATCCCTCCATTTTGGAAGTTTATTTCTGCTTTCATATCCGAACCTACACCTTCTATTTTAAGGACTTCACCTTTTCCAAATCGTAAATGTTTTACTATATTCCCTACTACTAATTTGCTGTCAAACAAATTAGTGTTTTCATTAGAGCTCGTTATTTTTTTAAAGTTCTTAGGTGTATTTATTTTAATCCCCTCAGGTTTTGGTTTTATATTACTTTTTCTTTTAGGCTCATACTTTTTTGGTGGCTTAAACCTAATTTTATTAGGCTCAACATCTCCAAATATATCTGCTGACAACATTGGGTTGATGCGTCGTTCTTCAATAGGAATAATAATATCTAAAAATTCATCTTCAATTTCTTCAATAAATCTACTAGGCTCTGAGTCAATTAATTTTCCCCAACGGTAACGTGACAATGCATAGGTTAAATAGGCTTGTTTTTCGGCTCTAGTTAAAGCCACATAAAACAAACGTCGCTCCTCTTCTAATTCGCTACGTGTATTCATGCTCATAGCACTTGGAAACAAATCTTCCTCTAAACCAACAATAAACACATGATTAAATTCCAATCCCTTTGCCAAATGAATAGTCATTAAAGCTACGTGATTTGGATCTCCTTTGTCACCATCTAAATCTGTTGCTAATGCCACATCTTCCAAAAATTCTGCTAAAGAATCTCCAGCATCAGCTAGCTCCATTTGCCCTTCAACAAAATCTTTGATACCATTTAAAAGCTCTTGTACATTTTCCAATCGCGTAATGCCCTCGGGAGTACCGTCTTTGTTAAATTCTCGTATTAATCCGCTTGTTTTAGTTACGTGTTCAGCTAAATCAAAAGCATTTGCCGTTTGATTCATTACTTGAAAACTTTCAATAAGCGTCACAAAATCTTTTAGTTTATTTTTTGTTCCGCTATTAATACTAATATCTATCGTATCAAGATTCTTTAAAACTTCAAAAATGGTTTTCTTATAATTATTTGCAGCAACAACTAGTCTATCAATAGTAGTTTGCCCAATACCACGTGCTGGGAAATTAATAACACGTTTTAGTGCTTCTTCATCTGCAGGATTTAAAACCAAACGCAAATATGCAGTAACGTCTTTAATTTCTTTACGCTGGTAAAATGATAAGCCTCCATAAATACGATAAGGGATGTCTCGTTTTCGCAAAGCATCTTCAATAGCACGTGATTGTGCATTTGTTCGATAAAGCACTGCAAAATCGTTATTATGCAATTGGTTATTCATTTTTTCTTCCCAAATGGTACTTGCTACATAACGGCCTTCATCTCCATCGGTTAACGAACGATGTACTTTAACTTTATTACCTTCTTCATTAGAAGTCCAAACTACCTTATCTAACTTGGTTTTATTATGTTCAATCACTGAGTTTGCTGCGCCTACAATGTTTTTGGTCGAGCGATAGTTTTGCTCTAGGCGGTAGAGTTTCACATCATCATAATCCTTTTGAAAATTCAAAATATTATTAATATTAGCGCCACGAAACGCATAAATACTTTGGGCGTCATCACCAACCACACATATATTTTGAAAACGATCTGCCAAAGCACGAACTATTAAATATTGCGAGTGGTTTGTATCTTGGTACTCATCGACAAGAATATAACGGAACTTATCTTGATACTGTGCTAAAACATTAGGAAAGCGGGTTAGCAACTCGTTAGTTCTTAGCAACAAATCATCAAAATCCATGGCGCCAGCTTTAAAACAACGGTCAACATATTCTGCATAAATCTCTCCCATTTTTGGACGTCTTGTCGCAGCATCAGCTTCCATGAGCTCTGGGTTTTTAAAATATGCTTTAACCGTTATTAAGCTGTTTTTATAAGAAGATATCCTGCTATAAACCTGCTTGGTTTTATAGATATCTTTCTCTAAGCCCATTTCTTTAATTATTGAGCCCAACAATTTTTGAGAATCTTGTGTATCGTATATAGTGAAATTACTAGGAAACCCTAAATGATGCCCTTCAAAACGTAAAATTTTAGCAAAAACAGAGTGAAACGTTCCCATCCATAGGTTTTTAGCTTCACCATCACCAACTATCTCAGCGATTCTGCCTTTCATTTCTTTAGCTGCCTTATTGGTAAAAGTCAACGCCAAAATATTAAACGCATCAACACCTTGACTCATTAGATAAGCAATCCGGTAAGTAAGTACTCTTGTTTTTCCAGAACCAGCTCCAGCAATCACAATCATAGGACCATCCTTTTGTAAAGTTGGTGCTAATTGCGCTTCATTTAATTGACTTAAATACGTCTCCAAATTTGTTTTTTTTAAAGCGTGAATTTAGCCAATGTTACTTTGATTTCTTAATGATTTTACCAATAATTATAAACAATTACATTTGTGCCAACTAGGTTTCTTAAAAATTTAAATATCTTTAACGCTCTTAACTAATTAATATGAAAAAATTCCTATTTACTCTTTACCTATTTACCTTAACTTGCTTTTCTTTATTATCTCAAAACGAACGTTTAGAAGGAAAAATTATTAAAAATTTTGGTGAGACTTTTACTATAGAAACTCTTGATATTAAGACAGACATTTCTAAAGAGTTTAAAGTGATTTTTGATGTATCTCAATCATCGACAGATAGAAGTATTATAAATAAAAATATTGTTACGGCAGCTCGTTTTTTAAATATGCATGCTAATGAAGGTATGAAAAAAGAACAGCTAAAAGTTGCTATGACAATTCATGGTGGTGCATGGCAAGATGTATTAAATAATAAAGCCTATAAAGAGAAGTATGGCGTTGACAACCCGAATTTGGAATTAATAAATGAGCTTACTAAAGCTGGAGCAGATATTATTATTTGTGGGCAAACTGCTTCTTTTAGAGGCATCACAAAAGATAATGCTAATCCAAATGTAAAGTTTGCTTTATCAGCTATGACGGCCTTAATACAGTATCAAAACAATGGTTATACGTTTATAAAATTTTAAATTATTATGGAGTTTTTGTCGCAAATATCTTGGTGGATGTGGATACTTATACTATTAATATTAGTAGCAATACGCGATATTTTCTTTCAAAAGAAACATACCATTAGTCACAACTACCCTATCATTGGTCATTTACGCTATTTGTTTGAGAAAATCGGCCCTGAAATTCGTCAATATTTTGTAGCAAATAATAGAGAAGAGCTTCCTTTTAATCGTATAGAACGTAGTTGGATTTACGCATCTGCAAAGAAAGAAAATAACTATGAAGGTTTTGGAACCGACCGTGATATTTATGCGCATCAGCATATTTTTATTAATAATGCAATGATGCCTTATAGATTATCTGATAATCACCCAAATTCAATTAATCCAAGTTTTTTGCCTTGTGCAAAAATTATGGGCTATTACAATAAACGTAAAAAACCCTATCGTCCAGCTTCTATAATCAATGTTTCAGCCATGAGTTTTGGTTCGCTTTCTGCAAAAGCTGTAGAATCATTAAATAAAGGTATAAAAATTGCAGGTGCTTATCATAATACTGGAGAAGGAGGTTTATCCCCATATCATAGCAATGGTGGTGATGTAATTTTCCATTTCGGAACTGGTTATTTTGGTGTTCGAGATAGTAATGGTAATTTTTCGATGGAAAAGTTAAAACAATTAGTACATAATAACCCATTTATAAAAGCTATTGAAATAAAACTATCTCAAGGCGCAAAACCAGGAAAAGGTGGTGTGCTTCCTGGAGCAAAAATTACTCAAGAAATTGCCAATATACGTGGTGTTGAAGTTGGTAAAGATGTACTATCCCCTCCAAATCACTCAGCATTTTCTAATGTCAAGGAATTATTAGACTTTGTTGAAGATATAGCTAAAAACACTGGACTTCCAGTTGGTATAAAAGCTGCTATTGGTAAACTTAACGAATGGGAAGAACTTGCCGATATTATGCTAAAAACTGGCAAAGGCCCAGATTTTATCACTGTTGATGGCGGCGAAGGTGGTACTGGTGCTGCGCCTCCAAGTTTTGCAGACCATGTCTCACTTCCTTGGGTATATGGCTTTAGCGATTTGTACAAAGTATTCAAAAAGCGAGAACTCACCGAACGTATTGTATTTATTGGAAGCGGTAAATTAGGTTTTCCTGCAAAAGCCGCCATGGCTTTTGCCATGGGAGTTGACTGTATTAATGTTGCACGTGAAGCTATGATGAGTATTGGCTGTATTCAAGCACAAGTTTGTCATACTAATAAATGTCCAAGTGGTGTTGCTACACAAAATAAATGGTTGCAAAATGGCATTAACATTCCATTAAAGTCCTTACGACTTGCTCAATATTTTAAAACTTTTAGAAAGGAATTGGTAGAAATCACACATGCAGCTGGTTATGAACACCCTTGCCAATTTACAATGAAAGATATTGATGTAAATGTTGACGATCATAATTTATCAGAAGAATTAAACAAAACATATAACTACGAAAAAACATCTGTCCCCTATACAAATATGCAAGAATTAAAAGATTGCATATATTTGGGAGGAAAAAACTAGTATTAAGTACAGTTTACCAAAATTACAATAACTATAAATAAATTAACGCCTCAACAAATAAACAATAACACATGGAAGTTGAAAAAATTTTTGAAGTATTTCTATACGCAGTTCCAGCATTAATAACTGGAATGATTGCCTACTATTTTTTTAAGGAGCACACAAAAAACGAAGATGGTCGCAGACGTTTTTTACTCCATAAAGACATTCAAGTAAACACCTTACCTATTCGACTTCAAGCTTATGAGCGTATGGCACTATTCTTAGAAAGAATAGCACCTGCTAAATTACTAATAAGAGTGAGTCCAACAAGCTCAGATAAAAACACTTACGAATCATTACTTGTAGCAACTATTAAACAAGAATTTGAACATAATTTATCACAGCAAATCTACGTAACTGATGATTGTTGGAACATCATTGTAGCTGCAAAAAATGCCACCATACAACTTATTAGAAAAGCTGGTTTATTAGAAAAAACCGGAACTGCCGACAAACTTAGAGAGGTTATTCTAACCGAAATGATGGAAAAAAGAGCGCCAAGCGATGCAGCCTTAGCATTCATTAAAAAAGAAGTAGGAGAACTATGGTAATTAAATCACTTTAGCTCATTAGACAAAGGATCTTGATCTTTCTTTTTAGCATACTCATACCCTTGCTTCCACCAGTTCACCATTAGTCGTTTACTAAATATTAGTGAGTTTTCCGTCAAGCTAGTAGGCGTATAGTACAAATTTAAGTTTACATTCTTATTTTTTGCCGCCAACTTACCTATTGTGATATCGTTTTTCTCCACCTGATCAAGTAAGTGACCAAACAATCCAAGCATTAATGAAAATGGGTTTTTCCCAAGTACTTTCTTTTTTTCCATGCTCTCCGCCTCTAAAACAATAGCATCAACCTCTGTTGCGCCTCGTAAAATAGCCTCACGTATAGGAATTACACAACCCAAACCTCCATCTGCATATTCAAAACCATCTACAGTTGCCAACGACATAAATGGAATGTAATTACAAGAAATCCAAATCCAATCGCAAAACTCTTCATATGTACAATCATTAATAGACTTATACTCCACTCTATTTTTGGACAGGTTTGATACTGTTACTACTACATCTTCCTTGGTAGCTATAATCGTTTCAAACTCATCCTTAGTAAAATTTCGCCTTATATTTTTCTTTAAATGCTTGCTCTCTCCAAACGTACGCTTCTTACGAATGAATTGCCATAAGGAATTAACAAAATCGATTGATACATATTCTCTATCTCCTTTCTTTCTCTGTATAAAAGGACTTACACTAAAAATATCTCGCTGAGTCACATTGGTAAATAAATCGTAAACTTTATCTATTTTATTTAATGATAAATGCGGAATAAGCAAACTACCTGTTGAAGTCCCTAAAAACATATCATATTCTTTACCAAGGTCTTGCATTAAATATTGAGCAACTCCTCCTGCAAAGGCGCCCTTACTTCCTCCTCCTGATATAACTAATGCTTTCATAATTATTTGTATCCTACAAAGTTAAGACCAAATTACTAATTGACCTTGCTATTACTAACAAAAGAATTATTTTAGTTGAATGAATACAAACATCCAAACACCAATAGATTATTTAAAAGGCGTTGGTCCTAATCGTGCAGATTTACTGCGTAAGGAGCTTGGTATTCATACATATCAAGATTTAGTTAACCTATTTCCAAACAGATATATTGATAGAACACAGTATTACAAAATCAATCAGCTACAACAAAACTCAGCCGAAGTTCAAATAATAGGTCAAATTACAAGTCTTAAAGAAATAGCACAAAAACGCGGAAAACGCCTCGTAGGAAACTTTACAGACGATACAGGCAGCATGGAATTGGTTTGGTTTAGAGGTCACAAATGGATTCGAGAGAGCATTAAACTAAACACGACATATGTGGTTTTTGGGAAGATTAACTGGTTTAATGGAAAATTCAGCATGCCTCATCCTGAAATGGAACTTTTAGAAGATCATGAAAAAAACTTAAGCTCAGCAATGCAAGCTGTATACCCTTCTACTGAAAAATTATCCAATAAGGGAATTACCAATCGCGTAATTATAAAAATAATGCAGCAATTGTTTTTGGAGACCAAAGGAAAATTCACAGAAACATTATCAGAAAACTTAATTAAAGAACAAAAATTATTATCAAAATCGAAAGCGCTTTTTAATGTGCACTTTCCAGAATCTCAAAAGCTATTAGCACATGCACAATTTCGATTAAAATTTGAAGAATTGTTTTACATTCAATTACAATTAATTTTAAAAAACCTCATCCATAAATCAAAAATAAAAGGGTTTCCATTTACAAAAGTCGGTGACTATTTTAACACTTTTTTTAAAGAGCATTTACCCTTCAAATTAACCAACGCTCAAAAGCGAGTTATTAAAGAAATTCGGCAAGATTTAGGAAGCAACGCACAAATGAACCGGTTACTACAAGGTGATGTGGGTTCTGGAAAAACAATAGTAGCACTAATGTCAATGTTCATAGCTATTGACAACGGTTTTCAAGCATGTTTAATGGCTCCTACTGAAATTTTGTCAGTACAACACTATAACAGTTTAAATTCATATTGTAAAAATCTGAATATCAGAATAAAACTATTAACTGGTTCAACTAAAACTTTAGAAAGAAAAAAAATCCATGAATCTTTAAAAAATGGCGATTTAAACATCTTAATTGGCACTCATGCGCTCCTTGAAGATAAGGTGGAATTCAAGAATTTAGGCCTCGCAATTATTGATGAACAACATCGTTTTGGAGTAGCACAAAGAAGTAAACTTTGGAAGAAAGGCCCTCCTCTTTCCTCCCAGAGGGAGGACGCAAAAACTGTACTCGATAGATATAAAACTGCACGACCATCAACTTATAAACTGATGAAAGATTTACAACAGGAAAACAAAAAAAACAGTACTGAAGCTGAAGGTATTTTATGGGAGTGTTTGAGGGCAAAAAAAATCGATTATAAATTTAGACGACAACATATTATTGATGAGTTTATTGTTGATTTTGTTAATATCGAAAAAAAATTAGTGGTTGAAATAGATGGTGGTTACCATAACGCTCAACAACAAAAACAGATAGATGAAATAAGGACACTCATTTTAAAAGAGCTGGGTTTTAATGTTATCTGTTTTACCAATGAGCAGGTTATTGGAGATACAGAAAATGTACTTATAAAAATTGAGAATCAATTAAAAAGCCTCCCCTCTAGGGAGGTTGGTGAGGCTTCCCTTCCTCCACACATCTTAGTAATGACTGCTACACCAATTCCGAGAACCTTAGCAATGTCTGTTTATGGCGACTTAGACATATCCGTAATTGACGAATTACCACCAGGCAGAAAAGACATAAAAACTGTCCATAGATTTGATAAAAATCGCTTACAAGTTTTTGGATTTATTCGAGATGAAATAAAAAAAGGGAGGCAAGTATATATTGTCTATCCATTAATTCAAGAAAGTTCTGCTATGGATTATAAAGATTTAATGGATGGCTACGAAAGTATATCGAGAGATTTCCCTTTACCTGAATATCAAATTTCAATTGTTCATGGAAAAATGAAAGCTGCCGATAAGGATTACGAAATGCAACGTTTTGCAAAAGGCGAAACACAAATTATGGTTGCTACCACAGTTATTGAAGTTGGGGTAAATGTACCTAACGCATCGGTTATGGTTATTGAAAGTGCCGAACGCTTTGGTTTATCGCAATTACATCAATTACGTGGTCGCGTTGGTCGTGGTGCCGAACAAAGCTATTGCATATTAATGACTGGCTATAAATTGAGTAACGACAGTCGAACACGACTAGAAACCATGGTAAGAACCAACGATGGTTTTGAAATTGCCGAAGTCGATTTAAAACTTCGTGGCCCTGGGGATCTTATGGGAACACAACAAAGCGGTGTATTGAACCTTAAAATAGCCGATATTATAAAAGATAAAAATATTTTACAACAAGCACGTTTTTATGCAAAGCGTATTTTAAGTAGTGATCCAACATTATCAAATCCAGAAAATAAGGAGATATTACACACATACAAACAGCTAAGTAAATTCAAGAATATTTGGAACTATATTAGTTAACATCACTTACCAATAAACCTACAATAACCTAATTTAAGGTATTTTAAGTATCTTTAAAAAAAATAAAAGTCATGTTTAGCCACAAATCAATTCTTAAAAAAACATTTACCTATAAGTGGATGTTTGTTTCCTTATTACTTATTTCTTATACCTGTCAAAACAATGAGCCTGTATTACAAGGACCTCAAGTAGCACAATTTAATCTAGATTTATTTGAGCAAAACTTAATAGACTATGTCAATTGGGGAAATGATGCTCCCATTGGCTGGACCTACGCCATAACAAAAGATGGACAACTAGCTCGCACTGGAGCATTTGGAAACGCTATTCAAGAACCAGATGGTACTGTCGAGGCAATGACTGCTACTAAAGAATTAAATATTGCTAGTATTACAAAATTCTACACAGCAATTGTTGTTATGCAACTTATTGAAGATCTCAACTTAGATGTTGATGATAAAATTGCTCCTTATTTACCTAATTCATGGAGCCAAGGTTCTGGAATAGATCAACTAACATTTGCTAACCTTATGCGTCATGAATCTGGTTTTGAAACGAATAATACCGATTTTAACAACACCTTATCTTACGATGCCATTAAGCAAGCCGTTGCAAATGGCGTAACTGTACCAGCAACAAGAGACTACGACAATATTAACTTTGCCATTTTTAGAATATTAATCCCATCCTTACAAAATAACCTACCTAATGCACCACTAGTTAGTCTAGAAAGTGACCAAGCGACTCAAGCTGGTTACAAACAGTACATGCAAAAGGCCTTATTTGACAAATGTGGTTTAAACAATATTGATTTCACGGAAGAACAACCTAATCCTGCTAGATATTACAACAAGAACGACGGAGTTAATAATGTTTCGGGATTAACCTATGGTGATTGGGATCATATTTCTGGTGGAGGAGGCTATTTTATGACCATTGTAGAAATGGCTGCTGTAAATGCCTATTACATGCATACAGACAATCTAATTACCGAAGCTTCTAAAACGCTTATAGAAGATAATTACTTTGGTCTGGACGCTTATTTTAGTGGTGATTCCAGAGAAGAACATGGAAAGTACTACGGAAAAAATGGAAGCATTTCTAACAGCGGACAAGGTATGCTCTCGCAAATACAAATGTTCCCAATAAACGGTATTGAAATTGCCGTAATTGTAAACTCAAGAGGTGTCACGTATAAAACAGGTGTCGATAGCTTTTTAAGATCCTCTATAAAAGATGCTTATAATGATGCTTGGGAAGATTAAAAAAGCCCAATCTTTCAATTGGGCTAAAAAAAAAACAGTACATACTTGTCGGTACTTAAGATTGATGACATATGTATGCCTAAGTTAACTACACAATATTTAGGTAGCTGTTATAATATTGTTAATTAACGTAATCTTATGAAGATTTAACACCTCATTATTTTCATAATAAAAACTTAACTTAGCACAAAAAAGCTTTCTAAGCTCTCATTAAACCAACCATATGAAACTTAAAACTTGCATACAAATACTCTGTTTTTGTACCTTTTTTTTGATTAGCTGTAAAAAAAATAACAGTCCAGAATCTATAGGAATTGCTTCTATTAAAGAAGTGTTAATGAATTTTAAAACCTATCCTTTTTCTGATCCTAGTCCTGTTGTGGATATGAATAACATTTATCCATATTTTAAATTTGATGGTTATACAAATAATGTGATTGATCAATCTTGGAAAATGGTCGTTATGGAAAATGACTACATAAAAGTTTTTGTTTGTCCTGAAATTGGCGGTAAGGTTTGGGGAGCTATTGAGAAATCTACTGGAAAAGAGTTTTTATATTATAATGATGTAGTCAAGTTTAGAAATATTGCCATGAGAGGCCCTTGGACTTCTGGTGGATTGGAATTTAATTTTGGAGATATTGGTCATGCACCTTCTTGCTCTACTCCTGTTGATTATAAATTGATTGAAAATAGTGATGGAAGTGTTTCTTGCATTGTTGGTGCTTATGATTTACCATCAAGAACACGATGGAATATTGATATCAAACTCCCAAAAAATAAAGCCTACCTTGAAACCAAGGTGTCTTGGTTTAACACAACCAATCAGTTTACAAGCTATTACCAATGGATGAATGCAGCCGCTAAAGCTTCAGGGAATTTAGAATTCGTATATCCTGGAAAAAACTTTATTGGACATAATGGTGAAACTGGTAATTGGCCAATAGATAATAATAGAGATATTTCTAAATACGAGAATAATAATTTTGGTGGTTATAAATCATATCATGTTTTAAATTCATATTCAAATATTTTTGGCGGTTACTGGAAAGATGATGACTTCGGATTTGGTCATTATGTAGATTATGACGAAAAACCTGGAAAAAAACTATGGATTTGGGGATTATCTGATCAAGGTATGATTTGGGAAGATTTACTTACTGACACTAAAGGACAATATATAGAGTACCAATCAGGAAAATTATTCAATCAAGCCTCACCCGGAAGCACCTTTTCTCCTTTTAAGCACAAAGAATTTCAACCTTACAATTCAGATGTAATGACAGAGCTTTGGTTTCCGTTAAAAAACACTAATGGTATGGTTGCTGCTTCTAAATATGCTGTTCTTAATGTTGAAAGCACTACGGATTCACTAACTATTTATGTAAGTGCTTTAGAGCATTTATCTGAAACTTTAGAGATAACACAAAACAGAGAAACAACCAAATTTGAAATAAACCTTAAACCTTTAGAGGTTTTTAAAACTAAAATTACAATTAATCAAAAGGATGATTTTAATATCCAACTTGGAGATAACCTACTTCAATACTCATCAAAACAAGAAGATTATTTAGTAAACAGACCTATCAATCATAAAACTGATTTTAATTGGGGTTCTGCATATGGCATTTACACAAAAGCATTAGGGCTTGAAAAACAGCGCCAATATGAAGAAGCTGCAAAAGAGTATCATAATTGCATTGAAAAAGATGAAGGATTTATACCAGCATACAGTAGACTGTCATTAGCTTATTATAGACAAATGGATTACAAAAATGCTTTAAAATATAGTAAAGAAGCCTTATCCATAGACACTTATCATCCAGAATCAAACTATGCATATGGTCTTGTTAATAAAAAACTCGGAAACATTACTGATGCTAAATCTGGGTTTTCGATAGCTTCACAATCAGCAAGCCTTCGCTCCTCTTCGTTTGTTGAATTAGCAATACTGTTTTTAAAAGAATATAATTATACTAAAGCAATTCATTATACTTCCAAAGCAATTGATGCTGACACTAACAACATTATAGCTCATATGATTCAAGCCTTTGCAAGTAGACAATCAAAAGATGAAGACAGTTCAATCACTGCTATAAACAATATTTATAAACTAGATCCACTTTCAGATTTTGCGAGGTTTGAAGAGGCACTAATGAACTTAAATGATTTAGCGACTTTTAATACTAGAATTACTAATGAATTGCCTTTTGAATCCTATTTAGAATTGGCAGCAATTTACCTTCAATTTAATGACACTCAAGCTGCAATCTCTGTATTAAAGGAAAGTCCACAGCATCCAATTGTTAATCTTTGGCTTGCTAATCTTGACAAAAACAACGAAAGCAACTATCTAAAAAGTGTTTTTGAGGCATCTGCTGAAATGGTATTTCCACATCGTGTTGAAACATCTGAGTTTTTAGAAACTACGCTGAAAACAAATTCTCATTGGAAATTAAAATACTATCTAGGTCTAATTTATTGGCATAAAGGATTGAGAGAAAAAGCATCAACATTATTTGAACAATGCCAAAATGAACCAGATTTTGCTGCATTTTATTTAACAAAGTTGAAGTTGGTTGAGACGACCTCATTAAAAGAAAGAGAGCTTCTTGAAAGAGCTTTAGAATTAAATCCTAACGATTGGCGAACAGCATTGGCCTTGAGTAATAATCATTTAATTAATAATGAAACCTCAAAAGCCATTGAAATTGGAGAGAAATTTATAAAATTATTTCCTGAAAATTCGCACATAGGCATGAATTACACCTCAGCACTTTTACAAGACAAACAATATCTGAATGCTTTGAAATTCTTAGAAAATTTCAATATTCTACCTTTTGAGGGTTCTACCGAGGGCAAAAAAATATATTCGTTGGTTTGCATTAAATTAGCATTGCAAGCTTATAACCAAAAAGAATACGACAAAACCATTGATTATGCCGAAAAAGCAAAATTTTGGCCAAGAAATTTAGGTGTTGGCAAACCTTATGATGTTGATGAACAACTAGAAAATTACATCATTGCCAAAGCAAACAACAAACTTGGAGATACTGCAAACACTCAAAAATTAAAAGTTGATTTGCTTAAAAATATTAAAAGTAATTCTGAAACATTAAATATTGATTTAGCTCTTGAGACTATAAAAACATTAAACTAACCATTACCATGAATAAACTAAGCAAATTAACTGTTCTATTTGTTTTACTGATATGTTCTTGCACAGAAAAGGAAACTAGTGATATCACTTACAGAGACAAAGATGTCACAGCATCAAAATATGATGTTGTTTACGAAAGCGGGAACTGGGAACATCCTATCTATAAAGAAGCATTTGAATCTTTTGGAAACCAGAGAGCTGTGATTCAAATAGAAAATGACAATTTTGATAAAACGCAAGTGACTATTCCATGGAGACGACGTGATCATAATCCTGAAGCGAAAGATATCATTATTGTTGATGCAAAAACAAACTTAATTGTTACAAACAAGCATGTTGTTGAGATCAACAATGAATTTGGACACATTGTATTTCAACCCAATCAAGATTCAAAAACGTACTATGCATATTATTTTCCACATGAATCTACGGGTTCTTATTATCCGAAATTAAATTACAAAACACCAACACAAACTGACGATGAAGCTTGGCTAAATGAGATAGAACAAACCACTATTGCCGATTTACCTAAAGCCAATGTATCAAGTATTCAATCTATTGATAATTTTAATAGTTTCTTTCCAATGGAAGTTATTGCAACTCAAGAAGAAGTTTCCAGTTTTATATCTAGCAATCCTCAACCTTATTATTTATTCCCAGAATACAGAAATAACTCAATAAAACTTACTGATTATTTACCTGTTCGTTGGATAAAAAACACTGACAACGTAAATGGTATTTCAGACGAAGCATTAAGAGGTGAATATTACACGTTTCAAATAGGTGTGTTTTCTCCTGAAATTGATTTGAATGATCTCGGGATTACCTTTTCAGATTTAAACAGTGATAATAACGAAATTTCAAAAGAAGCCATTACATGCTTTAATAAAGGTGGTGTTGATTTAAATGGAAAATCCTTTAAAAAGACGGTTTCAGTATCAAAAGGTAAGACACAAGCACTTTGGTTTGGCATTGAAATTCCAGAAACTGCAAAGCAAGGTATTTACAAAGGAAGTGTAATAATCAAACCCGAAAACAGCGTTGCAGACACGGTTTATATTAAGCTAAATGTGTCATCAGAAAAGATAGAAAACTATGGTGATGGCCACCCAGAAAACATGTCGCGCTTACGTTGGCTAAATTCAACCATTGGAACTGATGAAAATTTTATTATCAAACCTTTTACTCCAGTAAATGTATTAGATAAAACACTTAGTATTCTAGGTCGTGATATAGAATTAAACAATTTTGGTTTACCTAATAATATTGATTCTTATTTCACTCTAGAGATGACTAAATTTTCAAAAGAAAAAGAACCTATTTTAAAAAAACCTATTCAGTTTAATGCTACAAAAACTGATGGTTCAGTAATAGATTGGACTACTAGTGATTACTCCATCAATCAAACACATAAAAGTGCAGTTAATTGGAAAGCTACAAACCGTTCAGACGATTTAACGATGAGCGTTAATGGAACACTAGAGTATGATGGAATGCTAGAATATAACATTCAATTAACTGCTGAAAATGACATCAATCTAAATGACGTTAATCTGCAAATTCCTATGCAAAAAGAAGCTGCAACATATATTCTTGGTCTTGGTGAAAAAGGAAGTTCATTAAAGAGCTCTATCAATTGGAAATGGGATGTAACCAAACATCATGAAGGTGCTTGGTTAGGAGGCATCAACAAAGGACTTCAATTTGTGTTGAGAGATAAAAATTATGAGCGTCCACTAAACACCAATTTCTATCAAGCAAAACCGCTAAACCTCCCTCCTTCTTGGCATAACGAAGGCAAAGGTGGTATTGATATCACCATGAATAATGATGGTGTTTTGGTAAAAAATTATAGTGGAGCAAGAACCATAAAAAAAGGTGACACTTTAAATTTTAATATTCGCTTTTTAATTACACCTTTTAAACTAATTGACACTGAAGAGCATTTTAATACACGCTTTGTTCATAAATATGTTCCTGTAGATTCTGTTATTAATTATAATGGAACTATCGCAAATGTGCATCACGCTAACGAAATTAATCCTTACATTAACTATCCATTCTTTAATCTTGAAAAGCAAAAAGCATATATCGATGAGGCTCATAGCAAAGGTATTCGTGTAAAACTTTATAATACTATTAGAGAGCTCACATATAAATCACATGAGTTATTTGCTCTAAAAAGTCTTGGTGATGAAATATTAAACGATGGTCTAGGCGGCGGCCATAGTTGGATGCAAGAACACCTTAAATCTAATTACCATTCTGCGTGGCATGCTACCGAAGTAAATGATGCCTCAATATTAAATAAGGGTACTTCTAGATGGACTAATTATTATATTGAAGGTATTAACTGGCTAGCAAAAAATCAAGAAATAGATGGACTCTATTTAGACGACATTGCATTTAGCAGAAGTACTGTAAAACGTATTGCAAGTGTATTTGACACGCATAGAGATTCGTTTGTGATTGATTTACATTCAGCAAATCAATACAACAATCGTGATGGGTTTATTAACAGTGCTTTTTTATATATGGAACATTTTCCTTATATATCTAGACTTTGGTTTGGTGAATATTTTGAATACGATTTAGACCCAGATTATTGGTTAACTGAAGTATCAGGAATTCCTTTTGGTTTAACAGGAGAAATGCTTGAAAAAGGAGGTCACCCATATCGTGGCCTTGTGTATGGAATGACCACACGTGTTTATGGAAATTTCAATCCAGGAGCACTATGGGAACTATTCGATTCATTTGACATTGCTAATGCTGAAATGCTAGGTTATTGGGTGGATAGATCTCCTATAAAAACAAACCATCCAAATATTAAAAGTACAGTCTATGTTCATGATGATAAAATCTTAATCGCAATTGGTTCATGGTCTAATAAAAACGAACAAGTAATTTTAAATATTGATTGGAAAGCCTTAGGTTTTGATGAAAATTCAGCACAATTAAGCAGTCCTGAAATTAAAGATTTGCAACATTTAAAAACTTATGATATCAATAAACCTATTACTATAGAAAAGAATCAAGGTTTAATTTTAGTGTTGAAAAAAAACAACTAATTTATAATTATATAAACAAAAAAAAACTCAAAGCTTCAACCAACCAAGAGCGCTTTGAGTTATAAACTGACATTAATAATGTTCGTTTTCTAATTGACTTTTTTACCAGATTAAAGTTATCTAACAAAAGTGCTACAAGTTGTTAGCATACTGTTAATTAACGAATGTTTAAGATTACAGCTTGTTAATAAATAAGCCTAACAATATATTTACTTTTGTAGAAATTTCTTATAACTTCGCTTATAGTCTGATATAAGTCATTAAAGCGACGTTATATCATTAAAGTTAGGCACCACCAAGAAAAATGATATATATATCTGGCTTAAGTATTGCTCTATTTATATCAGCATTATTGCTAAATAAAAAAAACAGATCTAAATCTGACCTATTCTTGTTTATCTGGATGCTTTTAATGGCTCTACATTTGTACCTTTTCTATGTTAATTTTAAAGGAAGTCCTTTTAAGTCTCCTTATCTATTGAGTCTTCCTGACGTGCTACCATTACTTCATGGTGTTTTTTTATATTACTATGTTTCCTCCATAACCAATCAGTTCCCAAAAAGAAACTGGGTAGCTTGGTTACATTTAACACCGTCAATTATTGGATACATGTGTATTATTTTATTTTTTAAATCCTCCACAGCACAAAGATTGCATTTATATGAGAATGATGAGATAAGCTATGAAAACTTTATGAATTTTGGATTAATATTGATTTTTCTATCTGGAATAATCTATGTGGCATGGTCAAGTGTTTTATTGAGTAAGCACAAAAAGAAAATTCGAAATCAATTTTCTGATATTGAAGAGATAAATTTAAAATGGTTGCGGCTTTTAACATACGGTTTAGGTGTTGTATGGTGTATTGTAATATTCACCAATAATGACCAATATATTTTCTTAGGTGTTTCTGTGTTTGTTATTTTAATTGGGTTTTTTGGTGTGCAACAACAAACCATTTTTTCTGGCAAAAAACTCGTTTTAGAAAAATTTAAAGCTGAATCTCTTGATAATGAGCAAAAAGAAAAATATTTAAGTTCTGGACTTGGAGACAAGTTGGCTGTGAAAGTTCATAACGACTTAATAAAGCTATTCACTGAAGATGAATATTATAAAGAAATGAATCTATCTTTAAATGACTTAGCAACAAAGCTTGATATTCACCCCAATTACTTATCTCAAATAATTAATGAAAAAGAAGGTAAAAATTTTTATGATTTTGTCAACACATTCCGTGTTAAAGAATTCAAACGCTTAATTAAAATACCAGAAAACAAACAATATACCTTATTGGCATTGGCGTATGACTGCGGATTTAATTCTAAATCATCTTTTAATCGTTACTTTAAAAAGAGTACCGGAAAAACACCTTCTCAGTATGCCAAGGCGTTTGTAGAATAATTACACCAAGTACTTTTCCTCTAATTCATTTCAAATAGGTGTCAAATTATAAGTTGACCCACATAAACATATAGTTATACCTATGTTTGACTAGAAATTAAATTTGAATATCCGTTTTGTATCATAACTGGAATTTGCGTCATGCCGAACTCGTTTCGGCATCTCATAATCAGCAGAAAAACAAAGCTTTGTAAATGAGACCCTGAAATAAATTCAGCGTGACGACTCAGTTATGAGTAATTCCGGACAATCATTAAATTAAAACTTAGTTTGAAATGAAATACACTTATAAGCAATTACTATGTTTAGCTACGCTCTTTTGTCTATCAGCAAATTTCTTTGGTCAGTCAGAGCAATCTATTGATTCAAATCCTTTAAGTCCGAGAAATGCAAATTATAATATAGAAGTGACATTACTTCCTTCAACAAAAAAACTTAAAGGAAAGGAAGCTATTAAATGGACAAACATAACTTCTAAACCAACAGATGAATTACAGTTTCATTTATACATGAATGGTTTTTCCCATGACAGGACAACGTATATGATAGAATCGGGTGGGAAATATAGAGGTGTTGGTAAGAAATTCGATTCAAACTATAATGGGTTTAATAAAATAACCTCCATAAAAATTGGGGCTACTGAATTTCTAAACAACTTAGAATTTATTCAACCCGATGACAACAATATTCAAGATTCAACTGTAGCAAGAATAATACTTGATAAACCCATAAAGACCAACGAAACTGTCAATATTGAGATTGAATTCACTGTTAAACTTCCCATGCTATTCTCTAAAACAGGATATTCTGACCCATCCATAGCAAAAGATTTTTTCCTTATTGCACAATGGTTCCCAAAAATTGGCGTATTGGAAGAAACAGGTTGGAACTGTCATCAATTGCATCCTCACACAGAGTTCTTTTCAGATTATGGGGTGTATAATGTAGCGATAACTACCCCAAAAGAGTTTGTTATTGGAGCAACTGGACAATTGGTGTCTGAAACAACTACAGACTCCACAAAAACCCTTAAATTTCATGCAGAGGATGTACACGACTTTGCTTGGACAGCTTACCCTAATTTTAAAATATACGAAGAAAGCTATAATAATATAGCTATTCGATTTCTATATAATAAAGAGTATGAAAGTGATGTTGAAGAACAAGTTCAAGCACTTCGCTATGCAATAGATTATTTTCAAGAGCACTTAGGTAAATACCCCTATCCTACTATTACATTTTTAAACCCTCCCAATGGTTTAAACGCAGCTGGAGGAATGGAATACCCCACATTCTTCACTGTAGGCAGAAATGGTTTTTTTATAGACAATTTGTTTTCAGTCCATTTAGCTACAACTATTCATGAATATGCACATCAAATGTTTTATGGCATTTTGGGTTCGAATGAATTTGAAAATGCATGGATGGACGAAGGAATGACAAGCTATGGGACACAACGTATAATTGATATGTATTATGGTGGTCATATCAATAGGGATAATTTTTCTTTCACAAATGAAAATCGGGATCGATTTAAATATTTGACTAAGCCAAACAATGAGTCTATTCTAACAAAAAGCTACAAGCAAAAACCATCTAACTATGGAACAAATTCATATGCAAGACCAGCAACTTTGTTGCGGACGTTAGAAAAGCATTTAGGAGAGGAAGCTTTTAAAAAAGGAATGCGTTTTTACTACAACACATGGAAATTTAAACACCCAAAACCTAAGGATTTCTTTGAAGTTATGAATAAAAGCTCAGAAACAAATCTATCATGGTTTTTTGATCAGTTCTTTCGTGATAATAAAACAATTGACTATGAGCTCAATCAAATATTTCAGCAAAAGATAGATTATGAATTTATTGATCTCGGTCTTCAACAATTTCCAGATGTCAATTTATCGGGCAATCAACCTATTTTTTACAATCGTGTTGATATTAAAAACCATGGTAATGGCTACTTCCCAATAGAACTAGAAATCTCTCTTGAAAATGGTACTGTATGGACTTCTGCTAAATGGGATTTTAAATTAAACTATACAACAATAGAATTTTATTCAAACAGTCCTGTAATAAAGGCTCAGTTGGATCCAAAACGCAAAGTCCTTATAGATCTTACTTATTCAAATAATGGAAAATCTGTTGATATCGCTAATGCTACAGGAAAATTTGTTAATCGTTGGCAATTTTGGATACACAACATAGCTCAATTATTAGGAGGGTTCTAAAATAATACTTAACAATAATAAAAATGATACTTACTTCAATTTCTAAAAACACACATCTAATAAAAACACATCTAATTGTTTTTTTACTCAAATCCTTTACGATTTATATAAGTTTAGTCCCTCTTAGATTCGCCATGAACCTATTTTTTTCTGGAAGAACAATAAATGAAGATTTGTTCAACTATTCAGATTTAAATGCATTTCACGATTTTTTTGGAGCCTTTGTATCACATGAAATGCCCTGGTATGGCTTTCCACAATACCTTTCTATAATCCTTGGTGGAATAATCTTTTTTTTCTTTGTCTTGTTTTTATGTATTGATGGATTTATTGATGCAGGCATGTTAAACTCAATTGAAAAAGGTAAAAGTGGATTTTTCCTTAAAGGAATGCAGACACATGGTTTCTCATTTTTCAAGTTGAGATTATTCAACCTCATCCCATATTTAATAGCCATTAGTATTGTTTTGACACCATTGGCTTACTTATATATAATTGAAAGCTTTAATGCTCTTATTATAGCCTTCATACTTTTGTCCATTCCATTTATGTTTATACTAAAAATGATTGATTATGGTAAGTATCTTATTTTAAGAGAGCATAAAAAAGCTGGAAGTGCATTTCTTATCTCGCTTAAGTCCATATTTAAAAATTTAAAACAAACCTTAGCCTTGAATATTCAAACACTATTATTATTTCTTGTTGGCTATTTTCTTTATAGGTTTTTAGATGATATTGTTGTCGTTAACACAGTGACAAAAATATGGTTCATGTTAATTTTACAACAGGCAACTTTATTTGGAAAACAGATCCTTCGGTATTCGTATATGACGGCAGTTGGCAATTTTAATAGTGTAGACAGTAGGATATGAATTTTACAACAAGTACATTTTTATGCAAAGCGTATTTTAAGTAGCAATCCATTATCTAATCTAGAAAATAAGGCAATATAGTATACAAACAACTAAGTAAATACAAGAGTATTTGGAATTATATAAGCTAAAAAAGCTCAAAACCCCATCAACCAAGAGCAATGCAAGTTATTAGTATACTGCTAATTAACGAATGCTTAAGATTACAACTTGTTAATAAATAGACCCAATAAGGTATTTACTTTTACAGAAATTTCTTATAACTTCGCTTATCGACTGATATAAGTCATTAAAACGACGTCATATCATTAAAGTTAGGCAAAATATGAAACTCGTATTCAAAATGGAATTTATTACAAAAAATGTACAGTAAAGCTATTTCTAAATACTTTTTGGATATTAATATGTTCAACGTTCCTTTTTCATTGATTTTTGCCTTCACATCAGGTATTTTATGGAGTGTTGTTATTTTTTCATCATTTGGGATTTTTATAGGCTATTTGGGCTATCAGACTTTTAGAAAAAATGAATATTACGCATATTACAATCTCGGATTTACAAAAACTGACCTTTTAAAAAGAGTGTGGCTAATTAATATGGTTATTTCCTTTTTATTAATTCTAATATATATGATATTCAGATAAATGGATTTATTAAAAGTAACTGAACTTAACAAATCTTACGGAAAAAAAGCTATTTTAAAGAATATCAATCTTGACTGTAAAGTTGGAGAGATAATTGGAATATTTGGTCGTAACGGAACTGGAAAATCTACATTATTAAAACTAATATTTGGAACAGTGAAAGCTGATTCAATTCTAATAAAAATAAATTCAGAAATTATTTCTCAAAAAGATGTAATTCAATCGAAAAGGATAGGCTACTTACCGCAAGACACTTTTTTACCAAAAGAACGGGTGGTAAGAGAAATAATTCCTTTGTTTTTTCCTAATGGAGACGACCAAGACAAAATTTTTTATTCACCACAAGTATCGAGTTTTGAAAAAATAAAAATTGGGAAATTATCTTTAGGACAATTACGCTATCTTGAGTTACTTATTATTGGAAACTTGAATCATACATTCTTAATGTTGGATGAACCATTTTCAATGATTGAACCGATTTATAAAGATGTGATAAAAGGTTTATTACTCGAACTTAAAAAATCAAAAGGTATAATCTTGACTGACCATTATTATAATGACGTTCTTGAAATAACAGATAAAAATTTCGTTATAAAAGATACAGAAAAAATTGAAATATTGGACAAAGATGATTTAGTAAAATATGAATATTTGAACTCAAATGAATAATAAAATACTTTGCCTAACATCGTGTAAAAATAATTGCTTGGTTCTTGCTTACTCGGAAAATCCTGTGGATTTTCCTCTGGTTCGTTCCATTTTTGTTAAGTTAGTTGCTTAATCACGCAACTATCCTTACACCAACCGATAAGCGTAACAAAAAAATCTTACTCACTCAACAACGTCTCAATAAAAGCATTAAACTCTTTTTGAAAACTTAGATATTTCTCGCCAGTAGCTGGTCCATTAAAACCTGTATGTATTTTTCTAACCTTACCTGTTCTATCTAAATAAATAGTGGTTGGATACGAGACTACTTTATTAAGCATTGGCATTTTTTCTTGCGCTTTACCTTTATCGTTCGTGCCAATTTGTGCTAATAAAATGTCATAATTTAAACCTACACGTTCTTTCATTCTGGTAATCCCTTTAATAGCCTTTTCTTTGGTTTTTGCGTTTTCAAAAGCCAACGCTACAATCTCTAAGCCTTTATCTTTATTCGCTTCATAGAATTTTGAGTAGAATTTGGTTTCATCTAAACAATTAGGGCAATACGAGCCCATAATTTGCACCAAGACCACTTTATCTTTAAACTTCTCATCGGTAAACGACACTATATTATCTTCTAAATCTGGAAACGAAAAATTAAACGTGTCATAACCTTCGTTAATAAAGGTTAATGTATATGCGTCAGGTAGTTCGAATTCTGGATTTGGCTTCCCAACAAAGGTTTCGAGTGAATGATTCCCTGAGTAAAACCCACCAACCATACTCGAGTCGGTTACATGCGCTTTAAATAAAAAAGCATGTGCGCCATCAAAGGTTGAAATTTTTAACGTATCTGCATCAACAATACCTTCCAAAAAACGATAATCACCTGTTGGTGTTCTAATGTTTCCTGTCACGTTATTTCCGTTTTGCTCTAAAACAGCTTTTGCAGGGTAAATGTTTCCATAATCGTTGAACTCCATTTCCCAAACACCCGAAACATCAACGTATTTTTCGGTATTCGGTTTATCAAATCTTTGTTGTACACCATATTCAGAAAAAAAGGCTACACTCCTATCCCTATCCTCTTCAATCCATTGTCCGTGAAAATTATTTCCATCAAATTTTGCAGCAATTACTGTTTCAAAGTAAGGCAATCGTATATACACCGAATCGTTACTATAAGATATTTCATCAACTTCAATCACTTCATCAGCATTATAAATTTTTAAAGTCGTGCTAGACGTTACCTCAAATATAAAAGGCATTGCTTGATTATCTTGTGCTATTAAATTTCCTCTATAGGTACCAATTTCTAATGTTTTAGCTTCTTTTTCTTGGCACGCAAAAACAAACAACAAAACAATGCACCACAAACAATTTCTCATACCTAATAATTTGTTCAATAACTCGAATTAACAACAAATTTATTACAAAAAAAAGCATTACCGTAGTAATGCCTTCTATCTTTAGATTGATTATATCAATTAATTATTTTCTTTAACCAATATTTTTGATAATTGCTCTGTCTTTTCTTTCATTTTTTCTTTAGCCTTTTTAATTGCTTCTTCAAGGCTATTTATTTTGTTTTCGGCTTTTTTGATTCGCTCTTCTCTTTCTTTAATTTCGTCTTCGGTAAGTGACTTATCTTCCTTGGCCTTTTTAATACGCTCCATTGCTTGCTGAATTCTAGATTTCCCTCTTTTTATAAGCTCATCATTTTTTTCAAAACTTTCTTCATACTTTTTAACTTTAGCTTTCGCCTCAGCAGCACGAGCCAAACCAAATTCTCTACCTTTTAATTCACCTTTATTTTTTCCGTAAGCATTTCCTTTCGCTTTGTTTTCCTTTGCTTTGACTTCTTGATTAAGTTTCGCTTTGGCTTCTCTTTCCAATTTATCATCATCATCAAGATCTTCCTTCAATTCCTTTATATCCTCTTTTGCATCTCCCCTTAATTCTTTCATTTTTTCAAGAATAGCTTCACGTTCTTCATCAGTCGTAGCAGCCTTTAAGCGCTCACGCAACGCCTTCATATCTTCTCTTTTATCATCTCTTACTTCTTTAATATCTTCTTTTATCTCTTTCTCAATAGACTCCTTCTTTTGCTCTACTTTTGCTTTGGCAGCTTCAGATTTGCCTTGTGCACATATTTCTTGTTGTCCTACTAAAGTTAAAAAAGCGGCAGTAAGAACTATATATTTTAAATGTTTCATTTGTTTAAGTTTTTGTGTTTTAATTTTTTTTGATAGTTGTTTGCCATATATTTAGGCAGTATTATTAATCGAATTTGTATGATTAATTTACTATCTCTTTAATATCCTCTTCAAGTTCCTTAATAGCCTCTTCTAAATCTTTCACTCCATTTTCAATATCTTCAGCGATCTCTTCCATCTCACCTTCTATTGTTTCAATTTCATCAATGGCAGCAAGAGTTTCTTCCTCTTCCTTTTTTGTGTCTTTACAAGCTACAAAACCCAAAAGGAATATTATAGCGATTAATTTTGATACTGTTTTCATTCGTTTAATGTTTAAGTTAATATTATTTACTAATTAATATACGGTTATTATGCCAAAATAGATTATCCATATTTTTATTGATGCTCGAATATTATATCTTTGCGCAATAAATATTTAGGTTATAAATGAAGATTTCATACAATTGGTTAAAGCAATTCATTAACATAGATTGGAATGCCGAAAAAACTGGAGAATTACTAACAGATTTAGGTTTAGAAATTGAAGGTATTGAAAACTATCAATCCGTTAAAGGTGGACTAGAAGGCGTTGTTATTGGTGAGGTGCTAACTTGTGAGCAACATCCAAATGCTGATAGATTAAAAGTAACAACGGTTGATGTTGGTGGTGAAACTCCTTTACAAATTGTTTGTGGTGCACCCAATGTTGCCGCTGGACAAAAAGTCCCTGTAGCCACTATTGGCACGACTTTATATACTGCTGATGGCGAAGCTTGGACAATTAAAAAAGGTAAGATTCGTGGTGAAGAAAGCCACGGAATGATTTGTGCTGAAGATGAGCTTGGTCTTGGAGAATCTCACGATGGGATTATGATTCTTGATACTAAAATTAAAGTTGGTACACTAGCTGCTGATATTTTTAATGTTGAAAATGACCAAGTTTTTGAAATTGGATTGACACCAAATAGAGCTGATGCCATGAGTCATTTTGGTGTTGCACGCGATTTAAAAGCTGGATTGATTCAACAAGAAGTACATCTTGAATTAATTACACCTTCGGTAAGTGCATTTCATGTGGATAATCGTGCTCTTAAAATTGATGTAGACATTCAAGACAAACAAAGATCTCCTCGTTATTGTGGTGTGACTATTTCTGGATTAAACATTGGAGAATCTCCAAGTTGGTTGCAACATCGTTTAAAAGCTATTGGATTATCTCCAATTAATAATGTAGTAGATGCTACCAATTATGTGTTACATGAACTGGGGCAACCTTTACACGCCTTTGATGCCGATAAAATTAAAAACAAGAAAATCATTGTAAAAACACTTCCTGCAGGAACAAAATTTGTAACACTTGACGAGGTAGAACGCGAATTACATGCCGAGGATTTAATGATTTGTGATGGTGAAGAAAATCCAATGTGTATTGCTGGTGTTTTTGGAGGTATTCATTCTGGTGTTACCAAAGAAACCACAAGTATCTTTTTAGAGAGTGCTTATTTTGATCCTGTATCAATTAGAAAATCAGCTAAACGTCATGGGTTAAATACGGACGCTTCTTTTAGATTTGAAAGAGGTATCGATCCAAATATTACAGAATATGCCTTAAAACGTGCCGCTTTATTAATTACTGAAATTGCTGGAGGCGAAATAACAAGTGATGTAATTGATGAATATAAAATTAAAATTGAAGATTTTCAAGTACGATTAAGCTTTGAAAATGCCAAAAATTTAATTGGCGAAGAAATTCCGCGCGAAATTATCAAACGTATCTTAATGTCATTAGACATCACTATCAATAATGTTACAGAAACTGGTTTAGGATTAACCGTTCCTGCTTATAGAAACGATGTACAACGTGAAGCCGATATTATTGAAGAAATTTTACGTGTATATGGTTACAACAATATTGGTATAACTGAAAAATTAAATGCTTCTATTTCAAATTCTTCAAGATTTGAAGATCACAAAGTGCAAAACGTAGTTGGTAATCAGTTAGTTTCTCAGGGGTTTTATGAAATTATGGCTAATTCTTTAACCACGCCTAATTACGCCAAATTAAGTGAGCAGTTAAAAGAAGAACATAATGTAACTATGTTGAATCCTCTAAGCACAGATTTATCTGTATTAAGACAATCATTATTATTCTCTGGTCTAGAAGCTATTGCTCATAATATTAATAGAAGGCAAACAAGCTTAAAATTATTTGAGTTTGGAAAAACATATCATAATTATAATGACACTCGCGAAGAACATAAACACTTATCATTATTAATAACTGGAAGCAAAAATGCCGAACGTTGGAATGCCGAAAGCAAATCAAGTGATTTCTTTTACTTAAAAGGAAGTGTGGATGCAGTAATAAGTAGATTAGGTATTTCTAGAGCTAGAACGTCTCCAATAAAAAATGATGTGTTTAGTGAAGGTTTAAGCTTAAGTTTAGGAAAAACTAAATTAGTAGACTACGGAATTGTAAAGAAATCGATTTTAAAAACGTTTGGTATTTCGCAAGACGTACTATTTGCCGATTTTAATTGGGACAACATTCTTGAAGTGGCCAAACGCAATACAATTACCTTTAAAGATATACCTAAATACCCTGAGGTTCGTCGTGATTTTGCTTTGTTATTAGATGAATCTGTTTCATTTGATGATATCCATAAAATTGCAAATCAATCTGAAAAGCAGTTGCTGAAAAATGTGAATTTGTTTGATGTCTACGAAGGCAAAAACCTTCCAAAAGGCAAAAAGAGTTATGCTGTTAGTTTTATGTTGCAAGACGAACACAAAACACTTACTGACAAGCAGATTGACAAAATCATGAGCAAACTGCAAGCTAATTTTGAAAAGCAGCTTGGAGCTGAGTTGCGTTAAAATGAATCGGTCATTAATAATATTCTTTCTGTTGTTTAGCAATTATTGGTCAATAATTGTTGCCCAAGATAAAATTGAAATATCTAAAGACAGTCTAAATACTTGGCAAACTTTTAAATATGATACTAATGCTTCATGGAGAAGTATAAAGCATGCAGTTACAAGACCATTACATTGGAAAGGTAAAGATTATGCTAAATTTGGTGGGATGGTATTGGGAACTGTAATAATATCTGCAACAGATAGAGAAACCAGTAATTTTTTTAGACAACAGGACGATAGTTTTCCTCAACCAATACAAGAATTTGGTTTTTACTTCGCTAGTCCACAAAACTATTTAATGGCAAATGCTGGCCTTTATGGTTTTGGTTTATTAACAAAGAATGAGCAAATAAGAAAAACTAGTGTTTTAATTATTTCTTCATCGATAACTGCTGGTTATTTACAAATTTTTGCGCGAACAGCTTTTGGTCGTGCTCGCCCTTTTTCAGGTGACACCCCTTACACTTTTAAGCCATTTGCTGGTAACGAAGACTATTTATCATTCCCATCAGGACATACGGTTCTTGGAATTACTATGGCACATTCTATTGCTAAGCAATTTGATAACACCTGGACGAAAATTGGAATTTACTTTATTGGTAGTATTCCTGCCTTAACACGTTTAATGGATGGTGCTCATTGGTTAAGCGACGTTGCTTTTGGAGCTGCTCTATCTATAGTTGTGGTTGATAGTATTGATAAATTCTTATTTAATTCGGAATCCTATGACTATCCAAAAAAACAAAAAGCAATAACTTGGAATTTTAGATTCAGTAGAAATCAAATTGGTTTTGTAGGAACTTTTTAGAAAAAGGCACTTTGTTCATGAACAACCGAACAAAGCACCTTCTAATCTTAAAAAAATAAACTAAACACTTACAACTTCTGGGAAATCAATTGGTACTCTAGTGATGCCATGAATGTAATTAGTAAATGTAATATCTACTATTACAGATACCATATCTATCAAAGCCTTTTCGGTGTAACCTAAATCGAAAAACTTATCAATATTACTTTCTAATGGCTTTCCTCTGTTCTCAACAATATCAGCAGCTAGAGTTGTTAAAACTAATAGCTTTTCATTACTACTGTTTAAAGTTCTTAATGCTATAGCATCTTCATCGTTAAACCCATTCATTTTTGCAATGGCTGTATGAGCTGCCAAACAATAATCACAACCATTCACTTCAGAAACTACTAAACGAATCGCTTCTAGCTCTTTCATTGAAAAACTTCCTTTCCCAGCTCGATTAGTTGTTTCCATGTGTAACTCTAAACTATCTGAAGAATATCCTGTTACTGCGTAGATATTTGGCAACATTCCTATTTTGCTTTTGATGTTATCAAATATGACCTTAGATTTATTATCTACTTGATCTCTTGTTGGGACATGTATTTCTTTCATAGCAATATTAATTATGAGTTTTACTTAGTTTTGACCAATTCTTATTTGCCACAGATACTAATTTTGCATGGTTATTTTCTCCCAACCAAAGCTGCTGAGCATCTAATTCTAAATTGTATAGATATAAAAAGTACTCATCATCTTTTACAATAAACTTGTTTGGGTCTGGTCTAAACTTTGCTCCTGCATACACACCAAAAGCGCAGAAACCACCATATTGAGGTACATATCGCTCAGGATTCTTTTCAAATGTTGCTTTTTGTTCTGCAGATGTAAAATAATATGCAATTTTTTTGTATTCAGATTTATATTGCTTTAATCCTTTTTGAGCTATCCCTAAGTCTAAGTAAGACACAGGACTATAACCTTGTAAGGCTATATTGCTATTATCAATATTATTGGCTTTATTATCTTGTGAGAAGCCTATAGTCGTTACTAAAAATGCTAATGCAAGCGTTACTGTTTTTATTATATTTTTCATTTTTTTTTAATTTTAATTTATTAATAATCGTTTTCGCTTAATGACACGACTGTAAATACTACAGCTGCATTAAACAAGTAGTAATTTGCTTCCATTCCTGTAAACCCTAGAGCAAATGGAAGTATCGTAAATGCTATAGCTACTACTAAATCTATAGCAAGATGTCCTTGAAAAGGTATTCGTCTAAATGCTCCCAACTTGTAATTGGTTAAAAGACTAACAGCTAAAACTGCAATTCCTGTAACTACAGAAATCCAATGAGATGCAGCATTAACGCTTCCTAATCCTAATACAAAAGGTGCAATGATAAGTCCAACTCCTGCAGAATAATCTGCAACTCCATGAAGTGTAGGAGAAATAAATCGAAACTTCATTTTAGTTGGCGTTAAAATAGTCTTCTTGAATAACTTTTCCTTCTTCGTTCCAAATACGTCGAATTATTTCGTGCCAATAAATATGACTGCCATCTTTCATAGAAAAATCGAAAGTAAACTCTGAAGCTGATACATTTCCATCTACAATTGTGTGATGATGCTTTATACCATTTACTTCGGCTATTGCTCCTGCAAAGCCTTCCATCTTTTCTATCATCTGATTTTTATTTGAAGTTTTAACATCTCCAAAATCTGAAGTAGTAGCCTCGTTAGCAAAAAATTGTTTGACAGCATCTACTATTGCACCTTGTGCAACCACACTGTCCATTTCTACAGCTAATTCTTTAATATTCATTCTTTTATTTTTAATGATTAAACAAAATATGTTTGTAATTACATTGCAAATATCAGAATGGAATACAGTTAAAGACCTACAAAAAAAACACTAAAAATTGTACTTTTTATTTTGAAATTGAGATGGTGTTTCTCCAGAATATTTTTTAAAAAATGCAGAAAAATGGTTAGGCTCTTCAAAGCCTAATTGGTATGCAATATTAGTGATACTGGCACCTTCGGACAATAATCGTTTTGCAGTATTAGTAAGCTCTAACCGGATTAATTGTCCTAAAGATATATTCATTTTATCTTTTACTTTTTTAGACAATGCTTTTATGGAAAGGTTCATTTTATCAGCATAAAATCCAAGAGATTGTTCTTGAGCATGATAGTCATATATTAATTCTGAAATATTTTGAACAAAAGAATCTCTCTGTTGAAAATCGAAATCTGACCTGAATTGTTTTGGTGTTTTCCCTGTTTGAAATTTAAAAACACGATTAAAGTATGCCGTATCCTTAAATCCTAATTCATAAGATACTTCTTGTATACTTTTATCAGTAAACGCAATTTCCTTTTTTCCTTCTAATAATCTTTTGCTTCCTAAAAGATTCTTCAAAGAAACTCCAACTTTATCTTTTATTAATGCTTGTGCTTCATAGCCACTATCATTAACTATTTCTGCCAACTCGTTGTTAGTAAGATGATTTTTATATTCTACATCAATAACATCCTTAACATCAAAAATTAGGTGATACTCTTCTTTGTTTGCATGAAATGGATTTTGCCAAAACCATTGCTTAGAAGAAACATCAATAATATCTGTTATTTTATTTGAAAAAACTGTGTTTTGTAGATATTTCTGGCAGTCATCACATTCATTAAAATTTATGTAGCCCAAAGATATTAGGTGCTTAAAAAGCACTCTTACATCTTTGTTTTTAAAGATTGTCTCTTCATCAAAAACTATCTGTCTAACCTCAAAATCATCAGATAAGAACTTTATGTACTGTCCTTTTTCTAAATAAATGATTTTATCTTGCCAATTCAAATACGTTTTAAAATCTACTTCTATACTTCCATGCCCAGAAAGTATTTGAAAAAGTGAGTATTGGTTTATGAAGTAAACCTTGTTTATTTCTGGGAAAAATTTACTAACCATTATTAAAATTGTTAGCTTATTAGTAGTAGTTATTATAAAAACCTAACAGATAACAATTAAAACTGACTATACTATTATTCAGTTAATAATATAAGGCGCTAAAAAGTGTCGTAATCCCTATTAGCAGTATTAAATATAAAGACATTTTTTTAAAAGAATCTTGCGATATTCTTTTTAGCAAAAGTTTACCCAAATAAGTACCAACAATACTTATCACTATTAAAAATGGAATATAGATTAAAATTTCTTTGGTAATAAAACCATTAAAGAAATAGACAATGGTTCTGCTAAAATCAACAAAGAAATCTATGATAGCAGAAGTGGCTATAAATACATTTTTCTCAAGATTAAAAGCTGCCATGGTTAATCCTCTAATAGCTCCTCCTGTTCCCAATATCCCAGCAAATAATCCTGAAAATGTACCTCCAAGAAGTGCTTCTCTTTTATTTGGTTTAATAATCAACCCTTTTTTTATAAGAAATAAAAGACTCAAACCAATTAAAAATACTCCTAAAATGATTTCTAGCAAGTATTCATTCAAATATTTGGCGATAATACCTCCAATAATGACAAACACAACAGCAGGAATACCAATATAAGTCACTAATTTTTTATCTATCCCTTTTTTAAACATGGCAATCTTACTCAAATTACTTGCCACATGAAACAAAGCTGTTATTCCTAATACAGTTTGGAAATCGAAATAAAAATTGGCTATAGGAACAAAAAACACAGAAGAGCCAAAACCTCCAATTGTTCCAATAATTTCAGCCAATAAGGCTAGAAGTAAAAATAAATATTCTAGGTTTTTCAATTCACTTTTTTAAATTAGTTTTTGATTTTATTATACGTTTTCATAAGCTCAATTACTTTATCAATTGGCAGAGATTCTACTTTATGATTATCACGTCCAGTAATGGTAACAGCAGCAAAAAGGGAGTTTAAAATAGCTTCTTCTGTGGATTCTATCGTTGCCAAAAACAACGGAGACATATCATCGTTTCTTACTTCTTTTTTCTGGTTAAACATAGAGTCACTTTGATAAGAGATTAGGTTTTCTTTTGCATTAGAAAGCGCAATTACATAATCACCACTTCCGTTAGAAGCTATACCTCCTGTTTTAGCTAACCCTAACATAGCACGTTTAGCCAAACGTTCAAGATTCCTAGCGTTTAATGGCGCATCAGTAATAACAACAATCATACAAGAACCATCAGCATCATTTAAAATTTTATCTCGATAAGGATACTTTTGTAATTCTTTAGCTATTGGCACACCATTAATTTCTAACACACCTCCAAAATTAGTTTGCACCAATACACCAACAGTATAACCTCCTAAAGACTTAGGAAGTTTTCTTGAAGATGTTCCAATACCTCCCTTATATCCAAAACAGATGGTTCCTGTTCCTGCGCCAACATTACCTTCTTCTACTACTCCGTTTTTTGCTTTTTTAATGGCATTTAGTACATGTTGCTCAGTTACATGACGTCCTTGTATATCGTTTAACCAACTATCATTCGTTTCACCAACTACCGAGTTAACCGAACGTACATTTTTATTTTCTTCTTGGTTTAGGGTGTAACTTATTAAACCTTCCATACCTGCAGCAACACTTAACGTATTAGTTAAAATAATTGGTGTTTCAATATTACCTAATTCCTTAACCTGAGAATATCCAGCTAGCTTTCCAAAGCCATTTCCTATATAGATGGCTGCAGGGACTTTGTTTTGAAACACATTTCCTTGATGCGGTATAATGGCAGTAACTCCTGTCCTTACATTATCTCCTTCTATAATGGTTTCATGACCAACTGTAACACCATCAACATCGGTAATTGCATTTAGTTTTCCTGTTTTTAAAACACCTATTTCAATGCCGTAATCTCTAAGTCGTTTGTTTTGTGCATCCATATTTGCTGATATTATTAATGTGATTAATAATAAGTAATAGTTTGTTTTCATCTGTTCGCTTTTATTAATTCAAAATGGAAGATTTTACCTTGATAAGTTGTTTTGATAAAAAAAGAATTAGGAGTAGAACTTACAATTTCATAATTAAAAATATCTCCTTTATTACTAATCTGACCCTTAAACTCATCATTGCTTTCAACAAAAGTCAAGTCAAAATTACAATCTCCTTTTCTTTGAAACTCTAGCAAAGAATATGACTTTCCATTATTCATTGTTTCAACAAAAAACCTGTCTGATATTGACACATACGTCGTATCAACAACAACCTCATCTAGCTCAATTTCATGAACATAATAGTAATTACCTTTAGTTAAATCATTACATTCTAACGCATTGGGCTCTTTAGTCTCAGGGATTTTTTCTTTTACAGTATCTTCAACTAGTTCAAGTGCATACTCACAATTCTTAGTAAAATGAACCCCAATCTTATCAAAAACGTCTTCGTTCAGTTCTGTAATCAGCTCAACCTTTTCGGCAACTAATAAGGCGTTTATATTTTTAAATAGAGCTGATTGCATACATGACTCAATCTCTTTATAACTTTTTATTTGTTTGCTTTCTGCACAATCACATATTTCTTTCGAAATATCATCATATACTGTTTGTCCGAAACAAAAGCTTACTGATACGATAGTCAAACAAAACATTATGGCTATTCTTTTCATATTATTGTTTTAGTTAATCCTCTTTCTATCATAGCAATAGCTTTATCTATGGTTTCTAATTTAGTTCTAAATGACAATAAAGCCATACGGATTACAAACTTTCCATTTATTAAGGTAGAACTTAAGAATATTTCACCATCGTTATGTAATTCTTTCAAAAGGGTTTCATTAAAATTATTTTCATTATCATTATTAGTAGGATACCAAAAATAGCTTACCGATAAATCTGGCTCAGGACCAACTTTAAAACCAATTTTTACTAATTCTTCTCTAAAATACTGAGTTAATAGTAACTTTTCTTCAAGACAAGCGATAAATGGTTCTATTCCATGTAACTGCAAGGGCAACCACATGCGTAAACTTCTAAAGTGTTTGGTTAGTTCTGGAGATACATCTGCTGGATTTACTGGCATATCATCATCAATAGCATCTTGCATGTAGTTGGCACGATAATGATTGGAATGGTATACTGCATCTTTATCTTTAACTAATACAGCTCCAAGTCCGTAAGGAAGAAACAATCCTTTATGAGGGTCAATCACTAAAGAATCTGCCATCTCTATGCCTTCAAATCGCTCTTTCACTCTATCAACAAGAATAAAAAAACCTCCATAAGCACCATCAATATGATACCATAAATTATTTGCTTTTGCAATCTTCCCAATAGCTTGTAACGGATCGATTGCTCCAGTATCAGTTGTTCCAGCTGAAGCTATAACTACAAAAGGATTTAGTCCTTCCCTTTTATCTTTCTCAATTTTTTGTTCTAAATCTGAAGCGATAATTCTTGAATATACATCTAACTTTAAATATCTAATTTGCACATCTTCCAAACCAATAATTCGAAGTGCTTTTTGAATACAATGATGCACTTGAGGGCTAGTATAAATAACACTTTTCTCAATTACAGCATTTTTAATTCCATGTTTATCCCTTGCAGCAGTTAACGCAATTAAATTAGCTATAGAACCACCTGAAGTTAAATTTCCAATGGCAGAACCCGGAAAATTAAACATAGATTTCATCCAGTTTAAAAGTTCATGCTCTATCGCAACACCTCCGGGACATGAATAATGCATTCCAACATATTCATTGGTAACGTCGACTAAATAATCTGCCAAGGATGATGTGTATATTCCTCCTCCAGGAATATAACCTAAGTGCCCTCCAGAAGCTGCATTAATTCCTTTTGCTGCTACCTCATTAGCATAAAGCTCTAAAATTTGCTCTATTGACTTTGTTTTATTGGTTACTTTAAAAATTTCAGGCGTTTCTTTATCTCCACAATATGCATTTGTTGTATCAATTGAATTAAGAAATGAATTGGCGTAAGCATTTACTTTTTCTAAATATATATTTCTTTGAGCTTCATTTGGTTCAAGAGACTGAGACTTAGACTGTAAGCTTAAAATTTGGTGTTTAAGTTGATTCACTAAAATTGTTTTAAAAAATTAATTCTCATTTTTTGTAAGAATTAGTCACGTTTATTGTCCTAAAAATAAGCAAATTGATTTGTTTTTTTGTATCTTTAGTAGACACATCTTAAACTTATTTATTATGGAATCTCATTATACTAAAATATATACAGGAAGTTTTATTATTGTTCAGCAATTAACGACAAAACTAGAAGAGAATGGTATTACTGCTATTATAAAAGATGAAACAGAGTCTGGTAGATTGGCAGGTTTTGCCGCATCAATTCCAGGTTCCCAAGAAGTGTATGTACATGAAGATGAATTAGATAAAGCTGTTACTGTTGTGCAATCTGTTTTAGCAGAAATGGAGGCTTAATTTAATGCGATAAACATTTGTAATTTACTTTACTACATAAAATAAATAAGCCAAAAATCTTAGATTTTTGGCTTATTTATACTTTCCATTGAAAACAAAAGTTCTCTAATTATACATTAACTGAATACATTTTTTCTCGTAGCTCTTTAATTTTCGAGTTTTGCATATATTCATCAAAAGTTGTGTAACGATCTATAACTCCGTTAGGTGTTAATTCTACCACTCTAGTTGCCACAGTTTGAGCAAACTCATGATCATGTGTCGTAAATAACACGGTACCTTTAAAGTTCTTTAACGAATTATTAAAAGCAGTAATACTCTCTAGATCTAAGTGGTTTGTTGGCTCATCTAACATTAATACATTAGCACGCATCATCATCATTCTAGATAACATACAGCGTACTTTTTCTCCTCCTGATAACACATTTGATGTTTTTAAAGCTTCTTCTCCGCTAAAAATCATCTTTCCTAAAAACCCTCTTACGTAAACCTCTTCGCGTTCTTCTTCGGTAGTTGCCCATTGACGTAACCAATCTACCAAAGTTAACTTGTTATCAAAAAAAGCACTATTATCTAGTGGTAAATATGATTGTGTTGTTGTAACTCCCCAAGCAAATTTTCCTGCGTCAGCTTTTTCGTTACCAGAAATGATTTGGTAAAAAGCTGTTGTTGCTCTAGAGTCTTTAGAATATATTACAACCTTATCTCCTTTTGCTAAGTTTAAGTCTATATTACTAAATAATGTTTCTCCATCTAAAGATGCTGCTAAACCTTCAATATTTAATATTTGATCGCCAGCTTCTCTATCTCTTTCGAAAATAATTGCTGGATAACGGCGACTAGAACGCTTGATATCCGCAATGTTTAATTTTTCGATCATCTTTTTTCTACTCGTTGCCTGCTTAGACTTGGCAACGTTAGCTGAAAAACGCCTAATAAATTCCTCTAGCTCCTTTTTCTTATCCTCAGCTTTTTTATTTTGTTGTGCGTGTTGTCTTGCAGCTAATTGAGATGATTCATACCAAAATGAATAATTTCCTGAATAATGATTTATTTTGCTAAAATCAATATCAGAAATATGGGTACAAACAGCATCTAAAAAGTGTCTATCGTGAGATACCACAATCACACAGTTATCATAATTTGCTAAGAAATTTTCTAACCAAGAAATAGTTTCGTAATCTAAATCATTGGTAGGCTCATCCATAATTAGTACATCGGGATTTCCAAAAAGGGCTTGTGCAATTAAAACACGTACTTTTTGTTTTCCATCCAAATCTTTCATTAAGGTATAATGAAAATCTTCTTTTATGCCTAGGTTTGATAGCATTGCTGCTGCATCACTATCGGCATTCCAGCCATCCATTTCTTCAAATTGTACTTGAAGTTCTCCAATTTTTTCAGCATTTTCATCAGTATAATCTGCATAAAGTGCATCAATTTCAGATTTAATCTTAAACAAAGGTTTGTTTCCTCTTAATACAGTTTCTAAAACAGGAAACTCGTCATATAAACTATGATCTTGCTCTAAAACAGACATACGTTTACCTGGTTCTAGATGTACATGTCCAGAAGTAGGGTCTTGTTTGCCTGCCAAAATCTTTAAGAATGTGGATTTCCCCGCACCATTTGCTCCAATAATCCCATAACAATTCCCATTGTTGAAAGTAGTATTGACCTCATCAAATAGGACACGTTTACCAAATTGTACAGATAAGTTAGAAACTGATAACATTTTTTTGCTTTTAAATTACTCAGATGATTAATGTTCGACAAATAAGTCTTCTTGAACCTACAAATTTAAGTATTTTACTCCTTGACGTAAAGCCCCTTGTAAGTTTCGCGCAAAAGTAGAAAAATCAATCCATTCAAGCAATTAAATAGCAGTCATAATAACATTTAACAACGCCTTAACATCAGTTTTAGTATGCAAAACATACTTTTGTAATGAAATAGGTAAAATCTCTCGATTGAGATTGCAGGATTACTATGAAACAACTAATTGTTCTTATACTAGTTATCACCACATTATTTGGCTGTAACACTAACGAAAATACTTGTGGTCAAGCTTATATTGGTGGTGAAATAATTAATCCGAGTAATGACTATGTGACACTTTTTAGAGATGGATTACTTATTGATACATTATTCTTAGATAAGAATAATCGTTTTTCTTATCAAATTGAAACACTAGACCCTGGTTTACATTCTTTTTATCATGGTAATGAAAATCAAGTTGCAATTATTGAGCCAAACGATAGTATTATGATTAGGTTAAATACATTTGATTTTGATGAGTCATTAGTGTTTTCTGGTCAAGGCTCGAAGAAAAACAACTACTTAATTAATATGTTCTTAAAACTTGAAGATGAAGAACATTTTATTTATGAAGCGTCTAAATTAAATCCAGAAAAATTTTTAAAGAAACTTGATTCTATAAAAAATGAAAAATATCAGTCTTTAGATGCTTTTAAACAAAAATACTCACCTTCAGATTATTTTACCAACGTTGCCAAAATAGGTATTGATTATAGTCACTACAGAGATAAAGAAATTTATGCCTATAGATACTTTGGTTCTAATGAGCCATTACCTTTAGATTCACTACCAAATGACTATTTTGATTTTAGGAAAGAAATTGACTATAATCGTGAAGATTTAAAAAAGTTTTACCCTTATTATAATTTTCTTTTTCCGCATTTTAACAATTTAGCAATGGAAAAGTATTTTGAAGATAATAATGAAGAAAAACTAGTAAGAACTAATATTAAATATCACTTAAACAAGCTTGAATTGATTGATGATATGGTTGATAATGAAATGATGAAAAATATTCTTTTAAAAATCCCAACCATAAACTTCTTAAATTATTCTACGTCTTTTGAAGATTCTGATGCTATGTTCAATTCCTTTATAGAAAAGAACGTAAGTAAACAAAACGAAGCCTATATAACAAATCTACATAAAACGCTAAATAGATTGCGTCCTGGAAATAACCTTCCAGATATTGAATTGCTCAACTTTAAAAATGAAACAGCTACACTTAGCAACGTTACCAAAAGATCCACTGTTCTTTATTTTTGGACTAGTGCCAATAAGTATCATTTTAAAAACAGTCATGCAAAAGCGAATGAGTTAAAAATATTATACCCTAGCATTGACTTTATATCTATAAACATCAATTCTAATAATGAGTCTAATTGGAAACAATTATTAAAACAAAATAATATTGATGTTAGTAATGAGTATCGATTTAGAAATCCAGAAATTGCTAAAAAGCAATTGGCAATTCAATATATTATTAAAGTAATTGTTGTCGATAGAAATGACAACATTATCACTTCTAACGCAAATTTATTCAAAAGCGACTTCAAGGATTTGCTAGATGAAATAAAATAAAAAAGACTACTTTAAAAGTAGTCTTTTTTATTTCTGTATATATAATTTAAGGGTTTAGTTGCCCTTTTTGTAATCTTCTAAAAACTTAGCTAAGCCAATATCTGTCAAAGGATGCTTTAATAAGCCTTCAATTGAACTTAAAGGTCCAGTCATAACATCTGCACCAAGTTTAGCACAATCAATAACGTGCATAGTATGACGTACTGAAGCAGCCAAAATTTGTGTTTCAAAAGCATAGTTATCGTATATGTGTCTAATTTCTCCAATAAGGTTTAAACCATCAGTAGAAATATCGTCTAGCCTACCAATAAATGGTGATACATAGGTTGCTCCAGCTTTTGCTGCTAATAATGCTTGTCCTGGAGAAAACACTAAAGTTACATTCGTTTTTACACCTCTTTCCGAAAAATATTTACAAGCCTTTATCCCATCTTTAATCATAGGTAACTTAATAACTATTTGATCGTGTAATTCCGCTAAAGCTTCACCTTCTCTTACCATTCCTTCAAAGTCTGTAGAGATAACCTCAGCGCTAACATCACCATCAACAATATTGCAAATGTCAACATAGTGCTTTAAAATATTGTCATGTCCTGTAATGCCTTCTTTAGCCATTAATGATGGATTGGTAGTTACACCATCAAGTACTCCAAGATCTTGAGCTTCTTTTATCTGACTTAAATTAGCTGTATCAATAAAAAATTTCATTTAATTAACTTAGTTTTTAGTTGTGTTTAAATTTGTGGCGAATTTACAATATTAGGTGTGCTTTCAATTAAATTTTAATTAAAACATATTAACAACTTTTAAATGCTATAACTTATAATGATTCATCAACAATTTTTCATAAACCTTATCAGGAAGAATACGTTTTAATACAATAGAGAATTTTTGCATAAACTCCCCTACTTTATAATGTACCTTAGGATTTTTAGAATTAATCACTTTAAATATAGCTTTAGCCATCAATAAAGGATCTTGACCACTATCTACATGCTCATCCATTAGTTTTAAAGTATTTCCATAAGATTCTTTATATGGTGAACTATTGTTAACAGGCGCATGATAACGTCCAGCAGCAATATTAGTCGCAAAATCTCCTGGAGCGACATTGGTCATGTTTATATTAAAATCCCTGATTTCCATTCTAAAGGCTTCAGTAATAAGCTCCAAAGCACCTTTACTTGCACTATAAACACCTCTGTATGGTAATCCCATATAACCTGCTATAGAAGTAACATTAATTATTAATCCAGAATTCTGCCCACGCATATATGGTAATACAGCTTTAATAACATTTATTGGGCCAAAAAAGTTAGTATCAAAATTTCGTTTGATTTCTGCTTCAGGAATTTCTTCAATAGGCCCTGTTATTCCTGCTCCAGCATTATTAATAAGTACATCTATTTTTCCTTCATTACTTATTACTTTTTCAATACAATTTAAAATACTTTTATTATCAATAACATCTAAGGCAACAATTGGAAATTGGCTATCAGGATAATTTTGCGGATTTCTACTAGTACCATAAACAATATAGCCCTTCTCTTTAAGAAACTCTCCAACAGATTTTCCTATTCCAGAGGAACCTCCAGTAATTAAAACAACTTTAGACATGAAATTTTTAAGATTAATTCAACCAAAAGTAAGAAACTTTATGGCACAAAAAAAGGCAAGCTACCTACATCACACCGCTACGACCATTTACCTTTGCTGCGTTCCCGCCCTGGAGGATTCAACAGGAGCTGGTTGTGTAGGACTTGCCGAGTGCAAAGATACAATCTTTTAATAGTTGTACAATGATTTTTTTTACTGAATTTAAATAAATAAATTGCTGAAAAATTCAATAAAAGCTATGCGTTGCCTTAAAATTCTTACTATCATAGTATTACCAGTATTAATGATTGCTTGCGGTAGTAATTCTGAAAAAAAATCAAAGAATTTCTCAATCGAAACTAACACTACTAAAAATGCTATTTCTAATAGTGAAACTTTAACCTTATCTATTAAAAACTCAAAAAATCATATTATTGACTCTGTAGTTTATAAAATGAATAATCAAAGAATTAATAATACTCTAGATTTAAGTAATAGTAAACTAGGAAAGCAAGTTATTGAAGCAACCGTATACTATAATCAACAAAACGAAACTGTTTCTACTAACATTATTATCCTTAATAGTTTTGCGCCTAAAATATATAGTTTTAATATAATTAATGAGTATCCACACGATATCACTTCTTATACGCAAGGGCTTGAGTTTTATAATGGTGAACTTTATGAAAGTACAGGTCAACTAGGAAAATCTAAACTTAAAAAAGTAAACTACAAAACTGGTGAAGTTATTAAAAATATTGATTTAGCTAAAGAATATTTTGGAGAAGGACTTACCATTTTAAATGATAAGCTATATCAACTCACTTGGCAAAGTGGTATTGGGTTTGTGTACGACGTAAATACTTTTGAAAAAAAGAGCAACTTTAAATACGGAAAAAGTAAAGAAGGTTGGGGAATTTGTAATGATGGGACTGTACTTTACAAGAGTGATGGTACCGAAAATATTTGGCTTTTAGACCCTGAAACACTAGTTGAAAAAGATTATATTCAAGTATACAGAAACAAAGGTAAAGTTGAGAATTTAAATGAACTAGAATGGATTAATGGTAAAATATATTCTAATAGCTATCAAAATGATGGTGTTGCTATTATAAACCCAAAAAACGGTGCTGTGGAAGGATTAATTGATTTTTCTTCATTAAAGAAAAAGGTGAAACAACATCCAACTTTAGATGTTTTAAATGGTATCGCATACAACCCAGACACTAAAACAATATTTGTAACTGGTAAACATTGGGACAAACTTTTTGAAATAGAGATAATAGAAAAATAGAAAGAACAGCAACAGGAAAATTTCTTTATGGATTAACAAATTTTCTAAGAAAGAGTTATAGTTCAAAAAATTAAATCTTTTTTGTTAATTCTTAATTAAAATGCCTGTTAAAGTATCTTAATTAGTATTACTACTCTATAAAAATGCCATTAATTTGAATATAACCAGCTTAAATTTAACCTTTGCTAAGATTCAAGTTATTTTCGTTTTTATTCTTATGCACAGTATTCACATATTCCCAAAATATTAAAGGGATTGTATATGATAATTTATCTACTGTAAAAGGGCTCACTGTTACAAATACAGCTCAAAAAGTAAAAACCTATTCCGATGATAAAGGTTACTTCACCATAAGTGCAAAAATAAATGACACATTAATATTTAGTTCATTATTTCATCAAACCAAAACATTGTTGGTTGAATCACATCACTTTAAAGATATTATTGTTATTGAAGTCAAAAAAACTATCAATAATCTTGATGAGGTTTTAATTAAAAAGGAACCGGAACCTAAAGAATTTAACGAAAAAGAATATACTGTAACATTTAAGAATCAAATAAAAGAAGACATGAAACGTCGACCATATTTGTATGCCCCTCCACCAAGTGGTAATATTGATTTCGCTGCCATAGGTAAATTAATAGGAAAGTTATTTAAACGTAAAAAAAATAGAAAACCACAGTTTACACCTTTATCTTACAAATCAATAGATTCTCTTTTTAATACTGATAGCTTTTTTAACGACAAACTTCTAACTGAAGAACTTAAAGTACCAAAAGAGTATAAATATCTTTTTTTTGAATATTGTGATGTTAAGCAAATAAACAATGACCTATTAAAAGACAGTAACAAGTTTTTATTGCTAGATGCATTTATGAAATGTAGCATTGAATTTTTAGAGTTTATAAAAAATTAAAATCTTTACAGGAATAATAATACTCAGCAACAAAAGTTATATTTTTAATTAACTGCTATTTTTTAAACTCAAAAATTGGAATTAAATAGTTTGAAAGTTTACTTTTACAACATGAAGCGTCTATCTTATTTTATACTTAGCCTAACCATTCTCCTTTTTTGGAGTTCTTGTCGTAAAGATTTTGAATTTTCTGCAAGTACTGGCTCACTAGAATTCTCAAAAGACACCGTGTATCTAGATACTGTTTTTACCAATATTGGTTCAAGTACCTACAACTTAAAAGTTTATAATAATAGCAATGATGATATTATAATTCCATCAATCAAACTTGGTGAAGGTTATAATTCTTTCTACAGAATGACTATTGATGGTACTACTGGTCTCGAAGGTGGTTCTAACCAAACCATTGGTAAAGTATTTGAAAATATTGAAATGCTCGCCAAAGACAGTATGTATATTTTTATTGAAACAACTATAGATATCCAAGACTTAGCGGCTTCACAAACACAATTTTTATACACAGATGCTATTGAATTTGATTCTGGAGAAAATCTACAAAAAGTAGAATTAGTAACCCTTGTAAAAGATGCCAATTTTATTTATCCGCAACGTTTTTTAAATTCTGAAGGCGAATATATAACTGAAACGCTCACTTTTGATGTAGATGGTGATGGAATGGAAGATGAAACCACAATTGAAGGTCGATTTCTAGATGATAGTGAATTGACTTTTACCAACGAAAAGCCATACGTTATTTATGGCTATGCAGCTGTAGCTGATGGTAAAACACTCAATGTTGAATCTGGTGCAAGAGTGCATTTTCATGCTAACTCTGGTTTATTAATTACTGGTGGCGCCTCACTAAAAGTAAATGGTGTACCAAGCACAGATCAAGAACTTATGGAAGGTGAAGTGATTTTTGAAGGTGATAGATTAGAACCAAGTTTCGCTAATGTACCAGGTCAATGGCAAACCATTTGGTTATTTAACAATAGTGTAGATAATGTAATAAACCATGCTACTATAAAAAATGGTACTATTGGAGTTTTGAGTGACGGCAATCAAGATGACCCAACAAAATTTACATTTACAAATTCTCAGATTTATAACTCAAGCAATTTTGGAATTTTAGGAAGAGGCACCTCCATAGATGGAGAAAATATAGTGGTGAATAATAGTGGGCAATCATCATTTGCTGGAACTTATGGAGGATCATATAATTTTGTGCATTCGACCTTTGCTAATTACTGGAATAATAGCTTTAGACAGTTCCCTTCAGTTTTACTGAACAATTTTATTATAGATGAAGATAATACAGTATTTACTAATCCTCTAGATGCTGCTAATTTTACAAATTGTATTGTGTATGGAAGTGATAACCCTGAATTAATTTTAGACAAAGACTCATCAGATGATTTCAACTTTAAATTCATCAATAGTTTGATAAAATTCGATAACTCAAACAATAACTTTACGGGTGATGTTTACGACTTTAATAACAGTTTATTATACGAGAATGTTATTTTTAATCAAGATCCAGGATTTTTAGATCCAAATAACAACATGCTAAATATTCCAAATGGCTCACCAGTAGATAATTTTGGAATCGTCTTTGGTAATCTATCATCAGATATTTTAAACACTACTAGAAGTGCTACACCAGATTTAGGAGCCTACGAAAGTGTTGAGTTTGAAGAAGAAGATTAAATTTATTCATCATCTTTTGAAAACTCTAGAATATCTCCAGGTTGACATTCTAAAGCATCACAAACAGCCATAAGTGTACTAAAACGAATTGCTTTAACCTTACCTGTTTTAAGTTTAGATAGGTTTGCTAACGAAATATTTACTGTCTCCGATAATTCGTTCAATGACATTTTCCGTTTAGCCATCATTACATCTAGGTTTACAATAATTTTCATGGCTTATACAGTGTCTTCTAGTTCTTTTTGATACTCTACACCTTTTGAAAAAATAACAGCAATAACATAAATAACAGCTGCCATTAAAATAAATGCTCTACCATCAGTTGCAAACTGATAATGCATACTAAGTTTATATTCATAATAATGCAAACTTTTCAAAGTTTTTAGTGCTATGTAACTAATAAGTCCAATTGAAAAAGTATAATAACTAATTAATGAAATATGCCTAGAAACAAGCCCATTGAATGGTTTTGACAAATTCATTTTGGTTACTAGTTTGACAACTAGATAGAAAAGAAATGCTTTCAGAATTGTAATGAGCAATAAAAAGCTATACATTCCAAAAAACAACCATTTACTACGTTCATACAATTTACTTAAATCTAATTTGTTGTATAGGTTTGGAATAAATTCCGGATTGTACAAACTGAAAAAGAAATTAACAATCAATCCTCCAGCTTCAATGCATAAGCCAACAAAAATGACCCACGCAATGATTTTTAGACCTATAAATATGACGTTATTTGTTTTTGACATAATTATAATAATTTATACAGTTTCTTCTAGTTCGTCTTGATACTCCACGCCTCTTCTAAAAACTAAAGAAATCACATAAATGATACCAGCAAAAAACAAGAATTCTTTACCACCATCAATGTATTCTTGTAAAGTGGGAAGGTCGATGTTTTTTTCAATCTTAAGCCAAGATTCATAATATATAGCTATAGCGAGCGATAAGCCTATTGAGAATGCTAAATAACTTATCTGAGCAATTAGCTTAGAAGCTTTTTGACTAAAAGGACTCACAAGGTCAATATTTGAAAAAATACTAACAACTTTATAAAGCATTAGAGCTTTTAAACCCTCTATAAGTATTAATAGCAATATTATCATTACAAAATGTAAATTGCTAAACTCTTTAAGGTCAAATAAGTTTAAGCCTAAGTATATATTATTAGCACCTTCCGGATTTATAAAAAGACTGGTAGCAAAAGAAATAAGTAATGCTCCAACATTAATACACAAGCCTATAAATACAAGCCAAGAAATAACATGCATTACATTTAGAAGCTTATTTGTTGTCGTTTTCATTATAGTTTGATTAAATTATACAATACAAATATAGATAAATATTTATCGATAAACAATAAATATTTATTTTTAACATCAAATATAGTTAAGCAAGTATCTATTTACTAATTAGATTAACGTCTTTTTAACTATAACACATCATGCTTTTCATTACTTTAAGACATTGAAAATCAAAAAAAACAATAAATACAAACTCATGAAACGTTCAATTACTATGTTGCTATGCGTGTTAGCATTTAGCTTATCCCAAGCACAAACAAACGATAAAGCTGGTGTAGAAAAAGCCTGTATGAATTATCTAGAAGGATTTTATGAAGGTGATGCAGCAAAACTTAAAGAAAGCTTACAACCTAGCTTAAATAAATTTGGATTCTGGAAAAACAAAGATGGAAATTACGACCAACAAGATTATATGTCTTTTGAGAAAGCTTTAGCATATGCAAAAAATGTAAAAGAGAAAAAGCAGTTTGCAAAACCTGATGCACCAAAAGTCGTTGAAGTTCTAGATGTTAGTAATTCAATTGCAGCAGCTAAAGTTACAGCTTGGTGGGGAGTTGATTATGTCTTACTATCTAAACGTGATGACAAATGGATGATTGAGCAAGTAATTTGGGAAGGTCCTTTGGAGAAATAAAATAAAAAAGCCTGCATTTTGCAGGCTTTTTTATTTTGTATTATGCTTGATACTCATTTTGAACAAACAATGGTCTATATGCCATCATATCGTATACTTTCTTTTTTACTGCTTCTAACGCGTCTTCATTTTCGAAATTCATAATTACTTCGTCTATTAAATCCACAATTGGAGCCATATCTTCTTCTTTCATACCTCTAGTTGTAATAGCTGGTGTACCAATTCTAATTCCAGAAGTTACAAATGGTGATTTATCATCAAATGGCACCATGTTCTTATTAACTGTAATATCAGCTTTTACAAGTGCTTGTTCAGCCTCCTTTCCCGTTATATTTTTATTTCTTAAATCAATTAACATCATATGATTATCAGTTCCATTAGAAATAATATGATACCCTTTATCAACTAAAGCTTTAGCCATGGCGTCAGCATTCTTTTTTACTTGCAAAGTGTAATGCATAAAATCGTCAGTCAAAGCTTCACCAAAAGCAATAGCTTTAGCAGCAATAATATGCTCTAATGGTCCGCCTTGATTCCCAGGAAAAACAGCAGAATTTAATAGTGAAGACATCATTTTTGGCTTTCCAGATTTTAAATTTTGTCCAAATGGGTTTTCAAAATCTTTACCCATCATAATCATTCCTCCTCTTGGGCCACGCAGCGTTTTATGAGTAGTTGTTGTTACAATATGACAATGCGGTAATGGGTCATTTAAAATACCTTTAGCAATCAATCCTGCAGGATGAGAAATGTCTGCTATTAATATTGCTCCAACACTATCAGCTATCTCTCTAAAACGCTCAAAGTCCATATCACGAGAATAAGCAGATGCTCCAGCTATAATAAGCTTAGGTTGCTCTTCTTTTGCAATCGCCTCCATTTTATCATAATCAATACGACCAGTAGATTCTTCTACTCCATAAAACACAGGGTTATATAGTTTTCCTGAAAAATTCACTGGAGATCCATGAGTTAAATGTCCTCCATGTGATAAATCGAAACCTAGAATTTTATCACCAGGATTTAAACAAGCAAAAAATACAGCTGTGTTAGCTTGACTTCCTGAATGTGGTTGTACATTCACATATTCTGCTCCAAACAATGCCTTTGCTCTATCTATAGCAATTTGTTCAACTTCATCCACAACCTCACATCCGCCATAATAGCGCTTACCTGGATAACCTTCAGCATATTTATTTGTTAATACAGATCCTGCAGCTTCCATTACCTGGTCGCTCACAAAATTCTCCGAAGCGATTAATTCAATGCCATGTAATTGGCGTTCTCTTTCTGCTTCTATTAATTCAAAGATTGGTTTATCTCGTTGCATAACTTATATTAATTCTTGTAATTATATTAATTCTTGCTCAAAAATAATAAATTAGATTAGTTAAATCCTTCAAAAAACATATATTTATCTTATTGTTAATTATATAACTTGCAAACATTTTTTTATAGTCTAAGTTTATTATTACTTTAAAAAAAATGTGTAGGTTTGACATACATTTTTACTTTAAAAAAATTAAAATAAATAATACATTTCATATGCCTTTATCTGCAAACAATCCAGACAGAACTTCGTGGTTACACGTTGATAAAAATTCTGATTTCCCAATACAGAACATTCCTTTTGGAGTATTTTTAACCCGTGATGACATTATTACTATAGGTACTAGAATTGGAGATACAGCAATTGATTTAGGCGCCTTACATCAATTGGGTTACTTTGATGGTATCCCATTAACAGATGATATTTTTCTTCAAGACACTTTAAACGATTTTATTGCAGACGGTCGTAAAACATGGCGTTTGGTAAGAAATAGAATAGCTGAAATATTTGACAGCAACAACGCTACCTTAAAAAACAACAAACCACATAAAGAAATTGTTTTGTTTCGCTTAGACGAAATTGAAATGCAATTACCAGTTCAAGTTGGGGACTATACCGATTTTTATGCAAGTAAAGAGCACGCCACCAATGTTGGTACTATGTTTAGAGGAAAAGAAAATGCGCTTATGCCTAATTGGTTGCACATGCCAATTGGATATCATGGTAGAAGCTCATCAATAATTCCATCAGGAATACCAGTTCATAGACCACAAGGACAAACCTTACCTGCCGAAACAGAAACTCCAGTTTTTGGACCTTCTAAGTTAGTGGACTTCGAATTAGAAATGGCTTTTATTACTACTGATGCTAACGATTTAGGCGAACCAATTCCTATTGATGAAGCCGAAGAATATATTTTTGGACTAGTATTATTTAATGATTGGAGCGCAAGAGACATTCAAAAATGGGAATATGTGCCATTAGGTCCTTTCTTAGGAAAGAATTTTGCATCATCCATTTCTCCTTGGATTGTAACTTTAGATGCCTTAGAACCATTTAGAGTTGATACTCCAAAACAAAATCCAAAACCATTAGAATATTTACAATTTAAAGGAAAAAAGAGTTTCGACATTAATTTAGAAGCTGCCATTAAGCCAAAAGGTGCAAAAGAAACCGTTGTGTCTCGTTCTAACTTTAAATATATGTATTGGAATATGGCGCAGCAACTAGCGCACCATACTGTAAATGGTTGTCCAGTAAATTCGGGCGATATGATGGGTAGTGGAACTATTTCTGGACCAACAGAAGATTCTTATGGTTCTATGCTAGAACTAACTTGGAGAGGCGAAAAACCTATCAAGATGAAGGATGATACAGAGCGTAAGTTTATAAATGATAATGACACCGTGATTTTAAGAGGATACTGTGAAAAGAATGATACAAGAATTGGCTTTGGTGAAGTACGATCACAATTACTCCCAGTTTTTAATCCTAAAAAGAAAAAATAACAACTAACTAAATGTCAAATACTTAAAACCCTCATTAACTAATTTATGAGGGTTCTTTTTTTGTTTGGCATCATAATTGAAAAATAGATAAAAAGAACTAAAATATTGAGCTTATGAAAAAATTACTACTCTTAACAGTATTACTTTCTGTACTCATATCATGTAGTGGGAGAAAGCAAGTCGAAAAAGCAGTGAATTCTGGAAATTACGACCAAGCAATTGCTAATGCTTTAAAAAAATTAGAAACAAATAAAAATAAGAAGCGTAAGCAAGATTATGCATTGATGCTTAGAGATGCTTATTACAAAGTGGTTGAGCGTGACTTAAACACCATTAAACACTTAAAGAAAGGTAACAACCCTGAACTCTTTACAGAAATATATGAATTGTATTTGGATTTAGATGCGCGCCAAGAAGCTATTAAGCCAGTGCTACCGTTAGTAGTTAATGGAAAAACTATAGCCTTTAAGTTTAGTGATTATAGCTACGATATTGTAAAATCACGTAACGATGCTGCCGATTATTTATATGAAAAAGGATTGGCTTTATTAGATACAGACAATAAAGCTAACATGAGAGAAGCCTATGATGTTTATAGACACATAGAACGTATTTATCCAAATTATGAAGACTCTAGAGAGTTAATGGATGAAGCTCACCAAAGAGGAATAAATTATGTCATTGTTAGTATAGAAAATCAAACACAGCAAATAATACCTCAACGATTGGAAGACGATTTACTTAATTTTGACACCTATGGTTTAAACCAATTCTGGACAACTTATCATGCAAATGCTAATGCAAATATTAAGTACGATTTTGCTATGCAGCTACAATTAAAGCGTATTAATATTTCTCCAGAAAGAATTAAAGAACGCCAAATAGTTAGAGAAAAAGATGTGGTAGATGGTTGGAAATACAAATTAGATAGTGATGGTAATGTCGCCAAAGACACGTTGGGGAATGATATAAAAATAGATAAGATTATTACTGTTAAAGCAAAGTATAATGAATTTGTACAAACAAAATCATCTCAAGTAATTGCTGAAGTAGTTTATACCGATTTAATATCTAACCAAACACTTGATGCGTTTCCAATAGATAGTGAGTTTATTTTCGAAAATGTATTTGCTAGATATAGAGGTGATAAAAGAGCATTAACACCTGAAGATTTAGATATTGCAAGAAATAGACAAGTACCATTTCCATCTAACGAGCAAATGGTTTATGATACTGGCGAAGATTTAAAACTAAAGCTAAAAGATATAATAAGTTCTTATAGCTTAAGGTACTAACAAAAAAACTCCCAACAATAGTTGGGAGTTTTTATTTATATGTTTTACGCTATCTTAAACGTCAACTATTCTTCCTCTTTCATCATTCTAACCAAATCTGCTTCGGCGGAAAGAACTGCAAATCCTGCTGAAACACCTTTATCTACTAGCTTAGTAAATAGTTCTTTTGCCTTTTCATTATTTCCATTATAAAGATACCAATTACCTAAACCATAAACAATAGCATCATTCATATATTCAACTTCTTGATCATTTTCGCCAAGTAACTCTTTCTCTGTTATCTCTCCTTTATAAAAAAGGCATAATTGGTGGTAAGCCATATTCTCAAAAACATCCATTTCAGCAGTAATTGATTCTACTACTTTTTTAGCTTCTTCTTCTTTACCCATTCTCCTTAATATCATATAAACCCAATTAGCAGAAGCAACTTTCATATCAGGGTTTGTTGATCCTTTCAAACTTTCATTATAAGCCCAATAAGCTTTATCCATGTTATTCTGTAAATAATAAGCTAAGCCTAAATGATACCAAATATTAGTATGCAAGCTCGAAACTGGTATATTTCTTACATTTGGAGCTCCATCTGGTTCAACAACATCTTCAGTACCTTCAATTAGTTTTACAGCTATATTAAAATCTGCTATTGCCTCATCATATTTTCGGGTACTTATTAAACGGTGCCCTCTATGTCTATACATTCGAGCATCTTCTGGGAATTTTTCAATTCCTTCAGTAAAAATTTTTATTGCTTCTTTAAAATCTCCAAGATATGCCATTCTTCTTCCTACCCAAATTATAGCTTCAGCATCATTAGGATTTTTATCATACCTCTTTTTTGCTAATAAATAATTCGAGATTCTAGCAGAATCTCTTTTTTGGTCAAGTTGTCGGTTAATCAATTCTTTCCCTAAAAGAGTGGTTCCTTGATGTGTGTTAATTTGAACAACCTCAACTTGGGGCTCAGAAAATTCAATGGATTTATTAGATTTTTGACCACAAGCTGTAAATAAAACCACTATTACAAATAGTATTGGTGCATTTTTCATTCGGTTAGTTTTATATTTAAAAAAGTAAACTTACAAAAAACAATTAAACAATACTTATAAAGCATTAATCAAATATACTCATATCCAACACATTAATAGCTCCATGACTAGCATGTGAAACCACGACACCATTTTTAATTATGAGTAACTGAGGTGATTCGTGCAACACTTGAAACCTATAACCAACTTCGTTAGATATGCCTCTAAAATTTAGCAAGTCTAAATAATACAAATCTAAATTGGCATCAACATCATAAGCATCTATAAATTGGTTCATCACCATTCGGCTAATTCCACAACGCGTGGAATGTTTAAAAATAAGCTGTGTTTTAGTTTTAGACTTTTCTAAAATATCATCTAATTGATGCATCGCACTCAAATTAATCCAAGGCAGTAATTTTTCTTCCTTTGGTTCAGAAGGCTTAAAAATGTTCTTAAATATTCCCATAAAATGTAAGTCGATCTAATTATTTAACCTTACAAACTGACGAAAAGTCTTGCTTTTATTGATGTAAACAGACATTTTGTCTCTTAAACTTTGTTGGTAAGATTATTGAACAAAACTAATCAGAAAAGAAAAACATAATAGTATGAACTTAAATAATTTTACAATAAAATCTCAAGAAGCCATACAACAAGCGCAACAAATCGCACAAGGGTATGGTCATCAACAAATAGAAAATGAGCACATTTTTAAAGCTATTTTCGAGGTTGACGAAAATGTATTGCCTTTTATTTTAAAAAAGCTAAATGTTAATGTATCACTTTTACAAGATATTTTGAATAAGGATTTAGAAAGTTTCCCAAAAGTATCTGGTGGTGATATTATGCTATCTCGAGAAGCAGGAAAAGCTGTTAACGAGGCAACAATAGTAGCAAAAAAAATGAACGATGATTATGTATCTATCGAGCATTTAATACTTGGCATATTTAAAACAAAAAGCAAAATAGCTCAAATTTTAAAAGACCAAGGTATAACTGAAAAAGGTTTACAAGCAACCATTGATGAATTGCGAAAAGGAGACAGAGTGACCTCACAAAGTCAAGAAGAAACATACAACGCACTCAATAAGTACGCAAAAAACCTCAACCAATTAGCAAAAGATGGGAAATTAGACCCAGTAATTGGTCGTGATGAAGAAATTCGTAGAATTCTACAAATCTTATCTCGACGCACCAAGAACAATCCAATTTTGGTTGGCGAACCAGGAACTGGTAAAACAGCCATTGCAGAAGGTTTAGCACACAGAATTATTGATGGTGACATTCCTGAAAACCTAAGAAATAAGCAAATATTTGCTTTAGATATGGGAGCTTTAATAGCAGGAGCAAAATATAAAGGTGAGTTTGAAGAACGCTTAAAAGCTGTGATAAAAGAAGTTACGACAAGCGAGGGGGATATTGTTCTCTTTATTGATGAAATACATACACTTGTTGGCGCTGGTGGTGGTCAAGGTGCTATGGACGCAGCTAACATCTTAAAACCAGCTTTAGCTCGTGGAGAATTAAGAGCTATTGGAGCAACAACTCTTGATGAGTACCAAAAATACTTCGAAAAAGACAAAGCACTTGAAAGACGTTTTCAAAAAGTGATGGTTGATGAGCCAGATACCGAAAGTGCTATTTCAATTCTACGTGGTATTAAGGAAAAATATGAAACACATCACAAAGTGCGAATAAAAGATGAGGCTATTATTGGAGCTGTAGAGTTATCTACAAGATATATTACCAATCGTTTTTTACCAGATAAGGCTATAGATTTAATGGATGAAGCTGCATCAAAACTTCGAATGGAAATCAATTCCAAACCAGAAGAGTTAGATGTTCTGGATAGAAAAATTATGCAGTTAGAAATTGAAATTGAAGCTATTAAAAGAGAAAAAGATGAGTCTAAATTAAAAACGCTTCGATCCGATCTAGCAAACTTAAAAGAAGTACGTAATGACCTAAACGCCAAATGGAGAAGTGAAAAAGAAGTTGTTGATAATATTCAAAATACAAAACAAGCTATTGAAAACTTCAAATTAGAAGCCGAAAGAGCAGAACGTGAAGGCGATTATGGTAAAGTAGCCGAAATTAGATATGGTAAAATTAAAGAAACGCAAGAGCAACTTGAAGTCTATCAAAAACAACTTCAAGAACAAGCCGAAACATCTCTAATTAAAGAAGAGGTTACCTATGAAGACATTGCAGAAGTTGTGGCAAAATGGACAGGGATTCCAGTGACAAAAATGTTACAATCCGACCGCGAAAAACTGCTAAAACTTGAGGTAGAACTTCACAAACGAGTGGTTGGACAAGAAGAGGCTATTATTGCTGTAAGTGATGCTGTAAGACGTAGTCGCGCAGGTTTACAAAATCCGCAAAAACCTATTGGTACTTTCTTATTTTTAGGTACTACTGGAGTTGGTAAAACCGAACTTGCTAAAGCATTGGCAGAATACTTATTCGATGATGAAAACGCAATGACAAGAATAGATATGAGCGAATATCAAGAGCGTCACGCAGTGAGTAGATTAGTTGGTGCACCTCCAGGATATGTTGGCTATGAAGAAGGAGGTCAACTTACAGAAGCTGTTCGAAGAAAACCTTATTCTGTTGTATTGTTAGATGAAATTGAAAAAGCTCATCCTGATACTTTTAATATTTTATTACAAGTATTAGACGAAGGTCGCTTAACCGATAATAAAGGTCGTGTTGCAGATTTTAAAAACACGATTATTATTATGACTTCAAACATGGGAAGTCAAATAATACAAGAACGTTTTGAGGCGACTAAAGATATTGATTCAGCAATTGAAGCAGCAAAAATTGATGTTTTAGCTTTATTAAAACAAAGTGTTAGACCAGAATTTTTAAACAGAATAGATGATACTATTATGTTTACACCTCTAACAAAAGGAAATATTGTAGACATTGTTAGACTTCAATTAAAATCTGTTACAAAAATGGTTGCGCAACAAGGTATTACATTCGATGCTACACAGGAAGCTATAGCTTACTTAGCTGAAAAAGGATACAATCCAGAATATGGTGCAAGACCAGTAAAACGTGTTATTCAAAAAGAAGTTTTAAATGCTTTGAGTAAAGAAATATTGGCTGGAACAGTTACAACGGAGAGTATTATACTGCTAGATGCATTTGACAATAAGTTAGTATTTAGAAATCAAAATGATTTAGTAGAAGAAATGTAACAATTTACTTCTTAAACAGTCTTATAGTTGGTTGGTTAGTTGAAAAGCAGCAAGATTCTTAAACAAGATGAATGCTGCTTTTCTTTTTTGTAACAAATTATATAAATAAGATACATATAGGTCAAATTAAAATAGATTTATGAAATACCTTTTATCACTCTTATTATGTGCGTTTTTATATACTTTAACAATAAATGCACAACAGTTAGAAAATTCTACACTTTGGAAAATATCAGGAAATGGTTTAGAAAAACCATCCTATCTATTTGGAACCATTCATATTACTTGCGATGCTACGCTAGATGATGATGTAAAAAAAGCTTTAGACGAAACCACGCAATTGGTTTTGGAACTAGATATGGATGATCCAACAATGCAAACCAAATTAATGAAAGGTATGTATATGAAAGATGGAAAAACCTTAAAAGACTATGTTTCTGTAGAAGAGTATGCAGCAATAGATTCTTTATTTACAAATCAAGCAGGAATGTCTATAAGCATGATGCAAAATATCAAGCCATTTTTTCTAACATCAATGCTTTATCCAAAAATGATAGATTGTCCAATGCAATCATATGAAATAGAACTAATGAAAGTTGCAAAAGAACAAAATGAAGAGGTTAACGGTTTAGAAACTATTGAAGATCAATTACAAGTATTTGATACGATTCCTTATGAAGATCAAGTAATTGATTTAATTAGAATGGCCAAAGATAATTTAGCCTACGACAAAGCTACTTTTTCCAAACTTTTAGATATTTATGAAAAAGAAGATATCTCTGCTATGTTGGAAATGATTGATGATGATAAAAACCAAACAATAGCAAAGCACCAAGATGTTTTATTAAAAAACAGAAATAATAATTGGATACCTAGAATTGAAGAATACTCAAAAGAACAGTCTACATTTTTTGGTGTTGGCGCTGGGCATTTGGCTGGTGAAAATGGAGTTATAATGCTTCTTAGAAAAGCTGGATACACTATAGTTCCTGTTAAATAATAGAAAGAATACCGTTTGGTATATTTTTTTTATTACATTTGAAGTTCAATGACAACTAAAGCGCAATTAACATCGCAATATATTATAGAAACTGCAGCCCCAATTTTTAATAAAAATGGATATGCAGCGACTAGCATGAGTGATTTAACCAAAGCCACTGGGTTAACTAAGGGTGCTATTTATGGCAACTTTAAAAACAAAGAAGAACTCGCTATTTCGGCCTTTAAGTTTACTGTAAAGAAATTAATGATTCGTATTTCAAATCATTTAGAACAAACCGATTCACCAATTCAAAAATTACTTTTAATTACAGATTTTTATAGAAATTATTACGATTACAGTAAACAATTAGGTGGTTGTCCAGTTATAAATGTTGGTGTAGATGCAAACAACAATAAAAATACTTTACTTCTTGAAAAAGTAAAATTGATAATAGAAAGAATACAAGATCAAATAGCTACTATTATTGAAAATGGAATCGAAGCAGGCGAAATTTCTCCTGAAATAAACACAATGCAATATGCAAAACGTTTAGATACCATGATTCAAGGAGCAATATTTATGACTTACACAATGGATGATGAGTTTTATTTAAAAGATACCATGTTTCAAATTGACCAAATGATTAATAACGAACTTAAAATATAATATTTTTTTAATCAAAAATATACCAATTGGTATATTTTAAAAACAAACACAATTATGAAACTATTAAAAACAGTAGAAAGTAAAACAAAAATTAGATTTCAAGATTGCGATCCATTTAATCATTTAAACAATGGGAGTTATATCAACTATTTCATGAACCATCGTGAAGACCAACTCATAAAGCATTATAATATTGATATATATGATATGGCAAAAAGAATTGGAAAAAGCTGGGTATCAAATAGCAATCAAATAGCCTATTTAAAACCCGCCTTTTTAATGGAAACTGTTACTATTGAATCTCAATTAATAGGCTATGATTCTAGTAATTTAAAAGCTGAAATGCGAATGTATAATGAAGATAAAAGTCATTTAAAAGCAATAATATGGTGTGGTTTTACGCATTTTAACCTATTAAAGCAACAAAGAGAAACTCACGATGAAGAACTTATGGGCTTATTTAATAATATTATTAATCCAGTAAATGCTGAAATATTTGAAGAGCGTTTATTACAATTAAAGCGAATTAAGGAACTAAATTAACAAATAAAAAAACCGCTTTTATCGCGATTTTTTTATTTATTTAGATTTACAAAAACTCTCCTTTTCCTTCTATTAGGCTGTAAAAAATAATTCTAAAAAATTAAAACCTGACTAAAATCATTGTTCTAAACTTGTTATTATCCGCATATTGTACCTATTAAAAAAACTGTACTTAATTTATTTAAAAAAAAGGTAACTTTATACTTTATACAATTACATGAAACCTCTTAACTCTTACATAGACCATACACTATTAAAACCAACAGCAACCAAAGAAGATATTATTCAGTTATGTAATGAAGCAAAGCAATATAATTTTTTCTCAGTTTGCATAAATAGCTGCTATATAAAACTAGCTAAGGAACAATTAAAAGATTCCAATGTAAAAGTTTGCAGTGTTATTGGGTTTCCTCTAGGAGCCATGAGCACAAAAGCTAAAGTTTTTGAAACTAAAAAAGCCATACAAGATGGTGCTGATGAGATTGATATGGTCATTAATATTGGGCTCTTAAAAAGTAAAGACTTTGATGCTGTTTGGAAAGATATAGAAGCCGTAAAAAAAATAATGCCAAATAACACCTTAAAAGTAATTTTAGAAACTTGTTATTTAGAAGAAATTGAAATAATAAAAGCTAGTGAATTAGCAATACAAAGTGGTGCCGATTTTATTAAAACTTCTACAGGTTTTGGTACAGGAGGTGCAACTATAAATGATGTAAAACTCATGAAATCTGTAGTTGAACCTGGTAGTACTAAAATAAAAGCCTCTGGAGGCATAAAAAACCACAAAACTGCTATGGAGTATATTAATTTAGGAGTTGAGCGCTTAGGAGTTTCATCAGGTATTGCAATTATGAATGGTGAACAATCAAATTCAGATTACTAACCTAAAATCTAAGAAAAATGAGTATACATATAGAAGCTAAAAAAGGGGACATAGCCGAAACTATTTTACTTCCTGGAGATCCTTTAAGAGCAAAATGGATTGCTGAAACATTTTTAGAAAATGCTGTTTGTTTTAATAGAATAAGGAATATGTTTGGTTATACAGGAACACATAACGGGAAAAAAGTGTCTGTAATGGGAACAGGAATGGGAGTTCCTAGCATTTCTATTTATGCTCACGAGCTTATTAACGATTATGACGTAAAAAATCTAATTAGAGTAGGTACTGCTGGTTCATACAATGAGAATGTAAAAATTAGAGACATTGTTATAGCCATGGCAGCATCGTCGAATTCTGGACTAAACGAACTACGCTTTGGTGGTGCTGACTACGCTCCAACTGCAAGTTTTGAGCTGTTCTTGAAAGCTATTGATACTGCTAGAAATAAAAATATTGATATCAAAGCTGGAAATGTTTTTACTAGTGATGAATTTTACGCTGATGCATTTGAAAGTTACAAAAAATGGTCAAAATTCGGTGTACTCTGTGTAGAGATGGAAGCAGCAGGGTTGTATACAGTTGCAGCAAAGCACAATGTAAATGCACTTGCCATACTAACCATATCAGACTCTTTAGTATCTGGCGAACGAACCACAAGCAAAGAGCGTGAAACAACTTTTAAAGATATGATTGAAATTGCTTTGGAACTAGCATAAATTTATTATTTTCAATTATTAAAGAATTAATCTTAACTTTAAATTTCAAAAAAAATTATAAATGAAAAACCTTATCATACTATTACTTGTTGCAATTTTCACTTTGCCATCTAACGCGCAAGACATGCCGAATAATGAAGAAATAACCACTTATTATTTTATTCGTCATGCAGAAAAAAACAGAAGCGACAAGACTAATAAGGATCCTAAATTAAAGCAAAAAGGTGTTTTAAGAGCTGCTAAATGGAGTTTGGTTTTTGAAAACATAACATTTGATGCGGTCTATTCCACTGATTATAATCGTACAAAGCAAACAGCACAACCAACTGCTGAAAAAAAAGGCTTAGAAGTAACTATTTATGATCCAAGACAACTATTCTCTGAGGAATTTGCTAATAACACTAAAGGAAAAACTGTATTAATTGTTGGGCATAGTAATACCACACCTGCATTTGTAAATGCTGTTTTAGGAACTAAGAAATATAATGATATGGACGATAACAATAATGCAAATTTATATATAGTTACAATTTCTCCAAGTGGTGAAAAGTCGGATACGCTACTAGTTATTGACTAATAGCTAATTAACTTCAATATTCACATTTTCAATTTTAGAAAGTAGTTTAAGTTTTCCTGAATTAAATAATGAGTCTAGGATAAACAAGTCAGTAATCTCAGATTCAGGTTTGTAATTGTTATAATCTACAAATCGCAAACCATTCACATAACGCTCATTATAAGCTTCTCTAAATCTTAGCCCTAAATCGGTTGGACTATCCATATATGAATATGCTAAGTAATCAACTTTAAAATCTTCTTTTCCAATCCAATACACAAAAACATCTTCGTAATCGTCTCCTCCTCCATCTTGACTAAAAGACACCTTTATCTTATAATAATTTTTATCTTTTATAATTACTTCACCTAAATATTCTTTATTAACCGCAGCATCATTTAATCCAAAAGGCAATACCGAAAAATAGTGCACAGAATTAACAGATCTTGTATATTTTGCAGCCATAGAATCTACGACTGCCACTTCCTTTTCATCAATGTATCTTTTAAATCCATCATTAGAAAGCACATCTTTAATTAGTCCTAAAGAATCATTAATAATTCGTTCATATTGAAATATGCCATTATTTCTAATTGCCTTATAATGTATATCTCTAAAATCAAATAAAATAGTAGATGTTTTGAACTTTTCCCCACCAGAAACTTCAATAGTTTTATCTACTATATCTTGAGCTGTTAATAATTTTTCTTGTTTACATGAGGTAATAACTAAAACAAAAACAAGACTATATAAAATGTGCTTCATCTCTAGTATTTTTAATAAGCTTTGTCGCAAAAATAGCCAAAAAATAACACTATTATAATTAATAAAATTATGTAGTTTTGAACTCCATGCAGAAAAATGTAAATATACAAAACAAAAAAGCGCGTTTCGAATATGATATTCTCGATAAATACACTGCTGGAATCGTTTTAACAGGAACGGAAATTAAATCTATTAGAAGTAGTAAAGCATCTATTGCTGAAAGTTTTTGCGAATTTAATGATCGTGGAGAACTCTTTGTTGTTAATATGACTATTGAAGAATATGCCTATGGCAATTATATAAACCACAGACCAAAAGCAACAAGAAAACTACTCTTAAATAAACGTGAGTTAAAAAAACTTGAAAAGGAAGTAAAGAATGTTGGTCTTACAATAGTTCCATTACGTCTTTTTATAAATGATAAAGGATTTGCTAAACTAGAAATAGGTTTAGCCAAAGGAAAAAAATTGTACGATAAACGAGATACTATAAAAGACAGAGATAATAAACGTAACTTAGATCGTATCAAGAAAAACTTCAAGTAATAGTAAACGTATTTCTTTTATCTTATTATCTTTAAAAGAATTTTTTTGTAAAATTCAATTAATTAAAACATATTAATATGAAAAAACTAATCATTTTAGGAGCTATTTTCTGTTTCTGCACCACTTTGGTTGCTCAAGAAAGCAATAAAACGTACACTAAAAAAGTAAAAACATTAGACAGCACTCTTGAAACTTTATATGCTGTGATTTCAGGCGAAAAAGGAGAAGCAAGAGACTGGGATTTATTCAGATTCCTGTTTCATCCAGATGCAAAATTAATACCATCAGGAAAAAACAGAGAAGGCAAAATTGGTGCTCGTTTTATGACTCCTGATGATTATATAAATAGCTCTGGACAATGGTTAATTGAAAATGGCTTTTATGAAATTGAATTGCAACGAGAGATTGATACGTTTGGCAATATCACACAAGTATTTAGCACGTACGAATCTTATAGAAGTAAAAATAACAAAGAACCATTTATGAGAGGTATTAATAGCATTCAACTACTTAATGATGGTAATAGATGGTGGATTCTTAATATTTATTGGATGCAAGAATCTGAAGAAAACCCAATTCCGAGACAGTATTTACCAAATAAAAATTAATACAAATGAAAGTTATTTTTAAAAAAGACTTATACATTTTTCTATTAACGCTATCTATTGTTTTTTCAGCAATAGCTCAAGAAAAAGCCAAACCCGTTTTTAAAGATGGTGAAGCACAAATTGTTGAAGCTTTTAATAATCCAGATGATTGGATTCGTCATGATCTTTGGGTAGAAACTTCATTTGATACAGATGGCGATGGCAAACTCGATAGAATGCATGTAGCAGTAACTAGACCAAAGCAAACCGATACCGAAGGCTTAAAACTCCCTGTAGTTTACGAATCTAGTCCTTATTATGCAGGAACTGCTGGTTTTGGCGAAGGGACTTTTTGGGATGTTAAGCATGAGTTAGGAGAAACGCCTAAACCAAGAGTTCATCCAGAAGTAACTAGAACAGGAAAGCGCCCAATAATCTCTAATTCGCAAATAAAAACTTGGGTGCCTAGAGGTTATATTGTAGTACATTCATCATCTCCAGGAACTGGATTATCACAAGGCTCGCCAACCGTAGGTGGTGATAACGAAAGTCTAGCCCCAAAAGCAGTGGTTGAATGGTTATGTGGTCGTGCAAAAGGTTATACTACACCTTATGGCAATGAAACTGTTGAAGCTTTTTGGTCAACTGGAAAAGTTGGAATGACAGGAACATCTTATAACGGAACAATTCCTTTAGCTGCTGCTACAACTGGCGTTGAAGGTTTAGAAGCTATAATTCCTATAGCTCCAAATACATCATATTATCACTATTATCGCTCAAACGGACTAGTACGTTCTCCTGGTGGCTATTTAGGCGAAGATATTGATGTACTTTACGACTTTATTCATAGTGGAGGCGAAGAACCACTTACTCCTATGAAAAATACAAAAATTAGCGATGCAGATATTCCCACTGCAGTATTCAAATCAAAAAGAGAATATAGCAATGCAATGGTTCGTGATACAGAAATGAAAAACGGAATGGATAGGGCTACTGGAGATTATAATGATTTTTGGGCAGGTCGCGATTATCTAAATGATATGGGCCCAATGAAAGCAGCATTGTTAATGTCTCACGGATTTAACGATTGGAATGTGATGCCAGAACATAGCTATAGAATTTACAAAAAAGCTAAAGAAATGGGATTACCAACACAAATATATTATCATCAAAACGGTCATGGTGGACCTCCTCCAATGACCATGATGAATCGTTGGTTTACACATTACCTTCATGGTATAGAGAATGGTGTTGAAAATGATGCTCGTGCATGGATAGTTCGTGAAAATGATGCTCAAGATAAACCTACAGCATATAAAGATTATCCAAATCCTGAGGCTTCAAATGTAAGTTTATATTTGAGCCCTGGAGCTCCAATAAAAGGAGGCTTGAGCCCTAAAAAAACAAGTACTAATAAAACTGAAACTTTAGTAGATAATTATTCATTTTCTGGTTCAGGTTTAGCACAAGCAGACATTACAAATCATCGTTTACTGTATGTAACACCTACATTAACTAAAGATGTTCATATTTCTGGTATACCAAAAATTATGATAACTTTATCAAGTAATAAACCAGCAGCAAACTTGTCTGTATGGTTAGTGTCGCTACCTTGGCAAGAAGGTAGAAGAGCAAAACTAACTGATAATCTTATTAACCGTGGTTGGGCAGATCCGCAAAATTACAAATCTATTAGAAAAAGTGAACCTTTAGAAAAAGGTAAATTTTATACTATGACTTTTGATTTAAACCCCGACGATCAAGTTATTAAAAAAGGTCAGCAAATTGGTTTAATGTTTTTTTCTAGTGATAAAGAGTTTACGTTACAACCTCAACCAGGAACTGAGCTTACTATAAAACTTAATGAGACTTCGTTGGTGCTTCCAATTGTCGGAGGTATTGAAGCTTTAAATGCTGCTTTTAAAAACTAATATAACATAAATTTAATAATCACATATTCTTTGATAAACATGATATTGGGGTGATGGGTTTTCAATTTCACCAGTACAATAACCTTCATCTACCTCCCCCTCACCAGATATAGGTGGTCCAGATATCACACTTTTTATACACGGACAACTACCATCTTCTTTAGAACATGAAACAATTACTATAAAAAATATTATTGCTAAGTATTTAATCTTATTCATATTCAATTTTTATTATTCATCAATTAAGAATTATATTACAATTGTAAATCTATATATTTTAAACTTAAAAACAAATGTTAGAATTCTTATCAGCAACATCTAAAAAACATTTTAATACAATTGCCAAACTAGCTAATATAGTTTGGCATGAGCATTATACACCAATTATTGGAAAAGATCAGGTAGAATATATGGTCGCAAAGTTTCAAACCTCTGAAGCTATGCAAAAACAAAATAAAGATGGCTACGAATATTATATTATTAGATATGATAAAAACAATGTTGGTTATCTTTCAATTAAACAAAATAAAGACGACCTCTTTTTAAGTAAAATTTATATTCTTAAAGAGTTTAGAGGAAAAAAAATTGGAAAATCTGCTTTTAATTTTATTGAAGAAAAAGCCAAAAATTATCAATGTAAAACGATTTCATTAACCGTTAATAAAGGCAATGTTAACACTATAAAGGCTTATGAAAAATCAGGCTTCAAGAATATAGAAGCTATCGTTATAGATATTGGTAATGGATTTGTAATGGATGATTATAGGATGGTAAAAAATCTAATTTAAATATAAACTACATAATGTTAACTCATCAAGAAGCATAGTTCACTCATTGTTAGTTTTCTAAATCTAAAAATCAAATTATTTTTCAAAAAACTATAATAACTTATTATTATGAAATATTTTTTAGCAATTTTTTTTATAGTATTTTTATCCATACATCCTTAGCCTGCTCCTGTATTAGAGTAGGTATTTTAAAAGGTCAAAATCAATCAGACTTCATCTTTACAGGCAAGGTTCTTGAAATAAATAAAGTAATTACCAAAGAGAAAACAACAGGTTCAAACAAAATTAAAGACTTTGTTCATTACGAATTCATTTTTGAAATAAAACATATACATAAAGGAAAAAAAGACTTCAATTATAGAGATACTATAACAATAATTTCTACTGCTGGTGGAGCTGATTGCGGAAAAAACTTTTTTTTAAATAAAAAATATTTAGTCTATGCTCACGAACAGGACACCAAGATTGGTTATGGGCTTTGGGATCAGAAAGCTGATAAAAAATATATGACAACCAGTATTTGCACAAGAACAAAAAAAGTTGGGCTAATAACTTTTCTTGAGCAATTTATTCTAGAAATCACCTAGTCATTATACAACAAAGCAACTAATTTTTATCCTCTAAAAGCGGCACAAATCTAAAATCGCCTAGTTCGTGTTTCTCAAATTCCTTGGCACCTTTTCTAATAAACAAAGTCATTATTTGAACGTCATCACCAACAGGAATTACCAACCTTCCTCCTACTTTTAATTGTGCTAACAATGGCTTAGGTACAAAAGGAGCTCCAGCAGTAACAACTATTCCATCAAAAGGAGCTTCTTCAGGTAGTCCTTTATATCCATCTCCAAAAATGAGCTTTTTAGGAACATACCCTAATTTTGGTAAAAACTTACTCGTTTTTTTAAATAGTTCTTGCTGACGCTCTATACTATAAACCTTTGCTCCTAACTCACACAATACAGCTGCTTGATAACCACTTCCTGTACCAATTTCAAGAATCTTATTTCCTTTTTTAACCTGTAATAATTCTGTTTGAAAAGCAACAGTGTACGGTTGTGAAATCGTTTGATCTGCAGCAATAGGAAATGCTTTGTCTTGATAGGCATGGTCTAAAAATCCAGAATCCATAAATAAATGCCTTGGAATATTACCTATAGCTTGTAATACATTTTCATCTTCTATTCCTTTTGCCTTTATGGTTTCAACTAGTTTTTGACGCAGTCCTTTATGCTTAAATGTATCTTTCAATGCTTATGTTTTTGCTTGCTAAAATTAGCCAAAATGTTAGTGATAAAAAACAAGAATACCATTAAATTTTAAATAAAGAATCCGTCTAAAAAAAGCATAAAAAATCTTATTTTTGTTGAAAACGATAAACATGCTAAAAGCTGGTGTACTTGGTGCAGGCCACCTTGGAAAAATTCATTTAAGACTTTTAAATCAATCTGACAAATATGAGCTTGTAGGTTTTTATGATGCAGATGAGACAAATGCTAAAAATGTTGAAGCGGAGTTTGGTTATAAATACTATAATTCTATTGATGCGCTTATTGATGCAGTAGACATGATTGACATTGTCACACCTACCTTATCGCATTATGAATGTGCTCTTAAAGCCATAGCAAAAGGTAAGCATGTATTTATTGAAAAGCCTATTACAAACACGGTTGAAGAAGCAGAAGAAATTCGTAAACTTTTAGCTAAACATAATTTAAGAGGACAGGTTGGCCATGTAGAACGATTTAATCCAGCTTTTATAGCTGTTAAGGATCAAATTGTTAATCCAATGTTTATAGAAACACATCGTTTGGCAGAGTTTAATCCTCGAGGTACAGATGTGCCTGTAGTTTTAGATTTAATGATTCATGATATTGATATTATTCTTAGTGTGGTAAAGTCCAAAGTAAAGCATGTATCGGCGAGTGGAGTTTCAGTGATAAGTGATACACCTGATATTGCTAATGCTAGAATTGAGTTTGAAAATGGTTGCGTAGCTAATCTTACTGCTAGTCGTATTTCTTTAAAAAATATGCGTAAATCACGATTCTTTCAAAAAGACGCATACATTTCGGTAGATTTTTTAGAAAAGAAATGTGAAGTGGTTAAAATGAAAGATGCACCTAAAAATCCAGGCGATTTTGATATGATACTTCAAAATGCCGAAGGTATTAAGAAACAAATATATTTTGATAACCCTCAAATTTCAGGTAATAATGCCATTTTAGATGAGCTAGAATCCTTTGCTCATGCTATAAATACAAATACAACACCTATAGTAACACTAGAAGATGGAACAGAAGCTTTACGTGTTGCTACTCAAATAATAAATTGTTTTAATTAAAATAAATAGATTAATGAAAAATGTTGCAGTAATTGGAGCTGGAACCATGGGAAATGGTATTGCTCATACATTTGCACAAAGCGGATTTAAAGTTCAATTAATAGATATAAGCGATGCTGCTCTAAAAAAGGGAATTGATACGATTACCAAGAATTTAGATAGAATGGTTGCTAAAGAAAAAATTTCGGAAGCACAAAAAGAAGAAACCTTAGGTAATATAACCACACATACCAGCGTCACTGAAGGTGTAGAATATGCTGGTTTGGTAGTAGAAGCAGCAACAGAAAATATTGATTTAAAACTAAAAATATTTAAACAGTTGGATGAAGCATGTCCAGAAGACACCATACTTGCAACCAATACCTCATCTATTTCTATTACTCAAATAGCAGCTGTTACTTCAAGACCAGACATGGTTATAGGAATGCATTTTATGAATCCTGTACCTATTATGAAATTGGTAGAAATTATTCGTGGCTACAATACAAGTGACGAGGTAACGAAACTAATTATGGATATGTCTACCACACTTGGTAAAATTCCAGTAGAAGTAAATGACTATCCAGGTTTTGTTGCCAATAGAATTTTAATGCCAATGCTTAACGAATCTATAGAAACTCTATACAATGGCGTTGCTGGTGTACAAGAGATTGATACGGTTATGAAATTAGGAATGGCGCATCCAATGGGACCATTGCAACTAGCCGATTTTATTGGTTTAGATGTATGCTTATCCATTCTAAACGTGATGTACGACGGATTCAAAAACCCTAAATATGCACCTTGTCCTCTATTGGTTAACATGGTACGCGCTAGAAAATTGGGTGTGAAATCTGGTGAAGGGTTTTATGATTATTCTGAAAGCAGAAAAGCAGAAAAAGTAGCTAAACAATTTTTATAATCTATCTTGGCAAAAATAATTCCTTTTAAGGCAGTACGTCCAACACGGGACAAAGTAAGTTTAGTTGCTTCACGTTCATACCAAACTTATACACAGGATGAACGTGAAGCAAGACTTGACTATAATCCGTTTTCATTTTTACATATTGTAAACCCTGGCTATAAATATCATTTAGAACTAAAAGGAGAAGATCGCTATAAATTGGTTAGAAATAGATATTTAGAGTTTAAAGAAGACTCTATTTTTATTCAAGATAGCACACCATCTTTTTATGTGTACAAAATTGTAAATCGCGAAGGAGATGTTTTTAACGGAATTGTTGCAGCTGCTAGTGTTGAAGATTACGAAAAAGATGTCATTAAAAAACATGAAGATACTATAGAATACAAAGAGGAAGTATTTAAAGAGTACCTAAAAACAGTTGGTTTTAATGCAGAACCTGTGCTTTTAACGTATCCTGATAATGATACGTTATCTAAAATAATTTCAGAAAAACAAAATGAGCGCTCTGAATTTGAATTTACTACTACTTACAGAGACACACACTATTTATGGGTTATTAATGAAGTTGAAAAAATCGAAGCAATAACTGCTGAATTTTCAAAAATAAAAAGACTTTATATTGCCGATGGTCATCACAGGTCTGCATCTTCAGTCCTCTTATCTAAAGAACAAAATATAAACGGTTCATATAACTTTTTCATGAGCTATTTAATTCCTGAATCTGAACTAGTAATTCATGAGTTTAATCGCTTAGTGAAAGATTTAAATGGAATGACTAAAGAAGCTTTTTTAATGAAACTAGATACCATATTTCGTATTGAAAACAGAGAAAATATTCTTTATAAACCATCAAGGAAACACCATTTTAGTATGTATCTAGATGGTGAATTTTATTCTCTTTATCTTAGAAAAGCAAATTACATTATTAATAATGCATTAGATGCTTTGGATACTCAAATCCTATACAAAACAATATTACAACCAATTTTAGGTATTAATGACGTAAGAAACGATCAACGATTAGATTATTCGCATGGTAAAAGTGATTTAGTAACCATAAAAAGTAAAGTAGACAGTGGTGAGTTTATAGTTGGATTTGGTTTAGTTCCTATTTCAATTGATGAGTTAAAATCTATTGCTGACGAGCATCTAATAATGCCTCCAAAAAGCACTTTTATAGAACCTAAATTACGAAGTGGTATTACAATTTATGAGTTTTAGAATGAGCATAGTAAAAAATCTTAACAACATAAAATCTCAACTTCCAGAACAGGTCACTTTAGTGGCTGTTTCTAAAACAAAGCCTGTTAGTGACCTAATGCAAGCTTATAATGCTGGTCAGCGAATTTTTGGCGAGAACAAAATTCAAGAAATGGTTGAGAAATATGAGCAAATGCCAAAAGATATTCAATGGCATATGATTGGTCATGTTCAACGAAATAAGGTAAAATACATGGCGTCGTTCGTTTCGCTAATTCATGGTATTGATAATTTTAAGCTCCTAAAAGAGATTAATAAACAAGCTTTAAAGCACAATAGAGTTATAAATTGTTTATTACAAATAAAAATAGCTTCTGAAGATTCTAAATTTGGCTTATCAAATCAAGAAGCACATGATATTTTAAATTCTGATGGATTTACTGACCTAAAAAACATAAAAGTAGTTGGCTTAATGGGAATGGCAACATTTACAGATAATGAAGAGCAGTTAAAAACTGAATTCAACCAGTTAACGCAAACATTCAATTCTCTTAAAGGCATTAAAACCGATAACAGTGAATTAAAAACCATTTCAATGGGAATGAGTGGCGATTATAAACTTGCCATAGATTGTGGAAGTACAATGATAAGAGTTGGAAGTAGTATATTTGGAGTACGTAATTATGCTAATTAAAAAAGTAGTCCTATTTATTCAATCTTAGACATAGAAACAACTGGTGGAAAGTACAACGAAGAAGGTATTACCGAAATTGCCATTTACAAATTTGATGGTCACGAAGTAGTTGACCAATTCATTACACTTGTAAATCCAGAGAGAGACATTCAGCCTTTTGTAGTAAATCTTACAGGTATTAATAGTAATATGTTACGAAACGCTCCAAAATTTTATGAGATTGCAAAACGTATTGTCGAAATTACCCAAGATACTATTCTAGTAGCTCATAATGCACAATTTGATTACCGAATATTGCGGACAGAATTTAGACGCTTAGGATTTGATTTTAGCAAAGAAACCTTATGTACCGTTGAGCTTTCAAAAGATTTAATTCCTACTGAAGACTCTTATAGCTTAGGGAAATTAACCAGATCTTTAGGAATTCCTGTTAGTGATCGTCATAGAGCAGCTGGAGATGCTCAGGCAACAGTAAAGCTATTTAAAATGTTACTTGCTAAAGATTTAAATAAAAACATTATTAAAGAATCTATTAGACTAGAACCAAAATACCAAATGGAGCCTAAACTGCTAGATATTATAGATTCTCTTCCTTCTATTACTGGCGTGTATTATATGCATAATTCTAATGGAGATATTATATACATTGGAAAAAGTAAAAATATAAGAAAACGTGTTAATCAGCACTTTACGAGTTCAAACCCAAAGTCAAAAAAAATGCAAATGCAAGTAGCTACAGTAACTTACGAAGATACAGGAAGTGAACTTGTTGCGTTACTTAAAGAAAGTGAGGAAATCAAGCTGAACAAACCCATTTTCAATAGGGCCTTAAAACAGAATATTTTTTCTCATGGTTTATTTAGTTTTACAGATGATAATGGATATATTAACTTAAAGGTTGCAAGCATCAATAGAAAAGGAACACCAATTATTACGTTTTCTAACATGCAAAGTGCTAAGAGCTTTATTTCTAGAGCTGTAGATGAACATAATTTATGTCAAAGACTTGCAGGATTACACCATTCAAATAGTAACTGTTTTAACTACACAATTAAACAATGCTTTGGAGCATGTATAGATGAAGAGCATTTTGAGACCTATAATAAAAGAGCTTTAAATATTATCGATTACTATAGTTTCGATAATGAAAATATGGTCATAGTAGATCGAGGGCGTGCTGTAGATGAACGTAGTGCCGTTTTAATTGAAAATGGTGTGTTTAAAGGTTATGGTTTTTATAATTTAAACTATCAAGTAAATAATCTTGAAGTGTTACAATCTATTATAACACCAATGCAGCATAATCGAGATTCTCAACATATAATACAAACGTATTTAAGAAGAAAGCGACATAAATTAAAAATTATTAACTTAGAAAAACAACATGAAAGCAATAATTAACCTACTAAGTTTAATTTTTATTTTACAGATAAATGCCCAAAGTGATTTTAATTCATCTAGTATAAAAGTTACATTAGGGGATTTGCAAACAAATGTTTATGCTAATGATACAACTGCAAACGCTTTGGTTCTTTTTGAAAAAGGGAATAGCTATGTTCATAGAGAAACTTATAACTTAATAACTGAAATTGAAAAAAAAGTAAAAATCCTTGATAAAGATGGCGAAAATGAGTCTACTGTTGAAATATATTTATACAATAGTGATGATAAAAGGCGAGAGGAAAAAGTCTCCAAAATAATTGCTAAAACTCATAATTTGGAGAATGGGCAAATTAGAGAAACAGCCATTAGAGGTAGTGAGGTTTTTAGAGAAGTTTATGATAAGAATTATACTATAGTAAAATTTACATTACCAAAAATTAGTTCTGGAAGCGTAATTACATATAGTTATAAACTAGAATCTCCTTTTATGTTTAATTACAAAGAATGGAAATTTCAGGAAGATATACCAAAACTATATAGTCAATATAATACCAGCATTCCAGGGAATTATGAATATGGTATCAAACTAGTTGGTGTATTAAAATTAGACAAAAATGAGAGTGTTATAGAAAAGAAATGTTTGTCGGCTAATCCAAATTCAAGTGGGATTTCTCTAACAAATACAGGAACTGCAGATTGTACAAATACAATTTATGCAATGAAAAATATTCCTGCTTTTATCGAGGAAGATTATATGACATCAAGTAAAAATTACTTATCTAAAATTGACTACGAACTAAAAAAAACAACAAGTTTTACTGGCGTTGTAGATAGAATAACTAAGACATGGAAGGATGTTGATAAAGAATTGAAATCCCATCCAAGCCTTGGAAAACAATTTAATAGAACAAGCCATGTAAAAGACTTACTAAATTCTTCAATAACTAAAGAAAAGGATAAGTTAACTAAAGCAAAAAATATCTATAATTTTGTTCAAGAAAATTACACTTGGAACGAAAAGTACTTAACATTTAAAGAAGCATCTATTAAAGATATTGTAAAGAATAAATCGGGAAATGTATCACAAGTAAATTTACTATTGCACAATTTACTTACTGCAAATGATATAGAATCTACTCCTGTATTATTGTCAACAAGAGAAAATGGATTTGCAACAACACTTTACCCAGTGTTGTCTGATTTTAACTATTTAATAACTCAAGTAACTATAGATGGTATTCATTACTTATTAGATGCAACAGATGAGTATCTAAACTTTGGGCAATTACCCTTCAGGTGTTTAAATGACTACGGTAGACTATTAACTTTAAAAAAAGGTAGTTCGTGGATTGATATAGTTAGTATTAACTCTTCAATAATTCAATATCAAGTAGATTTAAAATTTGATGAGAACAACGTATTAAATGGCACTATTAACTCTAGGTATAGTGATTATTTTGCTCTAAGCAAGAAAAAAGACTATTTCTCTAACCCTGAAAGCTATTTAGAAAATTTTGAAAACAATCATGTAGAAATGGAAGTTATTAAACATGAGGTAAAAAATAAATCTATTAATAATGATAAATTTGAAGAATCATTTCAAATTCAATACCCAGATCTAGAGACAACTTCTGAAACCTTTTATTTAAACCCTTTTATAGATACATTTATATCTACTAATCCATTTAAATTACAAGACAGAACCTACCCAATTGATTTTGGCTACAGAATGGCATATATGTACAATTTTCAATTGGATTTAGGTGATTCATATGAATTAGCAGAACTTCCGAAAAGCAAAAAAATGAGTTTACCGGAAGATACGGGAAATTATACTTTTGCAATTAGTAGACAAGATAACAAGATAAATATATCATTAAAAATAAACCTTAAAAAAACGAGATATCCGGTTGGTTATTACATATCATTAAAGCAATTTATGAGTAATATTGTAAATACTCAAACCAAAACACTATTAACACTAAAAAAGAAATAGTGAAACTTTTATTACATTTATAAAAAACAAATTCTTGACAGAAAATAAAAAAAATACCAACTGGAGGCATAAACTTCATGAAGTTCTATATGAAGCAGATACAACATTAGGTAAGTTATTCAATATGGTTTTGCTTATAACAATACTTGCAAGTATTGTTCTAGTAATGCTCGAAAGTGTAAGTAGTTTTGATGCTAAATATCATACTTTTCTTAATATTTCAGAATGGGTTATTACAATTTTATTTTCTATAGAATACATAGCAAGAGTAATCGCCGTAAAAAAACCTTTAAAATATATTACTAGTTTTTATGGCATTATTGATTTATTATCAACCATACCAAAATATGTGTCACTAATTTTTGTTGGTTCTCATTCTTTAATTGCTTTAAGAGCATTACGCTTAATGCGAATTTTTAGAATTTTAAAACTAGCACGCTACATAGGTGAATCTACCAATTTTGTTAGAGCCTTAAAAGCAAGTCGTGCAAAAATTGTGGTATTTCTTTCATTTGTATTAATAATATGTATAATACTAGGTACCGTAATGTATTTGGTAGAAAGTGGGCAAGACAGTGGTTTTACAAGCATACCAAGAAGTGTATATTGGGCTATTGTAACCCTAACAACCGTAGGATATGGTAATATTGCTCCTGTTACTGCTCTTGGACAGTTTATAGCTGCAATAATTATGATTATGGGTTATGGAATAATTGCTGTTCCAACTGGAATAGTCTCTTCAGAAATGACAAAAACCCCAAAAAAAGATATACATGTTAATACACAAGCATGCCCTAATTGCTTAGCCGAAAAACATAAAGACAATGCTGAATATTGCTATAATTGTGGTGAAGTTCTAAATGAAGACTAACTATTTAATTTCTATAGTCGGTCCAACTGCAATTGGGAAAACATCTCTAAGCATTATGCTTGCAAAGCATTATAATACAGAAATCATTTCGGCAGATTCTAGACAGTTTTTTGAAGAAATGCAAATTGGTACTGCTGCACCAACTCAAGAAGAACTCTGTCAAGTTAAACATCATTTTATTCATCATAAATCTATAAAAGACAGCTACAGTGTTGGTGCTTTTGAAAAAAATGCTATAGAGTGTTTAAATGAGCTTTTCAAAAAACATAACATCGTTATTATGGTTGGAGGCTCTGGATTATATGTAGATGCTATTACTAAAGGTCTAGACCACTTTCCAAGTGTTGATCCAAAAATTAGGAAACGTCTTAACATTGAATTGAAATCAAGTGGAATCGAGAGCCTTCAAAAACAATTAAAAGAATTAGATATCAAGGCGTATAACTCTATAGCTATAGATAATCCTCATCGTATTATTAGAGCACTAGAGATTTGTATTGGTACAGAAAAACCCTATTCTTCATTTTTAAACAAAGAAAAAACACCACGCAATTTTAAAACCATATCTGTTGGCTTATTGGCAGATAGAAACATTATTTATGAACGTATTAATAAGCGAGTGGATATAATGATGAATAGTGGTTTATTAGATGAAGTAAAAAGTCTTGAAAATTACCAACATTTAAATGCGCTAAATACTGTTGGTTATAAAGAATTATTTAAATATTTAAATGGTGAATGGGATTTAGAATTTGCTGTTTCTGAAATTAAAAAAAATACAAGACGTTTTGCAAAACGACAACTAACTTGGTTTAAAAAAAATGAAGAGACTCTTTGGTTTGATTACCAATCTAATATTGATTATATTATTAGTCAAATACAAAATCAAATTGACGTCTTATGAAAACTTTAAAATCCTTCATCATATTGATCTGTATAGGATTTACTCTACAAATTCAAGCCCAAAACAATAAATGCTTAAATGAAATAAATAATCAGGTTTGGTCAAATTTCACTAAAGCTTTTGAAACTTTTGATCATGAGTTATTTGGAAGCTTACATTCAGAAGAACTTGTACGTGTTGGAGGTAACTCAAAATTACTTCGAAACAAAACCGATTATATAAATGGTTATGCTAATCGTTGGACTAATAGCAAAAGCCCTCAAACAATATCTTTTAGGTTTTTAGAGCGTATTTGTAATGATAATAAAGCATCAGAACGAGGAATATATAAACTTACAGTAAATTATGGCTTACCCAATGAACAGTCTTACTATGGCAAGTTTCATGTCATTATGATAAAAGAAGCAAATCAATGGAAATTACTAGTTGATTATGATTCTAACGAAAGTAATACTATTACAAAGCAATCATACCAAAATGCTTTTGTCATTGATGATTTCGAAAAATATTAACGCAAAAAAAATCAGCTATATTTAGAATTTGCTAAATAATCAGCTGATTTTTTTAATTAACAACTTAATTTTAAGTTTAAGCTTTTTGGTTGACTACTAATCTAAAGCCTTCTCCATGAATATTTAAAATTTCAACATTTTCGTCAACTTTTAAGTACTTACGTAGCTTAGCAATATATACATCCATACTTCTTGATGTGAAATAATTATCGTCTCGCCATATTTTAGTTAAAGCAAGTTCACGTGGCATTAAATCATTTTCATGTAAAGCTAATAAACGTAAAAGCTCATTTTCCTTTGGTGATAATTTAACTGGTTCTCCTCCTTTATATCGTAAAAAACGAAGCTTTGAGTTTAAATGAAAATTACCTATTTCAAATTCAAATTGTTTACTATCTGCAACACTATCAGTAGCTTTACGTTGCATAATAGCTTTAATTTTCATTAATAGTACTTCACTATCAAAGGGTTTATTTAAATAGTCGTCTGCTCCAACTTTATAACCTTTTAAAACATCTTCTTTCATAGCCTTTGCAGTCAAGAAAATAATTGGAACATCGGTATTCTTTTCACGAATTTCCTTAGCCAATGTAAAGCCATCTTTATATGGCATCATGACATCAAGAATGCATAAATCGTAATCATCTTTTTTAAATTTCTCAAATCCTTCCATACCATTTTTAGCATGAACAACATCATAATCGTTCATGTTTAAATAGTCTTTTAATACAGTTCCAAAATTTGGATCATCTTCAACTAAAAGTATTTTCTTGTTTTGCTCTTCCATAGCTATTTATGATATTAATGGTAGCTTAATAATAAAGGTACTACCTTTTCCTTTTTCACTTTCTACTGATACGTGACCTTGATGGTCTTCAACAATTCTTTTAACATAAGAAAGACCTAATCCATGGCCTTTTACATTATGTACATCACCAGTGTGTTCTCTATAAAATTTTTCGAACACCCTCTTTTGGACGGATTTTGACATTCCGTTACCTTGATCTTGTATTTTTAATAAAATGTTGTTTCCAACATTTTCGGTATATATATCTATTTTAGGTTCATCATTAGAATACTTTACAGCATTGTCTAATATATTTACTATAACGTTAGTAAAGTGTGTTTCATTGGCTAACACGTCACAATTTATAGCATCTAAATGTGTTTTTACGTAACCGTTCCTATCCTCCACAATTAGTTCAATGTGCATTGCTGCATCATTTATTATGTCATGAAGCTTAACTCTTTCTTTACTAATATTAAGTTCGTTCTTTTCAAGTTTAGATATTCTAAGTACATTTTCAACTTGCGCATGCATACGTTTATTTTCATCCTTTATCATTCCAAGATATCGCTTTACCTTGTCTTCATCTCCAATAATTTTTGGATTTCGTATCGCATCTAATGCTAAGTTTATTGTTGCTATTGGCGTTTTAAACTCATGCGTCATGTTATTAATAAAATCGGTCTTTATTTGTGAAATTTGACGTTGCTTTATTAATTGAAATAATGCACTTGCATACGCAATAATAATGATGACTGTAAATATTATTGCTAGTAATGCCATTCCTACTATTGAGGATAAAATGAATTTATTTCTATCCGGAAAATTAATATATAAAGTATATTCACTTTCATCATTATTGTCTAAAAAAATAGGCACTCCTAATTTAGCTTGTTGTAATTCAAAATTATTGGACTGTACTTTTGTAGCTAAGTCTTTATGATAAATAGAAAATTCAAAATCTATATCAATATTATTTTCTAATAGTTTCTTGCTAAGTAACTCTCTTATTGTATTTTTTGATACTCGTAAGTGAATTGGTGTGTTTTGAGCTTCTTCTCTATATTGCGTTTCAAAAGCTGACATTTGAAGCTTATTTAAAGAATAAATACTTTTTGTAGTTTTCGTAGGTGTAATTGGCAAATCACTATCCATATCGATATTATTAAATACCTTTCTGGTAGAATAACCTGTAAACCTACTAATAGTAGAACTATCTAAACCTAAACCTATGTCAAAGAGCGTAAATCTTTCTTCTAAAACACCTGTGTCATATATTTCAATTTGGTTGGTGTTATCATTTTGCTTATAAACCAAAATTGTTCTTAAATCGGTTGAATCGGGTACTGTACCTTTGGCTAATAACTTTTTTAGCTCATTTACATACTTATCGTATTCTAACTCAACAACTTTATCGGATGTGTAAGTAAGCGCCTTTTTTACATTAAACGTAAACTGCTCTTCTTCATTTTTAAACGTATTATTAATAAAATAAGCTTGTACAAAAATAATTCCAACAAGCGACAAACTCATTAATATTACCAACAAGACGAATAGCTTTTTACCCATCACTCAAAATTAACATTTTAACATCTAGATAGAATACCATTTAACCTTACATTAACACAAATGTTAAAATTTAGATTTCACAAATGGTAGTGAGTATCTTTTCGTGAATTTTTTCTACCTGATTTCTAGTATCAAGTAATGTATTATTATAAATAACAAATTGAGATAATCTTATTTTTTTTTCATCACTCCATTGGTTATCAATTATTGCGTTTATTTGCTCTTTAGATGAGTTATCTCTTTTAATCACGCGTTGAATTCTAGTCTCCTTATCTGCTACAACTAATATCACAGCAGTACAGTGCAAATAATTATTATTTTCGAACAGAATGGCTGCTTCCTTAATAATATATGGTGTCTTTTGTTTGGTAACCCAACGTTTAAAATGAGTAGCTACTTTTGGATGAATAATAGCATTCATTTTTTCAAGCATTTTCTTATTACTGAATATTTTTTCGGCAATAAAGGGCTTGTTTAATTTATCATCTAAGTATGCTTCTTCTCCAAATAATTTTATGAGTTTCCTTTTAATTATTTTGGACCTGTTCATTAGCTTCTTAGCTTCAACATCTGCAATATATATGGGTACACCTAGCTCGAAAAACATATTTGCAACTGTTGTTTTTCCACTTCCTATTCCTCCAGTTAATCCTATAATTTTGCTCATCATAAACTTAATTGACGATTATAAATTCAATTTGCTTTACATTTAATTTAGCAGATTTAATTTTATTTGGTTGATTTACTATACTAGGAACTAAATGTGTATTGTTTTCTTTAATGGTATTGAAATCGCATTGTACCAAAAAACTACTTGAAGAAATAGATTTAAAATTACTTAAACTAGTATAAAAAATTACTGGAACTGTCTTTGGATAAAAATTTATCTTTATATTTTCTGGAACATTTATAACATTAACAGGCACTTCAATAGTACCTTCGGTAAATTTTTCAACTTTCCCTTTTACTTCAACGGTACTTTTAGAAACTTTTATCTCTTTACTATTTTTTGGCAAATTTAATTCAATAATATGGTTAATGTCTGCATTGATATTTTCTAAATTAAGCGATTTTGTTTTAATTTCTGAAATTGAATCTGTGATTAATTTTGGACCAATTATTTTAATTGAATCTGGTTCTAATTGATACGCATTAATAACATCGTATCCAGCAGAAAATTTAATATTTGACACTAATTTCACTGGCACCATTTTTACAGAATTTACATCATACCGAAAAGCTATTGTATCGGGTGTTATATTTTCTACAGTGATATTTGTGGCAAATTGATTGATTATTTTTGATATCTCATTCGATTCAATCCATTTATAATGGGTTTTTGTCTTATCTAAATTACTAAAGTCTACATCAATTTCTGGGTTTCTTAAATAATACTTAATATGCCTAAAACCATACGTTGTTAAAGCAATAGTCATAACATTAGTCGAATCACTTAAAACAACATGATCTTCAGGAACATTAATAGCATTTATTTTAAATACAAAACTATGCGTGTATCGCTGAGAAAGCTTTGACAATACAGAAAACAAAAAAGCTAATACAATAAAAAGCAAAAACACGTTAAGTCTCTTACTTTTAAAATATGATAGAATATTTTGCTTAAATAGTCTCATGAAATGCCTTTAAAAAATAAATTTGGAAATAAATTCTCTGCACTTTTCTTAGAAAATAAAAGCTTTAAAGTTGACTTCAAGAAACCATACCCATATCCAAAAAACTGAATTAATATAGCCATTATTGCTAACACAGAAACAGTTACGTTTTTAGTTTTAATTAATGCGGTAATAAAGCTCAAAGCAAAGTAGCAAAAAACCAAATAAATAAGGAATGTTATGTTAAAAATTAATGCTATTAACGACAGTATCACTCCTAAGCAAAACAAAGTAGGAAACCAATAAGTTATTTTTTTTGTGTCAGGATGCCATTTGTTTAAAATTGGTCGAACTGAGCCAAATTTATATACTTGTTTGTAAAATTTAGACCATGATATCCTTCGTTTATGATATACATAAGCTTCAGTAATAAGTTTTGTTTCAAAACCAAGTTTCCATAATCTAATAGATAAATCTGGATCTTCTCCAGGATGTATACGACCAAAACCTCCTGTAGCATCAAACGCTTTTTTAGAGATTCCCATATTGAAACTTCTTGGTTGAAACTTGTTAATACTAGACGCCTTACCTCTTATACCTCCAGTAGATATAAAAGAGGTCATTGCAAAATTTATTGCCTTTTGTATGTTACTAAATGAGTTGTGGGCAGCATCAGGACCGCCAAAGCAATCCACATAATTATTGTTTAAACTATTTAAAACTTTAATTAAATATTGTTTTGGCAATACACAATCAGAATCTAAAATGATGAAATAACTCCCTGTTGCCTTTTTCATACCATAATTTCTCGAATCTCCAGGTCCAGAATTTTCTTTAAAATAATATGAAATATTTAATTGCGATTTATATTCCTGAGCGACTGATTCAGAGCTAATATTTGAACCATCCTCTACAATAACAATTTCAAAATCTTTGCTACCCTCTAAAGCAGCAAAACTTTCCAAAAGTTCTTTTGCTTCTTCTGGTCTATTAAAAATTGGAATTATAAATGATAGGTCGTTTGCAGTCATATTAATACAAAGGTAACGAAAGCACTGATATTTAATTGCTAAAAATAACGCATAAAAAAAGCCTCGTAAAACGAGGCTTTAGTTTTATATAAATAAGATATTATCTTTTTATTATTTGTTTAGTTTCAGTTACTCCATTAATAGTAACTTTCACAAAATAAGAACCTGTTTGTAAAGCAGACATATCTACTTCACTTGCATTTCTATTAGGAGTTTGGCGTAATACTTCTTGTCCTAACATGTTATAAACAGATACGTTTTCTATGCTATCTTGAGCTCTTAAATTAAGCTTATCTTGTACTGGGTTTGGATATAACTTAAATTCAACCAAATCATTGTTATCTTCAATTGATAAAGATTCTGAAGACCAAACTTTAACAGTAAAGCTTCCATCGGCAACAGGTGTCGCATCCCAACTGAATACTCTAACATAATAAGTATCACCAGCAGTTAAGCCTGAAGCATTAATTTCTTCTGTGTCATTAGATCCACTAAAAGTGTCGTCTGCACAATCTATTAAAGTTAAAGAACCGCATGTACCAGAATACAGCATAGCTACACCGTCAAAATCCATACTCTCAAAAGTAATATTTACAGCATCTGTTCTAGCTTCAAATTCGAACCAAACATCGTCATTTGCAGTTCCAGCACTTCCATTACACATTTCAGCAGCTAAACCAGAATTGGTAGCACCACTAATAGTTCCATTGTGCGCTGTAGCTGATGCCGAAGTAGCTATTTCAATTTCTTGTGTAAACACTTCAGCTCCTGAGCAATCATCATTGCTTGAAGATGTATCAAAAGCAAATGGACCAGTCCAAGCACTTTTATCTCCACCCCCACAATCTGCTCTTACATATGCTGCATAAGAGTTTCCTGGAGTTAAAGATGTAAAGGTAAATTGATTAGCACTAGGTACACCTGGTGTATTTGTTATTGTTCCATCTGCATCAGGATCAGTATCTCCACCTGTTATATCTAATAAATTAACATCCCATTGTGTCTCTGTTCCGCCAGGTCCAGTTGTCCAAGAAAAATCAACACTAGTCGCCATTACATTAGAAATACTTCCAAAAGAAGGTTCAACACAAGTTGGTGCTTCTCTTACTAATACATCATCAATAAACCATTCTGAATCACTTGTTCCTTGATAATTAAATCCTAGAACTACAGAAGAATTTCCATTTGCTCCAGACAAATCAAAAGCTCCTCTAATTTTCCATACTAAATCTTCTCCACTAGTAAACCCAAAAGTAGTATTAACAGCTATCCAAGTTGCAGTATTTGCATCTCCAGCATAATCTGTCGAGTAATACACGCCTGTTGTTGCGGGGAAATCTGGGAACCTAACCGTTTCATAATAAGTTAATTCCGGATTAGTTGCAGAAGTAAAATTCATTGCTGGTGTTACCAACCATTTATTTTTTGCATCTGGAGATCCAGCATTTTCACCATGAGATAAATTAAATAATTCATTATAAAATGCAGATTTTGTTCCAGAGTTCGCAGCATTTGTTGTTGCTGCCCAAGGGTAACCCGCAACATCTCCAGTTCCTGCTACATCTGCCCAACTAGCTGGTAAAAAAGAACCTTCGAAATCTTCGTTAAGGTATTCTTGTCCGTAAAATAAAGATGACCACATAAGTAAGGTCAGTAGTGTAATTTTTTTCATATTATTACTATTTTGTTAAGTTTATTTTGTTGTGATTAAGGTAAATCAGGCGCATATTACTACAAAAAAGGGAAGTTGTAAACTATTATTCGTTAAACGATAAAAAATTTACGTTGAACCGATTAGCGACGTTCTTTATTTCGATAAAAAACTTAGGATAAGACAGATAATAATGAAAGCAAAAAGCCCCTGATAATCAGAGGCTTTAATTGAAAATATTACTTAATATATTTTATTCTTCTCCCATAAATGTACTCATAACTGCATCACTTACTCCCATATTACTAAAACCACCATCATTAAATAAATTTTGAAGTGTTACACGTTTTGTTAAATCACTAAATAAAGTTACTGTGTAATTAGCACAATCTAAAGCAGTTGCATTACCAAGTGGAGACATTTTATCTGCATAAGCAATAAACCCATCAAATCCTTTAACTCCTTTACCTGCAGTTGTTGGTGTAGGTGATTGAGAAATCGTATTTACACGTACTTTTTTATCTTTCCCAAAAAAGTATCCAAAGCTTCGCGCAATACTCTCTAAATAGGCTTTATTATCTGCCATATCATTATAATCTGGAAATACGCGTTGTGCTGCCATATATGTTAAGGCTACAATACTTCCCCATTCATTCATAGCATCATTTTTATATAATGTTTGCATGACTTTATGAAAAGACATTGCCGATACATCTGTTCCTTTCTGAGTCCAATCGTAATTTTGGTCTGTGTAAGCTCGTCCTTTTCTAACATTTACAGACATTCCTATAGAATGTAATACAAAATCCAATTTACCTCCTAAAACTTCCATAGATTTTTCAACCAAATTTTGTAAATCTTCAAGTGAGGTTGCATCTGCAGGTATGATTTCTGAGCCTGTTTTTTCAGCTAAGTCATTAATTTGCCCCATACGCATTGCAATTGGCGCATTAGTTAATACAAAAGTTCCTCCTTCTTCATGAACTCTTTCGGCTGTTTTCCATGCAATAGAATTAGGGTCTAATGCTCCAAATATAATTCCTCGTTTTCCTTTTAATAAATTGTATGACATCTTGTAATGTTTAGTTAGTTTGAGTTAGCAAAGATACTATTAATTCAATAATTGTTTAGCATGTGCAATTGCAGATGTTGACATTTCTTTTCCTCCTAACATTTGAGCAATTTCTACAATACGCTCATCTGTATTTAGTTTTACCATTTGTGTAGTCGTTTTATTATCTACATCTTCTTTAAAAACCTTAAAATGTGTATCCCCCTTTGCTGCTATTTGTGGTAAATGCGTAATTGTAAATACTTGCATAGACTTACTCATTTGCTGCATAATGGCTGCCATTTTATTTGAAATCTCTCCAGAAACTCCCGTATCAATTTCATCGAACATAATAGATGGCAACTGAATATATTTAGCCAAAATAGATTTTACAGCTAACATAATTCTAGATAATTCTCCACCAGAAGCTGCTTTCTTTAAAAGTTTAAAATCACCTCCTTTATTTGCTGTAAATAAGAAGTTTAAATTATCTTTTCCATTGTTATAAAAACTATTCTCTTTTGTAACTGAAATACTAAATTTGGCATTTTGCATACCAAGATCTATCAGTATAGCTTCTAATTGATTTGACAATTCTGGAATAGCTTTATTTCTTTTTTTATGTAAATCTTCAGCTAGTTTATTAAGAGATTGCTCTAATGTTTTTAAAGTATTCTCTTTTTCGAGAATGGCATCTTCAATAGTCTCTGTAACTAATACTTTTTCTGATAATTGTGTTTTTGTTTCAATTAATTCATCAATATTAGATGCTGAATGCTTTAATAATAAATTATGAATTTTTTGAAGTTTTACATTAACCTCATCTAGTCTATTAGGGTTTGCTTCTAAATTTCCTTGAGCGTTTTCTATTTCTCCAAATACGTCGTCCAATTCTATTAACGTACTATTTACTCTATCAAACAATTCTGAATACGTTTTAGATAATTTGGACAGTTTTTGCAAGCTATTTTTTAGTAAAGTCAAATTGTTTAGGATTCCTATTTGCTCTTCATTAAGTAATTGATTTGATAATAGTAATTCTTCTTTTATTTCTTCAACATTATTTAATGATTCATATTCATTTTCTAATTCTTGAAGCTCCCCTGAAACTAATTGCGCATCTTCTAACTCATTAAATAAAAACAAATTATAATCATATTCTTTAAGTGCTTCAGCTTTTTGAAGCCTTAATGATTGTAATTCATTTTTCACTTTGTTGAAAAATTTTAGTGTAGTTTTATAATCTTCTAATAACTCTGCGTTGTTAGCTAAAGCATCAATAATTTGAAACTGAAAATCGTCATTGGTTAACTCTAAAGTTTGATGTTGTGAGTGAATGTCAATTAAAAAAGTTCCTAATTGTGCTAATATATTTAGATTTACTGGTGAGTCATTTATAAAAGCTCTCGACTTACCTGACGGCAAAATTTCTCGTCTTATAATTGTTTCAGGTTCATAATCTAAATCTTCCTCTTTAAAAAATTTCTTTAAGTTGTAATTGGCTATATCAAATGTAGCTTCAACAACACATTTTCTAGAAGCATCTTTTACGCTACTAATATCTGCTCTCTTCCCTAAAATTAACGATAAGCCTCCTAAAAGAATTGATTTCCCAGCACCAGTTTCACCTGTAATAATACTTAAACCATTGTTGAAAGATATTTGTAAATCTTCAATTAAAGCGTAATTTTTTATGGATAAGGCTGTTAGCAAAAATAATTACTTTAAGAGTTAATCGCTTCATTATCTATTTCAAGAAACGAGATACAAATTTAAATATAAAATGGTAATGTAAGCTTAGTAATTAATGTTTCTCCATTTATTAGAATGGTTTGGAGCCATTTTGGTTAAAGATGCTACCAAATCTGTAATACTTATACTTGGTCCATCTGTAAATATGTCTTCAATTTCTTCAGCTTTAGCATCAAAAAACACACGCATAATAAATGAGCTTGGTCTTCTTCTATTTATGGCTTCTAGCCCAGAAAGAGCATCAGAAACTTTTTGTTTTGCATTTTTTTGGTTTAAATGCATAGTATCTAAACCACCAATATGATAGTTGTATAACGTACTTCTAAACTCTTTGTATGTTGGCGATAATAAGTTATCTATTAGTACAAATCTAGATTGCAGCCCATCTTCTGGTTTCCAACCCTTAAAATTACTTTGTTGCGAGTAGCTTAAAATTGTCCTTGCTTGTTGGTAATATTCATCACCTCCATTTAAAGCAAAAGAATCAGCATCCATCCCTAACATTACATAGATATGATATGCTAGTACTGATACTAAATTTGATTGAAATTGGTTAGGGTTGTAGGTGATGTTTTGAAATTCTTGATATCTAAATGAAAAATCTTTATCGTTAAAATTGTAAATAGGTGTACTATATGATGAATTAAAAATTGGTCTTGAAGATCTTATTTGTATGGAACCTTGAAAAACATCATTATTGTATCCAGTAATATTTATTACCATACTACAATTAATCTGCTCATTCTGAGAAAAACTCTTGTTAGTCCACTTAGTATTATTTACAAACTCTTTTAACTGATTCTCTAAAGTTTTAAATACTTGAACATTTTCGTTACCAGTTTGCTGCGCATTAACAATAATATCGCAATTTAACTCTTGTGAAGTTACAACAAACGAACAAAATACTGAGGCTATAAGTAGTAGTAGTTTACGCATGGTATTGTTTTAATATTTCTTGCATAATATCTTTAGCAACTTCTGCTTTAGATTTTAGGCCATAATTAACACTGCTTTCATTTTTATCGATAATAGTTACTTTATTGGTAGCACCACCAAAACCAGCACCTTCATCATTTAACGAATTTAATACAATTAAATCTAAATTCTTAGATTTAAGCTTTCCAATTGCATTCTCTAATTCGTTATTAGTTTCTAAAGCGAAACCAACCAAAATTTGGTTTTTCTTTATTTTTCCTAAAGAACCAAGTATATCTTTCGTCTTTTCTAACTCTAAGGTTAACGTAGAATCTTTCTTTTTTATTTTTTTATCGGCTACAAATTTTGGTCTATAATCGGCAACTGCTGCAGATAAAATAGCAATATCACATTCTATAAAACTATTATGGACAGCAATGTACATGTCTTCTGCACTAACTACAGGAATAATTTTAATCAAATTACTGCTCACACTTTGATGTGTTGGTCCAGTAATTAAAATAACCTCAGCTCCTAGTTGTGATGCTGCTTTGGCAATTTCAAAACCCATTTTTCCACTTGAATGATTACCAATAAAGCGAACAGGATCTATTGCTTCATACGTTGGTCCAGCTGTAATTAATACTTTTTTGTTATGCAATGGAAGTCCAGAAAGCACATGGTTTTCTATAAACGCAACAATATCTTCTGGTTCTGCCATTCTACCTTCCCCAACCAGTCCACTAGCCAATTCTCCGCTAGTTGCTGGTATCATTACATTCCCAAAACTTTGAAGCTTTTCTAGTGAGGTTTTAGTAGACTCATGCTTGTACATATCCAAATCCATAGCTGGTGCAAAATACACTGGACATTTGGCTGATAAGTAAGTTGCTAAAAGCATATTATCGCTGTTACCAGAAGCCATTTTAGAAAGTGAATTAGCTGTAGCAGGAGCAATTAAAAACAAGTCAGCCCACAAACCTAACTCCACATGGTTATTCCATACGTTGTTTTCATCTTCGTCGTTTGTAAACGAGGTGATAACTGGGTTCTTAGATAATGTTGATAAGGTTAAAGGGGTTATGAAGTCTTTAGAAGCAGGTGTCATGACCACTTTAACATGTGCACCTGCTTTTATAAACAATCTTACTAATGACGCTGTTTTATAAGCAGCAATACCAGCAGTTATGCCTAGAAGTATATTCTTGCCACTTAAAATAAACATCACTAATTATTCTTGAGAATCTTGCTCAGTATTTCTGTAGTAAATTTTTTCATTTAACCATTCTTGAACAGCTAATGCATGAGGCTTTGGTAATTTTTCGTAAAATTTAGATACCTCAATTTGCTCTTTGTTTTCGAAGATTTCTTCTAAACTGTCATTATATGTAGCAAACTCTTCTAACTTATCGATAAGTTCTTTTCTTATCTCCGTGTTAATTTGTTCTGCTCTTCTTGCAATAACAGAAATTGCTTCATAAATATTACCAGTAGGCGCATCAATTTTATTTCTATTGTACGTCTCTGTATTTACTGGAGCATTTACTTTCTTTAAATCCATCTTTATATAATTAACCTTTGTTTTCGTATTGTTTTTGTAATTCTACTAATTCTGTATTCATTTTATCTGCTTTTTCGATAAATGATGAATTAGCAAATCTTCTTTTAAATGTATCGTAGAATGCAATTGCATTTTTTATACGCTCTTCTTTTTTATACTCTACACTATTAACAGCCAAATTATATGCTGAATCTAATCTATAAAACATAGCTTCTTCTTTATAGGTAGCTCCAGGGTAATCTAATATAAAATTATCGAATGCTTTAATAGGAGCTTCATAATCTCTATTGTGTGGTGCAATTGTGTGATATTGTTTTGCTATTTCGTAAGCTTTTCTTTCTAACTTAAAATCTAACTCTTTAACCATTTTATTTGCTTCAGCTAAATAGCTAGAATTAGGATACAAGTTGATAAAAGTTTGCATTTTCTCAATCGCTTCTACTGTTTCTTTTTGCTCTTTACTGTAAATTGGAGGAAGATGATAATAGCTCTTTGCACCTAAAAAGGCAATTTCTTCAGCTTTTTCACTTTCAGGATAAGAATTTACAAAACGTTCCATTTCATAATTAGATGTATAATAATCACCAACTTCATAATGCGCTTTGGCTTTCATATACATAAGCTTTTGCGCTTGAGGTTTACCTCTGTATTTTGGAGCAATTTGCTCGAATAAACGCAGTGCTTTTCTGTACTTTCCAGTATCGTAAAGCTCTGTTCCCATTGCAAATTTAACTGCAATGTCTTCAGATTTTATAGCTTTTTGAAATTCACTACAAGAACTAAATGTTATAGTTATAATAAATATGTAAATAAGTCTCTTCATAGATTTTAAACAGGATGCAAAAATAGACATTTATAACGTATTTTAAAAACAATTATTTTAAGCTAAAATATAACGACATTTTCCTTCTAAATAACGTTTAAGTAATATTTAACTTTTAAATGATTTAATACTGTTTTACATAGTCATTAATTCTCTCCTTTAGACTTTTTGTTGCAGGTACTAAAGGCAGTCTAACGGTATCTTTACATAAGTTCATACTTTCAAAGACAGCTTTTATGCCAGCAGGGTTATTTTCTTCAAAAATTAAACTAGTAATTTCCATAAACTTATTGTGTAGCAAGTAAGCTTCAGCAGCTTTACCGTCGAGTCCTAATTGCATCATTCGCGAAAAATCTTTAGGAAAAGCTTGTCCTAATACCGAAATAACACCTGAACCTCCTGCTAAAGTGACTCCTAAAGCTAAATCATCATCACCAGAAATTATCAAAAAGTCTTTTGGTTTATCTTTCAAAAGCTCTAAATACTGTTGTTGATTATTTCCAGCTTCTTTTACAGCTACAATATTATCAAAATCTCTAGCCAATCTTAATGTTGTTTCTGGTAGCATATTTTTAGCTGTACGTCCAGGTACGTTGTACAATATAATTGGAATTGGACAAACTTGAGAAATAGCCTTAAAATGTTGATAAAATCCTTCTTGAGTTGGTTTGCTGTAATAAGGAGCTACTGATAATATGGCGGCAAAACCTGAAAGATCAGTATTATTAATTTCATTAATTACTGCTGCTGTATTATTACCACCGATACCTAAAACTAAAGGCAATTTTCCTGCATTAGCCTTTTTTATAGTAGCTACAATATCTTGCTTTTCTTTATTAGAAATAGTTACACTTTCTCCTGTGGTTCCGCTTATTACTAAGTAATTAGTGCCATTATCCACATTGAATTTTACAATGTTTGAAAGTGCATCATGATCAACACTTAAATCGTCTTTAAATGGAGTAACTAAGGCAACTCCTGTTCCTACTAATGTGTTCATTATATCTTATTAAGTACTTTTAAATATTTAATCAATTCCATTTTAAATAGCTCTACTTCATTTGGTTTTACATCTATTATAAAATCATTCAGCCTTTCATCATTTCCAGAAATGCCGATTTTGAAATTTGCTTTAGATAAAGCTGTTACCATATTTAGCTCTAAATTATCTTCTTTATAATAACTTATAAGAGCATCAAATTCAGTGTTTATAAATTCTTCAAGTTCTACATTTTCAATCTTACCCTTCCAACCAAAGTTTTTAGAATTAAAAAAAGCATCCCAATTATTAGGCGTTAATTTTTCATCCGTTATAAAAGCAATAAATTTCACTTTATTCTCTAATATATTTACCTCTTTAAACAGACTTTTAAACGCTTCATAATTATTAAATTCATCAAAAGAGAGGATAATTCCAATCGATTCAATTTTTCGTGAATCTGCAATTACGCTCCTTGAATTTAATATATTGTTGATATATTTTTGATTTGATTTTTCCTTAAATCGTTTTAAAAACATTTATATTTATGCGTTTATACAAATGTAGTAAACCAGCAAGATTAAAACTATTACAATTAAGCACTTTCAATCTATTTGTGATAGATATAACATCTTTATATTAAATTGTATTAAATATAACAACAAACGTTAATGACTAACAGATATTTTTTAAGCCTAATTGTATTAATTCTTCTCGTGTCTTGTAAGCAGGAGGTACATCTTACTAAAATAGAAGGTAAAAGAATTGAAATAAACGATTCTCTTTCTGGAAATAAAGACATAGAAGCTTTTATTAAACCTTTTAGAGAACATGTAAATAGTGATCTTGATAGTGTTTTAGCATATTCTCTAGACACTTACTCAAAAACAGATGGCGAATTAAATACAGCTATAGGTAATTTTATGGCTGATGCTGTCAAAGAAATGGCAAATCCAATATTTAAAGCCAGAACAGGAAATGATATTGACATTGTTATGCTAAATCATGGAGGCATAAGATCCATCCTTTCAAAAGGAGATATAACCAGCAGAACCGCATACCAAATAATGCCATTTGAAAATAGCGTGGTTGTTACTGATTTAAAAGGAACTTCAGTTAAAGAAATGATAAGCTATCTTCAAAAAGCAAAACGTGCGCATCCAATCTCGGGAATGAGTATTAAATTAAATCGTGATTTTGAATTGTTAGATGCTAAAATAAAAGGTGAAGCAATTGATGATAACAAAACATATTATGTAGCCACAAACGACTATTTATATAATGGAGGTGATAATATGAGCTTTTTTAGACAAGGAGATTCCCTTTACAAACTTGACTATAAAATTAGAAATATACTAATTGACTATTTCAAAAAAGTTGACACCCTTAATTTAAGCGCAGACAATAGATTTATAAAAACCAAATAATCCAAAAATGAAACGAAGAGATTTTTTACAACAAACTGTTGCTAGTAGTGCTCTAATTGGATTAGGTGGTCTAGCTTTATCATCTTTTAGTAGTTCATTACAGAAAAAAATTACCATCTTACATACTAACGATGTACATAGCCATATTGATCCTTTTGGTCCAGATGATGGTAGAAATGCTAACAAAGGTGGTGTTGCTAGAAGAGCCAATCTAGTTGAGAATATTAGAAAGGGAAACCCAAATACGTTATTACTTGATGCAGGCGATATTTTTCAAGGCACTCCATACTTTAATTACTATGGTGGTGAACTTGAGTTTAAGCTTATGAGTATGCTTAAATACGACGCAGCTACTATTGGAAACCATGATTTTGATAACGGTATTGATGGTTTATATGCACAATTGCCACATGCGAAATTTGACTTTATTTCTGCTAATTATGATTTTTCAAATACTGCTTTAGATACACATGTAAAACCTTATAAAACTTTTATTAAAGATGGTATTAAAATTGGTGTTTTTGGCTTAGGAATTGAATTAGATGGATTGGTAACTAAAGATTTATATAAAGAAACTGTATATCTAAATCCTAAAGAAATAGCTCAAGATATGAGTCGTATCCTCAAAGATGAAGAGCATTGCGATTTGGTTATTTGTTTATCGCATTTAGGTTATAATTATCGAAATAATCCTGATAAGCCTTCAGATTTAACCCTTGCCAGAGCAACTAAAAACATAGACCTAATTATTGGAGGACACACACATACCTTTTTACCAAAACCAACCATTGAAAAAAATAGTATTGGAAATAATGTATTAGTAAATCAAGTAGGCTGCTATGGTTTGTATTTAGGAAAAATCGATTTTTACTTTGATAGCGATAAAAACAAATCCTCAAACGGAACCACCATTATCGTATAATTTTAATCTAATTGTAAGTCTTTCTTTTTTAGCCGTCTAAAAAAGATAATTAGCACTTACTATATATGAAAAAGTACATTCCGTTAGCATTACGAATTATTATTGCCTTTATTTTAATTCAAACACTTCGTTTTAAATTTACTGCGCATGAAGACAGTGTTTATATTTTTGAAACAGTTGGTTTAGAGCCTTTCGGAAGAATTGGTATTGGAGTTTTAGAACTCATTGCTGGTATTTTATTATTAATTCCAAAAACAGTATGGGCAGGAGCGGTATTAACGCTTGGACTTATTGGAGGCGCTATAATAATGCATTTAACACAATTAGGTATTGAAGTAAAAAATGATGGAGGCATGTTGTTTATTACAGCGGTAATTACTTTTGCTTTATCAGCAATTGTACTTTATATGCATCGAAAAGAAGTTCCGTTAATCGGTAAAAGATTATACCTTTAGTTTTTCAAGTACCTCGTATTTTTTTGCTTTCATATAACTCATACTGGATTGTATATAGAAGAAACAAAAAGCAAATACCAATAACACTGAATAGACGATGCTCAAGATATTTTTTTCTGAAACATAGAAATATGCAACTTGAATAACTTCAGAGAATACTATACAAATGGCTCCTAACAATAAATTCATTGCTTTTTTAGAATCCCTGCTAATATAATTTATCAATGCTACAGTCAACAAGAACATAATTGACGTATTGTAAAGTAATTCAATTAAATAATCAATAATACCATACAAAAAGTCACTTTGATAAGCTGTATCAGTAACCAATATAATGCTATAGATATCTAAAGCTATCAATATTATGATATGAAAAGGAAAACGGTTAAATATCCTACGCAAATTCATTGTTATTAATATACTAATACTTAAACAAAAATAAGCAGCTATATATAATAAGTTTCCTCCATAATAAAGAATATCATCAATTAAAATAGAGTTTTCGGCTAAAGGAAAAAAGACTCCTGAAAACTCCGAAATAGAATATAATACCAAAAAATAAAAGAAATAAGATTTCTTGCATTTGTTAGATATACAATACAAAACTGTTAGTAATGGCAACAATAAAGACCTAACTATACTACCAATATCTTGCAATCCAAATATTTGGAAACCAAGAAAAGTAATAGTAAGCACTATTATTATACCTAGCAATAATTTTGTCTTTCGCATATAGATTTGGGGTCTATTTGTCAGACAAATATAACAATATATTACAATTGAACGATAAAAAAGTGCTTTTTATCGATAAAAAACTCTATTTATAATTATTCTAAATAATTAACTGTAAGAAGTCTTTTTCATTGATTATAGGAATATTTAAACTATTAGCTTTTTCACGCTTACTTGGTCCCATTTTATCTCCAGCCACTAAATAAGTCGTTTTAGAAGAAATTGATGAAGAAACCTTACCTCCATTATCTTCTATAAGTTTCTTTAATTCAGTACGTGAAACTGTTTCAAACACACCAGAAACAACGAAAATTTGATCTTTCAGTTTTTCTGTCTGATTTGCTAAAACCTCCTCAGATAAAGCCAATTGAATACCAAATGCTTTTAACCTATCAATAATATGTCTATTTTCTTCTGAAGCAAAAAAATCAACAACACTTTCTGCTATTTTAATCCCTATCTCATCAACTGCTACCAAATCTATTATAGTCGCTTGAGATAAAGCCTCTATGCCTTTATAGTGTTTTGCAAGCTTTTTAGCAACCGTTTCACCTACATATCGTATTCCTAAAGCAAACAATACACGTTCAAAAGGAATTTGTTTGGATGCTTCAATACCATTTACCAGATTTTCAGCACTTTTTTCTGCCATTCGTTCCAAAGGCATCACCCTCTCCTTTGTTAATTCATATAAATCTGAATAATTACTAATCAATCCTTCATTAACCAATAATGCAACCGTTTCTCCTCCTAACCCTTCAATATCCATAGCTTTTCTAGATATGAAATGCTGTATTCTTCCAATAATTTGTGGATTACAACCATTATAATTAGGACAATAATGTTGTGCTTCCCCTTCTTGCCTTACTAATTCAGTATTGCATTCTGGACAATGGGTTATATATTGTGTAGATAAAGAATTTATTGGTCGCTTGGTTAAATCTACAGCAACAATTTTAGGGATGATCTCCCCTCCTTTTTCAACAAACACCTCATCTCCAACTCTAATATCTAATTTTTTAATTTGGTCTGCATTATGCAACGACGCTCGTTTCACGGTTGTTCCAGCCAATTCCACAGGCTCTAAATTGGCTACAGGTGTAATAGCTCCTGTACGACCAACTTGGTAGCTAATCTCATTTAATGTAGTGGAAACTTGTTCTGCTTTAAATTTATAAGCCATTGCCCAACGTGGCGCTTTGGCAGTATAGCCCAATTCTTCTTGTTGTTGCAAATCATTGACTTTAATTACAACGCCATCTGTTTCGTAAGGTAGATTATGACGATGTACATTCCAATAATCAACAAACTCTAAAACAGCATCGATGGAGTTTACCAATTTTGCAGCATTTGGGACTTTAAACCCCATTTGTCTTGCAAGTTCTAAGCTTTCAAATTGTGTGTTAATTCCTAAATTAGAACCTGTAATATTATATAGTAAGCACTCTAAAGGTCGTTTTGCAACCTCAGCACTATCTTGTAGTTTCAAGCTTCCAGAAGCCGTATTTCTTGGATTTCTATAAGGCTCCTCTCCTATTTCTATACGTTCTTCGTTCATTTTGTTGAACCCTTCAAATGGCAATACAATTTCACCTCGAATATCAAATTTTGAAGGATAATTCCCTTTTAATTTCAAAGGCACCGATTTAATAGTCTTAATATTGGCAGTAACATTATCACCTTGTGTACCATCTCCTCTAGTAACAGCTTTAACTAGATTTCCATTTTCATAAGTCAAACTTATGGAAGCACCATCATATTTAAGCTCACATGTATATTTCACATCACCATCTATCATTTTCTTAATACGTGTTTCCCAATCCAATAAATCTTCTTTTGAATACGAATTATCCAACGAATACATTCTGTGTTCATGAACAACAGTTTCGAAATTCTTTGTTATTTCTCCTCCAACACGCTTTGTTGGCGAGTCAACTTCAGCAAATTCTGGATATTTTGTTTCTAACTCTTGAAGTCGTTTTAACTTTATATCAAACTCATAATCACTTATAGTTGGCTTATCGAAAACGTAATAATTATAGTTGTGCAAACGAAGTTCTTCGCTTAGTTTTTTTATTTGTTGCTGAATATCCATAAAATAATTTCAGAAAAAGTTATCTTTTTAGGCTATATTTAAAGCTTCTAATATACTAAAATGCATTACAAGAAAATACTCGTCACTCTGCTTTTTATGAGCATTTTATTCAACTGTAAAGAAGACAAAAAATTAACTACAGAATTGTTAATAATTCCACAACCATCAGAAGAAATTGTTAATCAAGGTCAATTCATCTTAAATTCTTCAACTGGAATTAGTTATGATGATACTTTTAAAATTTCCGCCGAATTCTTAAAGTCTTTTATTCAAGATGGCAGCAATATAAAACTAGAAGGCAGTAATTTAATTTCATTTATTAAAGACGAAAATCTTACTAATGAAGGTTATTCTTTAGAGATTCTTCCAAAAAGCATAAACATAAAAGCTAAAACGGACCAAGGCGCTTTTTATGCTGTGCAATCGTTAAGGCAACTACTTCCTTCTGAATTTGAAAATAATACGTTTAAAAATAACAAAGCAGCTATTCCTTGTGCAACTATTAAAGATGAACCTCAATTTAAATATAGAGGCATGCATCTAGATGTTGGTCGCCACATGTTTTCTATTGATTTTATCAAAAAATACATTGATGCTTTAGCCATGTTGAAAATGAATACTTTCCATTGGCATTTAACCGAAGATCAGGGTTGGCGCATTGAAATTAAAAAATACCCAAAACTACAAGAAGTTGCAGCTTATAGAAATGAAACTTTAATTGGACACTATAGTGATCAACCTCATCAATTTGATGGTAAAAAATATGGTGGCTATTACACACAAGAAGAAATTAAAGATGTTGTTGTATATGCTCAAAGTCGCTTTGTAACGGTTATTCCAGAAATTGAACTTCCTGGACATGCGCAAGCTGCCATTGCAGCCTATCCTGAATTAGGTTGTACAAGAGAGCAAGTTGACGTTGCAACAAAATGGGGAGTTTTTGAAGACATTTATTGTCCAAAAGAAGAGACCTTTACTTTCTTAGAAGATGTTTTAGATGAAGTATTAGCATTATTCCCTAGTGAATACATTCATATTGGTGGTGATGAAGCACCAAAAACAAGATGGAAAAATTGTGACCATTGTCAAGCCCTTATTAAAAAAGAAGACTTAAAAGATGAGCATGAGCTCCAAAACTATTTTATTACTAGAATTGAAAAATACCTTAACAACAAAGGCAGACAAATAATAGGTTGGGACGAAATCCTAGAAGGTGGTTTAGCTCCTAATGCAACTGTAATGTCTTGGCGAGGATTTAATGGAGCCATAGAAGCTGCCAAACAACATCATAATGTTATTTTAACACCTGGTTCTCATTGTTATTTTGACCATTATCAATCCGAAAATAAAGATGAACCAATTGCTATTGGTGGCTTTTTGCCATTAGAGAAAGTATATAGCTTTGATCCAATTCCTGAAGAATTAACACAAGAAGAAGTAAAATATGTTCTTGGTGCTCAAGGCAATGTGTGGACAGAATACATGAAAACTTCACAGCATATTGAGTATATGGTTTTTCCACGAATTTTAGCTTTAAGCGAAGTTGTATGGTCCTACCCTGAACAAAGGAATTATAAGGAATTTGTATCAAGAGTTGAACATTTTCATAAACGTTTGGATGCTTTGAATATCAATTATGCTAATCATTTATATGAAATCGAAGGCAAACTAGTAACAAAAAACGATAAACTAGCCTATCAATTGGAAACATCTTCTAAAGAAAAAACCATTCGGTATACCTTAGACGGTACCGAGCCAACAATAAATTCTAGCGCTTATAGCAGCCCAATACTTATTACTGAAAGTACAACTCTAAAAGCAGCAGTTTTTAATACAGAGAGTAAATTAGGAGATACCTTTTCGCAGGACATTAATTTACACAAAGCCGTTGGAAAACAAATTACAATAAACAAAGAACCACATAAATCCTACCCAGGAAGTGGAGCTGCAGGATTAGTCAATGGCATTTCTGGAAGTGATTCTCGTTATGGTGACAAAGAATGGTTAGGTTTTTCTGGAGAAGATATTGAAATAACCTTTGATTTAGGTGAAGAAACAGACATCAACTCTATTGAAACGCGATTTCATAATGGGCAAGGACAATGGATTTATGCGCCTAAACAAATAGCGATAAGTTATGATAACAATGAAGAATCAATAATAGCTATCCCAAGTTCAGGAGAACTATTAGTTCCACTTAACATAATAAAAGTTGGTAAAGCGAAAACTATAAGATTAAGTATTCCAAACTATGGTGTTATTCCAGAAGGTAAACAAGGTGCTGGGAACAAAGCTTGGACATTTATTGATGAAATAATTGTAAATTAATTACCCTCTAGTAAGTTCGAGTGAAATTGTGCAAGAATTTTATATCGAGAACCTAGTATCTCGATACAATTTTGATAAATCAAAATCACTCGATGTGACAAAATGAATTAAAAAGAATCCTGCCTTTGTAGGAGATAATATGAAACTAGAAATTTGTGCTAACTCCTATCAATCTGCTAAAAATGCTCAAGAAGCAGGAGCTCATCGTATAGAATTATGTCAAGAATTGTCAGTTGGAGGTATTACACCAAGTTATGGTTTATTAAAACAAGTAATAGATATGCTTTCTATTCCCATATTTGTCTTAATACGTCCGCGAAGTGGCAATTTTTTCTACACAAATGAGGAATTTGACATCATGAAACAAGACATTCAACTATGCAAAAATTTAGGTTGTTCTGGAATTGTTTCTGGTATTTTAAGTAACGACAATACGATTGACATTGAAAGAACTAAAGAATTGGTTGAGTTATCTAAACCATTACAATTTACCTTCCATCGTGCTTTTGATTGTGTAAAAAATCCTTTTGAGGCGTTAGAACAATTAATCGACTTAGGCGTTGATAGAGTATTGACCTCAGGTTTGGAAACCTCAGCAGAAAAAGGATTGAATCTACTAAAACAATTGCATGAACAAGCAAATGACAGAGTAACCATTTTAGCTGGGAGTGGCATCAACCCTAAAAATGCTAAATTATTTATAGACGTAGGTTTAAATGAAATTCATGCGTCTGCCTCATCAAAAATAGAAATTGAAAGTTCATTATTTTCAACACCTCTCACCTATTCTGATTCAAAAAAAATTAAAGCCATTTTTGATGCGATATAGTATTCTACTCTTAATACTTATTTGCTTTAGCTGTCAAACTAAACATGATGCACCTCAAACTATTGAGCTACACAATAATTGGCAATTCAAAAAAGCGAATGAATCAACTTGGAATCCTGCTACGGTTCCAGGAAATGTCCATTCTGATTTATTGGGAAATAGTCTTATTCAAAACCCATTCATTGGAAACAATGAGCATGATTTACAATGGATTTCAGAAACTGATTGGGAATATAAAACAACCTTTTCTGTAGAAAAAAAAACACTTCAAAAAAAGAATATCGAACTTGATTTTGAAGGTTTAGATACTTATGCATCTATATTTTTAAATGACAGCTTAATCTTAAAAACTAACAATGCCTTTCGTGAGTTTCAAGTAGATGTAAAATCCTTATTAAAAACTGAAAACGTATTACGGATTCTATTCAAAAACACTATAAAACATGAAGAACAAGCCAAAGAAAAATTAGGTTATACCTTGCCAGAAGGCAATCGCATTTTTACCCGAAAAGCACAATTTCAATACGGTTGGGATTGGGGACCTAAACTAAATACTAGTGCTATTTGGCGACCTGTGAAATTGGCAGCTTGGAATGATTATAAAATTAATGGTTTTCATATTGAACAACCGTCTTTAAATGATTCTATAGCTGAATTAGCAGTAATATTGGATACTAACTCAAAGCTAAAAAAATTAAACTTTGATATTTATGTAAATGATTCATTACAGGCTTCTTTAGAAGATTTTTTAACTAACGATTCTAAAATAATACCATTTACAATAAAAAACCCAAAACGTTGGTGGCCACATAATTTAGGAGACCCTTATTTATATGACATCAAAGTGGTAGTTAAAAAAGGCAAAACTATTTTAGATAGTATTTCAGTTAAAAAAGGTTTACGAACTATAGAGTTAGTTGCAGAAAAAGATAGCATTGGTGAATCTTTTTATTTTAAAGTCAATGATGTTCCTGTATATGCTAAAGGTGCCAATTATATTCCGCAAAACAATATGCAAAATAAAGTTACTAAAACACATTATGAAAAATTGCTTGATGATGTTGTTGATGCTAACATGAATATGCTGCGAGTTTGGGGAGGAGGCATTTATGAGAACGATATTTTTTATGAGTTGTGTGACGAAAAAGGCATCCTAGTTTGGCAGGATTTTATGTTTGCGTGTGCGATGTACCCTGGAGATAAAGACTATTTACAAAATGTACAACAAGAAGCTATTGACAATGTTAAACGATTAAGAAATCATGCAAGTATAGCTTTGTGGTGTGGAAATAACGAGAATAGCGAAGGTTGGCATCGTTGGGGTTGGCAAGACGGAAGACAACAAGAAGAAAAAGATGAAATATGGGGTAATTATTTAAAAGTGTTTGACTCTATTTTACCAAATACAGTCGCTAATTTAACTGATACAGATTATTGGGAATCGTCGCCAAAATATGGCCGTGGAAATCCTAAATACGAATTTGAAGGTGACGCTCATGATTGGTGGATTTGGCATGATGGATATCCTTTTGAGCATCTTGAAGAGCGTGTTCCAAGATTTATGAGTGAGTTCGGGATGCAATCCTTTCCTAGTTATGAAGTTATTAATTATATCAATCAAAGTGATTCGTTAGAAATTACTTCAGTAGGGTTTAAAAACCATCAAAAGCATGTTCGCGGATTTCAGTTGATTGATGAGTACATGAAACGTGATTTTCCTGTAGCTACAAACCCAGAAGATTATGTATACATGAGTCAACTATTACAAGCATATGGTATTACCAAAGGCTTAGAAGCACAACGTAGAGCAAAACCTTATAATATGGGAACTTTGTATTGGCAATTGAATGACTGTTGGCCTTCAATTTCATGGTCTAGTATTGACTTTTTCGGAAACTGGAAAGCGTTACATTATAAAACAAAAAAGGCTTTTGACAATGTTTTAATATCATCAAAAGTTGAAGGAGATATACTTAAAACATTTATCATCAATGATAATTTAGAAGCTGTAACTGACACACTTCACTTAAAATTAATTGATTTTTCAGGTAAAGAGCTTTGGACTTATTCAAAAGAGATTACCGCTTTAGAAAACAGTAGCGAATTGATGCATGAACTAAATCTGATTAATATTGACAAAAGGAATGCTGTTCTCATATCGAGTTTTAACAATACAACCTCAACTCATTATTTAGCAAAACCTAAAGACTTAAAACTTCAACAGGCTGACATCAATCACGAAATAACAAAGATTTCTTCTGGATTTAAGATAAAACTATCTAGCTCTACTCTGCAAAAAGATGTATTTCTTTTTACTAAAACAAAAGGACATTTTAGTAATAATTTTTTCGACTTACTTCCTAATGAATCCATTGAAATTGAATTAGAAACTGAAGCTGAAACTCTAGAGGGTTTGAAGATTAAAGCGTTGAATGGATTTATTAAATAAATCTCTTATTTGATTATCAATTTTTTTATGACTTCTTTTTCGCCTAGGGAAACTTTTACAAAATACAATCCACTATTTAGCTCTTTGACATTTATAGATGTATCATTGGATATAAGCACTTTCTTACCAAGGGCGTTAAATATTTCTACCAGGTTAACCTGAAAGTTAGAAGTTGCATTAATATTAATAAACTCTCTTGTTGGATTTGGATGTAGTGTTATTGAAGCAGCCAAATTAAAGTCATCTATACTTAGCGTTGAACAACTTTCACTAAAAGTTGTTTGGGCATCTATATTGATCCAATTGGCAGTACTGTAAGCTACATTATCAACTGTAATACAAGTTAAACCAGTATTTGATGTTGCATTAAACTCTACGAAGTTAGAGTTATTGCCGTTTTTAACGTTTAAAGTTTCTAAATTATTAATGTGACAGGTCAACGTAGTCAAATATGGATTCTGGCTGACATCCAATGAGGTTAAATTGTTATCATCACACTTTAAAATAGTGAGTGCTGTGTTTTGAGATACATCTAAGCTCGAAATATCGTTGATTCTACAGAATAAAAATTCAAGCAATGTATTATTGGTGACATCGAGATTCGTTAATTGGTTGTCATAGCAATAAAGAGTTTTTAAGGCTGAATTTTGTGAGACATTTAAATTTGACAAGTTATTATTACTACATGTTAAGTAATTTAGATTTAATAATTGAGATACATCTAAACTAGAAATTTGGTTGTTATCACAATAAAAATATATAAGGTTTGAATTATTTGAAATGTCAATATTTGATATTTGGTTATTTGAAATAATAAAATTTATTAAAGCTGTATTTTGAGTAACATCTATTGAAGAAATATTATTATTATTTAAGATTAAGGACTCTAATAATAAATTATAATTTAGAGATAATGAATTCAAGTTGTTATAAGCACATTGAAATTGTTTTAAATTAGTGTTTGAACTTAAATTTATTGTGCTTAATTGGTTGTTATTAAAATATAAATCTTCTAGTAATACATTATTTGAAAAATTTACTGAGGTTATTGAATTACCTACAGCATACAATGTCTTTAAATTTAAAAACGCCTCTATTCCAGTGAGGTCTATAATGTTTTTCGAATTTACATTTAAAAAAGTTATGGTATCTATTGAGTTTATTTTTACATAGCCATCTAAGGTCGTATCATAACCTAAGTCTATCAAGGCTTGTTCAAAATTATTGTCAGGCACATAAGCTTCAGTAAAATGGCAATTTTCACTAAAGGAGGTTTGAGCATCATAGTTTCCCCAATTAGTGTAACTATATGTAATATCATCAACTTGAATACAAGTTAAATTGTGATTATTTGAAGCATCAAAAAAGGTAACATTAGTATTATTACCATTACTTATATCAAGCGCTTCTAAGTTGTTAGAAGGGCAATTTATTTCTGTAAGATTTGTGTTTAGGTTTAAGTTAAGCTGCTCAATAGCATTGTCTCCACATATTAAACGTTTTAACAAAGTATTATTTTTTACATTAAGTTCAGTTAATAAATTCGAGTTACAAGCTAATACTTCTAACGCTAAATTTTGTGTGACATCTAAACTAGTTATTTGGTTATGCCCACAAAACAGATCTTTAAGGTTTGGTTTGTTTGTAATATCAATACTTGTTAACTGATTTTGTCCAATACTTATCTTTTCTAAAGCTGTGTTCTGGGTGATTTCTATAGATGTAAGGTTGTTGTAACCACAAAAAAGAGTTTTTAAATTTATGTTTGAACTTAAATCTAATGTATTGAGTTGATTAAACATTATATATAATGTTTCTAATTGAATATTTTTTGACAAATCTACCGATGTCAATAAATTGTTTGATGCTGTCAATAACGTTAAGCCTGTGAATCCTTCAATTCCGGTGAGATCTGCAATATCTTTTGCTAATAAATCTAATGAGGTAACTGTTTTTATTGAATTTTTGTCTACATAGTTATCTAAAACCGTATCATAACCTAAATCAATTAATACTTGTTCAAAGTTATCATCTGGCACATAAATATCATTAAAATGGCAATCTTCGCTAAAGGAGGTTTGAGCATCATAGTTTCCCCAATTTGTATAACTATAGGTTATATCGTCAACTTGAATACAGATTAGATTAGGGTTTGAAGATGCATTGAACTCTATTATGTTTGTATTGTTACCATTATTTACCATTAAAGCTTTCAATGCATTATTATTGCAGTTGATAAGCATTAAGCTCGTATTTAAACTTAAATTAAGCTGTGTAATACTGTTGTTTCCACATCGCAACTCCTCCAATAGTGCATTGTCCCTAACATCGAGTGTGGTCAAGGAATTTGAGCCGCAATTTAAGATTTCCAAAGACAGATTTTGAGAAACATCCAGAACGGTCAATTGGTTTCCAAAACATCTCAATTCGGTTAATGCCGTAAAATCTTCAATGCCTGTTAAATCTGAAATGTTACTGTTATTGACATTTAAAAACGTAACTGCATTGATATTTGAGGTAAGCACATAGTCGTCTAAAACAGTATCGTAGCCTAAATCTATTAAAGCCTGTTCAAAATTATCATCAGGAACATAGGTGTTTTGAGTATACATAGTTAATGATAACAATATAAAAGTTAGGAAAGTAAAAGTTTTCATAAGCGAGATTATTTTCTTTTGATTTATCTATTTATTGATTCAAACTGTTTTTATAACAACTTAAAACAAAGATATTTGCATGTGAAATTCTTTAGTAAAACTCAGGTTGTAAATTATATCACATTTGTAGCGTTACTCGTTTCATATTAATGACTTGAAACAGATATGTTAATCCTTGCAACATAAGTATCAAAAGCTAGGACATGTATTAGCTGTTAATGAAATAGAACTAAGTAGTGTGGTAATTTTTATAATTGCGTTAATTTCTAGAAAATGAACCTTGGGTTTCCAGTTGTAAAAACATGAACTCACATTTACATACGTATTACCAAAGTATTCTATGATGCTACCTAAACCTTGATTATCATATCATAATCTTTCACCGAATTAATAACTTGCTAACGATTTCTGGTGCCATGGATTTTATTTTGCATTTTCTTCATTTATTGGCACACCCATATTCTCGAAAAAACTTCCAAAGCCTTTCGGACTATGTATATTTATCCATTTACAAGGGAAACCACTAATATTGTTAAAAGTATGCAATGTTTTGAGCGAAATGTCTATAGACTCACCAGCTTTCACCTTCTTGGTTTCACCATTAACAAAAAACTCCATCTCGCCTTCAACTATAAAAAAAGACTCGTTATAGGAATTGTGAAAATGTGGTGGTGGATCTTGAGTTTTTGTAGGTGTTTCCACGAATACTAAATCAAAAGCTTGAAACAAGAGAACATATTTTAGCAAGTGCGTAGAAATTACTAAGTAAGGGTATTGATTTTTCTCTTGAAGAGGTTGCAAAAGAAGCCGGAATTTCTAGAGCGACTATATTATAGATATTATTCAAATACTGAAATACTTGCGGCAGAAGCTAGCTTGGATATAAACACCTTAAGTCCTGAAAATCTAATCAAGAGTTTGCAAAGTAAAGATCTTGAAAATAAGATTTTTGAAATTCAGAATTATTTCAATACGCTGGCCATAGAAAATGAAAATGCCTTTCACAAATATCTTAGCGTGGTCATAACCTCTAATGCAGAGAAAATAAAAAGAGGGGCAAGACGGAAGAAAACTCTGGAATTAGCTCTAAAGGATGTAGAAATTGCTGCAAAGGACAAGAATGATTTAGTAAATTTGCTAAGTATATTGATTGGAATTAAACCACTTATAGTGTCAAAGGATGTATCCAGTTTAAATAATAAACAATCAAAAGAAATACTAAAATGGGGAATGAAATTAATCCTGAAAGGCTACTTTGAATCCAAAAAGGAATAACTGTAAATACAGGACAAAACCAATCTAAGTTCTATCCTCTTTTAACCACTTTGGAACATCTTGCGGTTTGAAGTTTCTCATTTTATCGATTAGCCTGTCTATGTTATTATCTACAATTAATAACTCAAGATTATCCAGTTTTAAAAAGTCTTTGGAAACCATGGTTTCCAACATGCGAATTAAATCATCATAAAATCCATTGATATTAAACAAACCTATTGGTTTTTGATGCAAGCCCAATTGTGCCCAAGTGATGATTTCAAATAATTCTTCAAAAGTTCCGAAACCACCGGGAAGTGCAATAAAACCATCAGACATTTCATGCATTTTCAACTTACGTTCATGCATGTTTTCTGTGGTAATCAATTCACTCAAGCCTAAATGCACCACTTCTTTCATTTTTAGGAATTCTGGAATGATGCCAATTACCTTGCCATGATGATCAAGCGAGGATTGAGCAATTTTTCCCATAATGCCGATTTTTGCAGCACCATAGACTAAGGTGATATGTTCACTTGCCAAAGTTTTCCCTAAGGCTTTAGCTTCAGAAATTATTTTAGTATCATTCCCTTCACTGCTTCCACAAAAAACCGCGACAGATTTTAGTTCCTTCATCCTTTTATTGCTTTAATCATTCTATCTTTTTCAAAAATATCCATTTTTAAATCAACATTTTTAAAATTGGAATTTGCTAATAATTCTTTTGTAGACTCACCCAAATTCTCATTGATTTCAAAATATAATTGACCATTTGGCTTCAGTATCTCATTGGAAATTTCAGTTATTTTTCTGTAAAACAATAAAGCGTCGTCATCTTTAACAAATAGCGCTAAATGTGGCTCATGATTTAGCACATTAGCACTCATCGTTTCCTTTTCTAATTCTCGAACATAAGGTGGATTAGAAACGATAACATCAAATTGTAAGCTATTAAAATCCCAATCTAAAATATCAGCTTCAATAAATTCTACTTCAACATCATTACTAATAGCATTCTGTTTAGCTAATTTTAAAGCATTTTCAGAAACATCTAACGCAAAAACTTTAGCGTTTGGTAAGTTTTTAGCCAACGTAATAGCTATACATCCGCTACCAGTGCCAATATCTAAAATGGAAATACCTTCCTTGTTCTTATGTTCATTAATAATCCAAGCGACCAATTCTTCGGTTTCAGGCCTAGGAATTAACACCGAAGGATTAACCTTAAAAACTAATCCATAAAACTCAGTATCTCCAAGAATATATTGAATAGGCTCATAGTTTTTCAGTCTATCAATGGCATTTTGATACTTATCATATTTCTTTCCAGACACTACGGCATATAAATTCTGTGAAATATCAACACGTTTCATTTTTAAAATATGATCAGACAACATATTGAAAAATGAGTCTATTTCGGTATCAGGATAGTATCCTATTAGCGCATTGTTAAAATAAGTTCTTAATGATTTTAATATCATAGTATGTTTTTTATCATATATACTCCACAAATAGTATGCCCTGTGTTTCCAATTGGTTTTTCCAAATATTTAAATCCGTTTTTCTCATATAGCTTAAGCGCCAATTTGAGTTGCGGAGCAGATTCTAGATAGCAAAATTTATAATCGAAATCTTTAGCAGCCTTCATACATGCATCAAACAATTTTTTTCCAAAACCTTTACCACGTGCATCAGGATGAAAATACATTTTTTGCAATTCGCAAGTATCTTGTGCTGATCCTTTTAGCTGCTTTATACCTCCTCCACCTAATACCTTTCCATTTTCCTCTACCACAAAATAAATGGCTCTATCAGATTGAAACCCTTCGTACATGTGTTTTACATCATCATCTTCAAGAGAAGAACCAACCGTTGGCATATCAAACTCTTTAAAACAGTTCGTCATAATTGCTTCTATAGACTGGTTATCTTCAGGTTTTATTTCTCTAATAATCATGTTATTAACACCTAATTTTTTAATCTTCTTTTTGTGATGTGAAAATACGTAATATAAACGCGACTTGAACGAGAAAAAACTAAAAGACAATCCCTTTTCGTTTTTAGAAAAAAATCCTTTTAAAAGACCAATCAAATCATTAATTATATAAGACAAAGGGAATGAAATAATCAAAAGCCCTAAATAGTTAGAAGTTAACCACGAACTATAAAGTGATTCTAATCCTTCAGGCAAAGAGGTCATAAAAGAAAAACCTATCATCATAATAAAAGCACACACAAAATAAGCTAGTAAACGGAAGACAAATTTTTTCAATGATATTTGAATTTTCCATAAATATAAATCTTAATATTGTTCTTCAATAGTTTTTTTTGAAAGAACACAAAGTATATATACAACGTTGCATAGATATTGCTAAAAATGGATTAGGCACAACCACACCAAATCCAATGGTTGGTTGTGTGATTGTTTACAACTCAACAATTATTGGAGAAGGTTTTACAAGCCCATATGGTGGTGCTCATGCTGAAGTAAATGCTATTAACTCAGTTAAAGATAAATCACTTTTAAAAGAAGCAACACTTTATGTTACTCTCGAACCTTGTTCTCATTATGGAAAAACGCCTCCTTGTAGCAATCTAATTATAGAACATAAAATTCCAAACGTGGTTATTGGTTGTTTGGATGATAATATAAAGGTTTCTGGCAAAGGCATTGCAAAACTAAAAGAAGCACGATGTAACGTTATTATTGGTGTTTTAGAAACTGAATGTAAAGAACATCACAAACGTTTTTTTACGTTTCATAATGAAAAGCGTCCTTATATAATTTTAAAGTGGGCAGAAACTGCTGATGGGTTTATTGCCCCAAAACACAAAAATGAGCAAAAACCTGTTTGGATAACCAACATATATTCTAGACAGTTGGTACATAAATGGCGCGCTGAAGAACAAGCCATATTAATTGGTAGAAATACAGTTTTAGAAGACAATCCTAGTTTAACAACAAGAGATTGGAAAGGAAAGAATCCTATTAGAATTGTATTAGACAAACACGAAAACTTGTCTAAAAAACTCAAAGTATTTGATGATAAAGCCGAAACATTACTTATTAAAGAAACTTCAGCTAAGGCTATTTGTAATAAATTATTTGAAGCTAATGTCAATTCAGTAATTATAGAAGGTGGTACCAAAACTTTACAATTGTTTATTGATGCTAATCTTTGGGATGAAGCTAGAGTTTTTACTAGAAAAATGACCTTTAAAGAAGGTGTAAAAACACCCCTCTTTAGCGGACAATTGACTTCAGAAGAAAAAATAATTGACGATACTCTAAGAATTTATGTCAACAATTAAAACCATCATATTCGATTTTGGTGATGTATTTATCAATTTAGATAAACCTGCTATTGAAAGAGAATTGTTCAAGCTAGGAGTACCTAAGACAATTTCTTTAGACATGTATCACATTGCTTCAGAATATGAAAAAGGATTGATTTCTACTGAAGAATTAACCAGTTATTTTACTAGAAAGTTCCCAAACATCGCAAAATTAGATTTTATTAAAGCTTGGAATTCCATCATATTAGATTTTCCTGAACATAGATTACAGTTTATTGAGCAACTTGCTATAAAAAACTACTACAAGCTTATTTTATTAAGTAATACTAACGATTTACATATTGAAAAAGTAATTGAAAATATGAGCTTATCGCGTTATAAGCGATTTAAAAATTGTTTTGACAAGTTTTATTTATCTCAAGAAATTCATTTAAGTAAACCAAGTAATACCATCTATGAGTTTGTGCTGAATGAGAACAATTTAGCCCCATCTGAATGTCTGTTTATTGATGATTTAAAAGAAAACACTGATGCAGCCTCAAAGCTTGGAATCCATACCTGGAATTTAACTCCAGAAAGAGATGACATAACCCATTTATTTACCACTAAGAAGCATTTATTTTGATATATCTCATACTCAGCATTTTTGCATCAACTGCTATTTTTGTAGTGTTCAAGCTATTTAATCGTTATAAAATAAATACGTTTCATGCTATTGTTACTAATTATATAACTGCTTGTATTTGTGGACTTATTAGCTACGAATCTTCAATTAACACCTCAGAAATTTTTAACTCAAAATGGTTTTTGGGTGCTATATTATTAGGATTTCTTTTTATATCAGTATTTAACTTAATGGCTTTGACTGCACAACGCAATGGTCTATCTGTAGCTTCGGTAGCCAGTAAAATGAGTGTGGTTATTCCTGTAATATTTGGACTGTATGCTTATAATGAAAGTGTTAACTTTCAGAAAATATTTGGAATTATTTTAGCGCTTATTGCGGTCTATCTTACAGCTATAAAAGCTAAATCTTCCATTAGTTTAAGACAAGGGTTGTTTCTTCCTTTTATACTCTTTTTAGGCTCAGGAGTTATTGATGCATCTATAAAATATTTAGAAACAACGTATGTCCAAAAAAATGGTATTCCTATATTTTCAGCTACCATATTTGGCTGTGCAGCAATTATAGGCTTGCTTATCTTAACATATAAAGCAATAAAACAAACATTTAAATTTGAAATAAAGAACATCTTTGGAGGTATTGTTTTAGGAGTTATCAACTACTATTCCATTGTCTTTTTATTAAAGGCATTGCAATTTGAAGGCCTTGAAAGCTCAACTCTATTTACTGTTAATAATGTTGCAATTGTTATGGTATCAACACTTGTTGGCTTGTTTTTATTTAGAGAATCAATTTCAAAAAAGAATTGGATAGGAATAAGTTTAGCTATTGTTTCTATTCTATTAGTAACTTTGGCATAATTTGGAAATTAACGATACATACAAAACCATTACAAAACCGTCTAAAGAAGTTCTGTTTAAAGATAAGAACAGCAAATTCTTTGGGTATGCTTTTCCTATAAATTCTGAAGACGATATTAAACTCCATATAGAAACACTAAAAAAACAACACCATTCTGCAAGACATTGGTGCTATGCTTATCAATTAGGAACTGAAGATTATGTTTACAGAGCAAATGATGATGGTGAACCAAATAATAGTGCAGGAATGCCTATTTATGGTCAAATTCAATCTTTTAACCTTACCAACGTCCTTATTGTAGTAGTTCGATATTTTGGTGGCATAAAACTTGGTGTTGGTGGTTTAATTAATGCTTATAAAACAGCGGCTCAATTAGCTTTGGAAAATTCTAAGATTATTGAAAAAACCATTAATAAAGATTTCCTTATTAAGTTTGATTACAAAAATATGAATAAGGTCATGCGAGTGATAAAAGAAAAACAACTAAAAATTACTAATCAAAAATTAGAATTAGATTGTCAAATCCATATTTCGGTAAGAAAAAAAGAGGCGAAACCAATTTTTGATGCTTTTGACCAAATATTTGGAGTCGAAATAAGTGAGTTTAACGATTAATTTTGCAGTTTGTCTAAAATAAATTTTGGGCACCTTGTAGGGCGATTCGTCTTCATATTAATAAAAGCTAAAATTGTGTTTCCTAAAGTTAAAATTTCTCCTTCTTCATTTGTGATTTCATAATCAAATTCTATGGTCGCGGTTGGCGATTTTTTCAATATCGTCTTTACACAAATTACATCATCATAACACGCCGATTTTTTATATTTCAATGATAATGAAATCACCGGAAGCATGATGCCGTCTAGCTCCATCTGCTTATAGGACACACCCAAAGACCTCAGCCATTCTATTCTTCCAATCTCTAAAAAGTTTGAATAATTTCCATGATACACCACACCCATTTGGTCAGTCTCACCATATCTAATACGAATTTTTGTCTCGTAGTTTTTCATAAAATATAAAAGGAAGTTTTAAAATAATTTTGTACATTCATGCGGATTTAAACATGAGAAAAAAAAACTGAAAATTCAATAGATATCTATTTTTTTTTTAGAATTTTGTTCACATATTTGTCGTGTAGAAAACAAACAGAGAAAACCCCTATTCTTTAAATTTTCTACTAACCAACAACAAACTATTAATTTTACAACGAAGAATGAGTGTAACTGCGCAATCGGTATGGGATAATTGTCTTGAATTTATAAAGGATAATATACAACCGCAAGCATACAAAACATGGTTTGAACCAATTTCCGCAGTAAAGCTAACCGATAATGCTTTAAGTATTCAAGTTCCTAGTAAGTTTTTCTATGAATGGCTAGAAGAACATTATGTAAAAATATTAAAGGTAGCTCTAACCAAAGAACTTGGTGAAAGCGCAAAATTGGTTTATGTCATAAAAATGGAAAACACTTATGGCAATAAACAACCATTTACCGAAAAAATTCCTAGTTCAAATAGAAGCGGTTTAAAATCTCAAGATCTTGATGTTCCTTTAAATAATAAAAGCCCTGAACTTAAAAATCCATTTGTAATTCCTGGAATTAGAAATGTTAAGATTGAATCTCAATTAAACCCTAACTATAGTTTTGAAAACTTTTTAGAAGGCGATTCTAATAGATTAGCCAGAAACGCAGGTTTAGCAGTTGCTAATAAACCTGGTGGAACCTCATTTAATCCATTATTAATTTTTGGTGGAGTTGGTTTAGGAAAAACCCATTTAGCGCATGCTATTGGTGTAGATATTAAAGATAAATATCCTGAAAAAACAGTTTTATATATTTCAGCAGAAAAGTTCACGCAACAGTATATAGACTCTGTTAAGAAAAATAACAGAAATGACTTTATTCATTTCTACCAGTTAATTGACGTCCTTATTATAGACGATGTACAGTTCCTTTCAGGAAAAACAGGAACTCAAGATGTCTTTTTCCATATATTTAATCACTTACATCAAAACGGAAAGCAAGTTATTTTAACAAGTGACAAAGCTCCTGTTGATATGCAAGATATTGAACAGCGTTTACTTTCAAGATTTAAATGGGGACTTTCAGCCGAATTACAAAATCCAGATTTTGAAACTAGAGTTTCAATTCTTAAAAACAAACTCTATAGAGATGGTGTTGAAATGCCAGATGATATTATAGATTATGTTGCTAAAAACATCAAGTCGAATGTTAGAGAATTGGAAGGTGCTATTATTTCTTTAATTGCGCAATCGTCTTTTAATAAAAAAGAAATTACATTAGGTCTTGCTAAGGATATTGTTGAGAAATTTGTAAAAAACACAAAACGAGAAGTATCTATAGATTACATCCAAAAAGTAGTGTCAGATTATTTCCAAATGGATGTAGACACCTTGCAATCTAAAACTAGAAAAAGACATATTGTTCAGGCTAGACAATTAGCTATGTTCTTTGCAAAAAAGTTTACTAAAGCATCATTAGCTAGTATTGGATCTCAAATTGGAAAACGTGATCATGCTACTGTACTTCACGCATGTAAAACAGTTGACAATTTATCTTCTACAGATAAGCAATTTAGAAAGTATGTTGAAGACCTTTCAAAGAAACTTTCATTATAAGTATTAAAAAATGACTAAAATTCTAATGGTTTGTTTGGGCAATATTTGTCGATCTCCATTAGCTGAAGGTATTTTAAAGCACAAACTCCCAAAACATAATTTTATAGTAGAATCTGCTGGAACCAGTAATTATCATATTGGTGAACTTCCAGATAAAAGATCTATTGAAGTTGCAAAAAAAAACGGTATCGATATTACTAACCAAAGAGGAAGACAATTTATAGTATCCGATTTTGATGAATTCGATTATATCTATGTTATGGATACTTCAAATTATAATAATGTCATCGCCTTAGCTCGAAATGATGATGATAAAAAGAAAGTAGAATTAATTCTAAATGAGTTAGATAACAAATTAGTTAATATTCCTGATCCTTATTATGGAGGTGATTCTGGTTTTGAAGATGTATTTCAACTATTAAATCTAGCCTGTGATAGAATATGTAATAAAGACTTTAAAAACATTTCTTGAATAATGTATTTTAGATTTTTAATATATCTAACATGAAAAAAATTTACTGCTCTATTATCCTTGCGCTTTCTTTCACCTCCTTTTCAATAAATGCTCAAACATTAGATCTTGAAGCATTTGGTCCAACTTTTAATTATCCAACAAATATTGCTAACGCTGGAGACAGTAGAATGTTTGTTTTAGAACAGGATGGATTTATTTGGATTATAAAATCTAACGGAACTGTAGGTCCTACACCTTTTTTAGACATCGATGCGTTGGTTTACGATAATTATCAATCTGAATGGGAAAGAGGTTTATTGAGTTTGGTTTTTCATCCAAACTATTCTAGTAATGGTTACTTCTACGTTAATTATATTGATCAGGTAGGTAACAATATAATTTCTAGATTTTCGGTAAGTGCAAACCCAGATATTGCAGACGCTAGTTCAGAATTAGTGATAATGAATATACCTCATCCTTATGATGCACATTATGGAGGTGATATGGCTTTCGGATCTGATGGTTACTTATACATTTCTAAAGGTGATGGCGGAACTGACCAAGGTGATCCTGATAATCGTTCTCAGAATTTAGCAGAAATTCATGGAAAAATTCTTCGTATTGATGTTGACAATCCTACAAATGGAAATACATACGGAAACAACTATGGCATTCCTGCAGGAAATCCATTTGTTGAAACACCAACAGATGATCCTAATACCTTAGCTGAGATTTGGTTATATGGCTTTAGAAATCCTGCAAAGTTTTCATTTGATAGTGCTAATGGTGACTTATGGATTGGTGATGTAGGTCAAGAAGATATTGAAGAAATAAATTTAAACGCAGGCAATGTTAGTGGCTTGAATTATGGCTGGAGATGCTACGAAGGCTCATCTGAATTTAACACAAGTGGTGGGTGTCCTCCGATTGGCAATTTAGAGTTTGCAGCTCATGAATATAACCATTTTGAAAGTGATGGCAAATTTAGATGCTCTGTTGCTGGTGGTTATCGCTATAGAGGTTCGGCATACCCAAACTTAATAGGCACATATTTTGCTGGAGATTGGTGTAGCGGAGAAATATTTATGTTAACTCCAGATGGTAGTGGAGGTTGGAATAGAGCTAATCATCCGACAACATTTACAAGTAGACGTTGGGTCGCTTTTGCCGAAGATAATAACAAGGAATTATACGTGGTTAGTAATCCATTAAGTAATAATGGTCAAGTATATAAGATTAAAGAATATACTTTATCTACAAACACCGAGTCTTTAAACTATAAGTTTAGTATTACGCCAAACCCTACTAAAGACAATGTTGTGACTTTAAATTTTAATAAGGCTACATCTTTAAAAGAAGTGAATGCTATCAATCTCCAAGGTCAAAAAATAAAAGCAACAATAGATACCATTAATTCAACAACAGCTAAAATAGAATTTGCAAATATTTCTTCAGGAATATATGTAATTGAAACTCTTACACATAAAGGTGAAAAATCTCAAAACAAGCTTATTGTCAAGTAATTAATACATCCAATTATACTATTTTATTCGTACATTTAAGTAAAAAAGGTGCGCTATGAAAAGTAAAAATGCATTTATACTAAGTATCTGTTTATTAGCATCTACTTATTCTTTTACTCAAACAATAGACATACAGAGTTTTGCTACTGGATTAGATATGCCTGTTAATATTAAAAATGCAGGTGACGATAGACTTTTTGTACTAGAGCAAAGAGGATATATTAGAATTATTAATACTAATGGCTCAGTTAATGTCACACCTTTTTTAGACATTAACAATCTTGTCATTGATATTAATGGTGGTGGAGATGAAAGAGGCTTACTCGGTTTGGCATTTCACCCAAACTATAGCACTAATGGCTATTTCTATGTTAATTATATCGATAATAATGGTGACACAGTAATTTCAAGATTTGAGGTAAGCTCCACTGATGCTAATATCGCAAACCAAAATTCAGAATTCATTATTTTATCAATAAACCAGCCATATAGCAATCATAACGGTGGAGATATGGCCTTTGGTCCAGATGGCTATTTATATATAGCTTCTGGAGATGGAGGCGCAGGTGGAGACCCACAAAATAGAGCTCAAGACCTTAGTACATTACTAGGGAAAATGATTAGAATTGATATCAATAACACCTCCAATGGTAATAATTATGCGATACCAGCAAACAACCCCTTTTACAATGATGGAGACACTAACACTCGAGATGAAATTTGGGCTTATGGCTTAAGAAACCCTTGGAGATTTTCTTTCGATAGACAAACTGGAGATATCTGGATTGCAGATGTTGGTCAAGGTGAATATGAAGAGATAAATATGGCACCATCTACTGTAGCTGGATTAAATTATGGATGGCGTTGTTACGAAGGAAACAATACATTTAACAATACTGGATGCCCAGACGTGAGTACACTTACGTTTCCTATTGGTGAATACTCCCACTCTAATAGTGGTAATTTTAAATGCTCAATTTCTGGAGGATATCGTTATAGAGGATCTGCATATCCAAATTTTATTGGTTTGTACTTTTTTGCAGATTATTGTAGTGATGAAATTGGCACCTTACAAAACAATGGAAATTCCTGGAACATGTCTTTTAGTGATCAATTTAATGGTAATCGGTGGGTTTCTTTTGGTGAAGACATCAATGGTGAACTATATATTGTTGGTTTAAATTCTGGCACAATCTATAGAATTATTGATACAGACACTTCTACTTGGTATGAAGATGCAGACAATGACACTTTTGGAAATCCCAATGTAAGTCAAACTACTGCAAATCAACCAAATGGTTATGTTGCAAATAATACCGATTGTGACGATACAAACCCTAACATAAATCCAAACGCTACTGAAATTCCTAATAATAATATCGATGAAAACTGTGATGGATTAGATGAGTTAATATGGTATGAAGATGCAGATAATGACACCTTTGGAAATCCAAATGTAAGCCAAACCTCAGCAAGTCAACCGAATGGCTATGTTACAAATAATACCGATTGCGATGATACGAACCCTAACATAAATCCAAACGCTACTGAAATCCCTAATAATAATATTGATGAAGATTGTGATGGATTAGATGCATCAATCTGGTATCAAGATGCCGACAATGACACCTTTGGAAATCCAAATGTAAGTCAAACCGCAACAAGCCAACCAGATGATTATGTTACAAATAATACCGATTGTGACGATACTAACCCCAACATAAACCCTAACGCCGCAGAAATTCCTAATAATGATATAGACGAGAATTGTGATGGTAGCTTAGAAACTGATACTACAGGTTTTAGTTATTTAATGTATCCAAATCCTGCTAGGCAAGAAGTGTTTTTTGTTTTTGATGAAAATGAAATTCCTTTCTCAATAGATTTATTTGATTTTACTGGTAAACATATTAAAACCCTAAGTAATTTTTCAAATCATATTATTACAATTTCTACAAGAAATCTAGCCTCAGGTTTGTATCTTGTCTCAGTTTTTAAAGCAAATAGTCAACTTTCAAATAAAAAGCTAATAATTAACTAATACATGAGTGAATTTAAAGGAAAACTCTATTTAATCCCTACAAGACTAGGTGATAATGAGCCTCTAAAAGTATTACCTATTTCAATAAAAAAAATAATTGAGCAAGTAGATGATTACATTGTTGAAAATGAGAAAACTGCAAGACGCTTTATTAAAAAAATTAGTTCTGGAAAATCTCAGCAATCTCTTAACATTCATATACTTAATAAGTATACAGAAGAAAACGAATTACCAGATTTTATAAACGCATGCCTTAAAGGAAAACCTGTGGGGTTATTATCTGAAGCTGGTTGCCCAGGAATAGCAGATCCTGGAGCGGACGTTGTAAAAATTGCCCATGAAAAAGACATACAAGTAGTACCGCTTGTAGGACCTTCTTCTATTCTTCTTGCATTAATGAGTTCTGGCATGAATGGACAAAGCTTCACTTTTAATGGCTATTTACCTATTGATAAACATGAACGAAAAGCCTCTTTAAAAAAACTAGAACGGTTATCTTTTGAACAAAATCAGTCACAAATATTTATTGAAACTCCCTATAGAAACAATAAAATGCTAGAAGACATTTGTTCCTCTCTAAATAAAAATACTAAAGTATGTATTGCTTGCGATATTACACTAGCTACCGAGTATATTAAGACAAAAACGGTAAGTGAATGGAAATTAGCTAATGTTGACCTTCACAAAAGACCAGCAATATTTATAATACACAAAGATTAAAGCAAAGCAGCTTTCGCTTTTTTATTTGCTTCTATAAAAGACGTATCGTAACCAGAAAATTTCTTCATGTAATTTCTAATGGTAGTTCCATAAGCATCAGCAAAACCAATCGCACCATAACTACGCAAATATTTTTTAACACTTCCTGGTCCAGCCAAGTGCGCAGCAGCAAGAATACCAGATTCCGTTACTAAAACACCATCTATTCTTTTCCCAACAAAACGTTTAATATCTCTTCTTAAAACCCATTTATTTCGCATAGTATTTGCTATAAATGCTTTTTCTTGAAGTTCAGGGTTATTCAAAAACTTATTAGTGTTATAAATTCCAATTAGTTTTAGCGTATTTCTACCAAATTGATATTTCCCCATATAACCTAAAGTATTTACTGTAAAGTAATTTCCTCTAGATTCTTTAAATGCCAATGCCTCTTTAAAGCCAACAAAACATTTACCTAAACTTGGCAAATAATAATCTGATAATTTAGGAATTTCAATTATTGGTGCATCACTTGGAGAATTGTAAGCAAGATCTAAGCCTTGTGTCGAATACATTTCTTCGTTTAAAGTATCTGTAGTTTTAAAAGCAGTAAAAAATGCTGAAAACACCACAACTGGAATAATCGAATATGCTACTAATCCTTTATACATAATTTAAAATTTACGAGGGCAAAATCATTAATTTTTTAACTCAAAATTTCAGCGTGCAAAATTACACAATTTCCTAATATTTTCAAAATTAATCGTTTAAGTGTATTTTCTACTAGTGCAAAAGATGAAATACAGCTTTATTTTTGCTATTAAACTCGAATGTAGGGAGCGGCACTTTTATAACGTTTAACACAGAAAAAATTGTTTTTAAAACACTTGATTTTGTATTAATCTTATTCAAATTTACATCAAAACTCAGAAAAAACTGCCGATATTGGTTTTGACTTGTGAACATATTATTAACAGACTCATTTTTACCAGTTAACATGCCATTTGCACTATATCCAATGGCTATATTTAACCATTTTGGAAATTTAGATTCTTTAAAAAAAGCATCTAAATTTACACTTAACCAATACGTTTGACCATTATAATCTTTAAAAAGTTGTTCTAAATAAGAATTACCAAGTCTTTCTGGTCGTTTTTCAGCGTAAGGTGATTGGGAAAAAGAAAATTTTAACTGTAAACGCTGTTCTTCCCAAAGTAATTCTTGACCAATATATAAGCCTGTTCCAAAAGCATTTGCTGTAATATCGGACCAAGAAAACCCCCATTCTTTAGAAAAACCATCCAAAATTTCAACCGCAGACAGAAAAGTGAATCCAAAAGTAGCACCATAAATAAGCTGATTTTTTTTACTCACACCACTCCAGTTCAAAACATCTGCTCCTACTCTGGCCAATTGATATGATGAAAAAGCATGACCTACTTTATCCATTTGCATCCATTCATTCAAATCGTTAATAGTATGAAATTTAGAACGGTCATAATCTTTATACCATAAAGCATTTAAACCAATTAATGCAGTAGCCCCAAAAGCCGCTTCAGAAATGACTACCGTATTTCTTCTTTGAATATGTAGAGTATCATTTGGTTTAAGAAATAAATTTAACTGCTGACTAAAACCAGAAATGCTTATAAAAAATAAAAGTGTTGAGATTTTAATTTTACAAATCAAAATCTAACGTCTTATACCTTGTTGTGATAAATAACTATGATACTCTCTAGCGTATTGATTATGTTGTGCTAAAGTTTTAGAAAATTTATGATATCCAGGTTTTTTTGCATCTACTACAAAGAAAAAGTATGAATGTTTTTCGTAATTTAAAACTGCATCTATAGCCGAAATATCAGGCATTACTATTAATCCAGGTGGTAAGCCTTGGTTTTTGTAAGTGTTATATGGAGATTCAATTTCTTTATGAACATTAAGAACCCGCTTAATAATCGTGTTTTTATATTTAGGTAATTTGTAAGCAGCAAACTTTAATGTTGGATCTGCATCTAAAGTCCACCTGTTTTTTAATCTATTAATGTAAACACCTGCGATTCTTGGTTGCTCATTTTTCTGTTTGGATTCTTCTTGTACAATTGAAGCAAGTGCTATAACCTCATCCGGAGTTAAATTAGCTTTTTTAGCCTTTTCTATTCTGGAATTGTTCCAAAATTTATTGTATTCGGTTAACATTCTATCTCTAAAACTCTCAGCCGAAGTATTCCAGAAAAACTCATAACTATTAGGAATATACATGCCTAATGCTGTAGCTTCATTAAATCCACTTTTTTCAATAAAACTTTTATCATTAAATGCTTCAATAAGCGACACACTATCTGCTTCAATTTGTTTAGCTATTCTTCCTGCTAATAATTCTAACGAATTTTGGTTATTAAAAGACACTTTAACTGGAATATTATTACTTCTAATAGAATTAATAATATCATTATTAGTCATATCTTTTTTAATAACATATTTACCAGCTTTAACATTGGCTGTATACTTTTTTCTGTTTGCTAAGGCATCAAAAGTCTTTATATCTTTTAGTAATGGTTCTAAATGTTCTCTTACATCGCTATAACTCGCATCAGATTCTACATAGATATAAGCAATCTCATTATTAAAAGCTGTATTAGGAACAAACATTGCTGAATACACATAATACGCAAAATATGCAGCAATCACTAAACCAATTAACGCTATTGCAAGTAAGATTTTTTTAAAATACATTAGTTATTTATTAGTTGAAACAAATATTCATTTTTATACACTCCATTAACAATATTCCAATCTTTTTTTAACCCCACTTTTTCAAAATTATGGTATTTAAAAAGTTTAATACTTGAGCTATTATCTTCTGAAATATTGCAATATAATTGATGTAGGTTTAAATGCTTGAAGCAATAGTTTATTAATAACTCTAATGCTTCAGTACCATAACCTTTATGTCTATTACTGTTTTCTTTAATTAAAATGCCAATTCCAGCACGTTTATTATGAAAATCAAAATCAAAAATATCAATTAAGCCAATAGGTTGGTTATTCTTAGTAGAAATAACAAGGCGCAACTGTTTTACTTCAAATATATCTTTATGCGCATTTTCAAGATACTGCTTAATTAAAAACTTAGAATATGGTGTAATGGTATTGCTTATCTCCCAAATATCTTGATCATTTTCAACATCATATATAAAATCGAGATCCTCAGGTTCTAGGGCTCTTAAAAATATATGTTCGCCTTTAAGAGTTACCATTCTATTTGCCCTTTATAAACTAGTGTCGCTGGACCAATTAACCAAACATCTTTAAAACCATCTCCTTCTGGTTTAAAAGACACTTTTAAATCACCTCCTTTAGTTTTTAATGTGATAAGGTTTTCTTGGGTTTTACCAGTTGCCTTCATTGCTATTCCAACAGCAGTCACTCCTGTTCCGCAAGAAAACGTCTCACCTTCCACACCTCTTTCATAAGTTCTCACTGAAAATATAGAATCGTCAATTTTCTCAACAAAATTCACATTTGCACCTTCATCATTATAAGGTTGGCCATATCTTATCGAAGCGCCTTCTTTTTGAATATCTAAGGCATCTACATTCTCTCTTACCTCAACATGATGTGGAGATCCTGTGTCTAAAAATACATGCTTACTAAACGTTTCTATTTTAGGAACATCTTGCATTTGAAGCTTTACTATATGTCCTTCAATTTTAGCATGATGCAAACCATCAATAGCTAAAAACACTGTGTCATTATTTATAACGCCAATTTCTTTAGCAAAAGCGACTAAACAACGGCCTCCATTACCACACATAGTGCTTTCATTCCCATCAGAATTATAATACACCATTTTAAAGTCTGCATCAATACAATTCTCTAAAAGAATAAGGCCATCTGCTCCAATACCAAAACGCCTATCACATAAATTGGCGACCAATTTGGTGTCTTCTTTATCAAAAATGCCTTCGCGATTATCTATAATCACAAAATCATTTCCTGTCCCTTGATATTTATAAAATGTGTGTTTCATTTTGAATGACAAAGATAGAAATATTAAACAGTTTTTTATGTTGTTAAATCATCGTTAAAAATGACAAAAAAAATCGTTAAAATAAATTTCAATCTTCAATATTTTATTAATTTTAGTCGTTATCAAATCGTAAAACAATTAAAATAATACACTAAGATCATGAAAAAGATTTTTACACTTGTTTTAGTATCAGCTCTTGGAGGAGCTCTTACACTTGGATCCTACAAACTATTTATTGAAAAAGAAGCAAATATTGCGCAACAGCAAGCTACCACCTCTCCGTTTGCAATTCCAGTAAACTACAAAGCTGTAAACACAAATTTACCAATTGGTGAAGCTGTTGATTTTTCTACTGCTGCGGAAAAAACTGTACATACTGTAGTTCATGTTAAAAACACAACTACAAATTCTGGATCTTATACTTTTGAAGATTTATTTTTTGGAAGACGTTCACAAAGGCCACAAATAGGAACTGGTTCTGGTGTTATTATTTCCTCGGATGGAATGATAATTACTAATAATCATGTTATTGATGGTGCTCAAGAAATTTCTATCACCCTTAACAACAACAAAACTTATGAAGCTGAATTATTAGGTACAGACCCAAAAACAGATATTGCACTTTTAAAAATTGAAGCCGATGAAGAGCTGCCTTACACCACGTTTGGAGATAGTGACAACTCTAAAGTTGGCGAATGGGTTCTAGCAGTAGGCAATCCATTTAATTTAACATCTACAGTAACTGCAGGAATTATAAGTGCTAAATCGCGTGACCTATCTGGTGGTAATCAAGCACAATCGTTTATTCAAACTGATGCAGCTGTTAATCCTGGTAACTCTGGAGGCGCTTTAGTAAATACCGATGGGGAACTAATAGGTATTAATACAGCAATCACATCGCAAACTGGATCGTATGTTGGCTACTCGTTTGCTGTTCCAAGCAATATTGCTAAAAAGGTTGTTGAGGATATTATGGAGTTTGGTAATGTACAAAATGGCATCTTAGGAGTTGCTGGTGGCTCTCTTAATAGCGTGAGTGCTAAAGAATTGGGTGTTGATGATACTGAAGGTTTTTACGTAAGTACTGTCGAAGATGATTCTGGTGCTAAAAAAGCGGGGATTAAAGAAGGAGATATTATTAAACGATTAGACAATGTAAAAATTTCAAAGTTCTCAGATCTTAAAGGGTTTTTAAATACTAAAAGCCCAAATGATGTTGTCTATGTAACCGTTCTAAGAGATGGCGACGAGAAAACTGTTCCAGTTACCTTAGCTAAGCTAACTTCTGTTACAGTTCCAATAATAGGTACTTTAAAAGAAGTATCTAAAAAGGATCTAAAAAAAATGAAGGTTGATTATGGCTTAAAAATCACAAACCTAAGTGGTAGTTACATTGACGAGTGGAAAGCAGATGGTGTAGATAATGGCAGCATTGTAACTGCAATAAATGGTGTTAAAGTAAATTCTATCAATGATGTAAATTCTGTAATGTCAAAGTATTCAGATAAAATTTACAAAATAGAAATCGTGAAAAATAATGGTGAAAAAGTAAACTATAGATTTAGATAATTTTTAATTAAAAATCATAATAAAACCCTCATCCAAATTATTGGATTTGAGGGTTTTATTTTTTTATCAAAATTGGCTACGAAAACGTTTGAAATATTCTATTTTTGCAAAAAAATTAACAACACACTAAACTAAATTACAATGAGTTTTAACGAAACTTATGAAAAAGAATTAGCATTTCAAGCAGACCGCAGAAGAGCTACTGTCGAATTTATTAAAATAATAAGTGATCTTTGGTACGACAAGTCTATCGAATTGGTTCTTTTTAGAAACCAATTAATTGATAGAAATGTTAGCGAAATTCTTAACCTTCACGAATATGCTGGAGAATTTGTACAAAAACCAATTTCGGTTTTTGATTCTGTTGAAATTGCACAAGCCATTAAAACATTAGACATACCACCAGCAAAATTAGATATTGGTAAACTTACTTACGAATATCATTTAGAAGACGATAAATATAGCAATGCCATCGCTTTTGTTGCCGACAAACTAAATGATGCTGGTAAAAACGGCTCTATTAAACCAAAAGATGTTGTGTTATATGGTTTTGGACGTATTGGTCGTTTAGTAGCTCGTGAGTTAATGACTAAGGCAGGAGTTGGTAATCAGTTGCGTCTTAGAGCTATTGTAACTAGAGGAGAAATTAACGAGACAGTTCTTGAAAAAAGAGCATCGTTATTACGTAATGATTCTGTTCATGGCGATTTTTTAGGAACTGTTACTATAGACTTAGATAATGAAGCATTAATAATAAATGGTACAACTGTTAATATTATTTCGGCAAACGCTCCAGAAGATATAGATTACACCGAATACGGAATTAATAATGCCTTAGTAATTGATAATACAGGTGCTTTTAGAGATAAAGAAGCTCTTAGTCGTCACTTAAAATCTAAAGGTGCGGACAAAGTGTTATTGACAGCTCCTGGAAAAGGTGTACCAAATATTGTACATGGTGTTAATCAGTTTGAGCATAACCCAGATAAAGTAGATATTTTCTCTGCAGCTTCATGTACAACAAATGCCATTACACCTATTTTAAAAGTAATGGAAGATTCATTTGGTGTAAAAAGTGGTCATTTAGAAACGATTCATGCATATACTAACGATCAAAACTTAGTAGATAATTTTCATAAAAAATATAGACGAGGAAGAGCTGCAGCACTTAACATGGTAATTACCGAAACTGGAGCTGGAAGTGCAGTAGCAAAAGCATTACCAAGTCTTGAAGGTAAATTAACCTCTAATGCTATTAGAGTACCTGTACCTAATGGTTCGCTAGCTATTTTAAATCTGGAATTAGAAAATGCTACATCAATAGATGGCATTAACTCTGTGATAAAAAAATATGCTTTAGAAGGCGACCTTGTAGAGCAAATTAAATATGAATTAAGTGATGAGTTAGTATCTAGTGATATCGTTGGAAGTTCGGCGCCAGCAATTTATGATAGTAAAGCCACTATTATTAGAGCAGATGGTAAAAATGTGCTTTTATATATTTGGTACGATAACGAATATGGTTATAGCCATCAAGTTATTAGACTTGCAAAACACATTGCAAAAGTGAGACGTTTTACCTATTATTAGTATACTAAAACATCTTTTTTTTTGTTATAATCGTATATATTTGAGCCTCACTATTTGTGAGGCTTAAAAATTTAATGTTTATCTTTACGAATAACCACGCAAATCAACCAAAAAAATGAAATTAAAGTATCCCCTTTTTATTTTTCTTATTTCTTTAGTATCTATAAGTATTCTAGCTCAAGAACAGGAAACTCAATCCATTAACGAAGGCACAATAGACGAACAATTTGAATTTGTCCTTAGAAAATCTGGTAACTTTAAAGGCACAAATGGGCAATCGTATGAAGCCGTAAAACGCAGTATGTTACTAACCTTACAAGCACATACAATTGATTCATTAAATACACTTCAAAGTAAATTAAATACTACCAGAAATACGGTAGCTGCTCAACAAAAAGAAATAAACGACCTTCAAACTAATCTGTCTAAAACTCAAGAAACCTTAAATACCACAAATGCCGAAAAAGACAGTATGGCTTTGTTTGGTATGCAAATGAGTAAAACAGGTTACAATGTATTAATGTGGTCCATTATTGCAGGTTTATTAACGTTCTTATTAGTTTTTATTTACAAGTTTAAAAACAGTAACTCAATAACAAAATCTGCTAAAAGTGCGCTTGAAGAAGTAGAAATAGAGTTTGAGGAGCATAGACGTTCAGCTCTTGAGAGAGAGCAAAAAGTAAGACGTCAATTACAAGACGAATTAAACAAGCAAAAAGGATAAATCATTTTCAAAATAAAACTCATTAAAAATCTGTAAATTCGTTTACAGATTTTTTTTTACCTATGACTATTATTAAAGTAACTACAGAACACTTAGAAGATCTAATTCCATTATTTGATGGTTATAGACAATTCTACAAACAGCCATCAAATATTAAAAAAGCTAGAACATTTTTAAACGAAAGAATTAGTAAAAACGAATCTGTAATTTACATTGCTTATATAGACAAACAAGCAGTGGGTTTTATGCAGTTATATCCTTTATTTTCTTCTGTTTCTATGCAACCAATGTACCTGTTAAACGATTTATATGTAGATGCAAACATACGTAACAAAGGTGTGGGACAACAACTCATTAAAGCTGCTGAAGATTTGTGCATCGAAAAAGGGTACAAGGGCTTAGGCATTCAAACTGAAGTAACAAATCCTGCACAACATTTATACGAACGCGTTGGTTTTGTTAAAGATCCAGACTTACATCTGTTTTGGGTAAATTCACAATAGTCACATCATGTGAAGTCTAAAAAATGAAAGCAATTTGAAACCAATAACAAAATATACAAAAAGCGATAATTTTAATATTGCATATCAGGTTATAGGTAATGGACCAGTTGATATCATTTATATTCCGGGTTGGGTATCTAATATTGATACGATGTGGACTGAGCCTAGACTTGCGGCTTTTTTAACAAGGCTCACTTTCTTCTCAAGATTAATAATTTTTGATAAAAGAGGTACTGGACTTTCAGATCGTTCTGACGAATATTCTACAATGGAAGAGCGTATGGACGATATTAATGCCGTAATGGATGCCACAAATTCAGAAAAAGCATTTTTATTTAGTCATTCTGAAGGAGGATCGGTTAGCCTCTTATTTTCACTTAATTATCCTCACCGAACTTTAGGTGTAATAGGTTTTGGAATCTTTGCCAAACGTAGATATTCTGAAGATTACCCTTGGGCTCCAACAGATGAAGAACGAGAAGTTTCCAATAAATTAATAGAAAATAATTGGACACAAGGAGACCTTAGCGAACTCAAATCGTTAGTTCCTTCTTTAGCTCATGATAATGGATTTATGGATTGGCTGACTAGTTATTTGCGCTCAGGAGCAAGCCCTAAAGCGGCATTAATTTTACATAAACAGTGCACACAAATTGACATTACTAAAATTTTAGATTCAATAAAAGTGCCAACACTCCTTCTATTTAGAACAGATGAAATAGAGATTTTGGTAGAAGAAGGTAAATATATTGCAGAGCGTATTCCAAACTCAAAGTTTGTAGAACTTAGCGGTAAAGACCATCTTTTTTGGACTGGAGACACGTATCCTATATTAGCTGAAATGGAAGAATTTGTTACTGGAATACGTCCGAACAAATCACAATTTCAAGATGCTAATATAAAAACCAAAAAAAAAGGAATTGATTTAGAAACAATTATGTCTGAAAACTTCTTGCGCAACTTAAAAGTTGAAGAATTTGCTACATTATGTGGGAGAAGTTTATCAGCATTTAAAAGAGACTTTAAGAATATTTTTAATACGACACCATCTAAATGGATAAAATCCAAGCGACTAGAGCGTGCTAAAGCCTTACTTATAGAAAGTGACCTAAACATAAGCCAAATATGCTATGATTGTGGTTTTATAAATTCATCTCATTTTATAAAATCGTTCAAAGAAAAATACAACCTTCCTCCTCATCAGTACAGGTCTTATAAAATTAAAATATAACTCAATATTCCTATTTGGACGTTTTAGAATGTTTTTTGAACTGTTTTGAAAGTTCTATGTAATTGTATTTAGTGAATTTTACATCATTCAATTAAACAAATATTATATTATGAAAACAAGATTAACATTTACATTAATTATGGCATTGGGGTTTCTTTTAACTAGTTGCAACGCACAAGTAGATTTAATAAACGATGAATTTCCTGAGGCAAAACAAGAAGTAATGGAAACTTTTGGCGCAATTGCACAAAGCATAAAAGATGGCGATATGGATAAGTTAATTTCATTCCATGCTTACAGCCCTAAGTTCACAGAATTTAAAAACGGAGAACTAAGGAATGGTGGTGAAGCTAATGAAGCTCATGAGCGTAATGTCTTTGGCTCTGTAACAGAAGTTGTAAAGTTCGATGCTAAAGATTTACAAATTGCTGTTTATGGAGATGTAGCTAATTTAACTTTCCACTCTGACTTTCAATTAAAATTTGGAGAAGATTTAGTTACTGTAAACGATCAAATTACCTTACTGTTTGTTAAGACAAAAGATGGCTGGAAAATGGTACATGAACATCATTCTCCTCTTAAAAAATAAGAATAGATAATCTAAGAATAAGGTTTCGAATATAAAAGACTAGATTACAAAACAAAATCTAGTCTTTTTATAATTCTTCTTATCAAAAATTTAACCATATGAAAAACATCTATCTATATATTGTAATAATTGGAATTTCACTATTCAGCTGCTCAAATTCTAATTCTGGCGAGAAAAACTCCGAACTAGCCATTCTTAAAGAGTTACACTCAGATTTGGTTCAGAATCTTACTGATATTAATTCCAATATTGAATCTTTAAAAATTTCTAAAAAAGCAAATGAAATCATCATCAGCAATATTAAAAGCAACATTCAATATCATGACTCTTTAAATTTTCATTTCGCTAACCTGTATCCATATCTCGTATTTTCTCCAAATGAAACAACCTTTAACTATCTCAAACAAATTGGAATGAATTCTATTTCCAATGATTCAATAAGAGCATCTATTTCAAATTTATATGGTGTTAGATATGGTATATATAAATATTATGAGAGCATTTATTTTGTAGAACATTACATCAATTACATCAAGCCAATGTTTATTGCCGAATTTGAAACATTTAAAATTTATGGTTCTTTCAAACCAAGAAATTATAATCAATTCATTAAAAATCCAGAGTATAAAAGGATTATGAGCTATACAAAAGATGTTATTCAAACGTTTATTTTTATGCAAAAAGGTTTAAAAGAAGATGCCGAAAATTTAATATCTGCGATTGATAAAGAGTTGAAAGGTTAATGACTAAAAATGTATCAGAAAATAGAATTTTTATCGCAAGGTATCACATTAAGAGGTAGACTATATGTGCCAAAAAACAATAAAAATAAGCCACCTATTGTTATTATGGCTCATGGTTTTACAACAACGATTAATGAAATGACAGCCGATAAATATGCCGAACGATTTAGAAAAGTAGGATATGCCGTTTTATTATATGATCATAGGAACTTAGGGGTTAGCGATGGTGAGCCACGTCAAGAAATAAATTTTTGGGTTCAATCGAGAGGTTATATAGATGCAATTGACTTCGTTTATACACAATCAAGAATTGACACCTCCAAAGTAGCAATTTGGGGAGCAAGCATGAGTGCTCGTGAAGTCTTTTTGGTTGGTTCTATTGATGAAAGAGTAAGTGCTATTATTACTATAATCCCAGCTTTTGGTGACGACTATCCAGCAGAAGATAAAGATGGAAGTTTATATCAATTTGCAAAAAAAACATTACTAAGCGATAATATTTTAGAATTGCCATATTCAACTACCAAACAGATGACTATTGTATCTCACGATCAAATAAACACACCTTCAAAATTGAAAGAATTAACAGCTTATAGGTGGTTTATAGAATATGGTGGACGCTTTGGTACAAACTGGAAAAATATAGTTTCGCTCTCTATTACCGAAGCACCAAAACAATTACATTTAGGTCAGTGTGCTCCACACCTTAAGGCTCCAATACTTATGATTGTTGCTAAAAATGATGAAATGCAAGGTGCTAGTCCAAAAGTTACAGAAACTATTTTTAAATCTATAAATCAATCAAAAGAATGGGTTGATATTTCTGGAGGTCATTTTGGTTTATTATATTACCCAAGTCAATTATTTGAAAAATCTAGTAAAGCACAAATAAACTTTTTAGAACGACAATTCAATAAATAATGAGTAACAATGAAAACTTCTTTTTAAATAAAGATGAACCCAACAAAGGGTGCTTATTGACTTTGCGTGATATTATTCTCAATCAAGACGAAAATATAGCAGAAACAACAAAATATGGAATGCCTTGCTTTTGTTATAAGAATAAAATGTTTTGCTATCTGTGGTTTGACAAAAAAACCAATGAACCATACATTCTTTTTGTTGAAGACCAACACCTCAATCACAAAAAATTAGAAACAGGAACACGTAATAGGATGAAAATATTACGAATAAATCCAAATAAAGACATTCCAATACAAACAATAGAATTATTATTAAATAATGCATTAGATTTATACAGAAATGGAACAATTGCAGTTAAGTAAATTCACAACAATTTATTTTTCAAAAAAATGTCCACGTTTTAACTTAACAAACGTCTTAATAGTATAAACATATAAAAACATACAATTATGAAAGATTTTATGATGATTTTTATCGGAAAAGAGTATACAGATTTAGGGTTATCTCCAGAAGATATGCAAAACAGAATGGAAAAATGGTTTGCATGGGGAAATAAAATGGAAAAAGCTGGTATTCTCAAAGGAGGTGAAGCATTAACACCTCAAATAAGACGTGTTATTGGTAAAAATCGTACTGTAACCGATTTAACCTCTGCCGAAGTCAAAGAAATTGTTGGTGGATTTTACCTTATTCAAGCCAAAGATTTTGATGAAGTGCAAGAAATAGCCAAAGATTTTCCTGATTACGATTTAGGAAATACTGTTGAAATTCGCGAAATCATGGTATTTGACCAATAATGGAACATAAGCACATAGACCATCTGTTTCGCTATCATAGTGGAAAGATGGTCTCTGTTCTTACTCGAATATTCGGCCTCTCAAATCTTGATATTATTGAAGATGCTGTTCAAGACACCTTCATAAAAGCCAGTATCTCTTGGCGACGCCAACAACCTGAACATCCTGAAGCTTGGTTAACCAAGGCGGCAAAAAATAGAGTAATAGATATCTTAAGAAAGCTTAAAAAAGAGAAAGCGTATTTACCTGAAATACACCAAGGAACAGATGTTATAGCAATTAATAAACTTTTTTTAGATACCGAAATTGAAGATGCGCAACTTCGCATGATATTTACAGCCTGCCATCCAGATTTAAACCCAACAGATCGTATCTCATTTGCACTAAAAACAGTATCTGGGTTTAGTATTAAAGAAATATCCTCTGCACTACTTACCAAAGAAGACACAATTAAAAAACGACTGTTTAGAGCGCGAAAAGCCATACAAGAGTCACAATTAAAATTTCATATCCCACAAGGAAAAGATTTACCTAATAGATTAGAAAGTGTTATGGAAGTACTGTACCTTATTTTTAACGAAGGCTTCCACTCCAACAACAAAGAAGAACTAATTCGTCAAGACTTATGTGGCGAAGCCATGCGTTTATGTCAACTGCTATTAAAAAACAAACACACCAGAACTTCTGCTAGTTATGCCTTGTATGCTTTAATGTGTTTTCACTCGGCACGTTTAAGTGCAAAAATTAACACCAATAACGAACTGCTCGATTTAAAACACCAAGACCGAACACAATGGCATTTTCCATTAATAGAATTAGGAAACATGATGATGAATAAAGCTGTAGAAAATTCGGAATTCTCCTGTTATCATTACGAAGCAGCCATTGCCTCCGAGCATTTACGCGCTAACCGCTTTGAAGTCACCAATTGGGACAAGATATTATTATGGTACCAAAGCCTACATGCTTTACAACCTATGGCATCACATATACTCACTATGGCAGTAGTATGCATGCAACAGCAAAATTATAAAACCGCAAAAACTTATTTAGACCAAATCTCAGCAGACGACTTTGCACAACGTGTGTATTTATATTACGCTACACTTTCCGATTATTACAGCAACACCAACCAGCCTAAAAAAGCAGTACAACACTTAGACAATGCTTTAAATACGGTAAGTAATAATTTAGAAAAAGATTTTTTAGAAAAAAAGAAACAGATGCTTTTAAAACCAAAAAAAAGCTAACTTAGTCTAGAAAATCTTAATCTTTACAAAGACAATGATAAAAAGTAGCATTCTCACACCTTTTCAAAAGTTCGTTAAAATTGAAAGTTTTAGTGGACTTTTATTATTAGGTGCTACTATTTTAGCATTGGTTTGGGTAAACTCTCCATTTGGTGATACTTACCAAGCTATTTGGCAATACGAAATTGGTTTTAAAACCGAAAGTTTCGAGCTCAGTAAACCAATTATTTTATGGATTAACGATGGCTTAATGGCTATTTTCTTTTTCCTGATTGGTTTAGAAATAAAGCGTGAATTCCTAATTGGCGAATTAAACTCAGTAAAAAAAATAGCCTTCCCACTTTTTGGTGCGCTTGGTGGTATGCTGGTACCTGTGTTGTTATTTATGGTGCTTAACCAAAACCCTGAAACCTTTAAAGGTTGGGGAATACCAATGGCAACAGATATTGCATTTTCGTTAGCCATTTTAAAAGTATTGGGGAATCGCATTCCTTTAAGTCTAAAAATATTTTTAACAGCCTTTGCTATTGTGGACGATTTAGGTGCTGTATTGGTGATAGCGCTGTTTTATAGTGGTGACTTAAATATCATGCTACTCGTGTATGCATTATTGATACTTACGTTTTTATACACACTATCCTATAAAGGCATTTACTCTAAGTTTTTACTCATATTTTTAGGAGCCATTGTGTGGTTGCTGTTTTTAAAAGCTGGTATTCATCCAACTTTAGCTGGCATATTATTAGCATTTTCGGTGCCTGTGAGACAACGTATAAAAACAAGAGAGTTTATAGACAATTTAGTAAGCATCACCAATAATATTAAAAAAGCCGAAATAATTGATAAAGCAATACTTTCTAAAGAACAAATTCGCGAAATAGACGACCTTGAAGATTGGACCAATAAATACCAATCACCATTACAACATTTAGAGCATAGCTTACACGATTGGGTAGCCTATGTTATTATTCCGCTGTTTGCTTTGGCTAACGCAGGCGTTATGATTAGTAGTGATATTACATTAGATACTGCCTTGGTTACAAATATTGTGATTTGCTTAGTTATAGGAAACAGTATTGGCATTTCCACCGTTATTTTTATAGCTAGAAAACTAAAACTGATAGAAATACCCAAAGACATTGCTTTTAAGCAAATTATTGGTGTATCGTTTTTAGCAGGAGTTGGATTTACCATGTCCATTTTTATTGCAAGTTTAGCTTTTGTAGATAACCCAACCTATATCGACTCCGCTAAAATTGGTATTTTAATAGGCTCATTAATCTCGGCAATAACTGGGTTTGTAATTTTAAGAACGAGTGGAAAAGCCTAACCATATACGTATAAGTGCATATTGATTTTAAATAAATAAAACGATAACTTCGCTAACGACTGATATAAGTCATTAAAACGACGTCATATCACTTAAGTTGTGTGCAATTTAAACTAAGTACAATCTTTGCAAATTCCTGTAAGAACACAATTAACCTCTTCCACCTGATATATATTGGGTAATGAGAAAACTACTGGAACAGGCAAACACTCAATAGTTTCACAGCGTTTACAACGAAAATGAAAATGATGTAGTGGCAGCCCATCTTTCTTTTTAGCCAAAGCAAAATATTGCCTGCCATTATCTGCCTGAATTCTATGTAAAATACCATCTTCACAAGATCGATTTAATACACGATAGATTGTCGCTCTATTAATATCAATATTTATTTTTTTCTCTATAGCATCCTGACTCATAGCTTTTTTTGCTGAACTCAAAACAGAAAGCACAGCTTCTTTGGTTACTGTATTTCTTCTTTTCATTAATGTTAATTAATTATTGCGATTATGTTGCAATAATACAAAATATTATTATATTTGCAAAACAAATTAACGCGACTAAGTCGCATTAAATTATAAAAAATGAATCGAAGATATGCCATAAAACAAGGAGGTTTAGTTGCTATATCACTAGCTCTTCCATTACCTATAATCAGTTTTACAAAAAATAATGAAATGAATATTACAAAAAAGAACGAAATATCAGAGACAGAAGTCATAATTGTTGGAGCTGGCCCTTCTGGTTTAGCCGCAGCACTTTTTTTAGCTAGAGCCAATAGAAAAGTGATTATTTTTAACTGGGGCAAAAAGAGAATGCCAGAAAAGGCAAAAATACATGAATATTTAGGGTTTGATAATATGAACCCGAATGATTATTTTCTTAAAACAAAAAAAGAGGTAGAATCATTCGGAGGAATATTCATTGAAGAAAAAGTCATGAGAATTCAAAAAAAGGAAAATGATACCTTCACAACATTTTCCGAAAACTCTGAAATCAATTCTACAGCCTTGATTCTTGCAACAGGGGCTGTTGATATTTTACCCAATATTCCTGGATTAAAAGATGGTTGGGGTATTGATATCCATGTTTGCCCATGCTTTACTGGCTATGAATTAAACAATAAAAAGCTTACATTATTTGGGACTCAAGCTCGGTTAGCACATTTGAGTATATTTTTAACTTCATGGTCAAATGACATTACAGTTATTGCAAATGAACCTTTTTCTGGAAAAGAGATAGCTCAACTGAAACAGGCTAATATAAAAGTACACATAGATAAAATAACAGAAATAATCAGGTCAAAAGGAGAAATAAAATATGTATCAACTAAGTCTGGAAAAGAGATTGAGTCTGATGGCATATTCATTGCAACACCAATTAAGGCAAAATCATCATTAGTAAAAGACTTGTGCGAAGTAGATCAGAATGGTTTTGCTATTACTGACAAATTCTATCAATCAAGCACCAAAGGTTTATGGGTAATTGGAAATGCACATGACCCCAAAGGGCATATGGCTCAAGCTTCATCTGATGGCACACAAGTAGGACCCTTTGTAGCTAACTATTTAATACATTCAAAACTTGAAAAGCAATGAAAAAAATCAATAGAATAGGATTTAACTGTCAAATAATGGAAGATATTATTCTTCAATAAAACTGCACACAACAATGGCTATAATTATACGGATTTTGGTGCTTAATCCAAAGTTTAGTCTATATTCATTGAGTCCACCAAATCTTTTTGATTTGGCTTTATAATAAAAAAGGTAAAACAAAATAAAAAGCTTTGGCTAAGTACTCAATCGAAAGTTCACTACTTTTAATTCCCATACTAACCATAGCCTAACCGTCAGCGAATCCTATCAAAAAATAACACTTTTCTTTCTAAATGAATAATTGCATCTTTGCAATATGCGAATAGATATTATTACCGTTTTACCCGAATTACTTAAAAGCCCGTTTGAGGCCTCTATTTTAAAACGTGCCATTGACGCTGGTTTAGTAGAAGTGTATTTTCATAATCTTAGAGATTACACAACTGGTAATTATAAAAGTGTAGACGACACGCAATTTGGTGGTGGCGCAGGTATGGTGATGATGGTGGAGCCTATTGATAAGTGTATAAACAAGCTAAAATCTGAGAGAGATTACGACGAAGTTATTTATATGACACCTGATGGTGAAACCTTAAATCAAGGTATTGCCAACCAAATCTCATTAAAAGAAAACATTATCATCCTTTGCGGGCATTATAAAGGTGTAGACCAACGTGTTCGAGATATGTTTATTACCAAAGAAATCTCCATTGGCGATTATGTGTTGTCTGGTGGCGAACTTGGAGCAGCTGTGTTATGCGATGCAGTGATACGCTTAATTCCTGGTGTGTTAGGTAACGAAACCTCTGCCCTAACCGATTCGTTTCAAGATAATTTATTAGCGCCTCCTATTTATACCAAACCAAGAGAGTACAAAGGCATGAAAGTTCCAGAAGTATTGTTTAGTGGCAACTTTCCTGAAATAGAAAAATGGCGCGAAGAACAAGCCTACCAACGTACTAAAGATAGACGACCAGATTTGCTAGAAGAGTAAATTAAAAACTTTTTGCTTTTCACTTTTTACTTCTCACTTTTTATGTATATTTGCACCCAATTTCGGATTAACCTCTGGCGATAATCGTGAATGTTGTTTCGAGTCAACTATTAAAAAGATTAAAATGGAATCTTTAGTAAAATTTGTACAAGACGAATTTGTAACAAGAAAAGACTTACCAGAATTTGGAGCTGGTGACACTATTACAGTGTATTACGAAATTAAAGAAGGTGAAAAAGTACGTACACAGTTCTTTAGAGGTGTTGTTTTACAACGCAGAGGAACTGGAAGTTCTGAAACTTTCACAATTAGAAAAATGTCTGGGTCTATTGGTGTAGAGCGTATCTTCCCATTAAACTTACCAGCATTACAAAAAATTGAAATAAACAAAAAAGGAAGTGTTCGTAGAGCACGTATCTTCTACTTTAGAGGTCTTACTGGTAAAAAAGCCAGAATTAAAGAGAAAAGACACTAGAATTTTTTTAAAAACTTATAAAAGCCCCAACAAATGTTGGGGCTTTTTCATTATTAACAATTGTTAATAACCTGCGTTTATAAACAGTTGATATCTAACCCTTTCAAAAATTTGTAATTTTAAAATCTTATCTTAAATTAGCATAAGAGTTAAGGGAAGCATCATGAAAATTGATGTTCTAATTACTAAAGTAATACCTTTAATTTGGTAAAGTAACGTTCTTTATTATAATTGTTTTTTGAGGTTTAGAGACGACATGTGTATGCATGTAGGGGTTTATAAATCATGATATTTTAAAAAGAACTGTATGTTATGCAGGCAGTAAACTAGTAAAATTGAAAGTTTCTAAAAGTAGAAGGATCGAAAGTGATATCTAAAAAAGGAAACAATACTTTAAAGATTATATACCATGCAAATGAGATGTAATTAATAGGGTATCAAGAAAAACAATTAAAACTGGAAACATTTAGTAACAGGTCAATACATTTTGAAAGTTACATTTAGAATGTTTCTTTGAAATAGTGACACTTGAATTGAAAAGGTTAGCAAACATAAGGATGCGTAACTGATGTTAGCAGCAATGCTAAATAGATCATGTGAAGCTATTTTAAGAAAGCCATGTCAACATAGATTAATTTCTAAGTGATATGGCTTTTGTTTTTTAATTAACTATTATATCTTAGCCTAAGATTTATTGACCATGCTTCCACTTGTTTTAGACAAAACTTTTAAAAACGAAGATTACACCAAAACTAGCCTACCAAAAGCCGAATATGATAATTGCATTTTTATAGACTGTGCATTTGAATCGTGTTTTTTATCTACAATAAGTTTTCTGGAATGTGAATTCATTAATTGTAACCTTACCAATACCAAATTAAAAGAAACAACTTTTAAAGATGTCTTCTTTAGAGATTGTAAAATGATTGGCATGCCCTTTTATGAATGTAATACCTTTTTACTTTCCGTCAATTTTAAGAATTGTAATTTAGATTTGGCAGCTTTTAATCATCTAAAAATTACCGATACAGTATTTAACGATTGTAGTTTACAACAAACAGATTTTACTGAAACTGACTTATCAAGAACACAGTTTGATAATTGCAATTTAAAAGATGCTACTTTTGAAAATACCATTTTAGAAGCTTCAGATTTTAAAACAGCATATAATTTCAATTTCAGTCCAAATAGAAACAAAATGAAAGGTGCAAAATTTTCAAAATCCAATGTTATTGGTTTGCTTTCTGCGCATCATATCATAATTGAATAATTTTTGCTAGTTGTTTTTATGAAATTCTTAAAAAATATCACGTTTTTTATAGATGACATAAATTATACATTATTAGCTTTAGTTGCCATAACATCACTAAGCTTTAAGCTTCAAATTTTGTATATTCGCTTACTGAAAAACTAGCGTGAATTGACACTGTAATTTTTCATCTTCTATAACTAAAAAATATCGCATAATATGTCGAAAATAATTTATACAAAAACTGACGAAGCTCCAGCTTTAGCAACCTATTCATTACTTCCAATTGTAAAAGCGTTTACAAAATCGTCAAACATTTCTATAGAAACAAAAGATATATCCTTAGCTGCAAGAATTCTAGCTAGTTTTCCTGATTTTCTTTCAGAAGATCAAAAGCAAAATGATGCCTTAGCCGAATTAGGCGATTTGGTTAAATTACCAGAAGCTAACATCATAAAATTACCAAATATTAGTGCATCTATTCCGCAGTTAAAAGGCGCTATAAAAGAGTTACAATCTAAAGGATATGCCTTACCAAATTATCCAGACGAACCAGAAAATGATGAAGAAAAATCTATAAAAACCAGATACGATAAAATTAAAGGAAGTGCTGTAAATCCAGTGCTTAGAGAAGGAAATTCTGACAGACGTGCTCCTAAAGCAGTAAAGAATTACGCTAAAAAGAATCCACACTCTATGGGAAAATGGAGTTCAAGTTCTAAGTCGCATGTATCGACAATGACTGAAGGTGATTTTTGCCATAATGAAAAATCAATCACACTTGCTGAAGCAACAACTGTAACTATTGAGCATACTGATGCTGAAGGAAACACAACCATACTAAAAGATAATTTAACCATATTAAAAGGAGAAATCATAGATGCTTCAGTAATGCAAAAAAATGTATTACTGCGCTTTTTAGAAGCACAAGTACAAGATGCTAAAAATAAAGGTGTATTGTTTTCTTTACACATGAAAGCAACTATGATGAAAGTATCTGACCCAATTATTTTTGGTCATGCTGTTCGAGTATTCTTTAAAGATCTGTTTGAAAAGCATGCAGAAACCTTTGATGAAATTGGTGTTGACGTCAATAATGGATTTGGAAATTTATTATCGAATTTATCTGAAGTATCCGAAGAAAAAAGACAAGAAATTCTTGCAGATATCGATGCTTGCTATAAAAACAATCCAGATTTGGCTATGGTGAATTCTGATAAAGGAATTACCAATTTGCATGTGCCAAGTGATGTTATTATTGATGCATCAATGCCAGCAATGATAAGAAATTCTGGGCAAATGTGGAATGCCAAAGGAAAATCTCAAGATACAAAAGCTGTGATTCCAGATAGTAGTTATGCAGGAATCTATACTGCAACTATTGATTTTTGTAGAGAACATGGAGCCTTTGACCCCACCACTATGGGAACAGTACCAAATGTTGGACTTATGGCACAAAAAGCCGAAGAATATGGGTCGCACGATAAAACGTTTGAAGTAGTATCAAACGGGACAATAAGAGTTGTTGATTCTAATAACAATACATTAACTGAGCATACTGTAGAAGCTGGTGATATTTGGCGTATGTGTCAAGTAAAAGATGCGCCTATTCAAGATTGGATAAAATTAGCCGTATCTAGAGCTAGAGCTACTGACGTTCCTGCAGTTTTTTGGTTAGATGAAGATAGAGCACATGATGCTGAATTAATTAAAAAGGTAAATATGTATTTACCAAACTACAATACAAGTGGTTTAGATATTCAAATTTTGTCACCAATAAAAGCAACACAATTCACATTAAAAAGAATGAAGAATGGTAAAGATACCATTTCAGTTTCTGGAAATGTACTAAGAGACTATTTAACAGATTTATTCCCCATTTTAGAATTAGGAACAAGTGCAAAAATGCTCTCAATTGTACCATTAATGAATGGTGGAGGTTTATTTGAAACTGGTGCAGGAGGTTCTGCTCCAAAGCATGTACAACAGTTTGTTGAAGAAAATCATTTACGTTGGGATTCATTAGGTGAATTTTTAGCCTTAGCAGTTTCTTTAGAGCATTTATCTGAAACTACAAATAACCCAAAAGCAAAAGTTTTAGCAGATACGCTTGATGATGCTACCGAGAAATTATTAGAAAACAAAAAAGGCCCTTCAAGAAAAGCTGGAGAATTAGATAATAGAGGGAGTCATTTTTACTTAGCAATGTATTGGGCACAAGAATTAGCAAATCAAGAAACTGACTTAGAATTAAAAAATCAATTTACAAATATTGCAAAGGAATTGACAAATAATGAAACCGCAATTGTTGATGAATTAAATAAGATTCAAGGAGCCAGCATAAATATTGATGGTTATTATGAACCAAACGAAACATTAGTATCTCAAGCAATGAGGCCTTGTAAAATATTTAATGATATATTGAAAAGTTTATAAAAGTATTAACTTACTGTTAAAAGCTCCATTTACACATGGAGCTTTTTTATTTTTGTATAAAAAATTGCTGATGATATATTCTACTAAGAAACTCTTTTTATTGTTTCTTTTACTCCCCTTATTTACCTTATCACAAGAAAGATTTACCTTGAGTGGTGTTATAACAGATGAGAGTAGCAACGAAACACTTATTGGTGCCAACATTATTATTCCTTCACTACAAACTGGAACAACTAGTAACGAATATGGGTTCTACTCCATTACTTTGGATAAAGGTATTTATGAGTTTCAAATAAGCTATTTGGGTTTTAAAAGCATTGTACAAACCATAAATTTAGATATAGACCAAACCTTAAACTTCAAACTAGCAGAAGACAGTCAAAGCTTAGATGAAATAGTTATTGTTGAAGATGTTGAAAAACTCAACATTAGGAAGCCACAAATGAGTCTCAACTCTTTATCTATAAATACTATTAAACAAATTCCCGTAGTGTTAGGCGAAGTAGATTTAATTAAATCTATAACCCTACTCCCAGGAGTTACTACTGCTGGCGAAGGTGCTTCTGGATTCAATGTTCGTGGTGGTGCAGCAGACCAAAATTTAATATTATTAGATGAAGCCACTATATTTAATTCATCACATTTATTTGGGTTGTTTTCGGTGTTTAATCCTGATGCTATAAAAGATATTAAGCTCTATAAAGGTGGAATTCCTGCAAAATATGGCGGAAGGGTTTCTTCAGTTTTAGATATCTATCAAAAGGAAGGAAATAGTAATGAATTTAAAATGAATGGTGGCATTGGATTAGTATCTAGCAGATTATTAGCAGAAGGTCCTATTAAAAAAGAGCAAGGCTCCTTTTTACTTGGAGGTAGAAGCAGTTATGCTCATTTATTCTTACCATTATTCGATATTGATAATATTGCTTATTTCTACGATTTAAACACAAAATTAAGTTACAAACTAAACGACAGAAACAATATTTATCTGTCTGGGTATTTTGGAAGAGATGTGTTTAGCATTTCCGATAGTTTTGAAAACACCTATGGAAATTCAGTAATAAACTTTAGATGGAATCACTTGTTTTCTGATAAGTTATTTTCCAATTTATCACTTATTTATTCTGATTATGATTACGACTTAAAGCTTAATTTTGTAGAGTTTGATTGGACGTCTGGTATTAGAAATTTCAATGTTAAATATGACTTAAAGCATTACATATCTAACAATTTTAAACTACAATATGGTTTAAATAGCATTTACTACAAGTTTAATCCTGGAGATATAAAACCAACAACAAAAACCTCTGGAATCAATCCATTCAAACTCATTGACAAATATGCCTTTGAAAATGCTATATATATAGATGCTGAACATCAAGTAACCGATAAATTGGCCTTGAGTTATGGATTGCGTTTTAGTTCGTTTACAAGATTAGGTCAAGACGAACTAAATATTTATGAAAATAATAATCCATTAATTTTTAATGATGAACTCAAAATTTATGAAAAAGCAGATCCTATTGGCGCAGAAAGTTTTAAACGTAGTGATGTTATTAAATCGTTTGCCAATTTAGAGCCACGTCTTGCAATGGCATATCAACTTAACGAAACAGCATCTGTAAAAGCTAGCTATAATAAAATGAGTCAGTATTTGCATCTGCTTTCAAACACTAGCTCTCCAACACCTTTGGATGTTTGGACACCAAGTGGAAAATATGTTAAGCCACAAAAATTACATCAGTTTGCTTTAGGATATTTTAAAACCTTAAACGATAATACCTTTAACTTAGAGGTAGAAACATTTTATAAAACCATTAAAAATAGAATAGATTATATAGATGGCGCAGATTTAATTGCTAATAATGCCATTGAGCAAGTAATACTTAATGGGAAAGCTAGAGCCTATGGACTTGAAGTCTTGTTTAGAAAAAATGAAGGTGATTTTCAAGGATGGATAGCGTATACTTTATCAAAATCAGAACAGCAAACAAAAGGAAGAACGCCAGAAGAAAGGGGAATCAACGATGGATTATGGTATAATACGCCTTATGATAAAACCCATGATATATCTATAACAGGATCATATAAGCTAAATGACAAATGGAGTTTAAGCTCAAACTTTTTGTTTCAAACTGGGTTACCATCAACATTTCCAAATGGTCAATATGAATATAATGGTATATCTATTCCTATTTATGAAGCTAGAAACTCTAGCAGAATTCCAACGTACCATAGATTAGATGTATCTGCAAAATACACCCCAAAAAATAATTCTAATAAAAAGTGGAAAACCGAATGGGTTTTTGGTGTATATAATGCCTATAACCGAAAAAACGCATCGTCTATTAGCTTTAGAGAAAATAGAACAACTGGAGTAAATGAAGCGTTAAAACTATCTCTTTTTGGAATCATTCCTTCTGTTTCTTATAACTTTAAATTCTAACAAATGAAAAATTCAAAGAGTTTTCGCAAACACTTAAACAATATAAAAGCAGTGAGCAAAAAGCTAATATTAATACTAATAAGTATAACAATATATTCATGTGAAGATGTAATTGATTTAGATTTAAATACGTCACAACCTAAATTAATTATTGAAGCCTCAATAAATTGGGTAAAAGGAACTAGTGGAAATGAACAAGAAATAAAGCTATCATTATCTACTCCTTTTTACAATAATCAAGCAACTCCTGCGAATAATGCACAAGTTTCAATTTTTGATACAAACGCAAATGAATTTATTTTCAACGAGGATAACACAACTGGTATATATAAAAACAATACATTTATTCCAGTTTTAAATGCTGAATATACACTAGTGGTAAATTATGAAGGTGAAACATATTCAGGTACAGAAATTTTAAAATCTGTAGTGCCAATTGATTATGTTGAACAAAAAAACGATGGAGGCTTTTCTGGAGAAGAAACTGAATTAAAAGTCTATTATACAGATCCTCAAAATGAAGAGAATTATTATTTCTTTGAATTCAGCAATAATTTTACAGCTTATCCCACGCTTGAAGTATATGATGATGAATTTACGAATGGTAACCAAATTTTTGGTTTTTACACAGAAGAAGACTTAACCTCAGGACATGAAGTAACCATAAAAAATCATGGTATTTCTGAAGCTTTTTATGAGTATATGTTTATTTTATTACAACAAAATAGTGAAGAAGGCGGTGGTCCTTTTGAAACAACACCAGCAACAGTTAGAGGAAATTGTATCAATCAAACAAATCCAGATAACTTTCCATTTGGGTATTTTAGACTATCAGAAGTTGATGAAATTATATATATAGTTGAATAACTCTATTCAAATTGTTTATTTTTGATAGATGAATTTTACAAAAACTACAGAGCAAGATTCTAACTATAATCATCTTGAAAAGATGAGTGTTTCAGAATTACTCACCAACATAAATAATGAAGACAAAACCGTTCCTTTTGCTATTGAAAAAGCATTGCCACAAATTGAAATACTTATTGAACAAGTAATTGGTAAATTAAAATCTGGGGGGCGCTTATTTTATATTGGTGCTGGTACTAGTGGACGCTTAGGTATTGTTGATGCAAGTGAATGTCCTCCTACTTTCGGAGTTCCTCATGAACTAGTTGTAGGGCTTATAGCTGGAGGTGATAACGCAATTAGAAAAGCTGTAGAATTTGCTGAAGATTCTACAACTCAAGGTTGGGAAGATTTACAAAAACATACCATTTCTAATAATGATGTAGTTATTGGTATTGCTGCTTCTGGTACTACTCCTTATGTAATTGCTGCTTTAGAAAAGTGCAACAATAACAATATTATTACTGGATGTATCACCTGTAATCATAATAGTCCTTTATCGCAAACAGCAAAATATCCCATTGAAGTTATTGTAGGCCCAGAATTTGTTACTGGTAGCTCACGAATGAAAGCTGGAACTGCACAAAAATTAGTGTTAAATATGATTACTACTGCTACAATGATTCAATTGGGAAAAGTAAAAGGAAACAAAATGGTTGATATGCAACTAAGCAATAATAAATTAGTTGATAGAGGAGTAAAAATGCTCATGAATGAATTGAATATTACCGCTGAAGAAGCATCTAAACTACTTGATAAATATAAAAGCGTAAGAGCATCTATAAAAGCATTTAAGAATGGAAACTAAAAGAACAAATAAAGAGGTATTGGGAAAAGGTTTAAAAAAAATGACTATTTCTTTAGTGATGATGTTTGCTGGACCTACATTATTTTATATTGCAACAACCAATAAAGAAAAGCCTCTTTATATTCCCATTCTGATTATAAGTCTTGTTATTTGTGCTGGAGCTATATTTTTTGCATTCAAAGGTCTTCAAACAATTATGAGCAGTATGTTTGATAGTGATAAATCTAATTAACTATCTGTCTAGGTGTTGTTGGATTATATCCAAAACTTTCATCTTTCATTGGAATTTCTAGTCTATCAAGAATATAACTTATTATTGCATAATGGTGAATAGCATGGCTATTTGCTTGCGCAAGTACTGCACCTAATGTGTACATAATATCAACCTTTCCTATACCCAAATCATCACTAACCACATAATGTTTAGTAAAGTTGTAATTGTCTAATCTCTTAAGCGTGTCAATGATTCGTTCAACATGGCTAAGTGTATAATTGCAATCAGTATGCATTCGTTCATCTCTTTTTCTTTGGGTAAGATCAATTGTTGTATTATCTACTCCATCAATAATACAGTCATAAAAATCCAAAATATGCCTAATATGTGAGCCTATACACGAATAATAAGGAGAAACTGAGTGATTACTTAAATCCTCATTTGAAAGGGAGCATAAAAGTTGTTTTGATTTGCTTAAAGTATGGATGGAAGATTGAATGATAATATTCATAAATCTAAAATAGCCAAATAGAAGGAATAAAAAAATTATTTTCCTATTAGTCTCATAAATTCAACACCCTTACATTATAACATAAAAAAACCCTTCATAGAGATATGAAGGGTTTTACAAATACTAACTTTATTGTCAGTACAAAAAAGGCGGCGACCTACTCTTCCACGAATGTAGTACCATCGGCGCTAATGGGCTTAACTTCTCTGTTCGGAATGGTAAGAGGTGAGCCCCATTGCTATAACCACCTTAAGTTTTTAAGTAGATATTAGATTTAGATTGCTTTCACTCTTAGACTTCTTTAGTCTAATATCTAATATCTCACTTCTAATAAGTTAACATATTGAAAAAATTACATGAATATTGTATTTATACTCTATAAAAAAACAGGCGTACAATAAGCCTATGGGTTATTAGTACTACTCGGCTATGACATTACTGCCTTTACACCTATAGCCTATCAACGTGGTCATCTCCCACGACCCTTTAAAGAAATCTCATCTTGTGATGGGTTTCGCGCTTATATGCTTTCAGCGCTTATCCCTTCCAAACGTAGCTACCCAGCAATGCTCCTGGCGGAACAACTGGTACACCAGAGGTTTGTCCAACTCGGTCCTCTCGTACTAGAGTCAGATTCACTCAAATTTCTAACGCCCACAGTAGATAGAGACCGAACTGTCTCACGACGTTCTGAACCCAGCTCGCGTGCCACTTTAATGGGCGAACAGCCCAACCCTTGGGACCTTCTCCAGCCCCAGGATGTGACGAGCCGACATCGAGGTGCCAAACCCCCCCGTCGATGTGAGCTCTTGGGGGAGATCAGCCTGTTATCCCCGGAGTACCTTTTATCCTTTGAGCGATGGCCCTTCCATGCGGAACCACCGGATCACTATGCTCTACTTTCGTACCTGATCGACCTGTATGTCTCTCAGTCAAGCTCCCTTATGCCATTGCACTCTACGCACGGTTACCAAGCGTGCTGAGGGAACCTTTAGAAGCCTCCGTTACTCTTTTGGAGGCGACCACCCCAGTCAAACTACCCACCAAGCACTGTCCTTTCAGTGAAAGTTAGACTCTAGATAAGCAAAGGGTGGTATTTCAACAATGACTCCACAACACCTGGCGATGCCGCTTCAAAGTCTCCCACCTATCCTACACATTACTTATCCAAAGCCAATACTAAGCTATAGTAAAGGTTCACGGGGTCTTTTCGTCCCACTGCGGGTAATCGGCATCTTCACCGATACTACAATTTCACCGAGCTCATGGCTGAGACAGTGTCCAGATCGTTGCACCATTCGTGCAGGTCGGAACTTACCCGACAAGGAATTTCGCTACCTTAGGACCGTTATAGTTACGGCCGCCGTTTACTGGGGCTTCATTTTAGACCTTCGAGGTAAACCTCTAAGCCCTCCACTTAACCTTCCAGCACCGGGCAGGTGTCAGGCCATATACATCATCTTTCGATTTAGCATAGCCCTGTGTTTTTGATAAACAGTCGCCTGGACCTCTTCACTGCGGCCCATCCGAAGATGGGCGACCCTTCTCCCGAAGTTACGGGTCGATTTTGCCTAGTTCCTTAGCCATGAATCTCTCGAGCTCCTTAGAATTCTCATCCCAACTACCTGTGTCGGTTTAGGGTACGGGCTGCTTCACTCGCTTTTCTTGGAAGTCGATTCGCTAGATTATCACCTTGACCGTAGTCTCAGTGTACTATCGGGGTGTTACCACTCCCTTCAACGCACTATTCCGTCAGTGCGCACTAACTATTCGCCTCCGTCACTTTTAACGTGAGCAGGTACAGGAATATTAACCTGTTGTCCATCCACTACCCCTTTCGGGTTCGCGTTAGGTCCCGACTAACCCTCAGCTGATTAGCATAGCTGAGGAAACCTTAGTCTTTCGGAGTGCGGGTTTCTCGCCCGCATTATCGTTACTTATGCCTACATTTTCTTTTGTAGCTTCTCCAGCAAAGCTCACGCTTCACCTTCGACGACACTACAATGCTCCCCTACCACTTGTATTAATACAAATCCATAGCTTCGGTAGTATGTTTATGCCCGATTATTATCCATGCCGAACCGCTCGACTAGTGAGCTGTTACGCACTCTTTAAATGAATGGCTGCTTCCAAGCCAACATCCTAGCTGTCTAAGCAGTTCAACCTCGTTTATTCAACTTAACATACATTTTGGGACCTTAGCTGATGGTCTGGGTTCTTTCCCTTTCGGACATGGACCTTAGCACCCATGCCCTCACTGCATTACATCATTTTATAGCATTCGGAGTTTGTCAGGAATTGGTAGGCGGTGAAGCCCCCGCATCCAATCAGTAGCTCTACCTCTATAAAACTAATAATACGCTGCACCTAAATGCATTTCGGGGAGTACGAGCTATTTCCGAGTTTGATTGGCCTTTCACCCCTACCCACAGGTCATCCCAAGACTTTTCAACGTCAACGGGTTCGGGCCTCCACTATGTGTTACCACAGCTTCACCCTGCCCATGGGTAGATCACACGGTTTCGCGTCTACCGCCACTAACTAGTTCGCCCTATTCAGACTCGCTTTCGCTACGGATCCGCACCTGAAGTGCTTAACCTTGCTAGAAACGGTAACTCGTAGGCTCATTATGCAAAAGGCACGCCGTCACCCTAATGGGCTCCGACCGCTTGTAAGCGTATGGTTTCAGGTTCTATTTCACTCCCTTATTCAGGGTTCTTTTCACCTTTCCCTCACGGTACTAGTTCACTATCGGTCTCTCAGGAGTATTTAGCCTTAGCGGATGGTCCCGCCAAATTCATACAGGATTACACGTGTCCCGCACTACTCAGGATACTGCTATGGTTAATGATCTTTACTTATACGGGACTATCACCCTCTCTGGTTCCTCTTTCCAAAGGATTCTAATTCATTACACAACCAATATCGCAGTCCTACAACCCCAGTATTGCCGTAACAACACTGGTTTGGGCTATTCCGCGTTCGCTCGCCACTACTAGCGGAATCACTTTTGTTTTCTTCTCCTCCGGGTACTTAGATGTTTCAGTTCTCCGGGTTCGCCTCCTTACGGATAACATGTCTTCAACATGCTGGGTTGCCCCATTCGGATATCTGCGGATCAATTCGTATGTGCCAATCCCCGCAGCTTTTCGCAGCTTATCACGTCCTTCATCGCCTCTGAGAGCCTAGGCATTCCCCATACGCTCTTATTTAGCTTATTGTACTTTTTGCTTTTTTAATGAGTTACTATCTAATTCATGATTTTCAATTCATAATAATAAATTATTAATCCTTTACACCTCATAAACTAAATGTTCTTAGAATAATTAAAAGCTCGTAAACTCAATTATTCTAATATAAATTACTGAATTAAATGAATTTAATTCGTTATTTCATGTATCTTTTTCAATATGTCAATGAACTTTCATCTTAGATTTTTAGAACGTTAGATTTTTAGACAAATGTCTAATGGTCTAACTATCTAACCATCTAGATTTTGTGGAGAATATCGGAGTCGAACCGATGACCTCCTGCGTGCAAGGCAGGCGCTCTAGCCAGCTGAGCTAATCCCCCATATACTAGTAGTTAGTATATAGTAGTTAGTAGTTAGTACATAACTACTACTCAAACTTCTAGAATTTCCTTTATTTAAACTTCAAAAAAAAAAATTAGTAGTCTCAGGCAGACTCGAACTGCCGACCTCTACATTATCAGTGTAGCGCTCTAACCAGCTGAGCTATGAGACTCTACTTTTTTTCTAAGTTATAATATAATTAACAGCGTTGAGAATAAACAATCTCTTTCCTTACTTATTACCTCTAGTCGTCTTTCTCTAGAAAGGAGGTGTTCCAGCCGCACCTTCCGGTACGGCTACCTTGTTACGACTTAGCCCTAGTTATCGACTTTACCCTAGGCCGCTCCTTGCGGTGACGGACTTCAGGCACTTCCAACTTCCATGGCTTGACGGGCGGTGTGTACAAGGCCCGGGAACGTATTCACCGGATCATGGCTGATATCCGATTACTAGCGATTCCAGCTTCACGGAGTCGAGTTGCAGACTCCGATCCGAACTGTGATAGGTTTTATAGATTCGCTCCTGCTCGCGCAGTGGCTGCTCTCTGTACCTACCATTGTAGCACGTGTGTAGCCCAGGACGTAAGGGCCGTGATGATTTGACGTCATCCCCACCTTCCTCACAGTTTGCACTGGCAGTCTTGTTAGAGTTCCCGACTTGAATCGCTGGCAACTAACAACAGGGGTTGCGCTCGTTATAGGACTTAACCTGACACCTCACGGCACGAGCTGACGACAACCATGCAGCACCTTGTAAGTAGTCCGAAGAAATAGCTATCTCTAACTAATGCAACTTACATTTAAGCCCTGGTAAGGTTCCTCGCGTATCATCGAATTAAACCACATGCTCCACCGCTTGTGCGGGCCCCCGTCAATTCCTTTGAGTTTCATTCTTGCGAACGTACTCCCCAGGTGGGTCACTTATCACTTTCGCTTAGCCACTCAGACCGAAGTCCAAACAGCTAGTGACCATCGTTTACGGCGTGGACTACCAGGGTATCTAATCCTGTTCGCTCCCCACGCTTTCGTCCATCAGTGTCAGTTGATTATTAGTAATCTGCCTTCGCAATTGGTATTCTATGTAATATCTATGCATTTCACCGCTACACTACATATTCTAACTACTTCATAATAACTCAAGATAACCAGTATCAAAGGCAATTCTACAGTTGAGCTGCAGGATTTCACCTCTGACTTAATTATCCACCTACGGACCCTTTAAACCCAATGATTCCGGATAACGCTTGGATCCTCCGTATTACCGCGGCTGCTGGCACGGAGTTAGCCGATCCTTATTCTTACAGTACCGTCAAGTCTCTACACGTAGAGATGTTTCTTCCTGTATAAAAGCAGTTTACAACCCATAGGGCAGTCTTCCTGCACGCGGCATGGCTGGGTCAGAGTTGCCTCCATTGCCCAATATTCCTCACTGCTGCCTCCCGTAGGAGTCTGGTCCGTGTCTCAGTACCAGTGTGGGGGATCCCCCTCTCAGGGCCCCTACCTATCGTTGCCATGGTGTGCCGTTACCACACCATCTAGCTAATAGGACGCATAGTCATCTTTTACCGCCGAAACTTTAATTATCAATCGATGCCAATCAATAATACTATGAGGTATTAATCTTCATTTCTAAAGGCTATCCCACTGTAAAAGGTAGATTCTATACGCGTTACGCACCCGTGCGCCGGTCGTCAGCGGATTGCAAGCAATCCCTGTTACCCCTCGACTTGCATGTGTTAGGCCTGCCGCTAGCGTTCATCCTGAGCCAGGATCAAACTCTTCATCGTTAAATTTTAAGTCTTACGACTATATTATTAACAACCAAAGGATATTAATTTGTACTCAAAATGGTTTATTCTCTGTAATGAATTTTATCGTTTCCAATAAAATCCTTACGCTGTCAATCAATATGTTTAATGAACTTTTTTCTTCTTTACTTAAAGTCTTTCCTCCTTAAGCGGGTGCAAATATAAAACCCTTTTTTTATTCCTACAATGCTTTTTGATTTTTTTTTAAATTATTTTTTCTAACTTAATCCAAATCAACTTTACTTATATGAACACCACAAAAAAAATTACCGTTTTTTGCGGCTGCAAACATACAACCTTATACAATCCTACCAAATGTTTTTTAAACTATTTTTTAACTTTTTATTACCCAAAAACCCTAAACACTATAAACCAATATATTATCACATGAAAAAATTCCATACCAAACCAAATCGTATCCCCAAATCTCGGTGAATAGTATTAAAAGTACTAATCAAAATATACCTTATATATATATTGTATGTGATTTAATATACTATTATCTTTGCGCTTTAAATTTTAATTCACATATGATCGAAATTACTTTACCAGATGGCAGTGTAAGAAGTTATGAGAACAACATTACTGCAATGGATGTTGCAAAAGATATTAGCGAAGGTTTCGCAAGAAATGTTATATCTGCTAAATTCAATGACAAAACTATTGAAGCTTCAACGACATTAACAACCAATGGTAATCTTGTTTTATATACATGGAGAGATGATGAGGGAAAAAAAGCTTTTTGGCATTCGTCTGCACATATATTGGCTCAAGCATTAGAAGAACTTTACCCAGGAGTTAAATTATCTATAGGACCAGCTATTGATAATGGTTTTTATTATGATATAGATCTTGAGGACAGAAGTATTTCTGATAAAGATTTCAAAACAATTGAAGACAAAATGCTAGAAATTGCTCGTGGGAAACATGAGTTTAAACTTAAATCGGTTTCTAAAGCTGATGCATTATCATTATATAAAGAGCAAAATAACGAGTACAAAGTAGAGCTTATTGAAAATCTTGAAGATGGAGATATTACGTTTTGTGACCATTCTACATTTACAGATTTATGCCGTGGAGGACACATTCCTAATACAGGAATTGTTAAAGCTGTAAAAATTTTGAGCGTAGCTGGTGCGTATTGGAGAGGTGATGAAAACAATAAACAACTCACTCGTGTATATGGAACTTCTTTCCCAAAGCAAAAAGAGCTAACAGAATATTTAGAACTATTAGAAGAAGCAAAAAAACGTGACCATAGAAAATTAGGTAAGCAGCTTGAACTTTTTACTTTTTCACAAAAAGTTGGACAAGGACTTCCTTTATGGTTACCTAAAGGAGCAGCTTTAAGAGCTAGGTTAGAAGATTTCCTTAAAAAAGCACAACAAAAAGCTGGTTACGAAATGGTAGTAACACCTCATATTGGTCAAAAAGAACTTTATGTTACTTCTGGGCATTATGCAAAATATGGAGAGGATAGTTTTCAACCAATAAAAACACCAAAAGATGATGAAGAATTCTTACTAAAACCTATGAATTGTCCGCATCATTGCGAAATATATAATGCTAAACCTTTCAGTTATAAAGAGCTCCCTAAAAGGTATGCTGAATTTGGCACAGTATATAGATATGAACAAAGTGGAGAGCTGCATGGTTTAACAAGGGTAAGAGGTTTTACTCAAGACGATGCACACATATTTTGTACTCCTGATCAATTAGATACAGAATTTAAAGAAGTAATTGACCTAGTATTATATGTGTTTGGCTCTTTAGGTTTTGAAAACTTTACAGCTCAAGTCTCTTTAAGGGATATGAATAACCTAGACAAATATATAGGAAGCCCTGAAAATTGGGAAAAAGCTGAGCAAGCAATTATTAATGCTGCTAATGATAAAGGTCTAAATTATGTAATTGAAACTGGTGAGGCTGCTTTTTATGGTCCAAAACTCGATTTTATGGTAAAGGATGCGTTGGGAAGACAATGGCAACTTGGAACGATTCAAGTAGATTATAACTTGCCAGAGCGGTTTGATTTAACTTATAAAGGTAGTGATAATGAGTTACACAGACCTGTAATGATTCATAGAGCTCCTTTTGGGAGTATGGAACGTTTTGTGGCAATTTTATTGGAGCATACTGGCGGAAATTTCCCTTTATGGTTAATGCCAGAGCAGGTAATTATCCTATCAATTAGTGAGAAATATGAAAAATACGCCGAAAAAGTTTTAAATTTGTTAGAAAATGACGAAATTCGCGCCCTTATTGACAATAGGAATGAGACTATGGGTAAAAAAATTCGGGAAGCCGAAATGAATAAAATTCCATATATGATTATTGTTGGTGAGAACGAAGAGAACGAAAATAAAATTAGCGTTCGCCAACATGGAGGAGAAGATTTAGGCATGATAAATGTAGAAGACTTCTCGAAAATTGTTGAAACAGAAATAAACAAAACATTAAAACAATTTAAAGTTTAATTAAAATTATATAGCCATAGCAATACGTAGAAGAAGAAATAGAGGTCCTGCAAGAATAATAAAAGAAGATCAACACAGGATAAACAGAAAAATCACATCACCAGAAGTTCGTCTGGTTGGTGATAATGTTGAAATAGGTGTTTATAAAACATCGCAAGCATTGGCAATAGCTGATGAACAAGGATTAGATCTTGTTGAAATATCACCAAAAGCTGTACCTCCTGTATGTAAAGTTATGGACTACAAAAAGTTTCTTTATGAACAAAAGAAACGTGATAAGGCTTTAAAATCTAAAGCTACGAAAGTAGTTGTAAAAGAAATTCGTTTTGGCCCTCAAACTGATGATCATGATTACGAATTTAAAAAGAAACATGCAGAAAAGTTCTTAAAAGAAGGAGCAAAACTTAAAGCTTTTGTCTTTTTTAAAGGACGTTCAATCATATTTAAAGAGCAAGGTCAAATTTTATTATTGCGTTTAGCACAAGATTTGGAAGAGCATGGAAAGGTTGAACAAATGCCAAAATTAGAAGGAAAAAGAATGATTATGTTTATTGCTCCTAAAAAAGCAAAATAATTTAATCAAAAGAGAATAAGCGAAGTGAATTTAAATAAAGAGGAGAACAATGCCTAAAATGAAAACAAAATCTAGTGCCAAGAAACGTTTTAAGTTAACTGGTTCTGGAAAGATCAAAAGAAAGCATGCTTTTAAGAGTCATATTTTGACAAAAAAATCTAAAAAGCGTAAGCTAGCTTTAACTCACAGTACATTAGTACATGAGAGCGATGAAGCAAACATTAAGCAACAATTACGTTTAAAGTAATTAATGCTTAGGTTAAAATTATTTATAAACCATGGAGTTAGGCTTTTACAAGTATCAATTATCGATCGCCTACTACAAAAAAATTTAAAATTATGCCAAGATCAGTAAATTCAGTAGCGAAGAGAGCCAGAAGAAAAAAGGTTCTTAAGCAAGCAAAAGGTTACTTTGGAAGACGTAAAAACGTTTGGACAGTAGCAAAAAATGCGGTTGATAAAGCGATGCAATATTCGTATAGAGACCGTAGAAACAAAAAAAGAACTTTCCGTGCATTATGGATTATGCGTATTAACGCAGGAGCTAGACAACACGGATTGTCGTATTCGCAATTTATGGGGAAATTAAAAGCTAACAACATCGAATTAAACCGTAAGGTTCTAGCCGATTTAGCTATGAATAATCCAGATGCTTTTGAAGCAATTGTAAATAAAGTTAAATAAGGCGTTTCGCCTATTGTATAATATATTTCGCTTATAAAAGTCCGATTCTTACGAATCGGACTTTTTTATTTCATGGCTATTGTGAATAACTAATTAAAAAAGCCAGATTCATTTTTATTATCTTTCAGATTCATAAAATTTCACATAAAGATGAATCGAATTCCACAATTATTAATTGCCCTATTTTTAGTCTCATCTGCTGTAACTGCTCAAGAAAAAAAGACATCTTGGGATATCTCAAATCCAGAAGGTGACTGGAACTGGAAAGAAGTCTCTCTCAATACCAATGAAGGCACTTGGATGAATGTAGATGTAAGTCCAGATGGAAGTAAAATAGTTTTTGACTTACTAGGTGACATCTTTATTATGAATGCCAATGGTGGAAAAGCTACTGCATTAAGAACAGGTTTACCCTTTGAAGTTCAACCTCGTTTCAGTCCAGATGGAAATACTATTTCATTTACAAGTGATGCAGGAGGGGGTGATAATATATGGACAATGAACATTGATGGAAGTGACGCAAAACAAATTACAAAAGAAAATTTTAGACTTCTTAATAACGCTGTCTGGACACCTGATGGCGAATACATTGTTGCTAGAAAGCACTTTTCTTCTACTCGCTCGTTAGGTGCTGGAGAAATGTGGATGTATCACTTAACTGGAAAAAGTGGTATACAAATTACTAAACGTAAAAACGACCAACAAGATGTAAACGAACCTAATATTTCCAAAGATGGGCGCTATATGTATTATAGCGAAGATGTTTATCCAGGAGGATTTTTTCAATATAATAAAGATCCAAATAGTCAAATTTATGTGATTAATCGATACGATTTTGAAACAGGAAAAACCGAACGTATTACAGGTGGTCCTGGAGGAGCTGCTCGTCCACAAATATCTAATGATGGAAAAAAACTAGCTTTTGTTAAACGTGTTAGAACTAAAACTGTACTTTACATTCATGATTTAGAAACAGGTGAAGAATGGCCAATTTTTGATGGACTAAATAAAGACCAACAAGAAGCTTGGGCTATTTTTGGCGTATATAGTAATTATAGTTGGACACCAAATGACGATAGTATTGTATTCTGGTCTGGTGGAAAAATAAACAAAGTAAATGTTAATACACTTCAAGTAACCAATATTCCTTTTAAGGTAAATACTAGTATAAAAATTGCTAAAGCTATTGAGTTTGACACACCAGTCGCTCCAAATACATTTAATGCCAAAGTTATTCGAGATGTTAAAACCTCACCTAATGGAAAAAGCATTGTATTTAACGCCTTAGGATATTTATATTCTATGGAACTTCCTAAAGGAAAACCAAAGCGTTTGACTCAAGGAACCGATTTTGAATTTGAACCTTCATTCTCTCCTGATGGTTCGCAGATAGTATATGTAACTTGGAATGATGAAAACTTAGGAAGTATTTATTCGATTTCTTTAAAAGAAGGAACTCCCAAAAAATTAAGCGCTCAAAAAGGTATTTATAGAAATCCTGCCTATTCCAATAATGGTTCTAAAGTTGTTTATAGAAAAGAAGGTGGTAATGGAGACCAAGGCAGAACATTCAGTAAAAAAACTGGATTATATATTATGGATGCCAACGGTAAGAATAACAAATTCTTAACTCAACAAGGTGATTACCCCTTGTTCTCTAAAGATGATAAACGAATCATTTATCAAAATGGAGGCACATTTGGTGGAGCACTTACAAAAGAATTAAAAAGTGTTGATTTAAATGGTAATAACGAAAGAACACATATTAAATCAAAGAATGGAAATAGATTATTGCCTAGTCCAGATGGTAAATGGGTGGCTTTTATTCATCTATTCAAAGTCTATATGGCTCCAATGCCGCAAGCTGGTGCAACAATAGATTTAACTGATAAGACAAATTTTGTTCCAGTGACACAACTTACTGAAGATGCAGGAATAAATCTTCATTGGTCTAAAGACAGTAAAACTATTCACTGGTCTTTAGGAAATGATTATTATTCTGCTCCTGCTTCATTAGATACTAAATTGGTTGCCAAACCCAAAGCTAGAATAGAACTTGAAATAAAAACTGATAAACCTAATGGTAAAATTGCATTTAAAAATGCACGAATAATTACTATGCAAGGTGATAAAGTTATTGAAAACGGAACAATCATCGTTAATCAAAATAAAATTGAAGCAATAGGAAAAGCTTCGGAAGTTTCAATTCCGTCTAACGCGAAAGTTTATGACCTATCTGGAAAAACAATTATGCCTGGAATTGTAGATGCTCATGCACATATTGGTGGGTTTCGTGATGGCTTAACAACTCAAAAGCATTGGCAATTTTATGCCAATTTAGCATTTGGGGTGACTACTGCACACGACCCTTCAGCTAATACTCAAGCTGTTTTTGCTTTATCAGAATTACTAAAAAGTGGTCAAATGGTTGGTCCTCGTCTCTACTCTACTGGACATATTCTCTATGGAGCAGAAGGCGATTTTAAGGCTGTAATTAATAGTCTTGATGATGCACGTTCGTCCATAAAACGTACCAAAGCTTTTGGCGCTTTATCGGTAAAAAGTTATAATCAGCCACGTCGCGAGCAACGTCAACAAGTTTTGCAAGCTGCCCGTGAAGAAAGTATTTTCGTTGTTCCAGAAGGTGGCTCAACATTCTACCATAATATGACTATGGTTATTGATGGTCATACTGGTGTGGAACACAACATTCCAATTTCACCTGTTTACAAAGACGTTTTAACTCTTTGGGAAAACAGTAACACTGGTTATACACCAACACTAGTAGTAAATTATGCAGGTATGAGTGGTGAATATTATTGGTACCAAAACACCAATGTTTGGGAAAATAAAAAATTGTTAAAGTATATACCTAGAGGGATTGTAGATGCGCGTTCAAGACATCGTGTTATGGTGCCTCAAGAAGAGTATGAAAATGGGCATATTCAAACTTCAAAAATTGCAAAAGCGTTGACAGATGTTGGTGTTAAAGTAAATCTTGGTGCTCATGGACAGCTGCAAGGCTTAGGAGCTCATTGGGAGCTTTGGATGTTACAACAAGGCGGAATGACCAATATGGAAGCTTTAAGAGCTGCAACACTTAATGGTGCAGAATATATTGGCGCTGGAAACGATATAGGCTCTTTAGAAGTCGGAAAGCTTGCCGATTTAATTGTATTGGATAAAAATCCATTGGAGAATATTAGAAACACCGAAAGTATTCTTTATACAATGGTTAATGGACGTTTATACGATACTGAAACCATGAACGAAATTGGAAATCATGAAAATACTAGAGGTAAATTCTATTGGGAAAATAGTAAATATAATGCTGCTTTTCCTTGGCATGAAGAAAGTCAAAGTTTTACTAGAGAAACCTGTGGTTGTATTATAGGGACTCATTAAAATGGAATAGTGGACTATTTTGTAATTTGCCTTGTAGCTTTTTTAACGGCTATTCTAACTTTTTTTTCTGGATTTGGACTAGGTACAATCTTAATGCCTGTTTTTGCACTATTCTTTCCAATAGAACTAGCAATAGCATTAACTGGAGTTGTTCATTTTTTTAATAATGTCTTTAAATTGATTCTTGTTGGTAACAAAGCCAACAAAAGTGTACTAATACGATTTGGAATTCCAGCCATTATTGCAGCATTTATTGGTGCTTGGATGCTTTTGAATATTACCGACCTACCTACAATTTATACTTATCAAATTGGTAACAAATCTTTTGAAATCACTCCAGTTAAATTGGTTATTTCACTACTGTTAATCGTATTCTCTGTCATTGAGTTATTACCTTTTTTTGATAAGTTACAATTCACCAAAAAACAATTGCCTTTTGGAGGGTTTTTAAGCGGTTTTTTTGGAGGACTTTCTGGACATCAAGGTGTACTTAGAACAGCATTTCTTATTAAAGCTGGTCTAACTAAAGAAGCATTTATTGGTACAGCTGTTGTTATTTCTTGCTTAGTAGATTTTACTAGAATCTCTATGTATTCAACAAGAATGTTAGAGTCTGGCTTATACGAAAATATACCTTTAATTGTTAGCGCAACACTTTCAGCAATTGCTGGCGCTTTTTTTGGGCATAAGTTATTAAAGAAAGTAACTTTGAAGTTTATTCAAAAATTTGTCGCAGTATTTCTAATTATAGTATCAATTGCCCTAGGAATCGGTTTAATTTAAGTTTTCTGCTTTTTCTTTCTAGCAGCAGGAAACAACACATTGTTTAAAATGAGTCTATATCCTGGTGAGGTAGGATGTAAATCTAATTCGGTTTTAGGGTCTCCTACTCTATGTGTATAGTCTTCAGGGTCATGTCCTCCATAGAATGTAAAAAAGCCTTTTCCTTTAATACCATGAATATATTTGGCTTCTCCATTGGTTTTATTTTCACCAAGCACCAACACTTTGGATTTTATCTCATCTCTTGTAAAAGATGTTGTTTGTCCCATAAATCCTTTAACCAAAGCAGTATGGTTTTGATTTAGCATTGTTGGAATTGGATCCCATTTAGCAGAAAATTCCATCAATGAAAAATAATCGGTTGTTTTTGGAATACGTCTTTTTTGAGACATATCTATAGATGAGAATTCATATACATTTGGGCTACGTTCTAAAATATAATCAGTAAACGCAAAAGTCTTATTATAATCTATTTTATTCTGATAATTTGCATCACTCCCATCACCATCAAACATAGGTTCACAAATATCAATTCCTTCGGCTGATAAGGCGATATCAAAACTATCCGTTGCACTACACATTGCAAACATAAAGCCTCCACCAACTACATAGTCTCTAATTTTTAGAGCGACATCTAACTTAGCTTCAGAAACTTTGCTATAGCCTAACCTAGTCGCTAATTCTTCAGCTGCCTTTTTTTCATTTATATACCAAGGTGCGCTTCTATAACTTCTGTAAAACTTTCCGTACTGTCCTGTAAAATCTTCGTGATGTAAATGCAACCAATCGTATAATACTAGTGCATCATTTAATACTTCCTCATCATAAATTGTATCGTAAGGAATTTCAGCATACGTTAACACCATAGTTACAGCATCGTCCCAAGGTTGTTTTCCATAAGGTGTATATACTGCAATTTTTGGTGCTTTTTCTAACACAACGGCTTCCATGTTTTGACTAGGACTACTAATTTCCTGTAAAATACTTTCAGCTTTAGAATCACTAATCACTTCAAAAGACACACCTCTAATTTGGCATTCTTTTCTTATTTCTTCAAAATCTGGCAATAGAAATGAGCCGCCTTTATAATTAAGTAGCCATTTTACTTTTTGCTGCTTTTCAAGTGTCCAAAAAGTAATTCCATAAGCTTTTAAATGATTTCTTTGTCCTTCGGCATCCATTGGGATAAGAATATAGGATGCATAAGAATTTGCAACCATAAATAGGAAAAATAATGAGGCAACTATCTTTTTCATTTGTACAATTTTATTTGACTATTTGGTCAAATGTAATTCGCCAATAATGAATATAGTTAGTCTAAACATTCAGAAATGGCTCATTTCATAATGGAAAGATACTTAAAAAATATTCTGAGCTAAAAGATTTAAGACAATTTTAGTTTAATCACCTAAAACGGCACATCATTATCTTCTTCACTAAGTCCAAATGCGTCATTAGGATTTTGTTTAAAATCATCTGCCTTAAAAGTATCGTCATTCGCAGCAGCATTCATTTTAGAATGAAACTCAGTGCCAAAAGGCGAATCGAAGTCATCTAAGTTATCGAACTTACCTAAGTGACCAATAAACTTTAATCGAATATTATCTAAACCACCATTTCTATGCTTTGCTACAATAAATTCTGCTTGTCCATCGGTTGGAGTACGCTCTTCATCATCCCATTCATCAATTTTATAATACTCTGGGCGGTAAATAAACGAAACAATATCTGCATCTTGCTCAATAGCACCAGACTCACGAAGGTCAGATAGTAATGGTCTTTTGCTTCCTCCACGAGTTTCAACCGCACGCGATAACTGAGACAAAGCAATCACTGGAATACTTAATTCTTTTGCCAATGCTTTTAGATTACGAGAAATCATCGATATTTCTTGTTCTCTATTTCCTCCATGTGAGCCTCCTCCTGTCATCAACTGCAAGTAATCAATCACGATCAACTTTATACCATGTTGTGACGATAAACGTCTTGCTTTGGCCCGAAGATCGAAAATAGATAATGATGGAGTATCATCAATAAACAAAGGTGCTTTTTCTAATGCTTTTACCTTTACATTAAGCTGTTCCCATTCGTGTTTTTCAAGACGACCTGTTCTTAATTTTTCCGAAGACAATCCAGTTTCAGATGAAATTAATCTTGTTATTAATTGTACTGATGCCATCTCTAACGAGAAAAAAGCAACTGGAATATTTTGATTTACAGCAATATTTCTCGCCATAGTAAGCGTTAATGCCGTTTTACCCATACCTGGACGCGCTGCTACAATGATTAAGTCGCTCTCTTGCCAACCAGAAGTTAGTTTATCTAATTTATCAAAACCAGATGGAATACCACTTAACCCTTCTTTGTTAGAAATTTCTTCAATCTTCTTTTTGGCTTGAATTACTAATTCTTGAGCGGTTTCGGAAGATTTTTTGATATTTCCCTGAGTAACTTCATAAAGCTTAGATTCAGCTTTATCTAAAAGATCGAATACATCTTTAGTCTCATCATAAGATTCTTCAATAATTTCACTTGAAATTTTTATTAAACTACGTTGAATGAATTTCTGTAAAATAATACGCGCGTGAAATTCAATATGTGCAGAAGATGATACCTTTTGTGTTAGAGAAATTAAGTAAAAATCACCTCCAACCATTTCTAGTCTACTATCTTTTTTAAGCTGACTAGATACTGTTAACAAATCTATAGGTTCGCTATTTTCAAATAATTTAAAAATGGCTTCAAAAATATATTGATGCGCTTCTTTGTAAAAAGCATCAGAACTTAAAATGTCGATAACCTCATCAACACCTTTCTTATCAATCATCATTGCTCCTAAAACAACTTCCTCTAAATCGAGGGCTTGTGGAGGGATTTTACCTTTTTCTAAGCTTATTAAAGTGCTTTTATCTACTTTATAGCCTTGAAGTTGATTAGGTTGTTTCATTAGTATTTCTATTACTTTGAGGTTTGCGAAACACTCATTTTTGGATTAATTATTCAATTTATTTACTAAAACGAAAGTAACCAAATTGTGGGCTTATTGAGCTATATAAGTTACAACATTGTTCACTACAAGTCAACATTTTAACTGTTAATAAGTTTTAAATATTGTTAATAGCGATAAAAAATCCGAAGTGATAAACTTCGGATTTAGATTATTATATGATTTGTAAGGGATTAGTCTTTATAAACACCCATTTGAGAATACTTATCCATGCGTTGTTTTACTAAATCTTTTGGTGATAAGTTTTTAAACTCATCATACGATTTTACAATAGCATCACGAACAGCAACAAATGTTGATTCTCTATCTTTATGAGCACCACCTAGCGGTTCTTTAATAATTTCATCTATCACTTTTAGACGCTTTCCGTCTTTAGCTGTTAATTTTAAAGCTTCAGCAGCTTGCTCTTTAAATTCCCAACTTCTCCACAGAATTGAAGAACAGTTTTCGGGAGAAATTACCGAATACCAAGTATTTTCAAGCATTAAAATTTTATCGCCAACACCTATTCCCAAAGCACCACCTGAAGCACCCTCTCCAATAACTATACACATAATAGGCACTTTTAAACGTGTCATTTCCAAAATATTTCTAGCAATAGCTTCTCCTTGCCCACGTTCTTCGGCTTCAAGTCCAGGATAAGCTCCAGGAGTATCAATAAACGTTACTACAGGAATTCCGAATTTTTCAGCAGATTTCATTAATCTAAGAGCTTTTCTATAACCTTCAGGGTTAGCCATACCAAAGTTTCTATATTGTCTCGTTTTGGTATTGTATCCCTTTTGTTGCCCAATAAACATAAAGGTTTGATTACCAATTTTACCTAGTCCACCAACCATTGCCTTATCGTCTTTTACATTTCTATCTCCATGCAATTCTAAATATGTATCACCACATATAGCTTTAATATAATCTAAAGTATAAGGTCTGTTTGGATGTCTAGATAATTGAACACGTTGCCAAGCAGAAAGGTTTTTATAAATGTCTTTTTTTGCTTCAGCTAATTTTTTTTCAATTTGCTTACACGTTTCAGTAACATCAACATCACTCTCCTCTCCTATGAGTTGGCACTTTTGTAGTTGTTCTTCCAACTCCTTAATTGGGAGCTCAAATTCTAAATATTCCACAGAAATTTAAGTTTGTTAGTTAGCTTACAAATATAAAAACTTTAATTGGCTTAGCTTATGTAGTAAGGTTACTTTTTAATGACTTAGAGTTTTTTAGTATTCCATTGAGTATGACAACACTAATGATGATGGTCGCTCCAACATAGAATTCTAAACTCATTTTTTCTTTAATTGGGAATAAAATAATTGCCAATACTATTCCGTAAATTGGTTCTAAATTATAGGTAAGCACTAGTGTGTATGGCCTAATGTGCTTCATTATATATACAGCAGCCATAAAAGCATAAGCTGTACATATTGACCCAAGAATAATAAGGTAGAACCAATCTGAATTACTTAAATTAAAGAATTCAAAACTAAATCCATCTCCAAAAAGTATAATAAACAGAGATATAAATAAAACACCACTAAAAAATTCATAAAACGAAATCACCGAAGCACTATAGCGCTTAACAAATTGTCCATTAATAACAGCAAATAGTGTGGATAAAAAAGCGGAAATTATTCCAAGTATTATTCCATTAGTATATCTTATTTCTGTTTTAGTGATTAGCCAAACACCAATAATAACCATAACTCCAAATACTATTTCGTACCAGATAATTCTTCTTTTAAAAAAAAGAGGTTCAATAAATGATGCAAAAAAAGCGCCTGTTGAAAACATTGCTAAGGCAATTGAAATATTTGATTGCTCAATAGATTCGAAAAATGTAATCCAATGTAAAGCAATAATGATTCCTGCTAAAAAGAATTTGAAAATGGTTTTAAAATCGAGAGTTAGTTTAATTTTTCTAAACTTTATATAAATAACCATTAAAACTGTAGCGATTAGCATTCTAAACCACACTAAAGGAATAGAGCCAATCGAAATAAGTTCTCCTAAAATTGCTGTGAAGCCAGCTATAAAAACAAGTAAGTGAAGGTGTAAATAATTTTTTAGTTTATCGCTTAGCATTATATAGTAGATAGATCGCTAAAATACCAAAAAGTATATTAGGAAACCACACTGCTATGGCTGGAGAGAAGTTAGATTGTTCTGCCATAACACCAAAAACCTTATCGAAGAACACGTAAATCATGGCTATAAAGATTCCAAATGCCAAGTTTACTCCCATACCTCCTCTTCTCTTTTTGGAAGACACTGCAACAGCAATAATGGTAAGAATAAAAATTGAGACTGGTAAACTCCACTTTTTGTAAAGTACCACTTTATACCTTCCTATATTAGATGAACCACGGGATTCTTCTTTTTCTATAAATGAAGTAAGTTCACCATAACTAAGTGTTTCTGCTATATACTTTACTGGCATTAAATCTTCTAAATCAAATGCAAATAGAGTATCTAACCTTCGTTTTTGAATTATTTCATCGTCATTTTCTCCAATAATTCTTTTTACGTATTGATTCATTCTATAGGTACTATCTCTTTTAATATATCTAATACTATTTGCCTCAATTTTATAAACAAGTTTATTTTCTTCAAAATGCTCTAAGGTAAATAGCTTCCCAGCATTATTTTTTACATCAAAAGATTGTACATAAATAACATCATTCTCATTAATCTGCCTATAAAGTTGGTCTTCATCAACAGCTTTTTTATTCCCACTTAAGTATTTATAAATAAACTCATTGTATCCACTACTAGCTTTAGGTGCTAAATACATTCCTAAAATTAAAGCAAAAAGAGCTACTATTATTCCTCCAATAATATAAGGCCTTAAAAACCTAGTAAAAGAAACACCCGAACTTAAAAAGGCTATAACCTCTGTATTATTTGCAAGTTTAGATGTAAAAAATATTACTGATAAAAAAAGAAACAAGGGAAATAAAAGGTTAGCAAAATAGATTGTGAAATCTAAAAAATATTGAGCTACTTCAGGAAAAGGAACATTATTTGCAAGTATCTTATCAATTTTTTCAGACAAATGCACCGTAATTCCAATAGGAATAAACAAGAGCAACATCATTAAAAATGTTACTAAGTAGCGCTTTAATATGTACCAATCTAGTATTTTCACTTAACTACAGACGTTTATCCATTTGTTTTACCATTTTGTCTTTCCATTCTCTAAAATCTCCTGCTAATATATGTTTTCTGGCTTCACGCACCAACCATAAATAAAATCCTAGGTTATGTATGGTTGCTATTTGCGCACCTAGTCTTTCATTAACACTAAAAAGGTGCTTTAAATAAGCCTTAGTATAATCTGTATCTACAAATGTTATTCCCATATCATCGACAGGCGAAAAATCGTCTTCCCACTTTTTGTTTTTAATATTAATAGTGCCATGTGCTGTAAAAAGCATCCCGTTTCTGGCATTTCGAGTTGGCATAACACAATCAAACATATCGACACCTAAAGCAATATTTTCTAAAATATTAATTGGTGTTCCAACTCCCATTAAATAACGTGGTTTATCTTCTGGAAGTATACTACAAACAACATCGGTCATTGCATACATTTCTTCTGCAGGCTCCCCAACCGATAAGCCTCCAATGGCGTTTCCTACAGCTCCAGAGTTTGCAATATATTCAGCAGACTGCATTCTTAAATCTTTATATGTACTGCCTTGTACAATTGGAAAAAATGCTTGACTATAGCCATACTTATAAGGTACTTTCTCTAAATGATTAATACATCTATCTAACCAACGATGTGTCATGTGCATAGAACGCTTAGCATAATTATAATCACAGGGGTATGGTGTACACTCATCAAAAGCCATAATAATATCCGCGCCTATTGTTCGCTGAATTTCCATAACATTTTCAGGTGTAAATGTATGGTAACTACCATCTATATGGCTCTTAAATTTAACGCCTTCTTCTTTAATTTTTCTATTATTAGAAAGCGAATACACTTGATAACCACCCGAGTCAGTTAAAATATTTCTGTCCCAATTCATAAACTTGTGTAAGCCTCCCGCTTTCTCTAAAATAGATGTTTGAGGTCTTAGATATAAATGATAGGTGTTTCCTAATATAATATCAGGATTAATATCATCCTTCAGTTCTCTTTGATGCACACCTTTAACCGATGCCACTGTACCAACAGGCATAAAAATTGGTGTTTCAATAACACCGTGATCTGTTGTAATCCTTCCAGCTCTTGCTTTACTCAGAGAATCTTTTCCTTCTAATTTAAAAATCATGCGTTTCATTTAACAACGAGCAAAGATAATTAACTCAAATTTCTAACAGATATATTTGTTATTAAATTAACTTATTAACAATAGCAATGGCTTTTTAACAATGAAACCATTTCGCTTTTTTTAAACTCATTAAACACCTATTTTTGCGCCTTAAAAAGTAACTAACTTAACATGCCAAATACACAACATTTAAAGGATTTAACCGTACAGGTTCGTAGAGATATTTTGAGGATGGTACATAAGGTAAATTCTGGACACCCAGGAGGTTCTCTTGGATGTGCTGAATTTTTTGTAACACTCTATAATGAAATCATGGATAGAAATGAAGGATTTGATATGGACGGAATTGGTGAAGACCTTTTCTTCCTTTCAAACGGTCATATATCACCAGTTTATTATAGTGTTTTAGCTAGATCTGGTTATTTCCCAGTTGAAGAACTAAACACTTTTAGACTTATTAATTCTAGATTACAAGGTCACCCAACAACGCATGAAGGGTTACCAGGAATTAGAATTGCTTCTGGTTCTTTAGGTCAAGGAATGTCCGTCGCTATTGGTGCTGCCCAAGCAAAAAAACTAAACAACGATAATCATTTAGTATATAGTTTACATGGTGATGGTGAGTTGCAAGAAGGTCAAAACTGGGAAGCCATTATGTATGCTTCAGCTAAAAAAGTTGATAATTTAATTGCTACTATTGATTTAAATGGTAAGCAGATTGATGGCGCTACTGACGATGTATTAGCTATGGGAGATGTAAAGGCTAAATTTCAAGCTTTTGATTGGATAGTTGTGGAGATAAAAGAAGGAAATGATATTGATGCTATTTTAAAAGGAATGGCTGAAGCAAAATCTAAAACAGGGCAAGGAAAACCAGTTTGCGTATTATTAGAAACCATGATGGGTAATGGTGTTGATTTTATGATGTATACACATGCATGGCATGGTAAAGCACCAAATGATGAGCAGTTAGCATCAGCATTAAACCAAAATCCTGAAACCTTAGGAGATTACTAATTCAATAAACTCGAAAATGAAAACTTATACATATACAGAAAAAAAAGATACACGCTCTGGTTTTGGAGCTGGTTTAGCTGAATTAGGAAGAACAAACCCAAACGTTGTGGCTCTATGTGCCGATTTAATTGGGTCGTTAAAAATGGATAAATTTATTGAAGAGAATCCTGAACGTTTTTTCCAAATTGGAATTGCAGAAGCGAATATGATGGGAATTGCTGCAGGATTAACCATAGGCGGAAAAATTCCATTTACTGGAACTTTTGCAAACTTCTCAACAGGTCGTGTTTATGATCAAATTCGTCAATCCATTGCTTATTCAGGAAAAAATGTAAAGATTTGTGCTTCACATGCTGGCTTAACTTTGGGAGAAGATGGAGCAACACACCAAATACTTGAAGACATTGGATTAATGAAAATGTTACCAGGAATGGTTGTTATTAACCCTTGTGATTACAACCAAACAAAAGCAGCAACTCTTGCTATAGCTGAACATAATGGCCCTGTATACTTACGTTTTGGAAGACCATCTGTTCCAATCTTTACTCCTGAAAATCAAAAATTTGAAATAGGCAAAGCTATTAAAATGACTGATGGTAATGATGTAACTATCGTTGCAACAGGGCATTTGGTTTGGGAAGCGCTTGAAGCTTCAAAAGCTTTGCATGAACAAGGTATATCTGCCGAAGTAATTAATATACATACTATTAAACCTTTAGATGAAGAAGCTATATTAAATTCAGTTGCTAAAACTGGATGTATTGTTACTGCCGAGGAGCACAACTACCTTGGAGGGTTGGGTGAAAGCGTATCGCGTGTTTTAACTCTAAACAATCCTACACCACAGGAATTTGTAGCTACTAACGATACTTTTGGAGAGTCAGGAACTCCTGCTCAACTTATGGAAAAATATGGTCTTGATAGTGCAGCTATTATTAAAAAAGTAAAAGCAGTAATTGCCAGAAAATAGTAATTGACAAAATATTTAAAAAAGGTTCTTCTATTAATTTAAAAGAACCTTTTTTTTATAAATTAATTTAACCATTAAAAAATAATATGCTTTTGGCAACGTTTTTGATACATACACATTCAAATCTTAAAACGAAAACAATTATGAAAAAACTAATTTTATTAGTAGCGCTAACAACCACATGCACTTTTGCATTTGCACAAAATGGCTCTTCTTTTGGTATTAAAGGAGGTTTAAATTACAATGCCAATGGTGATTATTTTGAGTCAATTGGTGATAATGCAAAACATCCTGATAGAAATATTGGCTATCATATTGGTGTTTTTGGAAAAATAGGAAATGAACTTTATTTTAGACCAGAATTAGTATATACTAAAACTAAAAGTGATTATGATAGTGATGATTTTACGATGCAAAAAATTGACGCACCACTATTAGTAGGTGTTAAAGTTTTAGGTCCAATATCCGTTTTTGGTGGTCCGTCTTTGCAATACATATTAGATACTGAATTTGATGGTATTGCTATTAACGATGTAAAGAACGATTTTACCGTTGGACTTAACTTTGGAATTGGTTTAAACCTTAATAATTTTGGTGTAGATTTACGCTATGAAAGAGGTTTTAACGATAACGAAGCATCCTTTATTAATAATAATGGGCTCGCTAGTACAAGTAGAATTGATACACGCCCAGATCAATTAATACTAAGTCTTGCAATAGCATTATAAATAAATAAAAAGCCGCTTCTAAATGAAGCGGCTTTTTATTTATATAATTCTTTAATATTATCATTCTTCCGAATAATCTATCTTAATTCCTTCTTGCAAATAATCACCTATACCATCATTATTAGAATCCATGATCGTTACTGTTTTAATCGTAATAACGCCATTATTTTCAGATCTAAAATACTCAAATTCTTTACTTCCTAAAATAGGTTCTTGTTCTCCGTTATTTGTATCTACTGTATATTCTTTTGGCTCTAACTCATTAAAAGTCGATACCCCATCACCGTCATCATCAGGATCATTATAATCAGGTACTGTATTATCATTTGTATCATCATTAGCAACATTCAAATCACCATCAATATCTTCTAAATACGAAGGAACCCCATCCCCATCATGGTCATTAACCCTAGTTTGGAAAAGTTCAAACCTAAAAATTAAAGGTGAATAAATTGGAATTCCTGGACTTACTCCTGAAAAATACCCCAATCCAGAAGGCAAAAACATAACACCAACACCAGGATTATAATAACTAACTGTACCATCACCATTTTCTACAAACGACTCCGAAGTACTAAACTCTGGAATTGCCAAAGCCCAACCTCTAATTAAACTAGTTAAGTCAAAGTCTACAGGGTTGACAGAGTTATCAAATACGCTTTCATCTAATAAATTACCAGAGTAATTTAATCTAACAGTATCAGAAAAATTTGGTGTGTCTCCTGCACCTTGATTAAGCTTTAATACATAATATTCGTAGTTTGTTTCCGAAAAAACAGTCGTTTTCGTATCAACAGCATCTATCAATAATGTATGCTCAACTGGAACTGTTTCTCCATCTTCAAGTTTCGTAATAACTAAATCGTTCATTGACGGATTAGGGTTGCTAACAAAGTCACCAGAATTATAATAATGGGTTTCTAAATACCCAATAATAGAGTCATTATCCTTAATCTGTTGCTCTCCTCTATCAACGACATCAACAGGTTCTTTTGGCGTGTCATCATCCGATTTATTACAAGCATTAAACATTAGCGATAAACCTAAAAGTGCTAACAGATAATATCTAAATTTCATATTGCTATTTTTTTTGTGCTGCAAGATACAATTTTATAATATTTTTGTATCATAACATTAACGTAGTTTTTACATTTTTATGCGAATTGACAAATACCTTTGGTGTGTTAGATATTATAAAACAAGAAATATAGCCACAACGGCTTGTAAAAAAGGACATGTTAAAGTTAATGGTCAAGTAATAAAACCAAGTCGGGAAGTATATGCTACTGATATTATTGAGTTAAGGAAAAACCAAATTAACTATAAACTAACAGTTAATGATATTCCTCCAAATAGAGTTGGCGCAAAACTTGTAGATATTTACAGAACAGACACCACTCCAAAAGAAGCTTTTGAAGCTCAAGAATTACTAAAATATTCTAAAGATTATTATAGAAAAAAAGGAATTGGGAGACCTACTAAAAAAGATAGAAGAAATATTGATGACTATTTAGATGATGAAGCTGAATAAAATATTCTGGGAAGGCCGCTACCGTGAAAATAAAACAGGTTGGGATATTGGTTACGTTTCTAGACCAATAAAAACTTATATAGACCAATTAAACAATAAAGATTTAAAAATATTAATCCCAGGTGCTGGTAATAGTTATGAAGCTGAGTATTTATGGGATAATGGTTTTAAAAATGTGTTCGTTTTAGACATTGCAAATCAGCCTCTTTCTAGCTTTAAAAAAAGAGCGGCAAACTTCCCAAGTAAACAGCTAATAAATCAAGATTTTTTTAAATTAAAAGATTCATTTGATTTAATAATTGAGCAAACATTTTTTTGTGCTATCAATCCAAGTCTGAGAGAAAACTATTCAAAGAAAATGAATGAATTACTTAAGAAGAATGGAAAACTCATTGGATTGCTTTTTGATTTTGAGCTAACAATCGAAGGGCCTCCTTTTGGAGGAAGCAAAACTGAATATTTAAATCTTTTTTCTCCTGTTTTCAATATTGTAACTTTAGAAAATGCATATAACTCAATAAAACCAAGAGAAGGTAAAGAACTGTTTTTTATCTTTGAAAAAAATAACTAATAATGGCGCTAGAGCAAAACAATATTCTGTCACATAAAGAAATTAACCATAAAATAAAGCGTATTGCATATCAAATCTACGAATATAACGCTAATGAAAAGGAAGTTATTCTAGCTGGAATAGATAGTAATGGTTACATTTTGGCTAAAAAATTAAAAATTGCTCTAAAAAAGATATCGAACATAGAACCATTATTGTGTAAAGTGATTATTGATAAAAAAAATCCTCTAAACGAAATTAAAACTTCTATTTCACCTGAAGACTATAAAAATAAGTCTATAGTTCTTATCGATGATGTTTTAAATTCAGGAACTACTTTAATATATGGTGTTAAGCATTTTTTAAATGTCCCTCTTAAGCAGTTTAAAACAGCCGTTTTAATAAATAGAAATCATAAAAAATATCCTGTAAAAGCAGATTTTAAAGGAATTTCATTATCAACATCTTTACATGAGCATGTACAAATAAGCTTCGAAGGAAAAGTATTTGAAGCTGTTTTAAAATAGTTTTACAACAATGTCTTCAACTATGTCACCAATTAATACATCGTCATTTTTAATAACGTAATTAGCTTGATTATAAAAATGATTACGCTCAAAAAGATGCTTACCAATAAATTCTTGTAATTCGTCTTTAGATTTGAACCTAGAAACCAAAGGGCGTTTAGATTTTTCGTTTTCAAGACGCGAAACAATTGTATTAATATTGGTACTTAAATAGAAGGAAACTATCCTAGGATTGTTTTTAATTAAACTAATATTATTTCCATAACAAGGTGTACCTCCGCCTAGAGATAAAACAATATTCGTTTTTGTTTCCAATACTTGACTTAAATAAGTAGATTCAATTTTTCTAAAATATATTTCCCCTGAAGTCTCAAAAATATCGCTAATAGTTTTACCTTCTTGCTCTTCTATATAATCATCAAGATCAATAAAATCATAACCCACTTTTTTAGCTAAAACCTTTCCTATAAAAGACTTACCAGAAGCCATATACCCCATTAAAACTATAATCATTTTCTATGTTTACATTGATTATTAAAACACTAGATTTTTGTATTACAAAAAAACGAAATTTATATACAAAAAGTATTGTTTTATTAATTAAACATTTTATATTTGCACCCTCGTTAGAGAAAAACATTATGACCAGTTAGCTCAGTTGGTAGAGCATCTCCCTTTTAAGGAGAGGGTCCTGGGTTCGAGCCCCAGACTGGTCACCAAAAAAAGTTAAGCCTATTGCTTAACTTTTTTTATTTTTGATAACTTCAAAATTTTGCGCACGTGGCGGAATTGGTAGACGCGCTAGCTTGAGGGGCTAGTGACCATTAGGTCGTGGAAGTTCGAGTCTTCTCGTGCGCACAAAATTTTCTTAATTTTTTACGTTTATTTTTATTTTCAAAATTTTTATACTTAATTTTGTTTAAGATAATTTAATTATAAATGAACAATATTAAAACTGATTTTAGTATAAAGGATTTAGAAAACCTTTCAGGTATTAAAGCACATACCATTAGAATTTGGGAAAAAAGATACAATCTTTTAAAGCCCGAAAGAACAGATACTAATATAAGGCATTACAGCATTACAAGCCTTCAAAAGCTTCTTAACGTAGCTTATTTAAATAATAACGGTTATAAAATATCTAAAATAGCAAAGCTATCAAACGATGAAATTCCAGCAAATGTTAGAGAAATAGCATCAAGAGGTAATGTTGAGCATCATGCAATTAACGCATTTAAAATGTCAATGCTCAATTTTGATCAAGTACTTTTTTATAATACTTATATGAATTTACTAGAAGGTCATACTTTTAGAGAAATTTTTTATGATGTTTTTCTTCCATTATTAAATGAAATTGGGTTGCTATGGCAAACAAATACCATTAGTCCTGCTCATGAGCATTTTTTATCAATACATATCAAGCAAAAAATACTACTGAATATTGAAAAACTTCAGAACCTAGAACCTAAACCAACTACAAGAACATTTGTACTTTATTTACCTGAAAACGAGATTCATGATATTGGACTTCTTTTTGTTAATTATGAACTTAGAAGTAGAGGCTATCATACTATTTTTCTAGGTGAAAGTGTCCCTATGAATAGCCTTAATGACTTATTACAATTCTTTGATGAAGTCACATTTATTTCATATTTTACTGTAAAACCTGAAGAAAACGATGATGTCATCAAATACATTGAAGATTTCAAAAAAGAGATAATTAATAAAGCTTCTACTAAGCTTTGGTTACTAGGAAAAAAGCTTGAAAATGTAGATATATCAAGCTATTCAAATGAAATATTAGGATTTAACTCTATTAAAGATTTAGTTAAAGAATTATAAAATTTTATTTTTTTGTTTGTTTTGTTTATTTTTTTAGTATATTTGTTAAACAAAATGAAAACTACTATACATATAATTGGCTCAGGATTCTCCTCATTAGCCGCTTCCTGCTACCTAGCAAAAGCTGGTTATGAGGTAACTATTTTTGAAAAAAACAGTACTATTGGTGGTCGTGCAAGACAATTAAAACGTGATGGTTTTACTTTTGATATTGGACCAACATGGTACTGGATGCCTGATGTATTTGAAAGATTCTTTTCAGATTTTAATAAAAAACCATCAAATTATTACACACTCGAAAAATTAAATCCAGCATACAGTGTATATTTTGGAAAAGATGATAGTATCACAATAGAAGATACACTGGAAAAAATTTGTAACACATTTGAAAAAGAAGAAGAAGGAAGCTCTAAAAAACTCATGAAGTTTATAAACCAAGCCAAAAGCAATTATGACATTGCTATAAAGGACTTGGTTTATAATCCAGGAGTATCACCTTTAGAACTTGTTACTGCCAAAACTATTGGTAAGTTAAATCAGTTTTTTAGCACTATTAAGAAAGATGTACGTAAAGAATTTAATAATAACCGTTTAGCACAAATCCTTGAATTTCCAGTACTCTTTCTTGGTGCTAAACCTAGTGCTACACCTTCATTTTATAGTTTTATGAACTATGCCGATTTTGGCTTAGGAACTTTTCATCCAAAAAAAGGAATGTATGAAGTAATTCTTGCTATGGAAAACTTAGCAACTTCATTAGGTGTTACCATTAAAACCAACTCACCAATAGAAAAAATATTAGTAAATAAAAATAAGGAAGCTTATGGTTTAAGGTCAAAAGGAATTAATTATTATAGTGATTATGTGTTAAGTGGTGCAGATTACCATCATACAGAAACTTTGTTGGACAAAAGCTTTAGACAATATTCAGAAGCATATTGGGAAGCAAAAACCTTTGCGCCTTCCTCTTTACTTTTTTATGTTGGCTTCAATAAAAAACTAAAAAACGTTAATCATCATACCTTATTTTTTGATGTTGATTTTGATATACATGCTCAAGATATTTATGATAATCCTAAATGGCCAGAAGACCCTTTGTTTTATGCCAGTTTTCCAAGTATTACAGATGAGTCTTCTGCTCCTGAAGGAAAAGAAGCTGGAATATTTTTAATTCCATTAGCACCTGGACTTGAAGACACTCCAGAATTAAGAGAAACATACTTTACAAAAATTATTAAACGATTTGAAGCAGTTACTTCACAAAAAGTCATTGACGATGTTATTTTTAGAGAATCCTTCTGCGTAAATGACTTTGTTAAAGATTACAACTCATATAAAGGCAACGCTTACGGAATGGCAAATACACTATTGCAAACAGCCTTTTTAAGACCAAAATTAAAAAGCAAAAAAGTGAAGAATTTATACTTTACAGGACAACTTACAGTTCCAGGACCTGGAGTACCTCCTTCGTTAATTTCTGGAAAATTGGCTTCAGAACTCATTGTAAAGCATGTTACAACAAACAAAGTCAAAACAACATTACAACCACAGCACTAAAATGAAATCAATTTTTGATAACGTATCTTATGATTGTAGCAAAATTGTTACTAAAACGTATAGCACTTCCTTTTCGTTAGCTACAAAAATGCTCTCTAATTCGATAAGACAAGATATTTATAATATTTACGGATTTGTAAGATTCGCAGATGAAATTGTAGATTCTTTTCATGATTACAACAAAGCAGATTTGTTTAACAAATTTGAATATGATTTAGAGTTAGCTTTAGAATATAAAATTAGCCTAAACCCAATTTTAAATGCCTTTCAGCATACATTCCATCGCTACAACATTGATAAATCATTGGTTGATGCGTTTATGACATCTATGCGAATGGATTTACATAAGTCTAAATACCTAACTAAAGAAGAATACAAAGCGTACATTTATGGCTCTGCAGATGTTGTTGGCTTAATGTGTTTAAAGGTTTTTGTTAAAGGTGACGAAAAAAAATACACCGAATTGACAAAAACAGCCATGGCATTAGGTTCTGCATTTCAAAAAGTGAACTTTTTAAGAGATTTAAAAGCAGATTATGATGATTTAAATCGAACGTATTTCCCCAATACTGATTTAGAAAATCTAGATGAAATCTCAAAACAAGATATAATAAACGACATTGAAAAAGATTTTGCCGAAGGTTTAGAAGGTATAAAAAAACTACCAATGGAAGCTAAGTTTGGTGTTTTTATGGCATATAGATATTACAGGCAACTACTTAAAAAGCTAAAGCGAACTCCAGCTTTAGAAATTAAAAGTGCGAGAATTAGAGTGCCTAATTATAAAAAAATTGAACTTCTTACTCGGAGTTATGTGAAATTTCAACTAAATTTATTGTGAACTAAATTATGCAAACAGTTTTCTGGATATTAATATTTTTTGGCACATTTTCCATCATGGAATTTATGGCTTGGTTTACGCATAAATATGTAATGCATGGTTTTTTATGGCATTTACATAAGGATCACCATAAAAAAGATCACGACAGTTGGTTTGAACGAAACGATTTCTTCTTCATATTTTATGCTATTGTAAGTATGACCTGTTTTTACTTATCTAGCTATGAGGATATTTGGTATTGTTTACCAATTGGACTTGGCATCTTAGCCTATGGTATAGCCTATTTTACAGTACATGATATATTTATTCATCAACGCTTCAAACTATTTAGAAATGCAAATAATTGGTATGCAAAAGGTGTAAGAAGAGCACATAAAATTCATCATAAACATCTAGGAAAAGACAAGGGTGAATGTTTTGGAATGCTTTTAGTACCTTTTAAATACTTTAAAAAATAGTTATGAACTATTTGTATTTATTACTCAATTTAGGTTCATTATCAATTCCGCTTATATTTAGTTTTCATCCAAAATTTCAATTTTATAAATATTGGAAATCACTTTTTTTAGCAATAGTTATTACCATGTGTATCTTTATTCCGTGGGATGTAATTTTTACAAATAATGGCTTTTGGGGGTTTAATGATACTTATTTTTTAGGAACAAAAATTCTTGGCTTACCTATTGAGGAATGGCTATTCTTTATTTGTATTCCTTATGCTTGTGTATTTACACATTATGCTTTATTGTACTATTTTCCAAATACAAAAATTAGTATAAAAAATGTTAAACAGATATGTTATTTCTTAATAACCATACTAATATTAGTAACTACCTTTAACTACGATAAATGGTACACTTTAGTTAATTTTACATATGCCATTCTACTAATAATCATTGTTTTAAAAATTAAAATAGTATTACTACAAACCTATTTTATTACCTTTTTAATCATGCTCATTCCTTTTTTTATTGTGAATGGACTACTTACAGGAAGTTTCATTGAAAATGAAGTGGTTTGGTATAATAATCAGGAAAATCTTGGAATTCGCCTATTTACGATTCCAATAGAAGATAGCATTTATGCCTTTACTTTAATTCTAACAAATTTAGTCTTAATAGATTTTTTTCAAACGAGATTATTCCGAAAGGAGAATATCTAATTGAGCCCTAATTTTATCACTATTCCAATTAGCTGCTCCTTTTTTATCGACTACAATACGACCTTCTTTATCTACAATATAAGTTCTAGGTATACTTCTAGGATTAAAATCATCAGGATAATTGGTTAGTGGATTAAATACTGTAATATGGTATCCTTTTTTATTTAAGAATTTTTCAACTGTTTCTGGAGATTCATCCGAAACTAACAAAAACAAAACATCATCCTTATAATCATTGTATAAATCTTGAATGCTTTGAAACTCTGCAATACAAGGTGGGCACCACGTTGCCCATAAATTTACAAATACAACTTTACCTTTAGTGTCTTTGTAATTTAATTCATTACCATCTAAATCGCGTAATTTCCAAGATGCATACGATACCAATTTCTGATCTTCTTTATCAATTACTGAGGGTCCAAATTTTGACAGTACAGAATGCAAAGCAATTTGAATAGACTGTCGTGTTTGTGGAATAATAAATAATGCAATAATTACTAAAAATATAATATCGCTTTTTTTGGGTTTTCTAAATTTCATAATTCTAAAGGTAGATAACTTTAAGTTCGATAACTTAATTAAACCTTACAAAAAAAGAAGGCGCTATCATTAGAAATGATAACGCCTTACATTATTACTTTATAATCCTATTGAGAGATTATTGTTATTGTTAATTCGGCTCTTCTATTTTTAGCTCTTCCAGATTCAGTTTCATTAGAAGTAACTGGTTTATTTTCTCCTTCACCTTTTGTAGTAATTAATATTCTAGATAACCCCTTAGATATTAAATAGTTTTTAACTGCTTCGGCTCTCTCTACTGAAAGTTTATAGTTATACTCTTTAGTGCCAATATGATCTCCATGACCTTCTATAGAAATATTATAATCTGTATTTTGAGCAATACTTACCACCTCATCTAAATCTGCTTGAGCTTCAGAGCTGATGCTATATTTGTCAAAACCAAAATATACAGTTTTTTTGGTCACTACTGGTTCAGCAACCTTTTCCTCAACCTCAGGACATCCTTTATTTGTTCCTTTTACATCTGGGCAGTCATCTATATTATCGGCATAACCATCTCCATCAGAATCTTTACAACCAGAAAACTCCTTAAATCCATAAATTTCAGGGCAAACATCATCTTTATCTGCAATACCATCTCCATCAGCATCTGGACATCCATCTAATGCTTTTAAACCAGGTTCGTCTGGACATAAATCAGTTTCGTCTGGAACGCCATCGCCATCTCTATCATTTATTTTTTCCTCTACTTTTTTCTTGTTCTCCGTTTTTGTAAGGTTAATTACCACCCCAAAACTATGCTGCCAATGCTTAACTAAATACTCTTTGAATGAATGTTTATATGTGCTCTGAATATTTAATCCTATTCTTTTACTAATCCAATAATTAGCACCAACCGCACCGTTAAGTGTTCCGGCTCCTACTAATTCATCCTTATTTATTCCATTAGAAAATGTATTAAACAAACCTTGCTCTATCCATGAATAGCCTCCTCCAACACCAACAAATGGCTTTAGCTTACTTCGTTTAGATAGTCCTGTAAAATAATAATTGAACATTCCATCTACACCTAAATAAGTAAGCTTATCTACATCAACTTTTGGAGATCCAGGAAATTCTCCCCATTTCTTTATCTTATTAAAAGATCCAGATAAATTAACTGAAATATTATCTGATAAATACTTAGAAATTGTGATTTTTGGAAGACTTAGACTCCAATGATCTGTTAAATTAAAAAACTCATCAAAGTACTCTCCTTGTGGAGCATTTTCACCAACTGGATATACGTCAATAGCATTAGCTTCAACAGTTAATACCCAAGGTTTACTTTTATCTTGAGAAAATAATGATTGTGTTCCAACAATCAATAAAAGGGTAATTGCAAGAATATTGTAACTCTTTTTCATAGTTATTAGTTTTACATAGATTAATTAAGGTCTAAAATAGTATATTATTGCGACATGTATAAGTTAGAATATACTAAAATAATATTTTGAATTATTCTTATTCTCCACTACAAAGCATTTCAATAGCTTGTCTCATAGGTATTTGAACATTTTTAAAATAGGCAATAACAAAAGCATCATTAATACCTTGCTCAATGACACTTAAACGAATAATTTCAGTCTCTACAAGCGTTATAAAATCTCCTAATCTGTACTTTGTAAGCGCATCTTCTTTGATCAAATTAATATCTCCAACATTTTTAAGGAAGTCAAAATATGTTGCCTTAGGCGGATTACGAAAGGCTCCTATTTGAACCTTAAACTTTAACCCTTCTACTTCTATATGCCCATCACGTTGCAATGAAGCAAAGTAGGCATTAATGTCATCTAAATCTTCAAAACAATATTTAGATTCTACTACTGGTTCTTCAATTTCTGGACATCCCATACTCGTTCCTTTTACTTCTGGGCATTCATCTATGTTATCTGGATATCCATCTCCATCAGAGTCTTTACAGCCATTAAATTCTTTAAACCCGAAAATTGTTGGGCACACATCATCTTTATCAGCTATTCCGTCACCATCGCTATCTGGACATCCATTTAACTCCTCTAACCCTGAAACATCTGGACATAAATCGGTTTCGTCTGGAACGCCATCACCATCTTTATCCTTTACTTCCTCTTCTTCCTTTTTCTTATTATCATTTTTCGTAAGCTTAATTACCACTCCAAAACTATGTTGCCAATGCCTCGCTAAATACTCTTTAAATGAATGCTTATAAGTGCTCTGAATATTTAATCCAATTCTATTATCAATCCAATAATTAGCACCAATAGCACCATTAACTATTCCCGCTCCTACTAATTTATCTTTATTTATTCCATTAGTAAAAGTATTGAATCTTCCTTGTTCTATCCAAGTATAACCTCCACCAATACCTATAAATGGTTTTAATTTACTTTGTTTAGATAATCCTGAAAAATAATAATTAAACATTCCATCAATACTTACATAAGTAAGATTATTTACTTTGAGCTTAGGTGATCCAGAGAATTCTCCCCATTTCTTTAACTTATTATAAGAACCAGAAAAATTTGCTGATAAATTATCAGATAAGTATTTGGTTAAAGTAATTTTAGGGAAACTAATATTCCAATGATCTGATACATTAAAAAACTCATCAAAGTATTCACCTTGAGGCGCATTTTCTCCAACTGGATATACATCAACAGCATTGATTTCAGCGTTTAAAACCCAAGGTTTTTCTTTATTTTGAGAGAATAATGACTGTGTTCCTACAATTAATAAAAGGGTAATTGCAAGAATATTGTATTTTTTTTTCATTATAGTTAGTTTAGCACAGATGGATTAATAACTTTAATATATTGATATTTAATAATTTAAAAAAGATATATATTTCTAATACAAAAAATATACTTATCAATCTTAAATATAAAAAAAAAGCATAGTTTCTATATAGAAACTATGCTTCAAATCTAACAAAATAAAGTATATAAATTCTAAATTATCTTGTTACTGTACCAGTAAGCGAAGTAACTGGTCCTGTCCCCATAGCAATTGTTGTATGTGTCATTGCCGCCGCTGGAACCATATGTGCTAATGGTTTTAATGTAAATGGTGCTAGACTATTATCTGGACTAGGCTCAACTGATATTACAATTGTTGCGCCTCTTAAATCTGTTGGAAAATTTAATCCTGCTGGCGCATTTTGCAAATAGTCTTCACCAGGATAAGCTGGACCATTTCCTGCGGCTCCTTTAAATGATGAACTTGTAGCATTATCGTCAAAATCGCTAACATCAGTAAATGTTCCTGTGCTTATAGGCATTCCATTCATAACGACCCAACCTTCATACTTCCATCCTTCAGGCAAAACAGGTAAATTTAAACCGTCGACTGCAGAGCCACTAGAATTATCTAAAAACCAAACACCGCTTTCTTCATTCATGTTATCAGAATCTGTTGGTGTTGCTAATATGTAATTTCCCGTAGAAGTTGAAAAGTCTCCAACGATACCATTAGAACTGATACTTGCGGAATTTCCATTAAAATCTCCAGCTAATATTTTTGTAGCTGCTGGAGTTGGGTCATTATCAATAGCAGGTTCTATAGATAACACAAAAGTAGTTGCATTATTAAGTTGATCGGTATTTACTATAAAAGATTGTGGAAAGGTAACACTTGAAAATGTTCCAGTTGACACTGGATTACCGCCTACGATTAGCCAGCCCTCATAGACAAAGTCATCTCCTAAGTCCTCTAACCCGTTTAAATTCAATACTAAATCACTTGTTGATAAGGCATTGTCATCATCATTACTACATGAAGTGGTTAACATTCCAAATGTTAAAACCGCTAAAAACATTTTTTTAATCATCGCTTATTTTTTTAAATTATTATAATTCAAAAGTATTAAGCCTATGACACTTAAAATGTTAGCTATCTAACACTAAGCTGTTTTTTTTATAATTCTTATCTCTTTTCTATTGAAATTAATATAATTTTCTTCTTTAAGTTCATTAAGAAGAATATTAAGAGTTGGTCTTGAAGTACCTATTAATGAAGCAATATCTTTTTGTGTATATGGATGCTTTATAACATGATCACCTGTTTTAGGGCAGTCGTAACCAAAATCCACACAAAGCTCATCCAAAAATTCTACTAAACGTGTTTTCGTGTCTTTAAATAAGAGTAATTGTAATCTACGTTCTAATCTTTTGAACTTAAAACCAATAAATTTGTAAATCTTAAAACTAAAGGTTTGGTTATCTCTCATTAGTTCATGCATAGTTGCTACTCCAATAGGGCAAATTGATGTCGCGTTATCTATTGATTGTGCAAACTCATCACGTTTATTATCTCCAAGGATAGCTTTTTCTCCAAATAGTTCGCCTCTAGATAAAATAGCTTTTACAATTTCATCACCATTTTCATTATAGTACCCAATCTTTACTTTTCCTTTTTCAATTAGATATACTTTGTTTGCAGAGTCTTCTTCAAAGTAGATGTAATCTTTTTTCTTATAAGCATCAAAATCATGATCTTTCTTATAAGCTTTAAACTTATGAGGACATAAAACCTTAAAAAGGTTAACATCATCAAAGAACCACATTGACTGCATACTATTTGGGAGTTTTAAATTATATTTTCATGCAGTCGTTTTAGATTCAAAATCCTTACATGTATTCAATAAAAAAGCCTTTGATATATCAAAGGCTCATTTATAACATATGCTACAAATTATTAAGCAGCATTTTCTTTTTTAATTAAATTTAAAGCAGATCCTTCATTAAACCAATCTATTTGTGATTGATTATAAGTATGATTTACTTTAATAGTGTCTTTAGTACCATCAGCATGTGCTAATTCAATTGTTAGCTGTTTTCCAGGTGCAAATTCATTTAAATCTAAGAAGTTAAAAGTATCATCTTCTTGTATTAAATCATAATCGCTTTCATTATCAAATGTCAATCCTAACATACCTTGTTTTTTAAGATTTGTTTCATGGATTCTAGCAAAAGATTTTACAATTACAGCAGCAACACCTAAGTGACGAGGTTGCATAGCAGCATGTTCACGAGACGATCCTTCACCGTAATTATGATCCCCAACTACAATAGATTTAACTCCAGCAGTTTTATAAGCTCTTGCAGTATCTGGAACACCTCCATATTCACCTGTTAATTGATTTTTAACAAAGTTTGTTTTTTTTCCAAAAGCATTCACAGCTCCAATTAATGTATTATTTGCAATGTTATCTAAATGCCCTCTAAAACGTAACCAAGGTCCAGCCATACTAATATGGTCTGTAGTACATTTACCAAAAGCCTTTATTAAGAGTTTAGCTCCAGTTATTGAATCTCCTATAGGAGTAAAAGGTTCTAATAGTTGTAATCTCTCAGAATTAGATGCCACTTTTACTTCAACACCACTACCGTCTTCTTTTGGTTCTAAATAGCCATTATCATCAACTGCGAAACCTTTAGGAGGTAACTCCCATCCAGTTGGCTCATCCAACATAACTTCTTGACCGTCTTCATTTATCAACTTATCTGTTAATGGGTTAAAGTCTAATCGCCCAGCAATAGCAATTGCAGCCGTTAATTCAGGTGAAGCAACAAATGCATGTGTATTTGGATTTCCGTCTGCACGCTTAGCAAAGTTTCTATTAAAAGAATGCACTATACTATTTTTTGGTGCATTTTTTGGATCTTCATATCTAGCCCATTGACCAATACATGGTCCACAAGCATTAGTGAATATTTTAGCGTCTAATTTTTCAAATATCTGGATAATTCCATCGCGTTCAGCAGTAAAACGTACTTGTTCTGAACCTGGATTAATTCCTAACTCAGATTTCATTTTCACGCCTTTATCCAAAGCTTGTTGCGCAATAGATGAAGCACGAGATAAATCTTCGTAAGATGAATTGGTACAAGAACCAATCAATCCCCATTCTACTTTCATCGGCCAATCGTTAGCTTTTGCCTTTTCTGTCATCTCCTTTCCAACTGGTGTTGATAAATCTGGTGTAAAAGGCCCATTTAATAATGGTCCTAACTCAGATAAATTAATATCAATAACCTGATCAAAATATTGCTCTGGATTTGCATATACTTCGACATCTCCTGTTAAATAATCTTTCACTTTATTTGCTGCATCTGCAACATCTGCTCTATCAGTAGCACGTAAATAACGCTCCATAGAGTCGTCATAACCAAACGTTGATGTTGTTGCTCCAATTTCAGCTCCCATATTACAAATAGTCCCTTTTCCTGTACAAGACATAGAAGTCGCTCCTGGTCCAAAATATTCTACAATAGCTCCAGTACCTCCTTTTACAGTTAATATTTCAGCAACTTTTAAAATTACATCTTTTGGTGCCGTCCAACCTGATAGTTTTCCTATCAACCTTACACCTATTAGTTTTGGAAACTTTAATTCCCAAGCCATTCCTGCCATTACATCTACAGCATCAGCACCTCCAACTCCAATAGCAACCATACCTAATCCACCAGCATTTACTGTATGCGAATCGGTACCAATCATCATTCCACCAGGGAAAGCATAATTCTCTAAAACTACTTGGTGTATAATTCCAGCTCCTGGTTTCCAAAATCCCAACCCATATTTATTAGATACGGACTCTAAAAAATTAAATACCTCGTTACTTGTGTTTAAGGCACTTTGCAAATCTATACTAGCACCGTTTTTAGCTTGAATTAAATGATCACAATGGGTAGTTGTTGGCACAGCAACCTTCTTTTTTCCTGCTTGCATAAACTGTAATAATGCCATTTGTGCAGTAGCATCTTGCAATGCAATTCTATCTGGAGCGAAATCGACATAATCTTTACCTCTAGCGAAAACCTTTGTAGGGTTTCCATCCCACAAATGGCTGTATAAAATTTTCTCAGAAAGTGTTAGTGGTTTACCTGCAACTTTACGTGCTGCATCAACACGTTCAGCCATTTGACTATACACTTTTTTTATCATGCCTATATCGAATGCCATATACTTTAATTTTAAATTTTTATACTATTTTAATCTTATGCAAAAGTACAAAATATTAATATATTTTAAAAAATACACAACAATATAGAGCAAAAACTAAATATTATTCAATAAATCAATGTTTTTTAATTAATATTTTATCAAATCAATAATTTTGATGTTGAAAAAATATTAAATTAACAATAGTAAAAGTCTCTAGAAAATAAAAAAAACCTACTAAAACAGGCTTTTAATAATTTGTTCTTCGGAAATACCTTCTGCTTCGGCTTTGTAGTTTTTTATAATTCTGTGACGAAGAATACTGTTTGCAACTGCTTGTACATTTTCAATATCTGGTGAAAACTTTCCATTAATGGCAGCATGTGTTTTTGCAGCTAGGATTAAATTTTGAGACGCTCTAGGTCCTGCTCCCCAATCAATATATTGTTTCACCAAATCAGAAGCAGAATCACTATCTGGTCTAGTTTTACCAACCATTCTTACTGCATACTCAATAACATTATCTGCTACAGGAATACGACGCAGTACATGCTGAAAATCTATAATCTCTTTAGCAGAAAAAAGTGGGTTTACCGTAGCAGTTTCATCTGAAGTTGTTGTTTTTACAACTTGCACTTCTTCTTCGAACGTTGGATATTTTAAATTAATAGCAAACATAAAACGATCTAATTGTGCTTCAGGTAAAGGATATGTTCCTTCTTGTTCAATTGGATTTTGGGTTGCTAACACAAAGTATGGTAAATCTAATTTGTAATGGTGTCCTGCAACTGTCACAGCACGTTCTTGCATCGCTTCTAATAATGCTGCTTGCGTTTTTGGAGGTGTTCTGTTAATCTCATCTGCTAAAATAATATTAGCAAAAATTGGTCCTTTTATGAATTTAAAATGACGGTCTTCATCTAATATTTCACTCCCAAGAATATCACTTGGCATTAAATCTGGTGTAAATTGAATACGCTTAAAATCTAACCCTAAAGCTTGTGCAATGGTATTTACCATTAAGGTTTTTGCTAATCCTGGAACTCCTATTAATAAAGAGTGACCTCCTGAAAATACAGAAATAAGTATTTGATTTACGACTTCTTCCTGACCGACAATTACCTTACCAATCTCTTTTTTTAAATCCTTGTATCTAGATACAAGTTGTTCAATAGCAGCAACATCAGACATAAATTATCTTTCTTCTTTTTTTAACCAATTTGCTTTAAAATCACATTCACGATGCTCACCATTTATTTTTATGTACGTTTCCATGATTTTTTCTTTTTGCCATTTTCCAATTATCTCTAACTGTTTATTATATAAGGCTAATTCTTTAATTTTTAGGTAATCTTTTGCAAAATCTGCTTTATGTTCATCAATCCTATCTGTAACAGTTAAAATTTTAAATTTCACTTGATTTACAAGATCACTTTCAGTATAAACCGGACTTACTTCTCCATTTTTTAAATCTTGTACTTGAACGTAAAGTTCTGGGTCTATTTTTGTTAGAGGAAAAACATAATCTCTAGTTTCTGGGTTAATTAACTGTCCGCCCTCAAACTTTGTTTCTTCTTCATCACTCACTTCTAATGCAGCATCTGCAAACGAAATTTCGCCAGCAATTATTTTCTCTCTAACATTTTCTATTTCCTCTTTTGCCTTAGCTATGTCTGCATTAGTTAATTTAGGCTTAAGTAAAATGTGTCTTGTATCATACTCTTGCCCTCTAATTTTTTCTAACTGGATAATATGATATCCATAAACGCTTTTAAATGGTGCAGAAATTTCGCCTTCTTCAAGTGAAAAAGCAACCTCTCTAAATTCTTTAACCATTAGGGGACGCTTTCTGTTTAAAGTATATTTCCCACCTGAACCTTTAGATCCTCCATCTTCAGAGTATAGTACTGCTTTTGTGGTAAAGCTTGCTCCATTTTCTAAAACGTCTGTTCTAAATTCATTTAACCTGTCTATAACTTTTTGTTCTTCTTCAGGAGTGGTCTCAGGAATAACAACTATTTGTGCCAATCGCAATTCGGTGCCAAATTGTGGAGGGTCAGCTTTTAGCTCTCTATTATAAAACTGTCTTACTTCTTCTGGTGTTACTTCAATTTTGTCAATAATATCTTGTTGCATTAACTGAACCATTCTCTGATTTCTATTAAGCGTGTACATTTCGTCTCTCAGTTCTTGCTCAGTCTCTTTCTTATAAAAAGCAATTAACTTTTCAAGACTTCCAATTTGTTGAGACATAGCATTTATTTGCTGGTCGACGTTTGCACTAATTTCGGCATCGTTAATCACAATACTATCTTGGACAGAATGATGCATATATAATTTTTCTTCTAATAGAGATCCAAAAATTTCGCATCTTGATTGTCCTTCTAAAGATTGACCTGCTGCTCGAGCTTGTTCTATGCGTTTATCAATATCAGAATCTAATACAACATAATCACCAATTACAGCTGCAACACCATCTAGTTTAATTCGTTGTGAAGGATCTATATTTTTCTTAACTTTTTCCTCCTCCTTCTTTTCCTCAATAATCTCTTGTGCCATTGTTATAAATGACGATAGCATTAACATGCTTAATACAAAATATTTCACTTTAGTTAAAAATTTCAAATTGTTTGTTTTTAATAGCATCTTTTGTGATGTCTTTTTCTAATTCTTTAATAAACTCCAACTTTCGTTTGTTTATAACGATTTGCTTAATTGTTGGCATTACAAATTCTATAGGTGCATTTTCGTTACGCAATAGCACTTCATTTGTATGCATCAAATATAAACCTAATGAATCTTTGAGTTGTATAAAATTAGATTTTTTTAACAGTTCTTTTTTATTTTCTGCATTTAAAGCTGGGATTTTTAAAATAGCTTGATTTGCTCTAATCCAAATAGAATCGTTTAATGAATAGGATTTAAACTGAATTGCGATTGAATCCAACACCTTCTTATCTTCATCATTAAATCGTTTAAATTGCTTTTCAATCTCCTCTAGATTTACAATATTTTCGTTTACATTTATATATCTAAACTTAATTAGCTCTTCGTTAAGTTTAAATGTTTCTTGATTTCTATCGTAAACTTCTTTAGCTTCTTGCTCGGTAACTGTGGTATCAATACTTCTGGTTACTAATGCTTCTAAATAAGCTTTAATAAATAAATCGTTTTTATACTGCTCTACAAGTTGATTAAATTCTTCTTGTTTTTCTTGAGTTAAGTTTAATTGTGCTCCATCCATTAACAACTGCTGTGTTGCCCAATGGTTAATATAATTATTAACGCGAATAGTGCTATCTTCCTTTGAGGTAGTTTCGGTAACTAAGTTTTCTATATCGCTTTTGTATAAATACGTATCATTTACTCTTGCAATTACGTCTTCATCTTGAGATTTTTTAAAAAAATCGCATGAGTATATAATCATTACAAGTAACAAGGTCGATATAAGTTTTTTAACTGTCAATTAGTTATTAATTTGTGTTTTAACTTTACTTAAAACGTCTTGATTGATTGTGACCTCATATTTGTTTTTTAAGTCTTCTATCCAATTTTGCTCTACTTGTTGTTGGTAATCGTTAATAACCATACCTCTAGCTTCATCAAGAGTTCTAAAAAATTCTGGTTTTACTTTGCTAACCTTCACAACATAATACATATTATTTTGAACATAAATTTTTGAAATACCTTCTTTAAATTGAAATCCTTTTGGTAATGCTTGATGATTTGCCTCCATAGTTCCAGAGGTAAATATTACATTTTGCTTGCCATTTGTGTTGAGCTTTTCTTTAATACTTTCAACTGTCTCATTATTTTTAAGCAAACTTGCAACAATCTTTATATCTTTTTCTTGAGATGCTGTTGCTACCACTGCTTCTACTTGAGTACTTTGTTTATATTTTTGTTTATTTTGATTGTAATAAGATTCAATACCCAAGGTATCACTTTTTGCAGCGTTCCATATTTTTGTTTCCATTAAATCGAATAATAACAGTCCTTCTCTATATTCGTTTAAAATTTGAGCAAATTCTTGATTTACATTTTCTAGATTTTCTTCATGATAATTTAAAACACAAGTATTTAAAAATATCTCGTAAGCTTCATCTACAATGTCTTCAAAAGTTTTACCATGTGTATTTCCTTTTTGCTGTGATCTTAAAACGCTTACAAAATCTTTATAAATCCATTGTTTATCACCAATAGTTAAAATTGTTTTAGCCTTATCAAAATCTTCAGGAAGCTGCCATTTTCTTGCGTAAAAATCGTCATTTAATATAGATACGAAATACTTCTTTGCAGAATTTTCGCTATTAACATTATATTGTTTCCTTAACTTATTTTGCATTGAAGCATTAATAAGTTTTGAACGCGAATCTCTACTTACTTTATTTTCAAGTTCGTATTTCATATCCTCAAAACTACCAATAGGTTTGAGACTATAACGTTTAACAATATGCCATCCATATTCCGACTCAAAAGGCTTAGAAATTGCTTCATCTTCTTGTAAATTAAAAGCTATGTCTTCAAAAATAGTAGAACTTAATTGTCCGCTTTTAAAAGGTGCTAATTTTCCTCCTTTACTAGATGAACTCTTATCTTGAGAAAATTGTTTTGCTAATAATTCAAATTCTTGCCCTTGTTCAATAAGTTTATATATTTCTTTAATTCTAGTTTCAGGATTTTCACTTGAATCTACTTGATTCTTAGAAATCATAATATGTCCAGCAGTAATTTCGCCTCTAGATTTACGCTTATCTAGCACCTTAACTATATGATAACCAAATTGTGTTCTAAAAGGCATGGACACTTCTCCAACATTTGTATTGAACGCTTCATTTTCAAAATCATATACCATTTTAAATGCCGAGAAATATCCTAAATCTTCAACTAAAATGGTGTTTCCATTATGAAGTTCTTTTTTTAGTGTATCATAATCTTCATTTTTAAAACGTTCTCTAAGATTTATCAACCTATTATAGACTTCTAAAGTGTCTTTTCTTGATGGATCTAACCTAAATAAAATATGCTTAGCATTAATATCGTATAAAATTCTGTCGTAAGCCTCTGTCACTAAGGCGTCAGTCACCTCACTATCAACTAAGTAGTTTTTTGCTAATTGCTTTTTATAACCATCTAACTCTCTAATGTATTGTGGTTTTTTATGAAAATCTAGTGCTTTAGCTTCGGCAAGTTTTAATTTATAATTAACAAATAATGACAAATATTGATCTACATCTTTTTGAGATTCATCTTTAACTAAATTTAAGTTTTTATTATAAACTCGTAGAAAATCCGAAGCTAGTACAGGACTATCTCCAACTGTAAAAAGAATATCCTCGTTTTTAGATTGTGCATTAGTAAAAAGTGCTGAGAATAAAATAACACACGTATAAAAAATGTATGTTCTCATAAGATATGGGCTTTTATTGAATTGTAGCAAAAATAATATATTTAAAAGATTAAACAAGTAATAACTTAACGATACATAACTAGGATTCGTACTCCTTAGGTATATTATTTTTATTTATTAAAAATGTACTCTATCTTTAAAAACACAAATACAAAAATATTATGAAATATTCTGTAAACGTCACTATTGAAAAGCCTCGAAACGAAGTCATTAAAAAAATGGACAATGTAGACAATATGAGGCATTGGCAAAAGGGGCTTATATCTAGCGAGCATATTTCAGGCACTCCAGGTGAAGTTGGTGCTAAAATGTGTTTGAATTACAAAATGGGTAAACGTGAATTATCACTTATAGAAACTATTACCAAACGTAATTTTCCTAAAGAGTTTCATGCTACATACAGCACTAAAGGTATGTATAATATACAGGAAAACTTTTTTGAAGAAACACCAGAAGGACTTACTAAATGGGAATCTAAATGTGAATTTCAACCCTCAGGCTTCATGATGAAAGTCATGGTGTTTTTAATGCCTGGAGCATTTAAAAAACAATCTAAAAAATATATGATTGATTTTAAAAATTTTGTTGAAAAAGGAACGTCTGTTGCAGAAGAGTAAAAACCAACCTCTAAATCATAAAATGAAAAAAAATATCACTAGAATATTTATAGTACTGCTATTCGTAAGTTTTTCAATAAAAATTTATTCTCAAACTAAAGAAATCCCGAAAGAAGAACGATTAGAGTGGTTTAAAGATGCCAAATTAGGCATTTTTATTCATTGGGGAATTTACAGTGTAAATGGTATAGATGAATCTTGGTCCTTCTACAATGGTTATATTCCTTACAATGAATATATGAAACAGCTCAATGGGTTTAATGCAAAAAAATACAATCCAGAATATTGGGCAAAACTCATAAAGGAAAGTGGTGCAAAATATACAGTTATAACTACCAAACACCATGATGGTGTTGCTTTATGGAATACCAAACAAAGTAATCTAAATGTTATTAAAAAAACAAAAGCAAAGCGTGACCTAATAACACCATTTGCTGAAGCTGTTAGAAAAGAAGGTTTAAAATTAGGGCTTTATTATTCATTATTAGATTGGTCTCACGAAGATTATCC